>NZ_DATFAF010000075.1:0-308699 GCF_035254865.1 Noviherbaspirillum sp.
ATGCGCTGGCGCATTGAACGCGATTATGAAGAATTGAAACAGGAATTCGGATTGGGGCATTACGAAGGGCGGGGCTGGCGCGGCTTTCATCATCATGCGAGCGTGTGCATCGCGGCCTATGGTTTCTTGCTCGGACAGCGCTTGCGTCAAAAAAAAGCGCAGCAACGCCCGCCACCTGCCTTACCCGAAGGTTACCGCCCGCGCGGGGCCGGTGCGGGCGCAGCGCCATGTGCCTGATTCGATCCGGTCGCTGCGGCTGATGCTGGTCATTGGCCTGGTCAGTCGCTTGGAACGGTGCCCGTGCTGTCAGCGTAGAAATTTAAATTTATGACGCAGTAGCACTAGTGCCGTTGGTACTGGGTCGCGCCGAAAAGGATTTCCTTTGACTTGTCGTCGAGCAGTGGTTTGCGCGCATTTGCCAGCACTTCAACGCCGCGCATCACCGCCGGGCGCTCGCTAATTTCGTCGAACCAGCGCTTCGCATTCGGATAATCGTCCCAGTCAATGCCCTGGTTCTTCCATGAGCGCAGCCAGGGGAAGGTCGCAATGTCGGCGATCGTGTATTCATCGCCGGCCAGATACGCATTCTTCGACAGCTGCCCATCTATGACGCCATACAAGCGCTTGGCTTCATTGGTGTAGCGGTTGATCGCGTACTCGATTTTTTCCGGCGCATAGATGCGGAAGTGATGTGCCTGCCCGAGCATCGGCCCGACGCCGCCCATCTGGAACATCAGCCATTGCAACGTCATGAACTTTTGCCGATCCGTCTCGCCGAGGAACTTGCCGGCTTTGCTGGCGAGGTAGACGAGAATGGCACCGGATTCGAACAGAGAAATCGGTTTGCCGTCGGGCCCGTCAGCGTCGACGATGGCGGGAATCTTGTTGTTGGGGGAAATCGCCAGGAATTCAGGCTTGAACTGATCGCCCTGGCCGATGTTGATATGGTGTACCCGATAGGGCAGGCCACACTCCTCCAGCATGATGTGTACCTTGTGGCCATTCGGCGTGGCCTCGGAATAGACGTCGATCATTTTTTCTCCTGCTTGTTTTTCTGGAATCTCAAACGCCACATGATTATGCAGCGGTTTGAGATTCTTCGCTTTGAGCAGGATGCCTGATTGCCGTATTGCCTCGGTCAGCTTTTCTGGCCGGATGCGTACCTCCAGCCCATCTCGGCCATCGGCCGGGTCGACTGGCCGTTCTTCAGCGCGGCTTCGCTCGCGGCAGTGCCGTCAACATAGCGCTTCATGATGCCTTGCAAAATGCCCGCCATGCGGAACATGTTGTAGGCGAGATAGAAGTTGAAGTCTTGCTTGCGGATGGTTTTGCCGGTCCGTTCGCAATACTTCGCGATGTACTCGTCTTCGCTCGGAATGCCGAGCGCCTTCAGGTCAAGGCCGCCGATGCCGCGGAACTGGTCGTGTGCGATATGCCAGCTCATGCAGTGGTAGGAGAAGTCGGCCAGCGGGTGGCCCAATGTCGACAATTCCCAATCCAGCACGGCCAGCACACGCGGCTCGGTCGGATGGAAAATCATATTGTCCAGGCGATAGTCGCCATGGACGATGCTGGTTTCGTCGCCCGGAGGAATATTATTCGGAAGCCATTCGATCAGGTGGTCCATGGCTTCGATCTTTTCGGTCTCCGACGCACGGTACTGCTTGGTCCAGCGGTCGATCTGGCGCGCGAAGTAATTGCCCGGCTTGCCGAAATCAGCCAGGCCGATCGCAGCGTAATCGATCGTATGCAACTGGGAGATCACGCGGTTCATTTCGTCATAATGCGCGGCGCGTTCTGCCGGTGTCATGCCGGGCATCGCCTGATCCCATATCACGCGGCCGTCGACGAATTCCATGATGTAGAAGGCGCGGCCGATGACCGACTCATCGTTGCAGAGCGCGTACTGCTTCGCCGCCGGGAATCCCGCCTTGTTGAGCGCATTCATGACGCGGAATTCGCGGTCGATGGCATGGGCGGAGGCCAGCAGCTTTGCGGCCGGTCCGGGTTTTGTGCGCAGCACGTAGCTCTTGCCGCCAGCGGTCAGCTTGAAGGTGGGGTTGGACTGGCCGCCTTTGAACTGCTCGACGCTCAAGTCACCCGAAAAGCCCTCGACATGCTCGTGCATATAGGTTTGCATGGCCGCGATATCGAACTTCTGGCGATCCGAAACCGGCCGTGTGCCCATGAATTCTTCGAACATCTTGTCTCCTTTGTCATAGACGCGAAATGGGTATTAAGCGATTTTACAGCATAAAAACGTACGACCGTACTATTTCTTGATGTTCGCTCGACGTGATGGACGAATGCAGCGTTTTACAAACCGCGCGATTTCTTGTATTGCTCCAGCAGAACTTCCATCGTGGTATGGCGCGTGTCGCCTTGCAGCTCGGAGAGCGGCGAGTAATTGACCATGCGCACCACCCAATCGGCACGATGATCGCCGATGTCGATCGCATTGATGCATCCGGCCGTCTGCGCCAGGTTGCCGAGGAACAGGCGCTGGTTGGTCAGTGCATAGGACAGAATGGCACGATTGACCCCGCCATGCAGCACCAGCAATACGGTGTCCCAGGACTTGTCGGCGCGCAGCCGATCGATACAGGGGTGTACGCGGTCCATCAATTGCCCTATGGTTTCACCGCCGAGGAACTGCTTGTGTTCCGGCACCAGGCCATCGAATGCGCCCACAAAGGCTTCCTTCAGGCTTTCGTCGGGAATGGCAGACAGTTTGCCGCCGCGCAGCTCCTCGAGGTCGCTCCAATGCTCGAGTTCGATTTTCTGCCCGGTTTCGGCCAGCACGCGCGTGGCGGTCTCCACGGTTCGAGGGAGTCCGGACACAATGACCCGATCGAAATGCAGATTCTCCTGCGCAAACACCTGGCCGGCGGCACTCGCTTGCTCGCGGCCCAGCTCGTTCAGCGGCACCATTTCAGGGAGGAAGGGCTTGCCCTCGTTATCGAAATACGTGACGCTGCCATGGCGCATCAGGTAGATGCGCCGTCTTTTTGGGGAAATCATTTGTAGTGGGGCTTTCTTTTGTCGAGGAATGCGCTGATACCTTCTTGCGCATCGCGATGATGCAGGCTTTCGACGAAATTCCGCTTTTCCGATTCGAAATGCTGCGCAAGCGTATTGTCGAGCGCCTCGTGTGTGAGCGATTTGATGCGCTCGACGGCATTTGGCGAGCGCGCCGCCAGTTCATCGGCCCAGGTCAGCGCCGTATCCAGCGCGGTACCGTCGGCGACCAGCTTATTGACGAGGCCAAGCTCATGCAATCTTGGCGCAAGAACGGGTTTGCCTTCGAGCAGTATTTCTGCCGCGAGCTGGCGCGGCAATGCCTGTGTCAGGAACCAAGAACCACCGCCATCCGGCGTCAGCCCGACATTGACATAGGCCATGACAAACTTCGTCGATGCACCGGCCACGATCAGGTCGCAGGCGAGCGCCAGGGAAAAGCCTGCCCCGGCGGCGACGCCTTCGACCGCAGCGATGACGGGTTTCGGGCAATTGCGGATCGCTTCGACCCATCCGTGCAGATTATCGATGGATTCCGCCTGCACCGACTTGTCCCGGCTCCGGTTCTCGAGGAGACGGTTGAGATTGCCGCCCGAGCAAAAGCATTGGTCGGCGCCGGTCAATACCACGGCGCGGACCGAGTCGTCGCGCTCTGCGGTCGACAGGGTCTCGATGGCGGCGGCATACATGTCCGGGTGCAGCGCGTTTTTTGCGCCTGGGTTGGACAATGTCAGAATCAGCGTTGCGTCTTGGCGTGAAGCTTGGAGTTCGGCGGACATGTTGGATCGGGTGAGTGGCTTGTGATCGATATTATTGCCGAAATGGGCGGAATTGGTTTGTTCATCCGTCAACCGCATTGGGAGCAGCCAGCAAGCACGCGCAGCTTGAGGTAAGCTTGAACGTTCAATATCAACAACTCAGGGAGACACTCATGCTGAAACTCTGCGGCTTCGCCGTCAGCAATTACTACAACAAAGTCAAATTCGCCTTGCTTGAAAAAGGCATTGCATTTGAGGAGGAGCTGGTCTGGACTGATCGCTCGCCCGAGTTGCTCGCGCGTTCGCCCCTCGGCAAAGTGCCGTTCTTCGAAACGGAGCAAGGGACGCTGTGTGAATCGCAGGTGATGATGGAGTATCTCGAGGAAGCTTACCCGGAAAAGCCTTTGCTGCCGGCCGATCCGTTTGCGGCGGCGAAGGTGCGTGAACTGATCACGTTCATGGAACTGCATCTGGAACTGGTGGCGCGCGAACTGTATGCCGAAGCGTTCTTCGGCGGCAAGGTGAGTGATGAGGTCAAGGAGCGGACACAAAAGCTCTTGACCCGCAATGCAAAGGCCTTTGCCCGGTTGGCCAAATTTTCGCCGTTTATCGCAGGCGCGGAATTCACGATGGCGGACTGCGCCGGGATGGTTCATCTGCCCTTGGTGAGCCTTGCGTCGAAGGCCATCTACGGTACGGACGTGCTGGCGGATTTGCCTGTGCGCGAGTATGCGCGCATGCTCGGCGAGCGCCCGACCGCGCAACGGGTGAATGCGGACCGCAAGGCGAATCAGGAATTGATGATGAAGCGCAAGAGCGCCTGACATACCGTTCGAAGCAACCCGGTGACGGATTGCAAATGACGCTCGTTGCACGACGCCGGTCAGAGCGCTGCTTCTTCTCCCCAGAGTTGCTGCATACTGAACCGCAAACTCGCCTGCTGTCCTGAAAGGAGCTCGCGGATCGCATACAGCTCCTTGCCAGTGTCGCGCTGGATGGGGAAGGACAAGGGCGCGCCGCGTGGCCCGATGAAGGAATGGACGATCGGCGTATTGGCCGCTTTCCCCTTGCGGGTCACGACCGCGATTTCGCCATTCTGGAGACGGACAAAACTCCCTGGAGGCTGCGGGCCCAACTCCTTGATGAAGTATGCCGCGAGCATGGGATCGCTCGGCTTTCCATCGGGAAGCAGCACGTCGCGCAATGCGGCGCTTGGCAGTAGCGTCTTGCGGTATCTTCTGATCGAGACGGATGCGCAGTAGCGGTCGGCCAAGGCAAGGATTTTCGCGTTTTGCGGAATTTGCTTGATCTCTTTCCCAAGCGGATAACCCGAGCCATCTTCGTTTTCGTGATGGAGTTCGACATAGGAGAGCCATGCCGGATCGGTGACGCCGACCTGCTTCAGGATTTCCACGCCTTTCTCGGCATGCGTCCTGATGATTTCAGTTTCGGAAGGCGTGAGGGGCTCCTGCTTGTTTTCCAATTGGTCTTGCTGCCGCAGCATCGCGATGTTCATCGTCAATGCGGCAGCCATGGTGACTTGTATCTCGTCCGGGGACTTCTTCATCGCTCGCGAAATCAGTTGTGCAATCAGTGCAGTGTCGACGCAGTGTCGCACCGCGTAATTGGCCGCGGCCTGATTAAGAAACACGCTTGCGATCGCAATGTCGGCGTTAATGTCGAACGCGTAGGAAAGCGCTTTGGCGACTTCGAGAATTTTGCCCTGCGCATTGTCTTCGTTATTCAGGTTGTAGAGCAGACGTTCGAGGCGCTTGGTGGCGAGATTAATGAAGCGTAATGCGGAGGGAATTTCGAGCCGGGCAGCTTGCGCTTCCTTCTTTGCCTGGGCGAGACGTTCTGCCTGGCCGGCATCAATGAAGACGCCGCGCTGCACCAGTTCTTCCGCCAGGCGCTCGCTTTCGACGATGTAGCCTCGGCGGAGCAGCAGCTTGTTCCCCTCGCCATAAACATCAAATGGCAGCGGCTCGCCTACGACAAGGTCGGCAATACTGAGGCGCCGCTGGTCACTCATGCTACCCCTCCGAGTGAATTGGGTTGCGAGAACGAGAACTACACTGTCACATTTGCAACGTGGTGCGCAATATGGTGCGTATTGCTCGGTGGCCGTTTAACCGCTTGATGCGGTTTTGCCATCAGGCGCTATGATTGTTATCGGTTGCTTTTGCGCACTATTGAGGTGCAGCATAAGAGACTTTTTAAAGGCGTGCAAGCCTTTCAAGTGCCGATCGCAGGGTTTCGTCCTTCTTCGCAAAGCAGAAGCGAACGATGCCGGATTCCTTCGGCTGGTTGTAGAAGGCGGATACAGGAATGGCGGCGACGCCGATTTCCGCCGTCAGCCATTTCGCAAAGTCGGCTTCCGGCATCGATGAGATGTCCGAATAGTCAACACACTGGAAATACGTGCCATCCGACGGCAGGAGCTTGAAGCGGGTTGTATTCAGCCCGCTGCGGAACAGATCGCGCTTGCGTTGATAGAAATGCGGCAGATCGAGATACGGGCGGGGATCCGCCATGTACTGCGCAAGACCGTGCTGTACCGGCGTATTGACGGTAAATACGTTGAACTGATGCACCTTGCGAAACTCCGCGCTGAGTGCTGCCGGAGCCGCGACATAGCCGACTTTCCAGCCAGTGACGTGATAGGTTTTCCCGAAACTCGAAATCACGAATGAGCGTGCCGCGAGCTCGGGATGGCGGCATACCGATTCATGGCGTGCACCGTCGTACACCATGTGTTCGTAGACTTCGTCCGACACGATAAGGATATTCGTTCCGCGCACGATATCGGCCAACGTCCGGATATCCGCTTCGCGCAGCACCGATCCTGTTGGATTGTGTGGCGAGTTGATCATGATGAGCCTGGTCCGGGCACTGATCGCCGCGGCGACCTTGGGCCAGGGGACCGAATAGCCTTGTGGGCCGACTTCCATTTGCACGAATACCGGTTTGCCGCCCGCCAGCTCGATCGCCGGGACGTAGCTGTCGTAGACCGGCTCGATGATGAGCACCTCATCGCCGGGATGCACACTGCACAGGATGGCTGTCAGGATGGCCTGGGTTGCCCCCGCCGTTACCGTTATTTCGGTCGCAGGATCGTAGCTGTGCCGGTAGATTCCGGCGATCTTCGCCGCAATGGCGTCTCTAAGCGCCGGCACGCCTGTCATCGGCGGATACTGGTTCAGTCCACCTTTCATGGCGCCTGTCACCGCATCAATCAATGCCGGATCGCAGTCGAAGTCGGGGAAACCCTGTCCGAGGTTGACCGCACCTTTTTCCGTCGCCAGCGCGGACATGACCGTGAAAATCGTGGTGCCTACGTTGGGCAATCTGGATTGCAACGTGGGCAGGTGATCGGTCAGGGCGGGAGTGGCTGGCGTGTTCATGCTTGGTCAGTGAGATATGGTGAATGTGGCATTTTATACAGAGCACTGCAGCGTTGCATCGAGTGACCATTTTTCGGGTGTCACAATGCCGAACAAGCCTGCGCGCGCGGTTCGCCTGGCGAGCTTCAGCAGTGCCTTGTCCTTGGTGATCAGCGTTTGCGCATCGGTGTCGCGTGCCAGTTCGAGAAATTTCTGATCGTCCGGATCGCTGCAGACGGGTAATTGGATGTCGATGCGCGGACGCGTCTCATCAGTCGAGACACAGGTAATCAAGGCATCGAATTCTGCTGCGGCGATTGGGCGCGTATCCGGATCCAGCGGCAAGTGTTTGTATTCGAGGACCATTAACCATTCGGTCCGGCAGTCGCTGCGCGTGACTGCTTCGACGGTGCGATCGCGAAGCGCGGCCAGCAGAGACGCCCAGCGCGGATCGCGGAAGACAAACAAGTCCAGACAAACGTTGGTGTCGAGAACAATGCGTTTCGGTATCATTGCGGCCATTCTTGATTATTCAAACCAGGTTCAAATGCTGATCGTTCTGTCGCCTGCCAAAACCCTCGACTATGACACACCGGCGTCTACGGATAAATATACCTTGCCGGATTTTATCGAGCATTCCGCCGAACTGATCGACATCTTGAAACGGCTCTCGCCGGCACAGCTTGCCAGCCTCATGGGTATTTCCGATCCCTTGGCTGTATTGAACGTCGCGCGATATGCCTCCTGGACACGCGAATTTACCCGGCCAGCCGCAAAGCAGGCGATTCTGGCATTCAACGGCGATGTCTACGAAGGGTTGGGTGCGTCAACTTTGTCGAAAAGACAACTTGACTATGCGCAGACCCACATCCGTATTTTATCCGGCCTCTACGGCGTGCTGCGTCCGCTGGATCTGATGCAGCCCTACCGTCTGGAGATGGGCACGCGGCTGGCAAACGCGCGCGGCAAGGACTTGTATGCATTCTGGGGCGATGCCGTGACTGCGGCGCTCGATGAAACCATGCAAGCGAAGAAGTTCGGCACGCTGGTCAACCTTGCCTCGGAAGAGTACTTCAAGGCAGTCAAGCCAAAACTGCTGCGCGCGCAAATCATCACACCGGTTTTTGAAGACTGGAAAGGCGGCAGGTACAAGGTGATTTCGTTCTATGCGAAACGGGCGCGCGGCTTGATGGCGCGCTTTGCGGCAGAGAATGGGATCAAGCGAGTGGAGAAGCTGAAAGAATTTGATGCCGAAGGCTATGCGTTCGACGAGAAGGCCTCGACCGAAAAAAGCTGGGTGTTCCGACGGCGGGTCGTGGACTGACCCGCCGAGGTTGTTCGAATTGTCAAATGCGTAACGGTCTTACCAGATCTTCCACCAAGGGCCGCTGCGGTCCGGGCCACCCTTGAAAAAGACGCTGTTCGGGAAATTCTTTCGCATCACACGCTCCGCGTCATCGCGCAACTCCGGCAAGCCGAGCGCATCATACGAGCGCACCATGACGAACAAGGCTTCCTCGATCGCCGGCGCGTCGCGATATTCATTCACCGCGATCTGGGCGCGATTCGCCGCTGCTAGGTAAGCGCCGCGGCGATAGTAGTAATCGGCCACATGCACTTCGTATTGCGCCATTGCGTTGACCAGATACTTCATGCGGGCGAGCGCATCCTTGGTGTAGATGCTGTCTGGAAAACGCTCGGCCAACTGCTTGAACGAGTCGAAGGCGTCGCGCGCGGCTTTCGGATCGCGTTCGCTCGGATCCTGCTTCGACAGGAAGTCGAGAAAGCTGACCTTGTCATTGAAGTTGATCAGCCCGCGCAGGTAGTACATGTAGTCGACGTTCGGATGATTCGGATGCAGCTTGATGAAGCGCTCGACGGCCGCCAGAGCCTGCGCCTGGTCGCCCTGGCGATAATAGGCGTAGGCAACTTCCATCTGTGCCTGTTGTGCATACGTCCCGAACGGATAACGCGATTCCAGCTTTTCAAAGTACTGGACCGCTTTTTCAAAATTACCGCTCGACAATTCGTCGCGGGCCTCCGAGTATAATTTGGAGGCTGACCAATCCTTGGTTTCGTCGATCTTCTCCGGGAACAGACCGCATCCTGACAGGGACAAAGCAAGGGCAATGGCAGCGAATTTCAACGATCTTTTATGCATGACGTTTGCGAGAGCACATCTGGACAAGGCCACGATTATAGCCGATGCAGCTTGCAGCGATATCAACTGAAACGCCCATTTTGAACCAATCCATACCTGAAACCGATATTGACGATGGCGATGTTGACAGCGCCGCGCCGGAGTTGTCCCCGATTGTACTGAAGCTGACGCCCGAATTCTGTGGTGTGCGACTGGACAAGGTGATGTCGCAACTTGTTCCTGAGTACTCGCGCAGCCGCCTGCAGCAATGGATCGATGCCGGATACGTGACCATCGACGGTCAGCCGGCACGCGCGAAGACACCCGTTCTCGGCGATGAAACCATTGTCATTCAGCCGCAGGCCGCGCCGGAAGAACAGGCGTTCAAGCCTGAGCCGATGGACTTGGCGATTGTCCACGAAGATGCTGCGATCCTGGTGCTCGACAAGCCTGCGGGCCTGGTGGTGCATCCGGCTGCGGGCAATTGGTCCGGAACCTTGCTCAACGGTTTGCTGCATCATTTGCCGTCGCTTGCCGGCGTGCCGCGTGCCGGCATCGTGCATCGACTGGACAAGGACACCAGCGGCTTGATGGTCGTGGCGAAGACGCTTCAATCGCAAACCGATCTGGTGCGCCAGTTGCAAGCCCGGACCGTCAAGCGTGAATATCTCGCCCTGGTCTGGGGCACGCCGCGGGCAAATGGCATAGTGGATGCGGCGATCGGCAGGCATCCGCGCGACCGCATCAAGATGGCCGTCTCGGAACACGAAAGCGCAAAGCCCGCGGTCACGCATTATCAACGCGTCGCGGCAGGTACATTGGACGGACGGGCGGTGAGTCTGGTGCGCTGTCAATTGGAAACTGGCCGCACGCACCAGATTCGGGTTCACATGCAGGCAATCGGATTTACGCTGGTGGGCGATCCCTTGTACGGGAAGCCGCACCTGGCTTCCGTGTTCGGGCGCCAGGCGCTGCACGCATATCGCCTCGGCCTGATTCATCCATCGTCCGGCAAGTCGATGGAATGGACGGCCGGCTTGCCCGCCGATTTGACGGAGTTGCTGCAGCGTGCCGGCATCGACGATTTTGTCATTGAATGATTTCACGGCGAACGCATGGATTTCATCACTCCCGACTGGATCAACGTTCCCGACAACGTCGGTGCGATATCGACCACGCGCACGGGTGGATTCAGCCTTGCGCCCTATGATGATGGAACGGGCGGCGGCGGTCTGAACCTGGGCACACATGTAGGCGATGACCCCGATGCGGTGGCAAAAAATCGCGTACTGCTGCGCACGCTATTGCCTACCGAACCAGCATGGCTGTCGCAGGTGCATGGCACTGTCGTGCTTGATGCGGCCGATGCTGCAGATGCGCCGAACGCGGATGCGAGCATTGCAACGCGCGCCGGCATCGTGTGCGTTATCCAGACGGCGGATTGCCTTCCCGTCCTGTTTTGCGACGTGCAGGGCCGCGTCGTCGGCGCGGCGCATGCCGGCTGGCGGGGGCTGGCATCCGGCGTGCTGGAAAACACGGTTTCGCGCATGCGGGATGCGGGCGCAGGCGATATCCTCGCCTGGATGGGACCGGCAATCGGTCCTCGTTCCTTCGAGGTGGGACAGGATGTGTTCGACGCCTTTGTCGAACGCGATGCGTCAATGGCATCGGCATTCAGGGCGCTACCCGATCAGCGGAAATATCTGGCGGACATTTACAGTCTTGCCCGCACCAGGCTGGCAAGCGCGGGGGTAGGGCAAGTCTACGGAGGCGGGTTATGCACCGTGACGGATGCGCGGCGCTTTTACTCCTATCGACGCGACAAGGTCACCGGGCGGATGGCGTCGTTGATTTGGCTCAAGTAGGCCCTGCACAGAATCGGCGAATATGCCGATCGTCAATCGGACGCCTCTGCTTTTGTTTCCTCTTTCGCGGATGTCAATGCTTCGGCTGACCGTGCGGGTGGAAATTTTTCCGCGTTCGCACGGTCGCGTTTGCGTCGGGGGCTACCCATCACGTATAAAATGATCGCCAAGGGCAACACGCCATACAGCAGGAAGGTCATTATCCCGGCAATCACTGATTGCTCGGTGATTGACATCATCAATACAACATAAATCCATGCGATGGCGACGATATACATAAATCTTTAGCACTCCCGATCCGTAACATTACGCCATATTAGAGAAAGAAGCATGAACATGTTCCCGCCTCAAGCCGGTGCCAACGCATGGATGTCGCAATTCGTCGACCCGAACGCGTGGCAGGCGTGGCTGAAAACGCCCCCACTCGATACCAAGCCGATTACGGCGACCATCAAGGAATTCGGCGCGACAATCGATCCCACAGTCGTTGCGCAATTGCAAAATCAGTACATGCAGCAGTTGTCTGCCTTGTGGCAGGAAATGCTGAATTCAAAGACGCCGGCAATTTCCGACAAGAGATTTTCCGGCGCGGAATGGAAAACGAATCCCTTGTATGCCTTCAACGCGGCGGCCTACCTGCTGAACGCGCGCTTCCTGACATCGATGGCCGACTCCGTCGAGGCGTCGCCCAAGGCAAAGCAGAAGATCCGGTTTGCGGTCCAGCAGATGGTGGACGCGATGTCGCCCGCCAACTTCCTGGTGACCAATCCGGAAGCGCAGAAGAAGATCATCGAAACCAAGGGCGAGAGCCTCACAAAAGGCATTGCGCACATGCTCGAGGATCTGCAGAAAGGGCATATCTCGCAGTCCGATGAAACGGCTTTCGAGGTCGGCAAGAACGTCGCCAACACCGAAGGCGCCGTCGTTTTTGAAAACCAGCTTTTCCAGTTGATTCAGTACAAGCCGCTGACGAAAAAAGTATTCGAACGGCCGTTGCTGCTGGTACCGCCTTGCATCAACAAGTATTACATCCTCGACCTGCAACCCGAAAACTCTCTCGTACGTTACGCGATCGAGCAAGGGCACACGGTGTTTCTCGTGTCATGGGTGAATCCGGACGCCTCTCTGGGACATCTGACCTGGGACGACTATATTCTTGAAGGCGCAGTGCGGGCGATCAAGGTGGCGCAGGAGATATCCGGGCAGGAGCAAATCAACGCACTCGGATTTTGCGTCGGCGGGACGATCCTCTCCGCGGCGCTGGCCTTGCTCTACGGCCGTCGCGAGAACCCGGTTTCCAGCATGACGCTGCTGACCGCACTGCTCGATTTTTCCAATACCGGCGTCATCGACGTCTTTATCGACGAGGCGCAGGTTGCAATGCGCGAACAGTCCATTGGAAACGGCGGGCTGATGCCCGGACGCGATTTCACCTCGGCGTTCTCCAGCCTGCGGCCAAACGACCTGGTATGGAATTATGTGAATACGAATTACCTGAAAGGCGAGGATCCGCCCGCCTTCGACCTTCTGTACTGGAATGCAGATGCGACGAATCTGCCGGGGCCGATGTTCTGCTGGTACCTGCGCAATCTGTATCTGGACAACAGCCTGCGGGTGCCGGGCAAGCTCAGCGTCGCGGGGGAGAAGATCGACCTGTCGAAGATCGATGCTCCTGCCTTCATTTATGGATCGAAAGAAGATCACATCGTGCCGTGGACGGCTGCGTTCGAGTCCATCCAGCTGATCAACCCGAAGAAACGCAACCGCAATCGCTTCATTCTTGGCGCGTCGGGCCATATTGCAGGCGTGATCAATCCGCCCGCGAAGAAGAAACGCAGCTATTGGACCAATGATCATGCCATGGACAACGCACAGGATTGGCTGAACGCAGCGAAGGAGAATCCGGGAAGCTGGTGGCCCGAGTGGTCCGCCTTCCTGGCGAAGAATGCCGGAAAACAGATCGCCGCGCCGCGCAAATACGGCAATGCGCCGTACAAGGCAATCGAGCCGGCACCGGGCCGATATGTAAAGGTCAAGGCAGCTTAGGTAGAAACAGGATTGGGGCAGGTCTTTCGCCTGGAAGGCGGCCCCGATCTGCAAACAGCGACATTTTCTTGTCTACTGTTAATATTGCAATAATTTACTTCCGGATCTCGGGGCAGCGGAACGTATTTGCCGGATGCATTGCAATAAGTCTATAAAAACCTGGCAATACTTGGGTAAATCTTTGTTTTTTCGCACTATAATAAAACTGCCTCAGGCGAACAGTTGTTCGCTTTTTTTACGAAACGGCATAAATGCGTTGCGACGCAATAACTGGAATTTTCGATGAATAGTGCAAAAAAGATTTCTGAGCGCTTGATCAAGAAGTATCCGAACCGCCGTCTTTACGACACGCAGACAAGTTCCTACATCACCTTGTCCGATGTGAAGCAGTTGGTGCTCGATAATGAAGAGTTCACCGTCGTCGATGCCAAGACCGATGAAGACCTGACCCGCAGCATCCTGCTGCAAATCATCCTGGAAGAAGAAGCAAGCGGTACGCCGATGTTTTCCAGCGGGGCCTTGTCGCAGATCATTCGCTATTACGGGCATGCGATGCAGGGGATGATGGGTTCCTACCTGGAGAAGAATATCCAGGCTTTCATCGACATCCAGAACAAGCTGGCCGAGAGCTCCAAGGGATTCTACGAGGGCAAGCCGTTCAGCCAGGAGATGTGGACCCAGTTCATGAATGTGCAGGGCCCGATGATGCAAGGGATGATGAGCAATTACATCGAGCAGAGCAAGAATCTGTTCATGCAGATGCAGGAACAGATGCAGAACCAGACCAAGAACATGTTCGGCAGTTTTCCGTTTGTGCCGACCGACAAAAACAAGAAATAATTCAAGCGCTTACGGCTTGTCGGAAGAGCAAGGTATTTCTCGGTTTCGGCAAGAAACAGTGTATGAGAGGGTACAATAGCGGATTCGCTTTGTACCCTTTTTCTTATGTCTTCTCAATCCTCCAAGACGGACCTGCCCAAAGTCGGATTCGTCTCCCTCGGTTGCCCCAAAGCGCTGGTCGACTCGGAACAAATTATTACGCAATTGCGCGCGGAAGGCTACGAGACAGCCAACTCGTATAACGGCGCCGACCTTGTCATCGTCAATACCTGCGGCTTCATCGACGCTGCCGTGCAGGAATCGCTCGACGCCATCGGCGAAGCCTTGCATGAAAACGGCAGAGTCATCGTCACCGGCTGCCTTGGCGCGAAAAAAGATGCCGAAGGCAAGGACATCATTCACAGCGTTCATCCGAAAGTGCTGGAAGTCACCGGGCCGCATGCGCTCGGCGAAGTGATGTCCGCCGTGCACAAGCATCTGCCCAAACCGCATGATCCCTTTCTCGATCTGGTGCCGGCGCAGGGCATCAAGCTCACGCCGAAGCATTACGCCTACCTGAAGATTTCCGAGGGCTGCAACCATCGATGCAGCTTCTGCATTATTCCGTCAATGCGCGGCGACCTGGTGTCTCGTCCGATTGCCGATGTGATGCTGGAGGCGGAAAACCTGTTCAAGGCAGGTGTCAAGGAATTGCTCGTCATTTCCCAGGATACCAGCGCCTTCGGGGTGGACGTGAAGTTCCGCACCGGCTTCTGGAACGGCAAGCCGATCAAGACGCACCTGACGCAGCTCGCTACCGCGCTCGGCGAAGTGGCCGCACAATACGGTGCGTGGGTACGTCTGCATTACGTGTATCCCTATCCACATGTTGACGATGTGATTCCGCTGATGGAACAGGGAAGGATCCTGCCTTACCTCGATGTGCCGCTGCAGCACGCGCATCCCGATGTCTTGAAACGCATGAAGCGTCCCGCCAACGGCGAGAAGAATATCGAACGCATCCAGGCTTGGCGCAGGATGTGCCCGGACATCACGATTCGCTCCACATTCATCGCTGGTTTTCCTGGTGAATCCGAAGCGGAATTCGACTATCTGCTGGACTTCCTGAAAGAGGCGGAGATCGACCGCCTGGGTTGTTTCTCGTATTCGCCGGTGGAGGGCGCGACCGCAAACGCGTTGCCGAACCCGGTTCCGGAAGAGCTGCGCGAAGAGCGCCGCGCGAGGGTGATGGAATTGCAGGAAGGGATTTCGAGGAAGCGCCTGCAGGCAAAAGTAGGAAAAACCATGCGCGTGCTGATTGACGAAGTATCGGCAAGTGGCGGTGTGGCGCGCTCTGCGGCGGATGCGCCGGAGATCGACGGCGTGGTCTATGTCAAGCCGCCGTATGAACCGCACAGGAAGTTGAAGGTTGGCGAATTTGTCGACGTGACGATTACCGCAGCCGATGCGCATGACATGTGGGCGGAAGCATAAATGAAGCGAATGTTGGCGCAATCACTGCTGGCCCTGGCACTGGTGACGAATATGACGGCCGCTTCAGCAGTGCAGTCGCAGGAAACGCAGGCATCGACCGGCAAGATGCCGTTCATCGATCCGGTGACCTTGCGTGGCACATTGGGCGAGTCGCAAATACAGGCAACTCTGCGCAACAAGGCCGAGAAGGAAGAGGGGATAGAAGGAGAATATGTCATTCTCGGTAAGCCGCAACAGGTCTTGCTGGCGGGCGAACTTGACGGTGACGATTTCTTCCTCGAAGAGTCCGAGAACGGCAAGGATGTGTCCGGCCAGTGGACCGGAAAACTGGTCGGCGACATCATCAGTGGCGAATGGCAATCCGCCGACGGCAAACTGACCAAACCCTTCACGGTCAGGATGATGCGCGGCGACGACAAGATCGGGACCGCCTCGACATCCAGATCATCGGGGCCAAGCAAACAGCAATAAATCCGAATGGGGCACTAGCGTGGCAGACCGCAAATCCTTTCAAACTGCGCTGATTCATTCAGACTATCGGGCGCCGGAAGGCTTTGCCGCGTTCCCGGCACCCATCCACCACGCGTCGACCGTGCTCTTTGAAAACGTCGCGGCGCTGCGTTCGCGCAATTGGCAGGACAAGACATCCTATACCTACGGTCTACACGGCACGCCCACGACCTTCACGCTGGAAGCGCGGCTGGCGGAAATCGAAGGAGGCGAGCATTGCGTGCTGGCACCGAGCGGATTGGCCGCGATTGCGATGGTCGATTTCGCGCTGCTCAAGACCGGCGATGATGTCCTGATCCCGGACAACGTCTACAACCCCAATCGTGAACTTGGACGCTGGCTGGCGCAGGACTTCGGCGTCAGCGCGCGTTTCTACGATCCGATGATTGGCGCCGGCATTGCCGATCTGATTCAGCCCGGCACGCGCCTGATCTGGACCGAAGCGCCGGGGTCGGTATCGATGGAGGTGCCCGATATTCCCGCCATCTGCAAAGTGGCGCAGGCAAGGCGCGCTGCCGGACAGGAAATTCACGTGGCGATCGATAACACCTGGTCGGCCGGCATTGCCTTCCGCGCATTCGATCATGGCGTCGATATCGTGATGCAGGCACTGACCAAGTACCAGTCGGGCGCTTCGGATGTGCTGATGGGCGCGGTCATCGTGCGCGACAAGGCGTTGCTGCATCGGCTGGAACTGGCGCATATGCGCATCGGCTTTGGCGTCAGCGCGGACGATACCTATCTCGTGCTGCGCGGCTTGCCCAGCATGAAGCTGCGCTTCGACGCACATGACGCCGGAGCGCGCAAGGTCGCCGCGTGGCTGAAGACGCGGCCGGAAATAGCGCGCGTGCTGCATCCTGCTTTTGAAGATTGTCCCGGCCATGAAACCTGGAAGCGCGATTTTACGGGTGCGGGCGGCTTGTTCTCTGTCGTGTTCGACGAGCAGTATGTCGAGGAGCAGACCGACCGTTTCGTGGACAGCCTGCAGCTTTTCAAGATCGGTTACAGCTGGGGTGGGTCGAACAGCCTGTGTGTTCCCTACCGCATCCAGTCGATGCGCAAGCAATGGAGCGGCAAGGGACAACTGGTGCGCTTCAATATCGGGCTTGAAGATCCGGATGACTTGATCGCAGACGTCGAACAGGCATTGTCGGCATTGCGACCGGCTTGAGCAGGCGCTCAGCTCGGGTCGGTCAGCACGGCGGCACCGGGCATGCGCGTCGAAGCGAATGCGAAAAAATTCTCGGGTGAGAGCGGCTTGCTGAAGTAGTTGCCCTGAATCTCGTCGCAGCCCCGCTCCCGCAGGAAATCGAGTTGCGCCGCGGTTTCAACGCCCTCGGCAACCACCTTGACCTGCATGCGCTTGGCCATGGCAATGATCGCATCCGCGATCGCGGCATCGGACAGATCTCCGGGCACGTCCTTGATGAAGGAACGATCGATCTTGATGATGTCGAGCGGGAAGTGCTTGAGGTGCGACAGCGACGAGTATCCAATGCCGAAATCGTCGATTGCAATGCTGATGCCCAGCTCGCGCAGCGCCGATAACATGTGAACAGTCTTGTCCGTGTTGTACATCATCATGCTCTCGGTAATTTCAATTTCCACCAGCGACGGATCAATGCCGATCTCACGAAGCACGCGGGCGGTGTCGGCAATCAGATTGTCGTCCGTGAACTGGCGCGCGGACAAATTGACGGCGATGCGCATCGGCGGCAAACCCTGTTGTTGCCAAGCGAGATTCTGACGACATGATTCGCGCAGAACCCATTGTGACAGCGGTACGATCAGTCCCGTCTCTTCCGCCAGCGGAATGAAATGCGCCGGCGAAATCAAGCCGAGGTCCGGATGGCGCCAGCGGACCAGTGCTTCGGCTCCGCTCACGCGTCCGTTTCTTGCATCGACCTTCGGCTGGTAATAGAGCAGCAGCTCTCCGCGTTCGATCGCGCGGCGCAGGCCGGATTCCAGGGCCAGCAGTTTGGCAGAGTAGCCATCCATATTCGCCGAATAGAACTGGAAACTGTTCTTGCCGGTTTCCTTGGCGCGATACATCGCGATGTCGGCATGCTTCATCAGCGAAAATTCATTGCGGCCATCATCCGGGAACAGGCTGATGCCGATGCTCGCCGTCATGTGGATCAGCTGCCCGTCCAGCGGATATTCCTTGACCATCGTCGCCAGAATCTTGTGCGCGATGCCTGCGACCTGGCTCGTGTCGCTTACTTCCTCGATCAGTACCACGAACTCGTCGCCGCCCAGGCGTGCTACCAGATCCTCGTGACCGAAACGCGCGACGAAATCGCTGCCATGCAGGCAGGACCCGATGCGCCGTCCCATCTCTTGCAGCAAGCGGTCGCCGGCGTTGTGCCCCAGAGTGTCGTTGACGTTCTTGAAGCGATCGAGATCGATGAACAAGACCGCGAGACGCGTGTTGTTGCGTTGCGCGTGAGCGATGGCGTGCTGGAGGTGGCGATTGAACATGGCCCGGTTGGGCAGGTCGGTCAGCGAGTCATGGTAGGCAAGGTGCTGGATATGGTTTTCCAGTTCCTTGCGCTCGGTGATGTCGCGTGCCAGGGAGAGCCAATGCTGCTGGCCGTCGATGTTGATCGGCCCCATGCGAATTTCGACTGGAAACGAAATGCCATCCTTGCGCCGATGACGGCTCTCGATCGCAATCGGCGTGCCTTTCCCTGCCTGGTTCTGCAGGTATTTCAGGTCACTCAGCGACAGGTCGGCATCGATATGCATGACCGTCATCGAAAGCAATTCTGCTCGCGTGTAACCGAGACTGTCGCAGCCGCGCTGGTTGACATCAATGATGCGTCCCTCGACGTCATGAATGTAGAAACTGTCCGATGCCTGCTCGACCACGGAGCGGAAGTGCGCTTCGCTCTCCCGCAAGGCTTGTTCGGTTTGCCTGCGCCGGAAGAATTGTCCGATGTGTCGCCCGATGAAATGCGCACTGTTCAGCATTTCTGCGTCAACGTTCTGGGTATGTTTACTGAAAAATTCCATCACCCCGATGATGTCGCCGCCGGCCTGTATCGGGAACGCGAATGCGGCGCGCAAACCGGCCTCGCACGCGGCTCCTGCACGGGGGAACTGGCTGTCGGCGGTTACATCGCTGATCCAGGCCGGTTCGCCGCGTTTCAGCACGCGTCCGATCAGGCCGCCGCATGCAGGAAGTGCAATGGTTCGCTTCGAATTGCGAAAGAAGTCTTCGACGCGCCGATTGACTATCGACCAGGCGAACGCACGCTCGAACTGGTTTTCCTGTCGTTTCAGCAGCCACAAGGCGCCGCAAGGCCAGCCGAGCGCCTCGCAGATGGTTTCGATGATGCGCGGCATGGTTTCTTCAAACACGTCGGATTCCGCCAGCAGGCGGGTCACGGTATGTTCGACGTATTGGCGCATTTCGACCTGCTTGCGCCGGGTGATATCCATGATGGTGCCGTGCAATCTGTCAACGCTCTTGTCGCGTCGAATGACCGCCTGCCCAAGGGCTCGCGCCCAACGCGTTTCGCCATTTGGCAACTGCAGGCGGAACTCGATCTCAAAGTCCTTGCCGTCATGGAGGGCGGCGTGGGCAACCTCCTCCAGGCGGGCACGATCCTGCTTTTGAACCCGTCGCAGGAATTGCCGGTAGCTCGGAGCCGGCAAGGATGCGTCCTCGCCAAAAATTCGGAAACATTCTTCCGACCAATGGCCTTTGGGCTCCCCGCGCTGGAATGACCAGTTGCCCAGGCCGGCGATTCTTTGTGCTTCTTCGAACCGGTTGTACAGCTCTTGCATTTCACGCGACGAAATGTCTTGCGTGCGCTCAATCAAATACCGCTCCTGGTCCGCCTCCGTGTAAGCACGATTGACGCGGTCAAGGAATTGCAGCCACTGTTCCTGGTCGGGTGGAACGCCGGCAAGATCGATGCCGAGCTTTTTCAGTTGCCGCAGCAGTAGTGTGTGGTTGGGGCGCACGTTATGTTTCTGCGAAGGTCGTCAAGGTCATCGTTTGGTTATGCAGATCGCAACTGCCAGTCGTGTATGGCGAGATCTCGCCATAGGAATAAAAGCCGATCTGCTGCGTGGCCGCCGGCAGGTTTTCGAGCGTGCTTTCCGTTTCTTCCTCGACACGTTCGCCGAGTACCAGTCGACGACCGACGCAACTGATCGCCGTTGCCAGCACCGGGCCGGCCACAGGGCCGCCGCGCGCCTGGTCCGCTGCCACACTCGCACCATTGACCAGTCGATCGAAATTGGCCCGCATGAGTTGCGCGAGATAGCCTTTCGGCACGTCCCCCGCAAAAATCAATGCCTGATTGGACTCGTCGACCCCAAGAATAGTGCGCACTACCTGGCGAGAATTATTCGCGTCCTTGCGAATGGAAAGCGGAAACAGCAGCCCGGTAGCCGGCAATCCGGAGGCGCGTTCGCCAAGATATTCCTTGTAGAGTTCCAGTGCGGGTTTGCCGTCCAGCTCGTACAGGATGTTGGCATTCGATCGGGTAACCCTGCGTTCGGGGCCGAAGCTGTCCCAGCCGCCACGCGAGCCATGCGTGACCCTCAGTCGGTCACCATACAGACCGACGGCGGTAATGATCCCGCTTTGCGGGCGACCATCGGAGAGAACCCAGGTGCGCTTGAACCGGTCACCGTCGCCGGCCAGGCCGCCGGTAACGATGACATCCGCTGGCAGGGCGCCATTGAGACCCTTTACCAGTTCGCTGCCATTGACGTTGAGGCCGTCCGACAGGACGAAGACGGCGCGCAGGCCGGACGGATCAAGCTGCATGGCGAGCCTTTCGGCCGCACTGCGCGACTCGCTCGCGTCTTCGATGCAGGCCGAAACCGAGGCAATGCGGCTGTGCTCAAAGCGCAGTGCCGCTACCGAGAGGCTGCGGTCGCCCACCAGCGGGCCGAAGATTTCGCCAGCGGTGGAACAACCGATGAAATGCGATTGGGGATAGGCGGAGAGCAGTTCCGCGATGGGCGACGGGGCGTCCATGTACTCCGGCGCCGCGAACACCATCAGCAGCGTACGAGGCGAATCCAGCGCGGGAAATGCATCCAGCGACCAGCCTCTCCCTGCTTGAAACGAAAACGTGCTCAACTCCATGCTGGTCTTCTCCTTGACCGCCGTCAGTGTGCCGACAACTTGAATTTTTATCAACTCATGTATGGCAACAGTCGCGCATACGCTACATATGCTTGATTCAGGTTACACCGTAAGAATGATGATTTCTAGAAATTGTTGGCAAAGAAGAGTCGGCAACTGCAGCCACGCGTTCTCGAGCCCTACGCTACGGCGCATGGTTCAAGCGGCGGCGTCAAACCGGCATTGCCTTGTTGTCATTCAGATCGAGCAAACCCTTCAGAAGCCGGTAGGCCTTCCAGATCCATACCACGCACCAGATCAGCCAGCCGATCGGCGCGCCGATCACGGTGACGAACAGGAGACCGCCGACCATCATCCAGAAAAAATACCACCAGAACGAGCGGATCTGCCATGAATGATGACTGTAGACGAAGGTGCCGGCCGTATCGCCGCGCTTGATGTAGTTGAGGATCAACGGAATCCAGGAAAATGCACCCAGGGAGAACAGAAAACTCGCGGCATGCATCAGATAAAGCCACCAGGCAAGATTCTTGGCGGATTGCAGCTTGGGATCGAACACGAGTTCCTGAACCATTCCTTCTCCTTGTGAAGCGCTTGTTTTTCAGATCAATCAAACAACGCCAAGATCCCATCCAGTCCGACAAAATTCAAGGCAACATCGGCCTGCGCGCGGACGACCGGCTTGGCGCGAAATGCGACGGACATTCCTGCGACGCGCATCATTTTCAAATCGTTGGCGCCATCGCCCATCACGATGGACTGCTTCGGAGAAATACCCAGTTCCGCGCATACGCGCTCGACCGTATTTTTCTTTTCATCACCATCGACGATACCGCCAAGCACACGTCCGGTCAGCTTGCCATCGACGATTTCCAGCTCATTTGAATGGGTGTAATCCATGCCGAGCCGGGTCTTGATGCGATCGGTAAAAAAGGTGAAACCACCGGAAACGAGCAGCGTCTTCAGGCCGGCGGCCTTGACTGCGCCAAGCATGTTCTCCGCACCGGGAGACAGCGCCAGCCGCTCGTCATACACGCGTTGCAAGGCGGAAGCATCCAGTCCCTTCAGCAGCGCGACACGGCGCGTCAGGCTTTCGCAGAATTCGATTTCGCCGCGCATCGCCGCTTCCGTGATTTCCGCCACTTGCGGTTTGAGTCCCTGCATGTCGGCGATTTCATCAATGCACTCGATGGTGATCAGTGTCGAGTCCATATCCATCGTCACCAGCTTGAAGTCCGACAGCTTGCGGCCGGGCTCGACGAAGGCATAGTCCAGCTTGGCGGCGAGGCACTCGGCATCGATGCGCTCCTTGAGTGCGTCGGTATAGCGCACGCCTTCGCAGCGAAAGGCATGCGCGGCGATCGGAACAACACGCTGCGTGTCTGCCATGCCGGCGATGCGTTCGATGGTTGGGCGGTCGGTGTTCAGGCCTTGCAGGATCAGATTCATGTTGGGCTGCTGGTTGGAACTGCTTGTTTCAGTGTTCAATAAAAAACGATCAGGGGACCAGCGAACGGATGGTCGATTTCACTTGGGTCACCCGCGCCGCCAGGTCCGGCATATTCGCCGTG
The DNA here is from genome assembly GCF_035254865.1 of Noviherbaspirillum sp. Classification (GTDB taxonomy): domain Bacteria; phylum Pseudomonadota; class Gammaproteobacteria; order Burkholderiales; family Burkholderiaceae_D; genus Noviherbaspirillum. Next base: position 22,715 of record NZ_DATFAF010000075.1, read on the forward strand.
ATGCGCAGCTTGTCCTGGCCGTGCAGCTTGATATGGCGGTTTTTCTGGATCAGCTCGATGATGCGCATCGCATCGATGGGCGGATTCGGCTGGAATTGCAGCACGGCCGACTCCGCATGGGCATCGATTTTAACAATCCCGACCGGGATCGCGGCAATCCTCAGTCGATGGGTTTCGATCAATGCCTTGGTCGCGTCCGGAATCTTGCCGAAGCGGTCAATCAATTCTTCCTGCAGCTCGTCGATGGCTGCCTGGCTGTCGCAATTGGCGAGCCGCTTGTAGAGCGAGAGCCGCTCATGGACATCGCCGCAATAATCCTGCGGCAGCAAAGCGGGGACGTGCAGGTTGATCTCGGTAGTGGTCGCCAGCGGGGCAGCGAGATCGGGCTCCTTGCCGTTCTTGAGCGCACGCACCGCTTCGTTGAGCATGTCGGAATAGAGCTGGAAGCCGATTTCCTGCATTTCGCCTGACTGGTTCTCGCCAAGCACTTCGCCGGCGCCGCGGATTTCCAGGTCGTGCATCGCAAGATAGAAGCCGCTGCCGAGTTCTTCCATCTGCTGGATCGCTTCGAGGCGGCGTTGCGCCAGCTTGGTCAGGCCGTGCACATCGTTCACAAGCAGATAAGCGTAGGCTTGATGATGCGAGCGTCCGACACGGCCGCGCAACTGGTGCAACTGCGCCAGGCCGAACTTGTCGGCGCGATGCATGATGATCGTGTTCGCCGTCGGCACGTCGATGCCGGTTTCGATGATGGTGGTACACAGCAGGATGTTGAAGCGCTGTGCGACGAAGTCGCGCATCACCTTTTCCAGTTCGCGTTCATGCATCTGGCCGTGTGCGACAGCGATGCGCGCCTCGGGCAGTAACTCTTCCAGCATCGCCTTGCGGTTCTGGATCGTTTCGACTTCGTTATGCAGGAAATAAACCTGACCGCCGCGCTTCAACTCGCGCAGGCATGCTTCGCGGACCACCGAGTCGTCTTCGCTGCGTACGAAGGTCTTGATCGCCAGCCGTTTCTGCGGCGCGGTCGCAATGATGGAGAAATCGCGCAGGCCCTCAAGCGCCATGCCCAGCGTACGCGGTATTGGCGTTGCCGTAAGCGTCAGCACATCGACTTCCGCGCGCAATGCCTTCAGGGCTTCCTTCTGGCGCACGCCGAAACGATGTTCTTCGTCGATGATGACCAGGCCGAGGCGAGCGAATTTCACATCGTTGGACAGGAGTTTGTGGGTGCCGATTACGACGTCGATCGTGCCGTCGGCCATGCCCTTGATTGCCTGCGTGACTTCCTTGCCGGTGCGGAAGCGCGACAGCTCGGCGATTTTCACCGGCCAGTCGGCGAAACGGTCGGCAAAGGTTTGCGCATGCTGTTCAGCCAGCAGCGTGGTCGGCGCGAGAATCGCAACCTGCTTGCCGCCCATGACGGCGAGGAACGCCGCGCGCAAGGCAACTTCCGTCTTGCCGAAACCGACATCGCCGCAGATCAGGCGATCCATCGGTTTGCCGCTCGTCATGTCCTTGATGACGGCGTTGATCGCGGCGCTCTGGTCCGGTGTTTCCTCGAAGCCGAAGCTTTCCGCGAAGGCTTCGTAATCGCGGGCAGAGTACTGGAACGCGTGTCCTTGTCGCGCCGCGCGACGTGCATACAGATTGAGCAGTTCGGCCGCGGTATCGCGGATCTGCTGCGCGGCCTTGCGCTTGGCCTTTTCCCACTGTCCGGAACCGAGCACGTGCAATGGTGCGTCTTCCGGCGAGCTGCCGGAATAGCGCGAGATGACATGCAACTGCGATACCGGTACGTACAGCTTGGTATCCTTCGCGTATTCGAGATGCAGGAACTCGGTCTCGCCTTCACCCAGGTCCATGCCGAGCAGGCCCATATAGCGGCCGATGCCGTGATTCACGTGGACGACCGGGTCGCCGATTTTCAGCTCCGACAGGTCGCGCACCATGGATTCGACCTGCGTGGCGCCTTCCTGCTTTCGGCGCCCCGCACGCCGGCCGGTGCCCGCGTAAAGTTCGGTCTCGGTGATGAATGCAAGATTGCCGAGATCGGGACTGAGCTCGAATCCGGCTTGCAGCGGGGCCACGCCCAGCATCAGTTTGGCGGAGGCCGTCGCAAAGTCGGCGAAGCTCTCGCACGGCGCCAGCGTCAGGTCGTATTCATTGAAATACTGCTGCAGCGTCTCGCGCCGTCCGCTCGATTCCGCACAAATCATCACCCGCTTGTCGGTCTGCAGAAGATAGGAGCGCAGGTTGGACAGCGGGTCATCGAGACGGCGATTGACCGCGATATTCGGAATCGGTGCCGATATCTCTGATGCGGCATCGCTTGCCTGAATAATCCAGCGGCCATGCGACTTGGCCAGCGTGAAGAAATCCTCGTCCGTCAGGAACAGGCGCTCCGGCGCCAGCAGCGGACGGTCGCGGTCGGCCTTCAGGAACTTGTAGCGCGACTGCGTATCGTTCCAGAAACGCTTGATCGCTCCCTCGATCTCGCCGACCAGCGCAAACATGGTTTGGTCCGGCAGGTACTGAAACAAGGTCGCCGTCTCTTCGAAGAAGAGCGGCAGATAGTATTCAATTCCGGCCGGAGCGATGCCGTTGCCGATGTCCTTGTAGATCGGTGAGCGGGACGGATCTCCCTCGAACTCCTCGCGCCAGCGGCTGCGAAACGCGGTGCGCGCGGCTTCATCCATCGGAAACTCCCGACCGGGCAGCAGGCGTACCTCGCGCACCGGATACAGGGAACGTTGCGTATCGGCATCGAAGGTGCGGATCGTTTCGATCGTGTCACCGAACAGGTCCAGGCGGTAGGGCAGGGCCGAACCCATCGGGAACAAATCGATGAGGCCGCCACGCACCGAATATTCGCCGGGCGACATCACCTGGCTGACGTGGGTATAGCCGGCCAGGGTCAGCTGTGCTTTGAGTTGCGCCTCGTCCAGCTTTTCGCCCTGCTTGAAAAAAAAGGTATAGGCGGCCAGAAAGGAGGGCGGCGCCATGCGCAGCAGAGCCGTCGTGGCAGGAACCAGGAGCACGTCGCATTGCCCGGTACGGACTTCGTGCAGCGTCGCCAGGCGCTCGGAAACCAGATCCTGATGCGGCGAAAACGCGTCGTACGGCAGGGTTTCCCAGTCCGGCAGCATATGGCAGCGCAATTCTGCGCCTTCCTTGTTGCCGAACCATGGAATTTCGGCCAGCAAGCGCTGCGCGTCCGTCGCGCTGGCGACCACGACCGCGAGCATGCGCTGCTGCGATTTCAATTCGCTTGCGGCCTGGGCCAGCACAAATGCGTCCGAGGAGCCGTGCACGGCTGGCAATGCAAAGCGGTTTCCAGGTTTGGGAAGGGATTTTTTTAGATCGAATGACATCACGTTACGACATCTGAAATGTCATAGGGTCAGAAGTTGCCTGTCCGGACTGCGTTTCGGCGAGCTTCGACTGTGAGAAAATATGTCGAGATTATAAACTATGACTCTCGCGGGCCGCCGGATTGCCGTTCTCCCGCCATTTTGCAGAAAAAACATGACCTCCCCACGTTTCTTTGCCCTCATCCCTGCCGCCGGAGCCGGTGCCCGGATGGGTGCCGAGTGCCCGAAACAATACATGCCGCTCGCCGGCAAGCTGATGCTCATGCATGTGCTCGATACCTTTGCCGGTTCCTCGCAGATCGCGCATACCTATGTCGTGGTCAGCGCGGAAGACGGCTATATCGACGACGCACTCTCGGGGGCGAGGCATCTCGCCGATCGGGTGACGGTCATTTACAAGGGCGGCCCGACCCGTCACAAGTCAGTCTTGAACGGATTGCTGGCGATGCGCGAGCAGGTCCGGGATGAGGACTGGGTGCTGGTGCATGACGCTGCGCGTCCCGGGCTGACTGAGGGTTTGATTGAACGCCTGATCGCCGGCGTGCAGTCGGATGAGGTCGGCGGCCTGCTGGCCTTGCCGATCGTCGATACGCTCAAACGCAGCGATGCGGCCGGGCGCGTGGTGGCTACCGTGACTCGCGACGGCCTGTGGGCCGCGCAGACGCCGCAGATGTTTCGCTACGCGCTGTTGCAGCGCGCCTTGCAACAGGCGACGGAGGTGACCGACGAGGCCAGCGCCGTCGAAGCGCTGGGTCTCAAGCCAAAGCTGGTCGAAGGCAGCCCCCGCAATTTCAAGGTCACCTTGCCGCATGATGTTGCGCTGGCCGAACTGCATTTGAAAGGAACAGCATGAGCTTTTTGCCCGCGATCCCGTTTCGTATCGGACAAGGCTATGACTGTCATGCGCTGGTACCGGGGCGCCGGCTCGTCATCGGCGGTGTGAACATTCCGCATGCAACGGGACTGCTCGGTCACTCCGATGCCGACGTTCTGTTGCACGCGATTACGGATGCGATTCTAGGCGCGGCGGGCTTGGGCGATATCGGCCGCCATTTCCCCGATACGGACGAGCGCTTTGCGGGCGCCGATTCGCGCGTGCTGCTGCGCGAAGCCTGCAAACGCGTAGGCGCAGCCGGCTATGCGGTCGGCAACATAGATGCCACCATCATTGCGCAAGCACCGAAAATGGCACCTTATATCGAAAAAATGGTTGCCAACGTCGCCGGCGATCTCGATGTGCCGTCGACGCAGGTCAACATCAAGGCCAAAACCAACGAGAAGCTTGGCTTTCTTGGTCGCGAAGAGGGCATTGCCGCCGAAGCGGTCGCGTTGATTTACCGGAAGTGATGCCGCATCAACACGGCCGGAGCGTCGGGCCTAGCCGCCGCCGATGCCGTGGATGACGCGGCCCGTTCCTTCACAGTTCGGGCATTCGCTCCCGTCTTTTCTGACCCCGGTTCCGCCGCATACTTCGCATAAATCTTCGCCGGTCCCCGGTGTTCCGGGCATGGCTTCGTCGCCGGGTTTCAGATGGGCGGCGGGTTTCGCCGGCGGATTGGTAGATGGTGTCGTGGGCATGAAATCTCCTGAAGCGCGAACGGCATGAAGCCATTCAAGCTTCATGCCGTCGATGCATGGACTTCCGTGAATCGGTAGATTGCCCGGCTTTCAAGAAGTTCAAGCACAAAACTTCACTCTGAACCTGTCCGGTTCAAATACTGAGCTCCAGCACTTTCCTGCTGACATCCAGAGTGACGTCGCGCAGTTCCCCAAGCGTCACCATCTGATGGTCGCCGAGTTGCTTCAGGATGGTTTCGATATTTTGTGCGCCGAGCTTGTAATCGGAGAGACGCGTCTTCACCCCCATTTGCTCGAAGAAATCCTGCGTGCGTTTGATTGCCTCCTCGATGCGCGCATCCTCGTCGCCCTCGGTAATATTCCACACGCGCCTGGCATACTGCAGCAGTTTCGCGCGCTTGCTGTCCTTGCGGACGCGCAGCATGCTCGGAAGCACGATCGCCAGCGTTTGTGCATGATCCAGGCCGTAGAGCGCGGTCAGTTCGTGGCCCACCATATGGGTCGCCCAGTCCTGGGGAACGCCGGCACCGATCAGGCCGTTCAAGGCCAGCGTGGCGCACCACATGATGTTGGCGCGCACATCATAATCGTCCGGCGTGGCGAGCGCCTTCGGACCTTCTTCGATCAAGGTCTGCAGCAGTCCCTCGGCAAAGCGGTCCTGTATCGGTGAGTTGACCGGGTAGGTCACGTATTGCTCCATGATGTGCGCGAATGCGTCGACCACGCCATTGCCGATCTGCCTCACGGGAAGCGTGAAGGTCTTGCTCGGATCCAGAATGGAAAATGCCGGAAAGAGCAGCTTGCTGGAAAAAGGCAGCTTGGCTTGCAGTGATTTGCGCGTGACGACCGAGCCGTTATTCATTTCCGATCCGGTCGCGGGCAGGGTAAGGATTGCGCCGAACGGCAAGGCCTGCGTGACGTTCCGTCCTCGGTTTTCAAGAATTGCCCACGGGTCGCCTTCGAAATGGACGGCCGCCGCGACGAACTTGGTGCCGTCGATTACCGAGCCGCCGCCGACCGCGAGCAGGAAGTCGAGTTTTTCCTTGCGCACCAGTTCAACGGCCTGCATCAGCGTTTCATAGCTGGGATTGGGTTCGATCCCGGAAAATTCGCGCACTGTCCGTCCGGCTAGCGCTGACATGACTTCATCAAATACGCCGTTGCTCTTGATGCTGCCGCCGCCATACAGCACGAGCACGCGGGCGCCGTCGGGCACAACTTTGGACAAATCGGCGATGCGGCCTTTCCCGAACAGTATCCGCGTTGGATTGTAGAAGTCGAAGTTGAGCATGGGAAATCTCTTTCAGTGGAATTGGGGTGTCTCAAGCGGATAATAATTATCGGACAAGCTTTTTTCACTTCAGTTTGCCTCGATCGAATTATGACAGCTCGGTTATTATTGTGCAGACAAGGCGCCTGCTGCTTCAGCAGGAGCAAGCCTTGTGAATTGACACCATGATTGGTTCTGCCGAAGCTTCGCATTGAATTTGCCAATTTGAGCTTTGCCTTGCGGCGTTTGACAATGCGAACAAGATGTCCGACCGGATAGATGCACGAATGGCGCGAACACAATCCATGACACCCAGGAGCAATAATGGCAAACGAGGGCTACCACGAATCGCTTGAAAAACTCAGTCCACAGACAATGGATATGCATCGCGCGATCACTTCGCTGATGGAAGAACTGGAGGCCGTCGACTGGTACAACCAGCGCGTCGACGCCGCGACCGATCCGGACCTGAAGCGCATCCTGGAGCACAACCGCGACGAGGAAAAGGAGCATGCGGCGATGGTCCTGGAATGGATCCGCCGGAGAGACCCGAAAATGGATCAGGAACTGCGAGAGATCTTGTTCAAGGACGGCGACATTGCCGGCCATCATGACGACTAAATTGCGCGAATCGGAACGAAGCCATGACATCAACAATCAAGGTGAAGTCGGCATATGAGCCGGCCGATGACAAGGACGGCACGCGGATTCTGGTTGATCGCCTTTGGCCGCGTGGCATCACGAAGGAAAAGCTGGCTATCGCATACTGGTCGAAGGCGATCGCCCCTTCGACTGAACTGCGCAAATGGTACGGACATGATCCGCAGAAATGGGAAGAGTTTTGCGAGCGATATCGGCGGGAGCTTGACGGGAATCCGGACGGCGTGGAGGAACTGCTCCATCACTTGAAATCGACCGTCACTACCTTTTTGTTCAGCAGCAAGGAGCACAAGCTCAATAATGCCGTCGCCTTGCGCGACTATCTTCAGCAGACGCATCCGAAGAGCATAAAAAAGCCCCGCACTTAAATGCGGGGCTTTTTGCTTGTTGTCGCGATCGGTATTGCGATCAGGGCACGAGTGCGAAATCCTTCGTCACGTCCGCCGTGCCAACATCCGCATTGAAGGTTTGCGTTGCGAAGCCGGTTGCCGATGCTTCAAGTACATATTTCCCGGCAAGGCTGGCATCGGCTGCAAGCGTGATCGGCAGTGTGCCGAACTTGCCGAGCAGCGGCGCGGCAACCGGTACCGACATGGCGTAAGCACCGCTGGTCAAATCGGCGGCCTTGAAGGCGACTTCCACCTTCGGCCCGCCAGACGCATAGGTCTGCGTTGACCGGACCGTTGCCTGCGCCGTGGTCGGCGTCGCGATGCCGCTGATGGTGCGCATGGCCGATGTGGCCAGAGTGATGGGCGCCGTGCTGGTGCTGACGGGGGTTGTCGTGCCGGTCGTTACCGGCACGCCGGTAATTGCGGCAGTCGTACGGCCATCAGCGGTGATGACGACCACATAGCCGGTCGAACTTGCCGGCAGCGGCGACAGGTTGAACGAGCCGCTTGTATCCGGCGTCGTCGATTTCACCACGACGCCGTTTTGCTGTGCACTGACGACAGGCTTGGTCAGGCCGGCCGGAAGGAAACCGCTGATGCCACCGCTGGTGATTTGCGGTATCACGCTGATGACCGGCTTCAGCGAGTAGCTGCCGTTGCCTCGGCTGACGATGGACTTACAGGCATCGAAGTCGAGCACGAGATCGACCTGGGCATCCGCTGCAACATCGAATTCATGATTAAGCTTGATGCCGGTCTGCACGGCGCTGGGGGTGACAAGCGCAATTTCGGTCGTGCTGCCTTCGGCGACGACGGAGTTCGCCACCGGTGCGGTTGAACTGTTGGGGGCGAGCACCAGGCGCACTTGCGTGTAATGCCCGGCTGGCAGCGTAGTCTTGCCGAGATCTTGCAAGACGCCATTGGTCAGGGTCAGAAGATTTATCTTGCGTGCCGGGTTCAGCGTGATGTCCTGCCATCCACTATCGGTTTCCGTTGCCGTGGCACTCTGGTGCACACGCACTTTCGAGACTGTCACGTTGACCTGGTCGAAGCCGCAGGACGGTGCATCGGTCAGCGAAACTTGCAAGGTGCCGGACCCCGCGCTGGCACCGCCGCCACCTCCACATGCCGAAAGCAGGGCGGCGAGTCCAATCGCCGAGGGCAGGGCAAGGGCACGAAAGAATTGTTGGGCGTACATGTTTTCTCCTTGGCAATAAAAGGCCATCGGAATACATTCCCCGAACGATGGCCTCTATAGAGAGGACTGTATGTCGCGGAAACGCTTATGAGAAGAAATGCAATGTAATAAAGTGTTAGGCCTGCGGAAAGTTGTCCACATGGCAAGATCGCATTCAGCCCAGGGTGCCGGTGACCGGGAGCAGGATCTTGATCTGCAAGCCGCCTTGCAGCCGGTTGGACAACTTCAGGACGCCGTGATGCCGCTTGACGATGCGCTCCACAATGGCCAGGCCGAGCCCCGCGCCGTTCGCTTGTCCGCGCGCGACATCCAGTCGGGTGAAGGGCCGCAGCAAGCGTTCGATTTCTTCGTTGGGCACGCCGGAACCGTGGTCGCTGAATTCGATGACGGCTTGATCGCCTTCGGTGCGGCAAGCGATGTCGATTTCGGTGAGATTCTTTTCCGGCGTCTTGCCATAGCGGCGAGCGTTTTCGATCAGATTGTTGACGACGCGTTTGATGTCCGTCGCATTGCCAAAGACATTCACGTTGCGTGCAATGTCGCTATTGACACTGACGTCGCCAATACGCCCGGCCTCGCGCGCGCAGTCAGTCAGCAGCGCTGTCAGATTCACGCTCGTCAGCTGTGTGCTCTCGGTGGGCTTCGCAAACTCAAGGAACTGACCGATGATGGCGTCCATCTGCGCCAGGTCGGACTGCATGCCCTCGCGTGCATCGTCAGGCAAGTGCGCCATTTCGACTTCCAGTTGCATGCGCGCCAGAGGAGTCCGCAGGTCGTGGGAAATGCCGGCCAGGATGACCGCGCGGTCCGACTCGACGCGATGGAGGTCCGCCACCATTTGGTTGAAGCTGCGATTGGCTTCCTTGATTTCGGTCGGCCCTTTTTCCGGCAAGGGCTCGGGCTTGTTGCCCTTGGCGATTGCGCGCGTGGCCGCCGTGATGCGCGCCAGCGGCTGATTGATCAGGCGCGAGATGAACACGGCGCCAAGCAGGGACAGTACCAGGGTGGTGGTGCCGAGTCCGAGCCACTGAATGCTCGACACGCCTTCAATTCGCTCCCGGTCCAGGCGCAGCCAGTATTCGTCCTCATCGATCTTGAAGCTGATCCAGAAACCGGCCACGTCGTTAACCTTGCCCGCGAACTTGGTATCGTTGCCCAGGCGCGCTTTGACGTTCGCTTCAAGAACCGGCATCCAGCCGCTTTCCGGCGGCGGAACAACCGTGTCGGTTTCTTCCAGCGGATAGATGCGAATGCCCTCATTGCTCGCCAGGTCGAACAACAGCTCCCGCCGGAGGTCGGGCGCGGAATGCGTCAGCGCAGCGCGTGTAATGGTGACGATCGAAATCACCTGCGCGGCCATTTGCTGGGCGCGCGGTGTGCGCTCGACGATGCGGAAGCTCGCCACCCAGGCAAGGATGCTCGCTGCGATCAGGAAGGCGAGCAGGAAAAAGGTGCGCCAGAACAGGCCGCTATTAAGCCAGTTCAGACGATTTCCGAGAAGCAGCATCGGGTTTTCTTCAGCGCGGTTGGCCTTCCGGGATAAACACATATCCCAGACCCCACACGGTCTGGATATAGATGGGATTCGATGGATCCGGTTCGATCAGTTTGCGCAGGCGCGAGATTTGCACGTCCAGGCTGCGGTCGAACACTTCATATTCCCGTCCGCGCGCAAGCTCCATCAGTTTCTCGCGCGAGAGCGGCTGGCGGGCGTGGCGTGCGAAAACCTTGAGAACGGAAAACTCCCCGGTGGTGAGGGAAATGGTTTCGCCGCTTTTTTTCAACGTGCGGGTGCCGAGGTCCAGGATGAAATCGCCGAACTGGAAGGTCTGCGGTGTTTCCGACGGCGCGCCGGGGATTTCGTCCGGTCCTTTGCGGCGCAAAACCGCATTGATGCGCGCAACCAGCTCGCGCGGATTGAAGGGCTTCGGCAGGTAGTCGTCCGCACCCATTTCGAGGCCGACGATGCGATCCACATCCTCGCCTTTGGCGGTCAGCATGATGATCGGAGTCTGGTCGCCGGCGCCGCGCAACCGGCGGCAGATCGAAAGGCCGTCTTCGCCGGGCAGCATCAGGTCGAGCACCAGCAGATCATAGCGCTCGCGAATCCACAGCTTGTTCATGGCCTGCGCATTCTCCGCTGTCACGACGTTGAATCCCTGCTCGGCGAGATAGCGGCGCAACAGGTCGCGCAAACGCAGATCGTCGTCAACGACAAGGATCCTCGCCTGATGTCCGGGTGTGGACTGAGAGGGCATATTTGTGGTCAGATTCGTAGTATTCATGGCGCTATGGTAACGTCAGAAAATCAGGGGAAATTATTTGTAGCGCAAAGCATTACAAAGTGTTACAAACTTTACCTTAATCATGTTACCGCGTCGTACAGGGACGCATACACTTAATCATCGTTCAGATTAACCCGTATGCGAAGTCTATCCCAAGAAACGGGAATTACGGGCATGACGGATAAACTTCAATAACCATGAGATCCACACACATCGGCGTTTCTCTCCTGTTGATTCTCGGCGCGGCGCAAGTATCGGCCCAACCGGGCGGCTATCTCCATGATGGGCGGGAAACCGTGCGTGCCTTCTTTACGCAGAATGTGACGGTCGACCGAGGGGAATCACGCGCCGAAGCGCAGATGCGCGTGCAGCCGGAACGTCGCCAGGCCCGCGAGGCGGGGCTGACGGACAGCAGCGGCTACAGCACATCGGGAGAGGTCAACTCCGCATCCAACTCCGCGTCGGACAATGGCCGGCGGCAGCCAGGCCGACTCACCCCTGAAGAACGGCGCGCATTGCGTCGCCAGATCGACGAAGCCAATCACGACATCTACTCGCCAAAACGCTAAGGCTATTCGCCGTCGACTCAAATCTTTGCCTTTTTCGATGCATTTCGGCGCGCCGCGATATCGGCCGTCAGTTTTCCCAATTGCTTGTACAGCGCACCATAGCGGCCGTCCCAGGCGTTGACCGCGCGATATTGCTTCACCGCCGTGCCGATGTCGCCGCGGGCGATAGGCCCGGTGAGGGCATCGGTCGGACCGAGACGGAACACGTTATCGACGGTCCCTCGCGTCAGCGGTTCCATCAAGCGCAATGCAATATCCTCGGGAATGCCCGCCTTGACATAGGCCTGCAACGCGACATCCAGCACGGTGATCACATAGTTTGAGGCAAACACCGCGGCAGCGTGATAGACGCTTTTGAACTCAGGGGCGATCTCCACCGTTTGCGCACCAATCGAAGAAAATCCCTTATCAAGAACTGCGAGCGCTTCGGAATCGCCTTCCATCCCGCAAAACGTGCCGGCAAAGGCGCCTATCAACTGCTCCGGTGCGGCAAAGCTGCGGATCGGGTGAACGCTCGCCACGGCCGCGCCGCATGCGGATGCGGCCGCGAGTTCCGTCGCGCGCAGTGCGCCGCTACAATGAAAAACGATGCTGCCCGCAGCCAGCAAACCGGTCTGCGCCAGTCTTGCACAGGTATCCCCAATGGAGTCATCCGGCGTTGCGATCAGGGTGATGTCGGCCGTGCGCAGACTGCCGTAGTCGCCAACCGCTTCACCGGCCTGCATGAAGGAGACGGCTTGCCTACCGCTTTCCAGCGATCGGTTCAGAACGTGCTGTATCGAGAAGGTTCCATTGGCGGCCCATAGCCGTCCGAGGACTTTCCCGACGTTGCCGCATCCGATGATATTGAGCGTCCTGGCCAAGATCGCGTTCCTTTCGACCGTCAGGTGGTGCGTGAAACGGCGCGCCAATCCTTTTCAAGCAAGGAATAGCAGTTCAAGTCATGGAACTTGCCGCCCCAGAATGCCTGTTCCCGATGCAGTCCTTCAAATCGGAAGCCGAGGCGCGTCGCAAGGCCGATGGAAGCCAGGTTGTCGGGATGCGTTTCCGCCTGTACCCGGTGCAAGTGCATGATGTTGAATCCGTAATCGAGGACCGCGGTCAATGCTTCGCGCATGTAGCCTTGTCCATGGGCGTCGCGTTCGATTTCATAGCCGATGACGCAATTGCGCCAGCTTTTGTTCCATCGAAACAGTCCGCAGGTGCCAATCAGGCGGCGATCCTGTATGCGTTCCAGCCCCCAGCGAAAGCCGGTCCCGGCAGGGAACCAGCCGGCAAACAGTTCCGCCAGTTGATCGGCCTGCGATTGGTCGGTGATCGCGTCCACGCCATACCAGCGCATCCATTCGATATCCGAGTGAATGGCGAACAAGGCCGGCGCGTCCGAAGGGTCGATTTCCCGCAGGTGCAGACGAGGAGTTCGCAAGTGAGGAAAGCGGTGGATCATGGTCATGGAGTGATCTGGCCGGACGTGATCAATACCGGAACTTTACGGCCGGGCCCGTCGCCCAATATTCGCCTTCGGTCGGGTGGGTCTTGCGCTCGATCATGCCGCGCGCCCTGAACAGCGGATGATCAACCGCCTCGTCGGCGCACAATATCGGTGTCACGCAGCAGTCGCTCGTGGCGAATCGCTCGCTCCAGGTCGCCAGCGACTCCTGGGCAAAGATGGCATCGAGCTCCGCCTTGACGGCCATCGCATCGCTGTCGCCGACCTTCTGTCCCAGGCTCCAATGCCGCGTCTTCAGATCGGGGCGGCCGAGCACATCACAACAAGCCTCCCAAAACTTCAATTCGAGCGCACCGACGGCCATGAAGCGCCCATCCCTGGTCCGGTACACGTTGTAGCAGGGTACGCCGCCGGTCAGCAAATCGCGGCCCGGCGGGGCTGTCCGGCCAAAATTGTTGACGGCCACCAGGGGCATGATGTTGTGCGCAAAGACCGCATCGGTCATCGACACATCGACGAAACGCCCCTGTCCGGTCGTTTTCGCGCCGATCAGCGCGGCCAGGATCCCTTGGACCGCGGCCTGTGCGCCGCCAAGCAGATCGCCGATCTGCAGGTTGGGCAAGGCCGGTATGCCATCGGGACCGACATTCTGCTCCAGCATTCCCGCAAGGCCGACGTAGTTGATGTCATGCCCGGCCATTTGCGAGAAAGGCCCGTCCTGTCCATAGCCGGAGATCGCGCACATGACCAGTTTCGGATTGCGCTGTCTCAACGTATCCCAACCCACGCCGAGCTTGTCCATCACGCCAGGCCGGAAGCTTTCAACCACCACATCGGCGTTCTCCACCATCGCGAGGAATTCCTCGCGTTGCCCGGTATTCTTGAAATCAAGCCGCATGCCTTGCTTGCCGCGGTTGACGGCAATGAAGAACTGCGAGACTTCCTTGCGCACCGGACCCATGGTTCGCGCGTAGTCGCCCAGCCCGGGATCTTCGATCTTGATGACCTCGGCGCCCATGTCGGCCAGATGCATGGTCGCCATTGGACCCGGCAGCAAGCGGGTGAGGTCGAGAATGCGAACGCCATGCAGTGGTTTATCGATCGATGATGTCATGCGGGCCGCCTATGTCAATGAGGGATGCCGGCAAACGGCAACCCGGTGTCATGAATTCAGTTGCTCCAGTGCCTCGTGCTGCTCCAGCCACTCGGTTTCCAATTGTTCCAGTTCTTTGGCGAGATAGGCTTGATCCAGAATCAAAGCCTTCAATTGCTCCTTGTTGGCATCATCATAGATGGCCGGATCGGCCAGCTTGCCGTCGACTTCCGCCTTGCGGGCATTGAGTTTCGCCATTTGTTCATCCAGCCGCTTGATACGCGACTCGATGGGTTTCTTCACCGCTGAGAGGCGCTGACGCTCCTCGGCCTCGATCCGGCGGCGCTCCTGGCGGTCTTCGCGTGATTCCGATGCAGGAACGCTTGGCGCTGCAGAATTCTGCGGCAGCGGAGAAGGCGCCGCTTCTGCCTTGCCGAGCTTGGTCTTGAACAGCCAGTCGCGATAATCGTCCAGATCGCCGTCAAACGGCTGCAGCCGGCCCTCGGCGACGATCATGAACTGATCTGTCGTCGCGCGCAGCAGATGCCTGTCGTGCGAGACGAGCACCAGCGTGCCCTCGAACTGGGCCAGCGCCATCGTGAGCGCTTCACGGGTTTCGAGATCAAGGTGGTTGGTTGGCTCGTCCAGCAACAGCAGGTTGGGGCGCTGCCATACGATCAGCGCCAGCGCCAGCCGCGCCTTTTCTCCACCGGAGAACGGGGCAATCTTGCTGGTTACCATCTCGCCGCCGAAATTGAATCCGCCGAGGAAGTTGCGCAGCTCTTGTTCGCGCGTGGTCGGCGCGAGGCGGGCGAGATGCCACAAGGGCGACTCGTCATGACGCAGCATTTCGACCTGATGCTGCGCGAAATAACCGATCGCCAGGCCTTTCCCCAATCGCATATCCCCGGCAAGCGGCTTCAATTCGCCGGCGATGGTTTTCACCAGGGTCGATTTGCCGGCACCATTCACGCCCAGCAGGCCGATGCGCTGTCCTGTCTGCAACGAAAAATTGACGCCCGACACAATCGGCTTGTCGATGCTTTGATGGTCCGTCGCACTCTCGATACGGTAACCGGCAACGACATCTTCCATGACGAGCAGCGGATTGGGTGCACTCAGCGGTTCGCGGAATTCGAACGAAAACTCGGCAGCTGCGCGCAAAGGCGCCAGCTCTTCCATCTTGGCCAGCATTTTCATGCGGCTTTGCGCCTGACGCGCCTTGGTGGCCTTTGCCTTGAAGCGGTCGATGAAGGACTGCAGGTGGGCGCGTTGCCGGGCCTGCTTTTCGAACGCCGCCTGCGTCAGTGCCATGTGCGCGGCGCGCTGGCGCTCGAAGGACGAGTAATTGCCGGAATAGCGCTTGAGCTTGAGATCATCGATATGCACGATCACATTGACCACGCCGTCAAGGAAATCGCGATCATGCGAAATGATGATCAATGTGCCCGGGTAACGCTTGAGCCAGTCTTCCAGCCAGATGATGGCATCCAGGTCGAGGTGGTTGGTCGGTTCGTCGAGCAGCAGCAGATCGGAGGGACACATCAAAGCTTGCGCGAGATTCAGGCGCATGCGCCATCCGCCGGAAAAGCTCGCAACCGGTTGTTGCATCTGTTCCTGCGAGAAGCCGAGGCCGGTCAGCAATTGTTCCGCGCGCGACTTCACGGTGTAGGCATCGGCATCGGCCATTGCCGCATGCAGTTCACCGATGCGCGTGCCATCGGCCGCGCTGTGCGGCCCTTTTTCGAGTTCTGCCAGTTCGGCTTCCAGTTTGCGCAGATTGGCGTCGCCGTCGATCGCATACTCGAGCGCAGGCCGATCGAGCGCGGGTGTTTCCTGCGCAACGTAAGCCATGCGCCATTTGGCCGGGAAATCGACTTCGCCAAGGTCGGCATGCAATTCGCCGCGCAGCAATGCGAACAGGCTTGACTTGCCTGCACCGTTGGCACCGATCAAGCCGATCTTGTCGCCCGGATTGAGCGTCAGGTCGACATTTTCCAACAGCGGTTTGATGCCGCGGGT
Source organism: Noviherbaspirillum sp. (assembly GCF_035254865.1). Lineage (GTDB taxonomy): Bacteria > Pseudomonadota > Gammaproteobacteria > Burkholderiales > Burkholderiaceae_D > Noviherbaspirillum. Next base: position 38,603 of record NZ_DATFAF010000075.1, read on the forward strand.
CAGGCTGACTTGCTGAAAACGAATCATGCTTTGAGTTGGTCGGCGGTCAGCAGGAATACCGTATCATCGCCGGCACTGGTCGATAGCCAGGTAAGTTCCAGGTCGGGGAAGGCCGCTTCTGCAAATGCGCGCTCGTTGCCGATTTCGACTACCAGGATGCCATTCTTCGTCAATCGTTCTGCGGCTCCTGCGACGATCTTGCGTACCAGGTCCATGCCATCCGTTCCCCCGGCCAGGGCGAGCTGCGGTTCATGCCGGTATTCCTGCGGCAGTTTGTTCATCGAATCGGCGTTGACATAAGGCGGGTTGCTGACGATCAGGTTGTACTTCTTCTTCGACACGTTCGTGTACAGGTCAGACTCGATCAGGGCAATGCGATCCTGCAATTGATAGTCATCCACGTTGCGGCGGGCAACGGCCAGGGCATCCGACGAGATGTCGACGGCGTCGACCTGTGCATTCGGGAAGGCGTCGGCCAGCATGATGGGCAGACATCCTGAACCGGTACACAAGTCCAGTACATTCGCCACCGACTCCGGGTCGTCCACCCACGGTGCGAATTGGTCGGGGATCAGTTCCGCGATGAACGAGCGAGGGACGATTACCCGCTCATCGACGTAGAAGCGGTAGTTGCCGAGCCATGCTTCGTGCGTCAGATAAGCCGCCGGAACGCGCTCAGTCGTGCGGCGTTCGATCATTTGCAGCACGGATGCGGTCTCGTCCGGCAACAGATGCGCGTCAAGGAAGGGATCCAGCTTGTCCAGCGGCAGCTTGAGTGTGTGCAGGATCAGATAGGCGGCTTCATCGAATGCGTTGCTGCTGCCATGACCGAAAAACAGGTTGGCAGTATTGAAGCGGGTGACTGCGTAACGCAACAGATCGCGAATGGTAGTGAAGTTGTTTGGAGTCATGACAAGAGAGTTGATTGTTGGTGCTGGCGTTTCCACGCCATTATCCTCTCCCGCAAGGAGAGAGACGCGGCGGCATTGCGGAGCAATCAGAGCAGCAGGTTTTCCAGCGTGCGGCGGTAGATGTTCTTCAAGGGATCAATGAAACGGAGTTCGATATGTTCGTCGATCTTGTGAATGCTGCCGTTGGGAGGTCCGAATTCGATTACCTGGGGGCAGATGCGTGCGATGAAACGTCCGTCCGATGTTCCGCCGGTCGTTGAAAGATCCGCATCGACACCCGTTTCCGCCTTGATCGCGGCGGTGACTGCGTCGCTCAACTTCCCGCGCGGCGTGAGGAAAGGATGGCCGCTGATGGTCCATTTCAGATCGTATTCGAAGTCGTATTTGTTCAGAATTTCATGCACGCGCTGTTGCAGACCTTCGACGGTGCTCGCGGTCGAGAAACGGAAATTGAAATCGACCACGACTTCGCCCGGAATCACATTCGTCGCGCCCGTTCCCGCATGAATATTCGACATCTGCCACGAGGTCGGCAGATAGTACTCGTTGCCGTCATCCCATTTTTCGGCTGCGAGTTCCGCCAGTGCCGGGGCTGCGAGGTGAATCGGATTCTTGGCCATTTGCGGATAAGCGATGTGACCCTGCACGCCCTTGATGATCAATTTTCCCGACATCGAGCCGCGACGTCCGTTCTTGATCACGTCACCCAGTTGATCGGTGGATGTCGGCTCGCCAACGATACAGTAGTCAAGCTGTTCGCCGCGCTCTTTCAACTTTTCGCACACCACCACCGTACCATCGACTGCCGGACCTTCTTCGTCGCTGGTCAGCAGAAAGCCGATGGAACCGTTGTGCCTCGGATGCGCGGCGATGAACTCTTCGACAGCCATGACCATGGCGGCGAGCGAAGTCTTCATGTCTGCCGCGCCACGGCCGTACAGCTTGCCATCGCGCTGAGTCGGAACAAAGGGATCGGAATGCCATTGGTCGACTGGTCCGGTGGGCACCACATCGGTATGGCCGGCAAAAACCAGCAACGGTTGCGTATTTCCCTTCCGCGCCCAGAGGTTCGTGACATTGCCGGAAAGGATAGGCTCGCAATGAAAACCGAGCCCTGACAGCAACTCGGCCAGTCGCTGCTGACATCCCTTGTCGTCAGGCGTGACGGACGAGAGTGCAATCAGTTCTTCGGTCAGCGCGAGGGTTTTGCTCATAACTTACTTCTTGAAAATGTGTTGATAGAGTTCGGCGGAAAAACCGACATGCGTGCCTGTTCCGATCCTCAGCACAGGGCGCTTGATGACCGAGGGCAGTTCAAGCATCAGATCGGCTGCGCTGTCCGCATTTGTGACGGTTGCCTTGCGCTCGTCACTCAAGCCGCGCCAGGTAGTTCCCTTGCGATTCACCAGAATCTCCCACGCCACGTCGGCAAGCCAGCCCTTGATGACATCGCGTTCGATGCCGGCCTTCTTGAAGTCGTGAAAGGTGTATGAGATACCCTGCTGGTCAAGCCAGGTGCGCGCTTTCTTGACCGTATCGCAATTGGGAATGCCGTAAAGGGTGACGGTCATCGTTTCAGACATTCAGCGTAAATTCGGTGAAGGTCGGGCCGTCGTCTTTCTTGGGCTCCGGTTCGGGCGGCGCCTGCTTGGTGGACTCTTCATTGTTCAGCAACCAGTACAGGTTGGTCGCTGAATCCGCGTTCGCCAAACCCTCTTCCTGGGTAATCACGCCGTCCTTGATGAGCTGCATGAGCGCCTGTTCAAAGGTCTGCGAGCCCGGCGACATGCTCTTTTCAAGTGCTTCCTTGATCTGGCCGATTTCGCCTTGCTCGATCAGTTCTGCCACGTGCCGCGTGTTCACGAGGACTTCCACTGCGGCGCGGCGGCTTTGATTGACCGTCATCACCAAGCGCTGGGAAATGATGGCCCGGATGGTGGCAGCCAGGTCAGGCAACAGCGACGGCCGATTCTCGAGCGGGTAAAAGTTGATGATGCGATTGAGTGCGTGATAGCTGTTGTTGGCATGCAGTGTTGCGACGACGAGGTGACCCGACTGGGCGTAGGCGAGCGCGGCCGCCATCGTATCCTTGTCGCGAATTTCACCGATCAGGATGCAGTCCGGTGCCTGGCGCAGCGCGTTCTTGAGCGCGACTTTGAGGCTTTCGGCATCAATGCCGATCTCGCGCTGATTCACAATCGATTTCTTGTTGGTGAACAGGAATTCAATCGGATCCTCGAGCGTGAGGATGTGGCCTGTCTTCATGATATTGCGATGGTCGAGCATCGCGGCAATCGTGGTCGATTTTCCCGAACCGGTCGCACCGACCACGAGGACCAGTCCGCGCTTCTCCATGATGATGTCGGCCAGCACTGGCGGGACATGCAAATCCGAGAGCTTGGGGATTTCGCCGGGGATGTAGCGGAACACGGCGGAGATGCTGCCGCGCTGACGGAACGCCGAAAGACGAAAACTGCCCAGCCCCTTGACCGGAATACCCATGTTCAGTTCGTTATGGGTTTCCAGTTCCTGCATCTGTGCGGTCGAGACCACCTCGCCCAGCAGCGCCTTGATGGTCGCGGTGTCCATCGTCTGCTGATTGATCGGAAGCAGATGGCCATTGATCTTGATATGGATCGGCGAGTTCACGGTCATGAACAGGTCCGATGCCTTTTTATCTTTCATCAACTGGAACAAGCGGTCCATTGCCATGATGCGCTCCGTCTAAAAATTTTGCGGAAGCGCACGATGCCTTCCGCCGTGATGCTGGCCTCTTCAGAGGACAGAAGAGGGTTTGAGGGACCGAAGGCAGGTCGTCAATCCCTCTAGGGCGAATTACGCTTCGCGAAGCAGTTCGTTGATGCCGGTTTTTGCACGGGTCTGCGCATCGACACGCTTCACGATGACCGCGGCGTACAGGTTGTACTTGCCGCCGTCGCGTGGCAGGGAGCCGCTGATGACTACCGAGCCCGCAGGAACGCGGCCATAGGTGGTTTCGCCCGTGGCGCGGTCGTAGATCGGCGTGCTTTGTCCGATGTACACGCCCATCGAGATCACGGAGTTTTCCTCGATGATGACGCCTTCCACGATTTCCGAGCGTGCGCCGATGAAGCAGTTGTCTTCGATGATGGTGGGATTGGCTTGCATCGGTTCCAGCACGCCGCCGATGCCGACGCCGCCGGAAAGGTGCACGTTCTTGCCGATCTGCGCGCAGGAGCCGACGGTTGCCCAGGTATCGACCATTGCGCCTTCATCGACATAGGCGCCGATGTTGACATAGGAGGGCATCAGCACCACGTTTTTGGCGATGAAGCTGCCGCGGCGCGCGACTGCCGGCGGGACAACGCGGAATCCGCCCTTGGCGAAATCCTCTGCCGTGTAATTGGCGAACTTGGTCGGCACCTTGTCATAAAACTGCATGGCGCCGCCGGCCGGCATCGGAACGTTGTCCTCGAGACGGAACGACAGCAAAACGGCCTTTTTCACCCACTGATTGACGTGCCAGGTGCCGCTGTCTTTCTGCGCAACGCGCAGCGTTCCTTGATCCAGTTGCGCCAGCACCTGCGCAACGGCGTCGCGGATTTCGGCGGGCGCCGACTTGGGTGAGAAATTGGCACGGTCTTCCCATGCCTGGTCGATGATTTGCTGGAGTTGTTGAGTCATGTCGAGTGCTTCTAAAGTTGAGGGATTACGATAATGTTTTGGTGAATGCAACGATGCGGCGTGCGGCCTCCAGGCATTCGTCGACTTCGGCGACCAGCGCCATGCGGATGCGGCCTTGTCCCGGATTGATGCCATGCGCTTCGCGCGCCAGATAGCTTCCCGGCAATACCGTCACATTATATTCGGCATACAGGCGTCGGGCGAACTCGGTATCCGAGATGCCGCCGTATCTGTCAACCTTGGCCCACAGGTAGAACCCGGCATCGGGCAGGGAAACATCCAGTACTTCAGCCAGCATGGGCGTGATTTCATTGAACTTCGCGATGTACTTCGCTCGGTTTTCGATCACATGTTGTTCATCGTTCCATGCGGCGACGGAAGCGGCTTGAATGGATGGGCTCATCGCGCTGCCGTGGTAGGTGCGGTAGAGCAGGAATTTCTTCATCACCTCTGCATCGCCGGCGACAAAACCGGAGCGCATCCCGGGAACGTTGGATCGCTTGGACAGGCTGGAGAATGCGATCAGGCGCGGATAGTCGCTGCGGCCCAGTTTGTGTGCAGCTTCCAGACCGCCCAGCGGTGCTTCCGACTTGAAGTAAATTTCCGAATAGCATTCGTCTGCGGCAATCACGAAGCCGTAGCGGTCCGACAGATCGAACAATTCCTTCCAGTCGGCCAAGGTCAGTACCGCGCCGGTGGGATTGCCGGGAGAGCAGATGTAAAGCAATTGCACACGTGGCCACACTTCTGCCGGAACACTCTTGTAGTCGGGCGCGAAATTGCGTGCCGGATCGGAGTTGACGAAATACGGCTCGGCGCCGGCCAGATAGGCCGCACCCTCGTAAATCTGGTAGAAGGGATTCGGACACATGACGAGCGGGCCGCCACCCGGCGTCTGGCGCGTAGGATCGATGACGGTCTGTGCGAGCGCAAACAAGGCTTCGCGCGACCCGTTCACCGGAAGGATCTGGGTTGCCGGATTCAATTTTGGCAAGTTGTAGCGGCGCTCCAGCCATCCGGCGATCGCGCCTCGCAGTGCTTCCGAACCGACTGTGCTCGGATAGTTGGCCAAGCCGGCAAGATTGTCGGTCAGCGCTTTCTGGATAAAAGCCGGCGTCGGATGCTTCGGCTCGCCGATGCCCAGGCCGATGGCCGAGTAGGCGGGATTGGGCGTAATCTGCGCGAAGAGAAGCCGAAGCTTCTCGAATGGATACGGTTGCAGCTTGTCTAAGAGCGGGTTCACGTTGATGGGAACGGGGAGAAGTGGTCGGAAATGCAAACGGCGAATTATACCGTTCGCGCATCTTCTCTGCCTCTAAGTTGCTGATTTGAAAGTACTGATGGTCGAACTTGAAATGATATGATAAGACCCTTTCGCGTAGGCAAATTCTCCGTCTGCCAACCCTAGCCAAGAACAGTCTATAAAGTGCGTCTAACTTCTATTAAATTATCGGGATTCAAGTCTTTCGTCGATCCCACCAATTTCCAGGTTCCGGGCCAGCTTGTCGGTGTGGTAGGGCCGAATGGCTGCGGCAAATCCAACATCATGGATGCGGTGCGCTGGGTATTGGGCGAATCCAAGGCATCGGAATTGCGCGGCGAATCGATGCAGGACGTGATTTTCAACGGTTCGACTTCCCGCAAGCCGGCGGGCAGGGCATCGGTCGAACTGGTGTTCGACAATGCCGACGGTCGTGCCGCCGGGCAGTGGAGCCAATACGCGGAAATCGCAGTCAAGCGCACTCTCACGCGTGACGGCACATCGACTTATTACATTAACAACCAGGCGGTACGCCGTCGCGACATCCAGGATATTTTCCTTGGAACCGGCCTCGGACCGCGCGCCTACGCCATCATCGGGCAGGGCATGATCTCGCGCATCATCGAAGCGCGCCCGGAAGACCTGCGCATCTTCCTGGAGGAAGCCGCAGGCGTGTCCAAGTACAAGGAGCGTCGCCGCGAAACCGAGAACCGCCTGCAGGATACGCGCGAGAACCTGACCCGGGTCGAGGATATCCTGCGCGAACTGGGCGCAAATCTCGAAAAGCTCGAAGCCCAGGCAGCCGTCGCGCAGCGCTTCCGCGAATTGCAGGCCGATCAGGATGAAAAGCAGAAACTGCTCTGGCTGCTGCGCAAGAACGAAGCCAAGGCTGAGCAGGAAAAGTTTTTCCGTGACATCGAAAAGGCGCAAACCGACCTGGAAGAGCAGAATGCCAAGCTGCGTCACGTCGAAACCGAACTGGAGCACATGCGCCAGGCGCACTATGCGGCCGGCGATCGGATGCATACCGCGCAAGGTCACTTGTATCAAACGAACTCCGAAATCGGCAGCCTGGAGGCGCAAATCAAGTTCGTGATCGAATCACGCAACCGCCTGCAATCCCAGCTGAATTCGCTGACGGCGCAGCGCGACCAATGGCAGCGCCAAGGGCAGCAATATCAGGATGAGCTGGCGGAAGCCGAGATGCATCTGGAAGAGCAGGGCATGCGTGTCGAACAGGCCCAGCACGCCGCACAGACCCAGCACGACAACCTGCCGGCACTCGAGCAGGCATGGCGTGAAGCGCAGCTCAAGACAACCGAGTCGCGCGGCACCATCATGCAGATCCAGCAGCAGATTGAACTCGAGTCCGCGCATCAGCGCAACGCGTCGAATATCCTCGCCAACCTGGCTGCGCGCCGCGAACGCCTGGCGCAGGAAAAGAACGGCATGACCATGCCGGATACCGCGCACCTGAACAATCTGAAGATGCAGCTGGAAGAAAAGCAGGCGGCATTGGAAGAAGTGCGCGATCAGTTGGAAGGGGCGCAGGAGCAGCAGCCGCGGCTGGAAGAAGAACGCCGTACGGCCCAAGAGCAATTGAATCGGGAAACCGCCAATAACGCCCAGCTGGAAGCGCGTCTGGCGGCATTGAAGCAACTGCAGGAAAACGTGCAGACACAGGGCAAGGTCCAGCCATGGCTCAAGAAGCACGAGCTCGGCGAATTGCCGCGTCTTTGGCAAAAATTGCATATCGATCAAGGCTGGGAAACGGCGCTTGAATCCGTGCTGCGCGAACGCACTTCCGCACTCGAGATGTCGAATCTGGACTGGGCAAAGTCATTTTTCAACGATGCCCCGCCCGCCAAGCTGGCACTCTTCACCCCGAACGTCGGTGCTCCGGCAAACGTCGAAGCGCCGGCCGGCCTGAAACCGTTCATCAATCTCTTGCAACTGAACGACCCCGGCCTGCGGACCCTGATGCAGGACTGGCTGTTCAATGTCTTCGTGGCAGAGGACGTTGCAGTCGCTTTCGTCGACCGTACAAAGCTGCCGGTAGGCGGTTATTTCGTGACCAAGCAAGGCCATGTCATCAGCCAGTCGAGTGTCCGTTTTTACGCCTCCGATTCCGAGCAGGATGGCATGCTCGCGCGCCAGCAGGAAATCGAAAACATTGGCAAGCAGCTTCGCGCGCAACACATGCTCGCGGAAGAGGCAAAGTCGCGTGCGGTGCGCGCCGAAGCCGCCTTGTCGCAAGCCATGCAGCGCCTGCAGGAGTTGCGCCAGCGCGTCTCGCTCTTGACGCAAACCGTGCACAGCCTGCAGATCGACGTGATGAAACTTTCCGAAGTGCAGGAACGTTTCAATCAGCGCAGCACGCAAATCGAATCCGACCTCGCCGAAATCGCCGCCCAGGAAACCGAGCAGCAGCAGATCAAGGCCGAGTCGGAAGCAAAATTCGAACAGCTGGACATGGAACTCGCGGAACTCCAGGAAAAGCACGAGAACGGTCAGACCGACTACCTCGCCAAGGAGCAACAGCTCAACGACGCGCGTCAACGCCTGCGCGAACTGGAGCGCGCCGCACAGGAAGCCGAGTTTTCCGAGAAGGCGCACCGCAACAAGATCGAAGAACTCAAGCGCAGCATCGCCACCGCGCTGGAGCAATCGGCTCAATTGTTCGCCAGCATGGAACAAGGCCATCTGGAACTCGAAAGCCTCGACGACCAGGCCGCGCAAGCCGGCCTGCAATCGCTGCTGGAAAAACGTACCGACCAGGAGCGTGCGCTGGCGGATGCGCGTCATGAACTGGATCAATTGACCCAAAAGCTGCGTCATACGGAAGAAGCCCGCTTGCAGTCAGAGCGCAACCTTCAGCCGCAGCGCGACCGCATCACGGAACTGCAGCTGAAGGAGCAGGCGGCCCGCCTGAATTTCGAACAATACGCGCAGCAGCTGGCCGAGGCACAGGCGGACGAAGCGGTGTTGTCGGAAAAGCTTACCGGCGAAATGCGGCCGTCCTACCTGCAAGGCGAGGTGACGCGTCTGACCAATGCCATTGCTGCATTGGGTCCTGTCAACCTGGCCGCACTGGACGAGCTTGCACAGGCATCGGAGCGCAAGAATTTCCTCGACGCGCAACACGCCGACTTGACCGAAGCCATCACGACGCTGGAAGATGCGATCAACAAGATCGACAAGGAGACGCGCGATCTGCTGCAGGATACCTTCGACAAGGTGAACAAGCATTTCGGCGAGTTGTTCCCGGTGCTGTTCGGCGGTGGCAATGCAAAACTGATCATGACCGGCGAGGAAATTCTCGATTCCGGCGTGCAAGTCATGGCTCAGCCGCCGGGCAAGAAGAACGCCACGATTCACCTGCTCTCCGGCGGAGAGAAAGCGCTGACAGCCACCGCGCTGGTATTCTCAATGTTCCAGTTGAATCCTGCTCCGTTCTGTCTGCTGGACGAGGTCGACGCGCCGCTCGATGACGCGAATACGGAACGTTTTTGCAACATGGTCAAGCGCATGTCGTCGCACACGCAATTCCTGTTCATCTCGCACAACAAGATCGCAATGGAAATGGCACAGCAACTGATTGGCGTGACGATGCAGGAACAAGGCGTGTCGCGCATTGTGGCCGTTGACATGGAGTCCGCGGCAAATTTCGCGAGTGAAGCTCAGGCGGCGTGATTTCCGGTGTTCAAGGACAGTGGACGGCTTGCAAGGCCGTTCGCTGTTTGAGCGAGGCTGGGTTTAATTTCGGGCGGAGCGGGCGAGGGCTGCACGTTTTTGGTAATAGGCGACATTCATCTGCGCCTCGCGCGCGCGTTGCTGTTCAACATCAGCGCAGATCAGATAATGCTCCTCGGCGCGTTGCAGCCACCAATGATGGATCGAGCGAACAATGGGAGCGATGGAAAGCATGGCAAGCTCCTGCAGCCTGAAGTCTTTCGTCCCGGAATTGTCGAGACGATTTTTTTTCAAGCGCATGTTCATCCCGGCCGGCCTTGTCGAATTGCTGGAGGAACTGTTGTTTGCTTTTGCGTGCACGTTCGCTTCGGCGTGCTCGCCAGAGCTTGCAAAGGCGCGGGACATGGTAGCTGTTCCATGATCGAGTTCCATGCGTGTCTCCATATAGAAAGGATGTTTGATACGTTTCGGACGGCGCGCAACACTTTGTTACGAGAAACATTCAGATGCCGCTCCGGGGTTGTTGTTATTCTTTAGTTACTGAATGTCCTGTGCATTGATGATCGTCAACGGCATGAACGCGTTGATTGGGCAACGATCAATGCCGGGCCTACATTTTTCTTCGGAGCACGATATTTGGCGTTTCCGAGCAGTGTGCAGGGCTGTCCAGCTTGACAACTTTTCCCGTGAACACTACCCTGAGTCCCAAGTTGCGACAGCCTTCGTGCACGCGCGATTTCGCGCCTTCAGCCATAATGTTTTGACGACGACATATCGGAGCCGTCGTCACCTAACTGGATTTTCCAAATGACCCGATTTCTATCCGCCGAATGGGCATTTGCCCGTTCCTTTGACCGTGGCATCATTCGCGCTGCGATTTCCGACACAGGGGTGCAGCCGGCATGACAGACCTTCAGGCAAGCCTGATGGCGATCGGTGGCGCGATCGTCGTCGGCGTCATCACCTACAACAAGTGGCAGGAATACAAGGCGAAGAAGAGCGTACAACGAGCCTTTTCCTCCGAACACGACGACGTCTTGATGCATTCCGAGGCTACTGCCGGCGAGGTGGTCAGCGAGCGTCATGAACCCATGTTTGCGCCGACGCCTGAGCATCCAGGAGCTGAACCTGAAATTGATGCTGGCGGCGAAGCGGGAGCGCAACCGGTCGAGGAGCACCAGAAGGAGTTGCCCGTCGACGAGTTGATCGATTGCGCCATTTCTCTCGCATTGGAAGCGCCGGCACGAGGCGAAAAAATCCTTCCCAAGCTACAGGCCTTGCGTCATGTCGGCAACAAGCCGGTCCATTTCATCGCGCAGCGCGATGATGGCATATGGGAGCCGGTCACCCATGGTGGCATGTACTACGGCCTGTTTGCGGGAGTACAGCTCGCCAATCGCAGCGGTGCGCTGAATGAACTGGAGTATTCCGAGCTGATCATGCGATTGCGCCAGGTGTGTGACGAAATCGATGCGGAACCCGATGTGCCCGATATGACGGACGTCATGACGCGCGCACGAAGCCTGCATCAGTTTGTCGCTGAATATGACGCGCAGCTGAGTGTCAATGTGCAAGCAAAAGGCGCCCCATGGGCGATCAATACATTGCTCACCGCACTTGAGCGCCAAGGTTTCGATCTGCGCCCGGATGGGCGGTTGGTGATGCCCGACGGAGAAGGCGACATCCTGTTTTCCCTGTCCACCAATGTGACGCTTGCCGCCGAAACGACAGCGCGTCTGACCTTGTTGCTCGACGTGCCTCGCGTTACGCCTGCGCGCGACGGCTTCGGAGCCATGATCGCCTGCGCCAGGATGCTTGCGGCGCGCCTGGATGGCGTTGTGGTCGATGACGGCAACCAGCCGCTGTCGGATGCGGCGCTGACAGAAATTGCGGAACAGGTTCAGGCGTTCTACCAGCAGATGGAAGCGGCCGGCATCCCGGCGGGGTCGACACGGGCCTTGCGTTTGTTCAGCTAGCCATGCAGCCGGATCTCTTTTCGAACCCGGGCGCATCCTCCACGAATCCGGATGCGAACCACTGGCAGGAACGCGCTGCCTGGCTCAAGGCCGAGCTGAACCGGCATAGCCATGCGTACTATGTCCTCGACACCCCGACCATTCCTGACGCGGAATACGACAAGATGTTCCAAGAATTGGCGGCGCTGGAGCAGGAGCATCCCGACCTGATCACCGCGGACTCCCCGACGCAACGGGTAGGCGGCAAGCCATTACCGCAATTCGTGGCGGTCAGGCATGCGGTGTCGATGCTGTCGGTTCGTACCGAAACGGACACGACGGAAGGCGGCGCGCTGGCATTCGACGCCAGATTGCGGCGCGAACTCGAACTGTCTCCCGCTGCGCCGCCGATCGAGTATGCGGTGGAACTCAAGTTCGACGGACTGGCGATCAATTTGCGCTATGAGTACGGCATCTTGGTCCAGGCTGCCACGCGCGGCGACGGCGCGACTGGGGAAGATGTTACGCAGAACATTCGCACCATTCGCCAGATCCCCCTGCGGCTGGAAGGCTGTCATGCGCCAGTGCTAGAAGTGCGCGGCGAAGTCTATATGCGCCGCGATGCGTTTGAACGCATGAACGAGCGCCAGCGCGAAAAGGGCGAGAAAGCCTTCGTCAATCCGCGCAATGCGGCCGCGGGTGCCGTCCGGCAACTGGATTCGTCGATCACGGCTCAGCGGCCGCTCAGTTTCTTTGCCTATGGCCTCGGCGACGTGGAGGGCTGGGAGATTCCCGAAACGCATAGCGCGACGCTCGATGCGTTGGCAAGGATGGGGGTACCGGTCAATGAAGAACGCAGGGTCGTTGTCGGCGCACCCGGCCTGGCAGAGTTTTATGCGCACGTCGCCTCCATCCGCGACGAGCTCCCCTTCGATATCGACGGCGTCGTCTACAAGGTTAACAGCTATGCGCTGCAGCGCCGCCTGGGTTTCGTGTCCCGCGAGCCGCGCTGGGCAGTGGCGCACAAATTCCCGGCGCAGGAACAGATGACGGTCGTGCGGGGCATCGATGTGCAGGTGGGCCGCACCGGCAAACTGACGCCGGTCGCCAAGCTGGAGCCGGTGTTCGTCGGCGGCGTGACCGTCACCAATGCGACGCTTCACAACGAAGACGAAACGCGCAGGAAGGATGTGCGGGTCGGCGATACGGTGATCGTGCGGCGGGCCGGCGACGTCATCCCTGAAGTCGTCGCCGTGGTGCTGGACAGGCGTCCTGCGGACGTCGGTCAGATTTTCGACATGTACCAGCGCTTGCAAGGCAAGTGCCCGGTGTGTGGTAGCCATATTGACCGGGAGGAAGGTGAGGCTGATTGGCGCTGTACCGGCGGGCTGGTATGCGCGGCGCAGCGCAAACAGGCGATTGCACATTTTGCCGGCCGCCGGATGATGGATATCGAAGGACTCGGCGATCGCTATATCGAAAACCTTGTCGACCTCGGTTACGTCCAGAGCATTGCCGACTTGTACCGGTTGACCCTCGACGATCTGCTCAAAATGAAGCGCCGGGCCGACGAGCGCGATGGCATCACGCCTGAGACGGTACAAAAGGGCAAGATCGCCACCAAGTGGGCGGAGAACCTGATTGCCGCCATCGAAAAGAGCAAACATCCGCGGCTCGAACGCCTGCTGTTCGCACTGGGTATTCGGCATGTCGGCGAGTCAACCGCCAAGACGCTCGCGGATTGGCTCGGCAGCCTCGATACCATCCGCCATGCGCCGGCCGCATTGCTGCGCGTGCTGCCTGACATTGGTGACACGGTGGCCGAATCGATTGCGGAATTCTTTGCCGAAGAGCGGAATCAGCAGGCACTCGACAAGTTGTTGGCGGCCAATGTGAAACCGCAAGACGAACATCCGCCGAGCGCGAAACTGCGCGACAAGCTGGAACAGGGCAGCTTGCTCGCCGCGCTGCGTATTCCGAAGTTCACCGAAACGCGCTGCCGGCAGGCCGCGGAGAAGGGCGCAACCGTCGCGGCGCTGGGCGAACTTGCTGCGTCCAGCGACGATTTGCCGAAGAACGTTAGGGAGTCGATTGCCGTCTGGCTGGCGCAGGACCAGCATGCCGAGCAGGTCCGCAAGCTGGATGACATGCGCCGCAAATTGCTTGCAGAACTGCCGGCAAACTCCGACGTCACCAAGAACGCGCGTCTCGCGGGCATGACTTTCGTACTCACCGGTACGCTCCCTGGCATGACACGTGACGAAGCGCAGGCGCGGATTGAAGCCGCCGGCGGCAAGGTCGCCGGATCGGTTTCCAAAAAAACGAGCTATGTCGTGGCTGGCGAAGAGGCCGGCAGCAAACTGGTCAAGGCGCAAGAACTGGGTATCGCCATCCTGGATGAAGATGGTCTGTTTCGATTGCTGGAAGAAAAATGAAAAAAATCACAAAAGCCGTATTCCCGGTTGCGGGGCTGGGAAGCCGCTTCCTGCCGGCGACCAAGGCGCAACCGAAAGAAATGCTGCCCATCGTCGACAAACCCTTGATCCAGTATGCAGTTGAGGAGGCGGTTGCAGCAGGGATCACCGATCTCGTGTTCATTACCGGTCGCAACAAGCGCGCCATTGAAGATCACTTCGATACGGCATATGAACTGGAAGCCGAACTGGAAGCCAGCGGGAAGACGGCATTGCTGGAGGTGGTGCGCGGCGCCATTCCAAAGGGAATCAATTGCATCTACATCCGTCAATCCGCGCCGCTCGGGCTGGGGCACGCAGTTCTGTGCGCCCGCCCTGTGATTGGCCATGAACCGTTCGCCGTTTTGCTGGCCGACGATCTGATGGATGTCGATGCGGGTCAAAAGCCCGTGCTGGCCCAAATGACGGACCTCTACACGCAAGAAGGAGCGAGCCTTCTCGCCGTTCAGGATGTGCCGCGCGCCGAAACCGGACAATACGGCATCGTGCGTGTAACGCCGTATAAACCAAACATCGAACGTGTCGACAGCATTGTCGAAAAGCCTTCACCGGAAACTGCGCCGTCGACACTTGCGGTGGTCGGGCGCTATGTATTGAACAACGGGATATTCGATTACCTCGAAGGCTTGGGCAAAGGCGCCGGCGGAGAGATCCAACTCACTGATGGCATCGCCGCCTTGATGAAGTCGGAGCAGGTGCTGGCGTATCGCTATGCCGGACGGCGCTTTGACTGCGGCTCCAAGCTTGGTTATCTGCAGGCCACCGTCGCCATGGGATTGAAACATCCCCAGATGGGCAAGGCATTCGCGAACTATCTGGAACAACTGAAATGAGCGTCAGAGAAATTCTTCGGATGGGTGATCCGCGCCTGCTGCGTCAGGCAGAGCCCGTTACGCGTTTTGGCACTCGCGAGCTGGGCGAGCTGATCGACGACATGTTCGATACCATGCGTGCCGCCAATGGCGCGGGGCTTGCTGCGCCGCAGATTGGCGTTAATCTGCAGCTCGTCATTTTCGGTTTCAAGGACAATGCCCGTTATCCGGACGCCCCACCTGTACCCGAGACAGTCTTGATCAACCCGACGCTCAAACCGCTCTCAGACGAGTTCGAAGAGGGCTGGGAAGGATGCTTGTCGGTACCCGGATTGCGCGGCGTGGTGCCTCGCTGGACGAAGCTTCACTATGAGGGCGTCGACCAGCATGGGCGTGTCATCAGCCGGGATGCAGAAGGATTTCATGCGCGCGTCGTGCAGCATGAGTGCGATCACCTGGCGGGAATCCTGTATCCAATGAGGATCAAGGATTTCTCGCGTTTCGGCTTTACCGATATCTTGTTCCCGGGCCTGGATGCCAGTCACGATGACTGACTCTTGGCGCTTTCGTCAGTCGGCCCGCGCAGTCGCTTTTCAACGCCCTGTTAGAACTTTTCGTCGGGATGCAGGTAGCGCCATTGCCCGACCGGCAAGTCGCCCAGGGTAACGCGTCCGATCCGGACTCGTTTGAGCCCGAGCACCTTGAGGCCGACGGCTTCGCACATGCGTCTGATCTGGCGTTTCTTCCCTTCCCGCAGGATGAAACTCAGCTGATCCTCGTTCTGCCAGCGTACTTTTGCAGGCAACAGTTTCTTGCCGTCGAGCGACAAACCATGATTCAGCAGCTTGAGATCGGCTTCCGGTAATTTGCCCGGCTTGCCGTATTGCACACGCACCAGGTACTCTTTTTCAACCGACGTATCTTCACCGATCAATTGCCTCGCGATGCGGCCGTCTTGCGTCAGGACCAGCAAGCCCACCGAATCGATATCGAGCCGGCCCGCCGGAACCAGGCTGCGCAGCTGGCTGGGATGAAATTGTTGGGGAGCCTTGTCTTCTTTCCAGCGCGTGCCGGCATTGATGAGCGTCACGGCGGGTTTGTAGCCGTCTTCCGCCTGACCGCTCACAAACCCGACCGGCTTGTTGAGAAGGACCGTGACGCGGCGCGCTTGCTGGGCGCTGGCCTGGCGTTCTACCGTAATGCGCTGACCCGGCAATACCTTGCTTCCTAGCTCCGACACAATGATTCCGTCGACGCGCACCCAGCCGCGCTCGATCCATTCATCGGCTTCACGGCGCGAGCAAAGGCCAAGTTCGGACATGCGTTTGGAGAGTCGGACAAGTTCAGTCATGGGATGAGATAAGAAAGCTAGACACGTAGCGCATCAAGCAGATCGGTCTCGAGCTGGATCTGGCTGCGCGCATTGCTGAGCACCGGACCATCGACCAGGAAAACGTCTTCGACACGTTCCCCCAGGGTCATGATCTTGGCGGTATGCAGATTGATCTTGTACTTCGCGAGCACGTTCGCGATCGAATACAACAAACCGTTGCGGTCGTTTGCGGAAACCGACAGCAGATAGTATTGGCCGCGTTCGTCGGGCCGCAGATCGACTGTCGGCGTGATCGGAAAGGTGCGCGATAGCCGTGAAAGCCGGCCCCTGGTCGGGGGAGGCAATGGCTCGCAAGACTCCAGCAATTCGGTCAGCTCGTGCTCGATCAGATTGATGATGTCGCGATAATTATTGGCAAATGCAGGCTCGGTGACCAGGAATGTATCCAGCGCATAGCCGTTCTTGGTGGTGTGAATCTTGGCATCAAGAATGCTGAAATTCTTCCTGTCGAAGTAGCTGCAGATCCTGGCAAACAGATCGGGCTGATCCTTGACATAGACCGCCACCTGCACGCCTTCACCAATCGGCGCGAGCCGGGATTTGACGACCGCGCGCTCGCTGTCGGTCTTGTTGTAGAGCGAGCGAGTTTGCCATGCGATATCGGACGCGTCGTGGCGCAGGAAGTACGCCACATCGAGTTGCTGCCAGAGACGCTCGTGCGCATTCTCCGGCAATCCATACAGGCGCAAGGTCTTCAGCGCAGCATCCTGGCGGTTTTTCAGCTCGTGATCGGTAGAAGGGTCTTCACCACCGAGCACGCGCAAGGTCATCCTGTAGAGGTCCTCAAGCAGCTTGCCCTTCCACGCGTTCCAGACTTTCGGGCTGGTGCCGCGAATGTCCGCAACCGTCAGCAGATACAGCGCGGTGAGATGGCGCTCATCCTTGACCAAATTGGCAAAATGACGAATGACATCCGGATCCGACAAATCCTGTTTCTGAGCGACCTGGGACATGGACAGATGATGCTGCACGAGGAACACCACCAGTGCAGTGTCCTCCTTCGAGAGGCCATGGTCCTTGCAAAACTGGCGAGCGTCGGCCATGCCCAGCGTGGAATGATCGCCCATGCGGCCCTTGGCGATATCATGGAAGAGCGCTGCGATATACAGCAGCCAAGGCTGCGCGAAGTTGGCCATCAACTGGCTGCAGAACGGATATTCATGCGCATGTTCCGTCATCGTGAAGCGACGGACATTGCGCACCACCATGAGGATGTGCTGGTCGACCGTATAGACGTGAAACAGGTCATGCTGCATCTGGCCGATGATGCGGCGGAAATTCGGCAGATACCGGCCCAGGATGCTGGTCTGGTTCATTCCCCGCAGGGCATGGGTAATTCCTTGCGGTGCCTGAAGGATCTGCAGGAACAGCGCGCGATTTACCGGATCCCTCCGGAACTTGCCGTCAATCTTGAAGCGGGTATGCCAGAGCGCGCGCAAGGTGCGTGCAGTCATTCCTTTCAATTCGGAATGCTGGGCGATGAGCAGGAACACTTCAAGCATTGCCGAGGGCGTCGCTTCGAACGTATTGTCCTGGGCAATGTCCACCAGGCCATTGATCTCGTTGAAGCGCTCGTTGATCGGCTGCAGCGAGCCTGGCTGAGGGAACAGCTGCGCTTCGATGTTTTGCAGTAGGATCGTATTGAGCTGTGTAACCGCCTTCGCCGCCCAATAGTAGTGCTGCATCAAGTATTCGCTGGCGCGGCGCGTTTCCGTCGTCTTGAAGCCGAAGGACTCGGCGATGGGGGTTTGTACATCGAAGACCAATCGGTCTTCACGCCGATGCGCGTGGATATGCAGGCGAATCCGGATGTCCTTGAATGCGCGTTCCTTCTGCGTCAACTGACGCGCTTCGGTCGGCGTAATCAGACCGCGTTCTGCCAGCTTGCGCCAGGAATCGCCGAGGCCGGCGGCTTTGGCAACCCAGATAATGACCTGCAGATCGCGTAAACCACCGGGGCTTTCCTTGCAATTCGGCTCGAGACTGTACGGCGTATCTTCGTACTTGGCATGCCGCTGCCGCATCTCCAGGGTCTTGGCCTGAAAAAACGCCTGCGGATTGATGGCTGCGGTATGGCGATCCTGCAAAAACTGAAACAGCTTGCGGCTACCGGTGATGAAACGGCCTTCAAGAAGGCTGGTCTGAACGGTAATGTCGGCGGCCGATTCGATGAGACATTCATCGACTGTCCGAATGCTGTGCCCCATTTCGAGACCGATATCCCAGAACAGCTGAACCAGCTCTTCGAGCGTCCCCTGCAGGTTCGCATCCGCGGGAGAATCAAGCAGGATCAACACATCCACATCGGAATGCGGAAACAGCTCGCCGCGGCCGTATCCGCCTACGGCGACCAGCGCCGCACTGGAAGGCATGCCAAATGCCTCCCATGCGTGGGTTAGTGCAACATCGACATTTTGACGAAGCTGTCTCAGCAGCTTTTCAGGCTTGCCATCGGCCTGAAAAGCTTCGATGGCTGCTTGGCGCTCGCTCTTTAGCTGCTCTTTGAGCGTCAATGCAAGAGACGCCATCTCTAGACTTCGATTGTTTGGGACTTGATTGGCTGGGTAATGAATGCGGGTGCAGGAGGCATGCCGGGCGATACCGTCAGGACTTCGAAACCGGTCTCTGTCACCAGCACTGTATGTTCCCATTGCGCCGACAGGCTGCGATCCTTGGTTTTGATCGTCCACCCATCGCCCATCTCACGGATTTCGCGACGTCCGGCATTGATCATCGGCTCGACGGTGAAAATCATGCCTGGAAGTAATTTTTCCAGCGTGCCCGGACGGCCATAATGCAAAACCTGCGGTTCTTCATGGAATACCTTGCCGATGCCATGGCCGCAAAACTCGCGAACCACGCTATATCCAGCTTTTTCTGCATGTTGTTGAATGATGAAGCCGATATCGCCCAAGTGCGCACCCGGTTTTACCTTGGATATACCCAGCCACATGCATTCAAAGGTGATTTCCGTCAGACGTTTGGCAAGAATGGACGGCTCGCCGACATAAAACATGCGGCTTGTATCGCCATGGTAGCCATCCTTGATCACCGTAATGTCGATGTTGACGATATCGCCGCTCTTCAAAACCTTATCGCTCGGGATTCCGTGGCACACGACGTCATTCACCGACGTGCAAGTTGCTTTCGGGTAAGGCGTATAGCCAGGAGGGCAGTAGTTCAAGGGCGCCGGGATGGTGCCTTGCACATTGACCATGTATTCATGGCAGAGACGGTCAAGCTCGCCGGTCGTGACGCCAGGCTTGACATGAGGCGCAATAAAATCGAGCACTTCGGCCGCAAGCTTCCCTGCGATGCGCATGCCCTTGATATCGTCTTCGGTTTTGATGGAAATTGAACCCATAGCGAAAGTCAACTACGCCAGACGGCGTGAATAATAATTAATCTCAAATTATAGTCGACCCGCGCGGGACGCGCTCAATCAAAGCCGGTTCGCGCCTTGAATAAATCCGGAAATGTAGGGTAAAATCTCGGGTTAGCTTGAATGGCTTCAAGCGAAACCTGTTTGAAAACGCGAATCCGGTCGCAAAGGGTGCCCGAAAGGGTGACTGATCGGATTCCAGACCTAACCCTGGAGATATTATGTCCGTTACCATGCGTGAAATGCTGGAAGCCGGTGTCCATTTCGGCCACCAAACCCGCTTCTGGAACCCCAAGATGGCCCCCTTTATTTTCGGTCATCGCAACAAGATTCATATCGTCAACCTGGAAAAGACCCTGGCCATGTACCAGGAGGCGATGAAATACATTCGTCAGTTGGCTTCCAATCGCGGCACCATTCTGTTTGTCGGCACCAAGCGCCAGGCGCGCGAAATCGTCGCCGCTGAAGCGCAACGCGCCGGCATGCCTTACGTCGATCAGCGCTGGCTGGGCGGCATGCTGACCAACTTCAAGACCATCAAAACTTCGATCAAGCGCCTGAAGGATATGGAAGCGGCGATCGAAGACGGCTCCGTCGAGAAGATGAGCAAGAAAGAAGCGCTGATGTTCCAGCGCGAGATGGAAAAGCTGCAAAAATCCATCGGCGGCATCAAGGACATGAATGGCATTCCCGATGCGATCTTCGTCATCGACGTTGGCTACCACAAGGGCTCGATCACTGAAGCTGCCAAGCTCGGTATTCCGGTCATCGGCGTGGTCGATACCAACCACTCGCCTGAAGGCGTGACCTACGTCATTCCGGGTAACGATGACTCGTCCAAGGCGATCGCGCTGTATGCACGTGGCGTCGCCGACGCGATTCTGGAAGGCCGCGCGAATGCGACCAGCGAAGTGCTGGAAGCGGTCAAGGGCGGAGCAGACGAATTCGTTGAGGTCAACGAACAAGCTTAAGGCCCTGCGCCCTGATTGTCGGGCTTCAAAAAAGGGGCAACAGTGGTTCGCCCCTTTTTTTTAGCCGGCTTGAACGTATTTTGATTGAACGCGTCCGAGAGGACGCTTATTGAGTTTAGGAGAAGAACATGGCGGCAATTACCGCAGCGATGGTAGGCGAACTGCGCGCAAAGACTGATGCGCCCATGATGGAATGCAAAAAAGCGCTGACCGAAGCCGATGGCGACATGGTCCGAGCCGAAGAAATTCTGCGCGTGAAGCTCGGCAGCAAGGCATCCAAGGCGGCCTCCCGCGTTACCGCGGAAGGTGTGGTTGCAACTTATATTTCCGGTGGCGTCGGCGCGCTTGTCGAAGTCAACTGCGAAACCGATTTCGTGACCAAGAATGAGGAGTTTCTTGAGTTGGCCAAGCTGGCGGCCAAGCTGGTTGCGGAGAAAAACCCGGCTGATGTCGCCGCCTTGTCAGCTCTGCCTGTGGATGGCAAGACGCTTGAGGAAGTGCGTGCTGCACTGGTCGGTAAAATTGGCGAAAACATGGCTTTCCGTCGCTTCAAACGCTTTGAAACCGGCGCCAAGCTGACCTCCTACCTGCATGGCACCCGTATCGGCGTCATGGTCGAATACGATGGCGCTGATGAGCAGGTCGGCAAGGACGTTGCGATGCACATTGCGGCGATGAAGCCAGTTGCCTTGTCGAGCAACGACGTGCCCGCCGATCTGATCGAAAAAGAGCGTTCGATCGCTACCCAGAAGGCCGCCGAATCCGGCAAGCCGGCAGATATCGTCGCCAAGATGGTTGAAGGTAGTGTTCAGAAATACCTGAAGGAAGTTTCGCTGTTCAATCAGCCCTTCGTCAAAAACGACAAGCAGACTGTTGAACAAATGCTTAAGGCAGCGAACACGACGGTGAAGGCATTCACCTTGTACGTCGTTGGCGAAGGCATTGAGAAGAAACAGGATGACTTTGCCGCAGAGGTTGCAGCACAAGTTGCAGCAGCCAAACAGGCATAAGCAGTCAAGCGGGCCGAAAGGCCCGTTTTTCTAGGTAGCCCAGTCTACCGTGAATGAGTGCGAACAAGAATATTGCGTAGATGAAAAAGAAATGCTTCAGCATTCTTGCTAAGAAACATTGTCTTACGCTCCGTCAATATTGAAATACACCGGAAACACCGTATTTCATCTAACCTTTAGCCAAGGGCGGCTATCCGATGATGAAACGGGCAATAACCGATTAGTGCCTTGAATCGGACAAATATTAGGAGTTTAGCCCATGACAAAACCAGCTTATAAACGCGTCCTCCTGAAGCTCTCGGGTGAAGCGTTAATGGGCGACGATGCCTATGGCATCAATCGATCGACCATCGAGCGTATGGTGGCGGATGTGGCTGAAGTATCGAAGCTGGGCGTGGAATTGGCAATTGTGATCGGCGGCGGAAATATTTTCCGCGGCGTGGCACCCGGTGCCCAGGGTATGGACCGCGCGACGGCGGACTATATGGGAATGCTGGCGACAGTGATGAATTCGCTTGCATTGGCTGATGCAATGCGCCAGGTAGGATTAACTGCGCGGGTCATGTCGGCAATCAGCATCGAACAGGTTGTCGAGCCCTATGTCCGGCCGAAAGCATTGCAGTATCTGGAAGAGGGTAAAGTAGTGGTATTTGCCGCCGGTACCGGCAATCCGTTTTTTACGACCGACACTGCAGCCGCTTTGCGCGGATCGGAAATCGGGGCCGAGATCGTGCTCAAGGCAACGAAGGTTGACGGCGTGTATAGTGCAGATCCGAACAAGGACCGCAATGCGACTCGCTATTCGACGATTACGTTCGATGAAGCCATTGCGAAGCATCTCCAGGTCATGGATGCAACCGCCTTTGCGCTGTGCCGCGACCAGAAATTGCCTATCAAGGTGTTTTCCATCATAAAACCGGGCGCTCTGAAGAATGTGATCATGGGCGAGGATGAAGGAACACTGGTTCACGTATAACTCGTAGCAAAAGAGGAGAGCAGTATGGCAGTCACTGAAGTAAAGAAGAACGCCGAACAAAAAATGCAGAAGTCGATCGAGACGCTGAAAGCGGATCTCGCAAAGGTACGTACAGGCCGTGCGCATACCGGCATTCTTGATCACCTGCTGGTTGATTATTACGGCACCCCGACGCATATCAATCAGGTCGCTAACGTTACGCTGATCGACGCACGTACCATCGGCGTGCAGCCATGGGAAAAGAAAATGGTTGGCGTCGTGGAAAAGGCAATTCGTGAGTCCGATCTGGGTTTGAATCCGTCCACGCAAGGCGATCTGATCCGTGTGCCGACACCACCGCTGACGGAAGAGCGCCGCAAGGAGATCGTCAAGATCGTCAAGGGCGAGGGCGAGGATTCGAAGGTCGCTATCCGCAACATCCGACGCGATGCAAACGAAGCGCTGAAGAAAATGTTGAAGGACAAGGCCTGCTCGGAAGACGACGAGCGTCGCGCCCAGGATGATGTTCAGAAACTGACCGACAAGTTTGTCGCCGAAGTGGACAAGCTGATTAGCGAAAAAGAAAAAGAGCTGTTGACCGTTTGACGGCGGTACCTCTGGTTGCCAACTCGCTATCAATGAGTGTGTCTGCAATGAGTGCAGATGGAGAATTTTGCATTTGCGGTAGGCGTTACGCCCGGGGCTTCAGTGCTCCGGCGTAAGGTATTACACATTAGGGTATGCTTTCTGGTTCGTTGTTCGTGAAGCACCTCAAAATAAACCTCTTTCAGGCTCTTTCCACCTCATGAAGCATTTGAGTTCAACTTTGGCGATACCTGCCGTTTCCTCTGTGCCGCGACACGTTGCCATCATCATGGACGGCAATGGTCGCTGGGCAACCAAGCGCTTCATGCCGCGTGTTGCGGGACATGGCAAGGGAGTCGAATCGGTACGCACCATTGTCGAGGCTTGCGTTGCGCGGGGTGTCGAATACCTGACGTTTTTTGCGTTCAGTTCCGAGAATTGGCGCCGTCCCGCTGATGAAGTTTCTCTCTTGATGCGATTGTTTGTCACTGCCTTGGAACGTGAGGTGTCCAAGATGCATGCGAATGGGATCCGGCTGAAAGTGGTCGGAGATCTGAGCCGATTCGACGCAAAACTGCAAAAGCTGATCGCCGATGCTCAACGTCGCACGGCGGAAAATCGCCGCTTGACCGTCACCATCTGCGCGAACTACGGCGGGCGCTGGGACATCATGCAGGCAGTCAACAAGATGATTGCAGCACACCCTGGGACAACGGAGTTCACGGAAGAACAGCTGGGCCCATACTTGTCGATGGCCTATGCTCCCGAGCCCGACCTTTTCATTCGCACCGGCGGCGAAGAGCGCATCTCGAATTTCCTGCTCTGGCAGCTTGCTTATACCGAGTTCTATTTCACGGAAACTTTCTGGCCTGATTTTGATGCCGCGGCGCTGGATCGGGCAATCGAATCTTATCAGCAACGCGAACGCCGCTTCGGCCGTACCAGCGAGCAATTGATTGAACAGAAAAAGGCGTCGTGATGCTGAAAACGCGTGTTGTCACGGCGTTGGTATTGCTGGCGATTCTGCTATCGGTCGTTTATTCCGAATCCTATCCCTTCTTCATCCTGGTCGCTGCGGCATTCTTCGCCGCTGCGGCATGGGAGAGCTTCAGGTTGTTTCATAATCGACGACCTTTGGTCGGCGCGGCGCTGTGGACCTTAGCTTTCGTGCTTCTTGTGTACCGAGATGCTCCCGATTCGACCACCTTGCTGTTCGGCCTATGTGCTGCGATCTGGGCAATTCGGTTGGCGCCTTCCTTATCGATTGGGTTGCCCGCGCTGGAGGGTTTCGGCAACCGCCTCCTCAACGGCATTTACGGTATTGCCATCCTCGGATGCTTTCTTGCGATCGTCGTCTTGTTTCAGCATTCTCCGCTCTACCTGCTTTCCGTCATGGCAATTGTCTGGATAGCGGATATCGGGGCATATTTCTCTGGAAAGGCGTTTGGAAAGCACAAGCTTGCGCCTTCAATTTCTCCCGGCAAATCATGGGAAGGTGCAATCGGCGGCTGGTTGGCAGTGCTGATCCTCACTGGCATCTCCACATTGCATCCGGCGTTCGCTGATACGTTTGCCACCCGTCTCGTCACAAAATCAGGTTGGCTTGGCTTTGGCCTTGTCATGACGATCATGGTTGCCGCAAGCGTTGTCGGTGACCTGTTTGAATCGCAACTCAAACGTCGCGCGGGTATGAAGGACAGTAGCAACTTGTTGCCGGGCCATGGCGGTGTTCTGGATCGGATCGACGCGTTGATTCCGGCCTTGCCGCTTGCCGTCTTGTTCGACTCATGGATTTAAGTAGGTAGACGGAATGCAGCAGATTACAATTCTTGGCTCGACTGGTTCAATTGGCGTATCCACGCTCGACGTGATTGGACGCCATCCTGACCGTTATCGCGTCTTTGCGCTGACGGCGCATCATCGAGTGGCTGAACTGGCTGTGCAATGCGAGCATTTCGAGCCTCAGGTCGCGGTTGTCGGAACGGCGCAGGCGGCTGAAACCTTGGTCCGAGTGCTCGCGGAAAAAGGTATCAAGACGGAAGTGGCCTATGGCGAGGCCGCATTATGCGCGGCCGCAAGCGCGCCGGCGTGCGATGTGGTGATGGCGGCCATTGTTGGCGCGGCAGGATTGGCGCCGACGTTGGCGGCGGCCAAGACGGGGAAAAAGATTCTGCTGGCGAACAAAGAGGCACTGGTCATGTCCGGGCGATTGTTCATGGACGCCGTGGGGAAGAGCGGAGCAACATTGTTGCCGATTGATAGCGAGCACAATGCCATCTTTCAGTGCCTGCCCGCGTCCTATTCGCGTGTCCCGGCTGGCCATGGCGTTGCAAAAATTCTTCTGACGGCATCTGGCGGGCCATTCCTTAAGCGCGCCGTCGAAACACTGGAAAATGTGACGCCCGAAGAAGCTGTTGCTCACCCGAACTGGGTAATGGGGCGAAAGATTTCCGTCGATTCGGCCACAATGATGAACAAGGGTCTGGAGGTTATTGAGGCCCATTGGCTGTTTGGCGCTGCAGCAAGTGAAATCGAAGTCGTGATTCACCCCCAAAGCGTGATTCACTCCATGGTTTCCTATGTTGACGGGTCGGTGCTGGCACAGTTGGGCAATCCTGACATGCGAACGCCCATTGCCCATGCTTTGGCCTATCCAGAACGCATTGCGTCCGGCGTCAGCGCCATGGACCTTGCGCAAATCGGCCAGTTGATTTTCGAACGCCCGGACTTTGGGCGATTCCCTTGTCTGAAGCTCGCATACGATGCCTTGTTGGCGGGTGGCAGTGCGCCGGCTATACTGAACGCGGCCAATGAAGTTGCTGTCCAAGCATTCTTGGATCGAAAAATTGGCTTTCGCGCAATAGACCGAGTGATCGCGCAGGTAATGGAGACTGTCGCGCATGGCGAAGTCACCGACATCAATTCACTGCTGGAACAAGATGGTCGCGCGCGGGAGGCCGCTCATTCCCTCATTTCATAGATAGCGAAAACATGACTTTGCTGCAGACGGTGATAGCGTTTCTCGTGGCGCTCGGCGTACTGGTTATGGTGCACGAGCTTGGTCATTATTGGGTGGCGCGCTGGTGCGGGGTGAAGGTTTTGCGTTTTTCCATCGGCATGGGGCGGATTGTCTACTCGCGGCGGATTGGACCGGATCAAACCGAGTGGGCGCTTTCCGTGTTGCCCTTCGGCGGCTATGTGAAAATGCTCGATGCACGTGAGCAGGATTTGAGCAATCTTCCGGCTGAGGACTTGAAGCGGGAATTCACACGGCAGCCGGTATTGAAACGCATCGCCATTGTCGCAGCCGGACCGCTTGCCAATTTCTTGCTGGCGATCGCCGTGTTTGCCGGCTTGTACACCTATGGAGTTCCCGAGCCGACCACACGACTAAGGACAGTCCCCGAGAAGAGCGCAGCGTATCAGGCGGGCCTGCGCGGCGGCGAACTGATCACCTCTGTAAACGGTGAGCGGGTCCGAGTTTGGTCGGATCTGCGTTGGAAGCTGATGCAGCTAGCCATCGAAAAAGCGCCTGCAGAGCTTGAAGTGCAGCGGGCCAATCCTGCGCCATCCGGTGGCAATGTTTCCGGCAGTATCACGGTGCGGCTCGACGGATTGTCAACCGAGGATCTTGAAGGCGACTTCCTCTCGAAACTGGGGATTGACTTGGCCCGCCCACCGGCGACGCTCGCGAAGATCATGCCGGATGGGCCTGCGATGAAGGCCGGGCTGCGCGAGGGTGATCGTGTGCTCGAAGTAAATGGTCGCCCCATTGTCGACGGGCTCGCATTTGTTGAACTCGTTCGTGCCTCCGCCGGTCGCCAACTTGATCTCCGCGTCTTGCGTAAGGGCGAGGAATTTCATATTGCGATCACGCCCGAATCGTACAGCAAGAACAATCAGAGCTATGGCCGCATCAAGGTCGAGGTTCCGCTCGCACCGGAAATGGTCATTGCCAGCGAATCGCCGCTACCCGCCGTAGCGAAGGCCGTCCGAAAGACCTGGGATACCAGTGCACTCACGCTAAAGATGCTTGGTAAAATGCTAGTCGGCGAAGTTTCCTGGAAGAATATTACCGGGCCGATCACGATTGCCGATTACGCAGGTCAGACTGCAAGGGTCGGCGTCATCAGCTACCTGACATTCATCGCGTTTATCAGCATCAGTTTGGGTGTGATGAATCTGCTTCCCATTCCGGTTTTAGACGGGGGGCTTTTACTGTATTATTCGCTGGAACTTTTGACCGGACGGGCCATTCCCGAACGGTTCGGAGAATTGGCCCAGCGTGCAGGCGTGGGCATTTTGATGACATTGATGGCGGTTGCCATCTTTAATGACATCGTTCGGCTCATGTCCTGAGTTTTTGCCAGCTTGTCAGAGGACGGGCGGCTGGCGAAAACATTGATAATAAAATAACCGATGAAATTACATTTCGAGCGTTTTCCTCAGCCTTTTTTCCCTCGTCGCCTCATTGCCATTGCCGCCTTTGCCCTTTGCGCAGGCCATGCGCTTGCTGTAGATCCTTTCGTCGTCAAGGATATTCGTGTAGAAGGAATTCAGCGTACCGAGGCTGGCACCATTTTCAGTTATCTGCCGGTTCGTGTCGGGGAAACATATACCGATGAAAAAGGTGCTGCAGCGATCAAGGCGCTCTACGCAACCGGTTTTTTCAAGGATGTGCGAATTGAAGTCGAAGGCAATGTCCTCGTCGTCAGCGTCGAAGAACGTCCTGCCATTGCAAGCGTCGACTTTTCCGGCATCAAGGAATTCGACAAGGAGCAACTGACCAAGGCATTGAAGGATATCGGACTCGGCGAGTCGCGGATCTTCGACAAGGCATTGGTTGACCGTGCTGAACAGG
The DNA here is from genome assembly GCF_035254865.1 of Noviherbaspirillum sp. Taxonomy (GTDB): domain Bacteria; phylum Pseudomonadota; class Gammaproteobacteria; order Burkholderiales; family Burkholderiaceae_D; genus Noviherbaspirillum. The sequence goes on from NZ_DATFAF010000075.1 coordinate 66,529, forward strand.
AACTCAAGCGGCAATACCTTTCGCGCGGGCTGTACGGCGTGCAGATCACCACTACGGTGACGCCGATCGAACGCAATCGCGTCAATGTCACATTTGCCGTGGATGAGGGCGAGGTCGCTCGCATCAAGCAGATCAATATTGTCGGCAACAAGGTGTTCTCCGACAAGGAACTGTTGGGATTGCTGAATCTTTCTACGCCGGGCTGGTTTACCTGGTACACGAAGGCCGACCAGTATTCCAAGCAGAAGCTGACAGGCGATATTGAAACTCTGCGTTCGTTTTACCTGAATCGCGGTTACCTAGAGATGCAGGTCGAATCGACCCAAGTATCGATCACGCCGGACAAGAAAGATATTTACATCACCATCAATATTAACGAAGGTGAAAAATTTACGGTTGGAGACGTCAAGCTGGAAGGTGAGATGTTCGGCCGCGAAGAAGAACTGAAATCTCTGGTCCAATTGAAGCGCGGAGATGTTTATTCCGGCGAAAAACTCGCGGAAAGCGTAAAGAAAATTTCCGAACGCATGGGAAATTTTGGCTACGCGTTCGCTAACGTCAACGCGAACCCGGAAATCAATCGTGATAAGAAGGAAGTCAGTTTTACTGTCCTGATCGATCCGGGAAAACGTGTTTACGTGCGCCGGATCAACGTCGCCGGCAATACGAAGACACGTGACGAAGTCATTCGGCGCGAGTTTCGTCAATTCGAAGACTCCTGGTATGACGGCGAAAAGATCCGTTTGTCGCGCGACCGCGTGGATCGTCTCGGCTACTTCAAGGAAGTCAATATCGAAACACCGGAAGTGCCGGGTTCAACCGATCAGGTTGACATCAACATGACCGTCGCTGAAAAGCCCACTGGCAACATCATGCTGGGTGCCGGCTTCTCCAGCAGCGACAAGCTCATGCTGACCGGCTCTATTCAGCAGGCCAACGCCTTTGGCAGTGGCAATACACTTGGCCTGGATGTCAATACGAGCAAGCTCAACAAGACGATTGCCTTGTCACAGACGACGCCGTACTTTACGGACGATGGCGTCAGCCGTAGTTACGAGGTCTTTTTACGAACGATGCGTCCGCCTGAAGTGAACACCGGCGATTACATGGTTCAAACGAAAGGTGCAAACATCCGGTTCGGCGTGCCGTTTTCGGAGCTCGATACCGTCTTCTTTGGCGCGGGTATCGAGCGTACCGATGTAACGACATACACAGGCGTGCCGGGGCATAATGACAGCCCCGAGCTTTACAAACGGTATGTGACCGATTTCGGTGACGGCACCGTCGCAGGAACGACCAGTTTCCCGCTGACCGCGGCATGGCAGCGCGACAGCCGCGACAGTGCACTTGTACCGACCGTAGGACGGTATCAGCGCGTCAACTTCGAGGTGGCGCCGGCAGGCACATTGCGTTACTACCGTGCCGTCTATCAACATCAATATTTCCGGCCACTCTTCCGTGCCGTGACCTTGGCCTTGAATGGCGAGTTTGATTATGGCCGCGGAATGGGCGGCAAGCCGTATCCGATTTTCAAGAACTTCTATGCAGGCGGTATTGGCTCGGTTCGCGGCTATGAAGGTTCCTCGCTTGGCCCTCGTGCAGCCAACGGCGACCCATTGGGCGGTACGTCCCGTATCATCGCCAATGCTGAATTGCAGTTCCCTTTCCCAGGATCGGGAAATGACCGTACATTGCGTTGGTTTACATTTGCGGATCTTGGTAACGTATTTGCGGAAGGGGTCCGACCGCAGGTTTCCGAACTGCGTTACTCCGCCGGTCTGGGCATCAGTTGGGTGTCGCCCATTGGTCCATTGAAGCTGAGTTATGGCATGCCTTTGAATGCAAAGGCGGGTGATCGCAAACAGCGGTTCCAGTTCCAGCTTGGCACTGGATTCTAGTGGCATAATAGTAATTTGTTTTGCGGAGAATGACCTTGAAGTCTCTAACCACATCATCGGTATCGCTCAAGTGCATGGCTCTTCTTGCGGCGCTTTTGATGCCGCTGGCGAGTGCGCAGGCACAGGAATCCAAAGTCGGCTTCGTCAGCACGGAGCGGATTTTCCGTGAGGCGGCACCGGCAAAGGCCGCGCAGGCAAAGATCGAACAGGAGTTCTCGCGCCGCGACAAAGAGCTGCAGGAAATGGCCAGCAAACTGAAGTCCATGTCTGAAAAACTCGACAAGGATGCCGCGGTCTTGTCCGAGTCGGACCGAGTCAAGCGCCAGCGTGATCTGGCGGATCTGGACAAGGACTTCCAGCGCAAACAACGTGAGTTCCGCGAGGACTTGAATCAGCGTCGGAATGAGGAGCTGGCGATCGTCCTCGAGCGTACGAATAAAGTGATCAAGCAAATCGCTGAAACGGAAAAGTACGACATCGTGTTCCAGGAAGCGGTCTATGCAAGCCCGCGTATCGACATCACAGACAAAGTGCTCAAGGCGCTCAACGGCAAGTAATCATTGAAAAGGGCCGCAATGAGCATTCGGCTGCAAGAATTGGTCGATCGCTTGGGAGGCCAACTGATTGGCGATGCCAACACGACAGTGACCGGCATCGCGCCATTGGATACGGCGGATTCGTCGCAGATGACGTTTCTCTCCAATCCCAAACTGCGTTCACAAGCGGCGCAGACAAAAGCCGCAGCACTGATCCTGTCCCAGGCAGACGACCCCGCGATCGGCGCCAGCTATTCGGGCGCACGTATCATTACGCACAATCCATACGCATACTTTGCGCGCGCGGCTCAGTTCTTTGCCGAGCAGGCGGCGATACCGCTCGTTCCTGGCATCCATTCCAGTGCAACAGTCCATCCTGATGCGGAAGTCGACCCAACTGCGTATATCGGCCCGCACGTAACAATTGATGCCAACGTCGTCATTGCGGAACACGCGATTATCGAGGCAGGTTGTTTTATCGGGCGCGACGCCAAGGTCGGCGGACGCACGCACTTTTACGCAAATGTCAGTTTTTATGCGGGCTGCGAAATCGGGCAACGCGGCATTATCCACTCGGGCGCCGTCATTGGAGCCGATGGATTCGGTTTTGCCAATGACAAGGGGACCTGGGTCAAGATTCCGCAGACGGGGCGGGTCGTGATTGGTGATGATGTCGAGATCGGCGCTAGCACGACTATCGATCGCGGTACGCTGGCAGACACGATTATCGAAGACGACGTTAAACTGGATAACCAGATCCATATTGGACATAACTGCCATATCGGTGCTCATACGGCGATGGCAGGCTGTGTTGGTGTCGCCGGGAGTGCAAAAATTGGCAAATATTGCACGTTCGGCGGCGCAGCGATGGTGCTCGGACAATTGACGATTGTCGATAACGTGCATATCTCTGCTGCCAGTATGGTGTCGCGTTCCATTCTTGAACCGGGCCATTACACGGGCTTCTATCCTCTGGCAAAGAATGCCGAATGGGAAAAAACAGCGGCGATTGTGCGCAATTTGGGATCGATGCGTGAGAAAATTCGCGAGCTGGAAAAAACTATTAAATCGCTCACCGAAAAAAAGTAATGAAAACTCTCGATATCACCCAAATCAAGGAATATCTTCCGCATCGATATCCGATGCTTCTCGTCGATCGCGTGCTGGAGTGGGAGTCCGGCAAGTCGATTACCGCGATCAAGAATGTGACCGTGAATGAAGAATTCTTCAACGGACATTTCCCGCACAAGCCGGTCATGCCCGGTGTCTTGATGATCGAAGCGCTGGCGCAGACTGCGGCCTTGCTGTCGTTCCTGACCATGGGCCAGAAACCTGACCACAACAGCGTGGTCTACTTTGTCGGCATAGACGGCGCGCGTTTCAAGCGACCTGTTGAGCCAGGTGATCAGCTCAGGATGCAGGTGGAGATTTTGCGCACGGCACGCGGCATCTGGAAATACAAGGCGCAGGCAAGTGTTGACGGACAGGTCGCGGTCGAAGCCGAACTGATGTGTACCATGCGCAGCGCCACGGACGCCAGCCAGCCAGCGGGGCAGTAATGACAATGATTCATCCGACTGCGATTGTCGATTCGAAGGCGGAACTTGATGATTCGGTCGAGGTCGGTGCCTACTCGATCATTGGCCCGAATGTAAAGATCGGCGCCCGCACCAAGATTGGCCCGCATGTCGTGATTGACGGTCATACGACCATCGGATGCGACAATACGTTTTTCCAGTTTTCATCGATTGGCGGCGCACCGCAAGACAAGAAGTATGCGGGCGAGCAGACGCGACTGGAAATCGGTGATCGCAACCTGGTTCGCGAGTTCTGCACCTTCAACCTCGGTACGACGCAGGATGAAGGAGTCACCCGGATCGGCAGCGATAACTGGCTCCTCGCATACGTCCATATTGCGCATGACTGCGTGGTCGGCAATAACACCATCTTTTCCAATAATGCCAGTCTAGCGGGACATGTACATGTTGGTGATTGGGTCATCCTGAGCGGGTTTGCTGCCGTCCATCAATTCTGCAAGATCGGTGACCACGCTTTCGTGGGAATGAATACCAGCCTCACCCAGGATGTTCCGCCATTTGTTCTATTGTCCGGCAACCCCGCGTCAGCACATGGCATCAATATCGAGGGGCTCAAGCGTCGCGGTTTTTCGCGGGAGCAGATCGGCGCGCTCCGCAATGCCTACAAGCTGATTTATAAATCCGGGTTAACGCTGGAAGAAGCCAAGACGGAACTTGCCAAGGCAGAAGCGGATTCCTCACATTCCGCCATCCAATTGCGCTTGATGCGTGAATTCCTCGACAGCGCGACTCGTGGCATCGTCCGATAAACTTTCCATTGCGATGGTCGCTGGAGAAAGTTCAGGCGATCTGCTTGCAAGTCGCTTGCTCTCCGGCTTGCGACCGCAGCTTCCTGACGCGCTGATCCACGGCATCGGCGGTTCCAGGATGGCGGAGTATGGCTTTCGCAGCGACTGGTCGATGGAAAAACTGTCGGTACGCGGATTGTTCGAAGTGCTTGCCCATTACCGCGAAATCAAAGGGATCCAGAATAATTTACGCGACCAACTGCTGGCGGAAAAACCTGCTGTCTTCATTGGTGTGGATGCGCCCGATTTCAATTTTGGCCTGGAAGCACAATTGAAGCAGTCCGGTATCCCTACGATGCACTTCATCAGCCCTTCAATCTGGGCGTGGCGTGGCGGACGCATCAAGAAGATTGCACGCGCGGTCTCGCACATGCTTGTGGTGTTCCCTTTCGAGGAAGAGATTTACCGCAAAGCGGGAGTTCCGGTTACCTACGTTGGCTATCCATTGGCGGAAGTGATCCCCATGGAGCCCGACACCGCCGCCGCGCGAGTGGAACTTGGCTTGCCGGCTGATGCGCGGGTCGTGGCTATTCTTCCGGGCAGTCGCATGTCCGAATTGAAGTACAACACGGCTGCGTTTATCGGCGCTGCAAAGCGCCTGGCGCAGCGCGATTCTTCCATTCGATTTGTTGTGCCCATGGCAGGCGATAAGCAACAGGCCTACTTCAACGAGTTGCTATCCAAGGCGGGCTTGACGGAGGTGTCTATTCAGGTAGTGGCGGGGCGTTCGCATACCGCGATTGCCGCCGCAGATGCTGTTCTGGTGGCATCCGGTACTGCGACTTTGGAAGTGGCGCTGTTCAAGAAACCGATGGTGATCGCATACAAGATGATGCGGGCCTCGTGGGCAATTCTGCGTCACATGGGGTATCAGCCTTGGGTCGGTTTGCCGAACATTCTTGCGCGGGAGTTTGTCGTGCCCGAATTGCTGCAAGACGCGGCGACGCCGGAGCAGCTTGCGGATGCGCTTTGGAAGCAGCTGGACGACGAGCAGCATCGCGAGAACTTGTACCATCGCTTCACCGAAATGCATCACGCTCTGCTGCGTGATACCGCCAAGGAAAGCGCGCAGGCAGTTCTTCAACTGATCGGACGTTCGGCGAATTCATGAAATCGGATACTTCGAGCTTGCCGCTTTTTGATTACGCCGACGAGCTGATTTGCGGCGTGGATGAAGCGGGGCGAGGCCCTTTGGCAGGTGCGGTATTTGCCGCTGCCGTGATTCTCGATCCCGCGAAGCCGATCGCCGGTCTGCGGGACTCGAAAAAGTTGACCGAAGCGCGGCGCGATTCCCTCGCCGAACAGATCAAGGCCGATGCACTGGCATGGTCGATAGCGCAATGTTCGGAAAGCGAAATCGATAAGCTCAACATCTTGCAGGCGTCGATGCTGGCGATGCGAAGGGCAATCGAAGGCTTGCACGTGATCCCAACGCTGGCGCTTATCGATGGAAACCGATGTCCGGTAATGCCGATCCGTTCCGAGGCAATTGTGAAGGGTGACGACAAGGTTCCGGCGATCTCGGCAGCGTCGATTCTGGCCAAGACGGCGCGTGATGCTGCTTTAATGGCTTTGCATATCGAATATCCTCAGTACGGATTCGATCAGCACAAGGGGTACCCGACCCCAATGCACCTGGAGCGCTTGCGAATGCATGGGGTATCGCCCGTGCACCGCAAGTCGTATGCGCCGGTGCGAGAACTGATTGAGGCGGCACGGATTGAGGTGCGCGACAACAATCTGCGAGCATCATGAAGATCATCAGCTCGCGCGAGAATCCGCTGTACAAGGAGCTGAAGCTGCTGGCCACGAGTTCGCAGGCCAGGCGCAAGAGTGCGCGCACCTTGTTGGACGGCATTCATCTTTGCCAGACTTATCTGCAGAACGTCGGTATGCCACCCATGTGCATCCTCAGCGAGAATTCATTCGCACACGCGGAAGTGGCTGACATCGTCCGTCAGTGTGAATCCGCGCATGTGCCGTGCATTGAATTGCCGGATGCCTTGTACCAGACATTGAGTCAGGTTGAGCATGGTGTAGGCCTGCTATTTGTGATCGATACGCCGCAAACGGCAGTGCCTGAAAAACTGACACGGTCCGCAGTGTTACTCGACAGACTGCAAGATCCGGGTAACCTGGGCTCCATTCTTCGCAGTGCGGCGGCTGCAGGAATAGAGTCGGTATTTTGCGGTAAAGGCACGGCACTCGCTTGGTCGCCCAAGGTTCTGCGGGCGGGAATGGGTGCGCACTTCTTGCTCAAGATTCACGAGAACGTCGACCTCGTTGCGCTGCTGCGGCACGCCACGATCCCGATACTGGCGACTAGTTCACATGCTAGCCAGCGGATCTATGATCTCGATCTAAGCCAACCGGTCGCCTGGTTGTTCGGCCATGAAGGGCAGGGCGTGTCGGAAGATCTGCTGGGAATGGCAACCAGCCAAGTGGCGATTCCGCACTTGGGTTCTGTCGAGTCACTCAATGTTGCCGCAAGTGCGGCGGTGTGTTTCTTTGAGCAGGTGCGGCAAAAAGTTGCGATATAGCCGTCAGATAGAATCGGCGGGCTTGTTCCAACACTCCTGATAGATCAGTCCAGGCGCAACATAGCGCTCTCCGGCGTCGAGCTTGATGTCGCGTTCGAACGGACAGATGTGATCAAACTGATAAGTGCGTCCTTGGATAACTGCGTAGCGGTAAATCTGGGCATCGCGATAACTGCCTATCACTTCTGCGACACGCTCAGGGTGCGAGGCCCCCGCATCTTCCTGGGATGACAGGGCATTTTTTGCATTGGGCAAGAGTCCCAGCGATTCAATATCCGATTCGACGTTTCCCAATCCGTCCTTCAGCGCCCAGAAGAAGAAGAGCAGCCCGCCCCACAATACCAGTTCAATCAGCATGAGATCCATGTCTGCCTCCATTCGTCTTTCCTTTATTTATACCCAATTTGTAAGCTTTGTGTAAGGTTTTTTGTCAGAGTTCCAGAATAAAAAGAAATGAAACAAAAAAGCCGTCGTGCATCTACACGGCGGCTTTTGTATTAAAGACAAGGGTTGGAGGGGATGGAGCGGAGGCCGCTTCGAGGCTAATACGACGGATTTTCGGACTTGATCTCCTGAAGAATCATTGTTGCAATTTCTTCAATGGATTTTGCTGTCGACGACATCCAACGGATGCCTTCATGCTGCATCATTTTTTCGGCTTCATTTACTTCATATCGGCAGTTTTCCAACGACGCATACTTGCTCCCCGGTCGACGTTCGTTGCGCACCTCGGAGAGGCGGTCAGGGGCAATGGAGAGGCCGAAAATCTTCCTTTTGTAAGGCAGCAAATCGCGGGGCAGCTTGGCGCGTTCGAAATCCTCGGGAATTAATGGATAGTTGGCTGCCTTTACCCCGTATTGCATTGCCAGGTAGAGGCTGGTCGGCGTTTTCCCTGATCGTGACACGCCCACCAGGATTACGTCCGCTGCTGCAAGATTCTGGTTGGATTGGCCGTCGTCATGTGCGAGTGAGAAATTAATCGCTTCGATACGATTCTTGTAGTCGTCCGAATCAGCGATGTTATGGCTACGCCCAATGGTATGGGTCGACTTGACTCCCAGTTCCTGTTCCAGCGGTTCGACAAACGTCTGGATCAAATCCATGTGCATGCCCTTTGATCGGCGAATCACGGAAGATAGTTCAGACTTCACAAGGGTGGAAAACACAATTGGACGCTTGCCGTCGCGCTCACACGCTTCATTGATGTCGCGCACGGCTTCGTGCGCTTTGTCGAGAGTGTCGATGAACGGCAGACGGATTTGCTTGAATCGCAACTCGAATTGCGTCAAAACGGAATGGCCAAAGGTTTCTGCGGTAATGCCGGTTCCATCGGAAACGAAAAAAACCGTGCGATCGGCCGGTGGCAAGTGAGATGCGGACAAGTCTGGCATAATGTTAATCAAATATAAAGCATGAAAAATTCTGTCGTGTGCGACACGATCCTGTTGCGCACTGTAAAATGACAACCAATTGATTACATCACACCGTGCTCACCAAGAATAACAAAAAGATCCGAGCGGCGACGGCGCATATGAAGATTTCTTATCATCAAAATAGAGGTAGTTATGTCCAACGTATTATCCACAGGGGCGACCCAGGAGGCTACGTACGTAGCTTCATTTGAAAACCTGAGAATGACGGATGTTGAGTCCGTCGGCGGCAAGAACGCGTCGCTCGGCGAAATGATCAGCCAGCTGGCTGGTGCCGGGGTCCGCGTACCCGGTGGTTTTGCAACGACCGCCCAGGCTTTCCGTGATTTTCTTTCGTTCAGCACGAGTGGTGGGGCTACGCTCGGGGACCGTATCGCCGATCGCTTGTCCACGCTCAACATCGACGATGTCCGCGCCTTGGCGCAGGCCGGTGCCGAGATTCGCCAATGGATCGTCGAAACTCCTTTCCAGCCGCGCCTGGAGCAGGAGATCCGCGAGTTTTACCTGCATCTCGTCGCCAGCTCGACGGCGGAGATGTCGTTTGCCGTACGTTCTTCCGCAACGGCAGAGGATTTGCCGGATGCATCGTTTGCAGGTCAACAGGAAACCTTCCTGAATGTGGTCGGCATCGACAATGTGCTCGAAGCGATCAAACACGTCTTCGCATCGCTGTATAACGACCGTGCGATCTCGTATCGTGTGCACAAAGGTTTTACCCATGCTGAGGTTGCACTCTCCGCAGGCGTACAGCGCATGGTTCGATCCGATGTCGGTGCCGCAGGCGTGATGTTTACGCTCGATACGGAATCCGGATTCAAGGACGTGGTGTTCATCACCTCCAGCTACGGATTGGGCGAGACTGTTGTGCAGGGTGCAGTCAATCCTGACGAATTCTACGTTCACAAGCCGATGCTGGAACAAGGCAAACTTCCCGTCATCCGTCGCAATATCGGCTCGAAGCTGATCAAGATGGAATTCACCGGCGAGGCCAAGGCCGGGCGTTCGGTCAAAACGGTCGATGTGCCCATCGAGATGCGCAATCGTTATTCGCTGAACGACCAGGAAATCGTTGAGTTGGCGAAGTACGCGGTCATCATCGAAAAGCACTATGGTCGCCCGATGGACATCGAATGGGGCAAGGATGGCAGGGACGGCAAGTTGTACATTCTCCAGGCGCGTCCCGAGACGGTGAAGTCGCAGCAAAAGTCGACCGATGTGCAGCAACGTTTCAAGCTAAAGAGCAGCGGCACGGTACTTGCCTCGGGCCGCGCAATCGGCCAGAAGATCGGCGCCGGTCCGGTTCGTGTGATTCGCGATCCCTCCGAGATGGAGCGTGTGCAGCCGGGCGACGTACTGGTCGCTGACATGACGGACCCGAACTGGGAGCCGGTGATGAAGCGTGCGTCGGCCATCGTGACCAATCGCGGCGGGCGTACGTGCCATGCGGCGATCATTGCGCGCGAGTTGGGCGTGCCTGCGGTCGTCGGATGCGGCAACGCGACCGACATGCTGAAGGATGGAACGCTGGTGACCGTGTCGTGCGCGGAGGGCGATGAGGGCAGGATTTACGACGGCTTGCTGGAAACGGAAGTGTCGGAAGTTTCTCGCGGCACCCTGCCGGACTTGCCGCTGAAGATCATGATGAACGTCGGCAATCCGCAGCTCGCCTTCGACTTCCAGTCGATCCCGAACGGCGGCGTTGGCTTGGCCCGCCTGGAATTCATCATCAATAACAACATCGGCGTACACCCGAAAGCCATTCTGGAATATCCGGGCATCGACGCGGATCTGAAGAAGGCGGTCGAATCCGTTGCGCGGGGCCATGCATCGCCGAAGGCTTTTTACGTTGATAAGCTTGCCGAAGGCGTGGCGACCATTGCCGCCGCGTTCTGGCCAAAGCCGGTCATCGTGCGCTTGTCCGATTTCAAATCGAACGAGTACAAGAAGCTGATCGGTGGATCGCGCTATGAACCGGACGAGGAAAACCCGATGCTTGGTTTCCGCGGCGCGGCTCGCTACCTGGCTCCCGATTTTGCGGAAGCCTTCGAGATGGAATGCCAGGCAATGAAGCGCGTGCGCAATGACATGGGCTTCACTAACGTCGAGATCATGGTGCCGTTCGTCCGCACGCTGGGACAGGCCGAGAAGGTGGTGAACCTGCTTGCGAAGAATGGTTTGCGGCGCGGCGAAAACGACCTGCGTCTGATCATGATGTGCGAAGTGCCGTCCAACGCGATTCTGGCCGAACAGTTCCTGGAGTTCTTCGATGGCTTCTCGATCGGCTCCAACGACCTGACGCAGCTGACATTGGGCCTCGATCGGGATTCCGGCATGGAGTTGCTGGCTGTTGATTTCGATGAGCGCGATCTTGCGGTGAAGGCGCTGCTTTCCAAGGCCATCGCGGCATGCCGTGCGCAAGGCAAGTACATCGGTATTTGCGGCCAGGGGCCCTCCGACCATCCTGACTTTGCGGAATGGCTGATGAAGGAGGGGATCATCTCGATTTCGCTGAATCCAGATACTGTGATTGATACCTGGCAGAAGCTGGCATCAGCAAGTTAATCCGAGTTTGCTGTAGGGATTCTTCCTACGCAAATTTCACAAAAAGCGCGGATGTTCTGTCCGCGCTTTTTGTTTACGGGCTGCACTGTTGTGTGTCGGCAAAAACGAGGCGGAAAAGCATTTGACGTCGTGGAAATTTGGATTAGACTTGAGCCAACTTGTTACCGAACAATAACCAACAAAAACAGCAGTACCTGGGTGTATTGCGCCCCCGCGACTCTCCGGAGAGCGGGGGCTTTTTGTTTTTGGCATATGATTGAAAAAATCAAATAGGAATGGGGGGGGTATGGCGGAATGGATGATCTGGTTCATTCTGGTGGGCGTTGTCGTAATTCTTGAGATGTTCACCGGAACGTTCTACCTTCTGATGATTGGAATCGGCCTCGCCGCCGGCGGTGTGACCGCATTGGTCGGCGCATCCGACGGCGCGCAATTGGTCGTGGCGGCGATTGTAGGCAGCATCGCGACCTACGGTCTGAGGCGCAGCAAGTGGGGGAGAACAGCGAGGCGAGAGGTTGCACGCGATCCGAATGTCAATCTCGACATCGGCCAGACGCTGGTTGTCGATGCATGGTCCGGCAATGCTGCGCGCACTACGTACCGAGGAGCGCAGTGGGATGTGGAGCTTGAGCACGGCGCCCGCGCACAGCCGGGAGTATTTGTCATCCGCGAAGTCAGGGGAAGTCGTCTCATCGTCGCCAATAGCGACAAATAACAAGAAAGGACGGGTAGTGAAAATGAGTTTTGGAACCCTCAGTCTGGTGATTTTTATCGTCGCGGTGGTATTCGTTGTCAAGACCATCAACGTGGTGCCGCAACAGCATGCATGGGTGGTGGAGCGCCTGGGCAAGTACCATGCGACGCTTGGTCCGGGGCTCAACATCGTGCTCCCCTTTATCGATCGTATCGCCTACAAGCATTCGCTCAAGGAAATTCCGCTCGACGTGCCCAGCCAGGTTTGCATCACCAAGGACAACACCCAACTGCAGGTTGACGGCATTCTGTATTTTCAGGTGACCGACGCGATGCGTGCATCCTACGGTTCTTCGAACTATATCGCGGCCATTACACAGTTGGCGCAGACGACGCTGCGCTCAGTCATTGGACGGCTGGAACTCGACAAGACATTTGAAGAGCGCGACTACATCAACAAGGCGATCGTCAATGCGATCGATGAATCGGCCGCAAACTGGGGCGTCAAAGTGCTGCGCTATGAGATCAAGGACCTGACCCCGCCGAAAGAGATCCTGCATGCCATGCAGGCGCAGATCACCGCAGAGCGGGAAAAGCGCGCATTGATTGCAGCATCGGAAGGGCGCAAGCAGGAGCAGATCAACATTGCGAGCGGCGAACGCGAAGCGGCTATTGCGAGATCAGAGGGTGAAAAACAGGCCGCGATCAATCGTGCACAAGGTCAGGCAGCAGCGATTCTTTCCATCGCCGAAGCAAGTGCGGAAGCCCTGCGCAAGACGGCTGCGGCAATTCGCGAACCAGGCGGTTCAGACGCAGTCAACCTGAAGGTGGCCGAGCAATACGTGAGCGCCTTCTCGCAACTCGCCAAGACCAATAATTCCATCATTGTTCCGGCCAACATGAGCGACATCAGCGGGCTGATTGCGAGTGCCATGCAGGTTGTGAAGTCGCAGCAAAAAGCGTAATGCTGCGTCGGTCGGAGACTCAGCGTCGATTCTGCTTCAGGATGGTTTGCTGTTCGCGTTGCCAGTCGCGCTGTCTTTCGCTCTCGCGCTTGTCGTGCTGCTTCTTGCCTTTGGCCAGGCCGATCTCGCATTTGATTCTGCCCTTGGCGAAGTGCAGATTGATGGGAACCAGTGTGTATCCGGCGCGCTCGACTTTGCCAATCAGTTTTTTGATTTCTTCTGCATTCAGCAGCAACTTGCGTGTGCGGACCGGATCCGGATTGACATGGGTGGAGGCGGCGGACAGCGGGCTGATGTGGGCGCCGAACAAGAAGACCTCTCCTTGGCGCACGATGACGTAGGCTTCCTTCAACTGAACGCGTCCGGCGCGAATCGCCTTGACTTCCCATCCCTCCAAAACCATACCTGCTTCGAAGCGTTCCTCGATGAAGTAATCGTGGAAGGCTTTTTTATTGTCAACAATGCTCATGAATGTGGGAAACAGGACAGGTCAGTTAAAATTCTAAGTTCGTATTTTATCAAACGGATTATTTTCAATGGCTGTCGTACATAAGTCCGTATTGCTTGGCTATAGCGCCGAGCAGATGTTTGCACTCGTAAGCAACTTCGAGGATTACCCGAAGTTTCTTCCGTGGTGCGGAGGCGCTCAAGTGAAGCATCAGGATGGCGACAAAGTGATTGCGTCGATGACGATCAATTACCATGGCGTCAAGCAATCCTTCTCGACGGAGAATACGAATACACCTCCGACTTCAATCAAGATGGTGCTGATCGAGGGGCCTTTCAAGCATCTCAACGGAACATGGACCTTTAAACCCTTGCGATCGGATGCCTGCAAGATCGAATTCGACCTGGAATATGAATTTTCCAGCAAGGTGCTGGAGCAGATCATCGGTCCGGTCTTCAACATGATCGCGAACAGCTTCGTCGATTCCTTCTGCAAGCGGGCGGAGACGGTGTATGACTGACATCCGCGTGCAGATTTGCTACGCAAGGCCGCAATCGCACGACATGCGGGAGCTGGACGTGCGGGAAGGCGCGACCTTGCAATTCGCCATCGAGCAGAGCGGAATCCTGCGCGATGTGCCGGAAATCGACCTTGCCGCCTGCCGCGTTGGCGTATATGGGAAGTTGAAAGCCCTGGATACCGTCTTGCGTGACGGCGACCGAGTCGAAATCTACCGGCCGCTCGTCGCCGATCCCAAGGAGTCCCGGCGCAGGCGGGCTGTGAAAAAGGAAGTGGCGAAAAGTCGCTGAGCGGTCTTCATCCTTGGGCGGGTCGCGCTTCTACTTGCATTCGGCGAGCACCTTTTGGGCATCGCTTCGCTCCTGAGCACGTTGCTCATCTGTCAAGAACGTGCGTTCTCCGTTCTTGTCGACGCGAGCCATACGGCCGCCGGCGTCCAGCGTACGCAGATAATCCCGCGCGTGTTCGCACCGCTTGGCTTTCTCGGACGCGACTCGCGTTTCGTCTGCCGCTTTCTTCTCTTTTTCCGCCTGCTCGGTCATCCGCTTGCGGAATTCGGCATTTTTCTCCGCGATGGTCAGCTCGGGCTTGGTCGACGGCGTAGCCGCCGCTCCAATTTCGGCTGGCGATGTTGCCGGGATCGTGCCGCCTCGCGGCTGTTTCAGTACGCGATTTGCCGGGACGGAAGCTGGCGGCGGCATGTCCGAGAACTGCTTGATGCCTCGCTCATCAAGCCACACATATTGCGCGAATGCGGTACCGCTCAGGGCGATCGTTGTCATGGCGATCGCCGAGGCGGCCAGGTGTCGAAGTGAAAAACGGATCATTGGTATCCTTGCACCGGAAACATAGTGTGGATTTCGCCATGCTTTGACGGGGATGTCAATCAATGAGAGGGGAGATTTCGTCTTAAAAAGTACGCAAAAACAACGTGTTCCGTGGATTACTGTATAATCCGCTTTTGCGCCTATAGGAATCACTATGCGTCTACTCCAAAAAGCACTCACATTCGATGACGTGCTGCTCGTCCCGGCACATTCGGACATTCTCCCCAAAGACACCTCCCTGAAAACGCGCCTGACGCGCAACATCACCCTGAATATTCCGCTGCTGTCGGCCGCGATGGATACGGTCACCGAGGCGCGGTTGGCAATCGCGATGGCGCAGGAGGGCGGCATAGGCATTATTCACAAGAATCTCAAGCCGAAAGATCAGGCGCGCGAGGTCGCAAAGGTCAAGCGTTTCGAGTCCGGCGTGGTACGCGATCCGATCACGATTCCGCCGACCACGCGCATTCGCGACGTGATTGCGTTGTCCGAGCAGCATGGCATCAGCGGTTTTCCGGTCGTCGAAGGCAAGACCGTGGTCGGCATCATCACCAACCGCGACCTACGATTTGAAGAGGAGCTGGATGCGGAAGTGCGTGCCAAGATGACGCCGCGTGAAAGCCTGGTGTACGTGAAGGAAGGCGCAGGACTCACCGAAGCCAAGCGACTGATGAACAAGCACCGCCTGGAGCGTGTGATCGTGGTGAATGACGCATTTGAGCTGCGCGGCCTGATCACGGTGAAGGACATTCAGAAAGCGACCTCGCATCCGAATGCCTGCAAGGACGAACACGGAAAGTTGCGCGTGGGCGCGGCGGTTGGCGTCGGTGCCGACAACGACGAGCGCATCGACCTGCTGGTGAAGGCCGGCGTGGACGTGATCGTGGTCGATACGGCGCATGGCCATTCGAGAGGCGTGCTTGAGCGCGTCAAGTGGGTGAAAACACATTATCCGCAGGTGGACGTCATCGGCGGCAATATTGCTACCGCCGCTGCGGCATTGGCCTTGGCCGAACATGGTGCGGATGGCGTCAAGGTGGGTATCGGTCCGGGTTCGATCTGCACGACACGTATTGTGGCCGGCGTAGGCGTGCCGCAAATCACGGCAATTTCCAACGTTTCCGACGCTCTCAAGTCGAGCGGCATTCCCTGTATCGCCGACGGAGGCATCCGCTTCTCCGGCGACATCTCCAAGGCCCTGGCCGCGGGCGCCTCCAGCGTCATGATGGGCAGCATGTTTGCAGGCACCGAAGAAGCGCCGGGCGAGGTGATTCTGTACCAGGGCCGCAGCTACAAGTCCTATCGCGGCATGGGCAGCCTGGGTGCGATGAGCGAAGGTTCGGCGGATCGCTACTTCCAGGATTCGGCGAGCAATGCCGACAAGCTGGTTCCCGAGGGCATTGAAGGCCGCGTACCTTACAAGGGCAGCGTGCTGGCGATTCTGTATCAGCTGGTTGGTGGGGTGCGCTCGTCGATGGGATATTGCGGGTGTGCGACGATTGATGAATTCCGCGAGAAAGCCGAGTTCGTCGAAATTACGTCGGCGGGCATGCGCGAGTCGCATGTTCATGACGTGCAGATCACGAAAGAAGCGCCGAACTACCGTGCGGAATGATTTCCGCATGCATTCAACGGTATGACACGCGTGGATAGCGCCAAGCACTCAGATACATCGATACTGCGACCAGAGCAGGCCGATGTCCTGAATGGTGATGTCGACCAGCAGATGCTGAGGATCAGCCGCATCGGCAAGACTCTTTTCGATGTGGCGAACTGCGTCATCAGGTTCGGCGATACGCCGCCGGTTTCCTCCGATGGCGGACGTTCGATTGAAGCGATCGAGACTGCTTTTTGCTACAGTATGCCGCTGCAGGACGAGCCGGTAGTGGCGCCTGATACGCGCAGTCATTCGCCGCTCGGTCAGCATCGGGCAGTCACTGGCGCACCGTATATACGCTTTTACGCTTCGCATCCGGTTTATAACGGCGACAAGGCGCTGGTTGGCAGCATCAACCTGGTTGATTATGCGCCGCGGCCCGCGTTTCGCGAACGCGATATTCAGTTGCTCGCGGACCTGGCAGCGCTGGTGGAGCGCGAATTGCATCTCCGCCTGATCAATGCATCGCAGCTGGATCTGCAGAAGAAGAACAAGAACCTTCGGCGCAAGTCGCTGATCGACCCCTTGATCGGCACCTGGAACCGGGGCGCAATCATGCGCATCCTGACGATCGAGGCGGTCCGCTGTGACAAGGCCGGAGTACCGTTATCGCTGATCGTTGCCGATCTTGATTTTTTCAAGAAGATCAACGACACGTATGGACACCCCGCCGGCGATACCGTGCTTGTCAAGGTCGCCAGCCGCTTGCGTTCCTGCATCCGCCCTCAGGAAGCACTGGGGCGCTACGGCGGCGAAGAATTTCTGATCGTGTTGCCGGGGTCGTCCCATGCGACGGCAATGGCCGTGGCGGAACGGATGCGGCTTGCGATTGTGTCGCAGCCGGAGGTGATCGCCGGCACAGCGCTGAATCTGACGATCAGCGCGGGCGTTGCATCCACGGACTTGTTCCCGACTGCGACAACAGAAGAATTGATCAGCCGAGCCGATATGGCGCTGTATGCCGCGAAAGACGCGGGGCGCAATCGGGTAGTCAAGGCGACTCCAGATTTATCCTGATTTTTTTATTCGCACTCCATGCACTCTAAAATTCTCATTCTCGATTTCGGTTCCCAGGTAACCCAGCTGATCGCGCGCCGCGTGCGCGAGGCCGGCGTGTTCTCCGAGGTTTTTCCCTACGATGTCAGCGACGACTTTGTGCGCAACTATGGCGCTGCCGGCATTATCTTGTCAGGAGGACCGAATTCGGTGACCGAGGGCGATACGCCGCGCGCGCCGCAAGCGGTTTTCGAGCTCGGCGTGCCGGTGCTCGGCATCTGCTACGGAATGCAGACCATGGCCGAGCAACTGGGCGGCAAGGTTGAAAGCGGCAAGGTGCGCGAGTTCGGCTATGCGGAGATACGGGCGCGAGGACATACGTCGCTGCTGAACGGCATCAGCGATTTCGTGACGCCGGAAGGCCACGGCATGCTGAAAGTGTGGATGAGCCACGGCGATAAAGTCAACGAGATGCCGCCCGGTTTCAAGCTGATGGCGTCGACCGATAATTGCCCGATCGCCGGCATGGCCGACGAAGAGCGGAAGCTGTATGCAGTGCAATTCCACCCGGAAGTGACGCACACGCAGCAGGGCAAAGCGATCCTCAGTCGTTTCGTCCACGAGATTTGCGGATGCAAGGCGGACTGGAACATGCCCGATTACATCTCGGAGGCAGTCGAGGCGATTCGCAAGCAGGTCGGCAATGACGAAGTCATTCTCGGTTTGTCGGGCGGCGTGGACAGCAGTGTCGCCGCGGCCCTGATTCATCGGGCCATCGGCGATCAGTTGACCTGCGTGTTTGTCGATCACGGCTTGCTCCGGCTCGATGAAGGCAAGATGGTGATGAACATGTTCGGCAAGAACCTGGGCGTGAAGGTCATCCATGTCGATGCGACCGAGCAGTTCATGGGCAAGCTGGCCGGCGTTTCCGATCCCGAGGCCAAGCGTAAGATCATCGGACGCGAGTTTGTCGAAGTGTTCCAGGCCGAGGCCAGTAAGCTGAAAAATGCCAAGTGGCTGGCCCAGGGAACAATCTATCCGGACGTGATCGAGAGCGCCGGCAAGGGCAAGAAAACGGCGCATACCATCAAGAGCCACCACAATGTCGGCGGCTTGCCGGAAACGCTCAACCTCAAGCTGCTGGAACCGCTGCGCGAATTGTTCAAGGATGAGGTGCGTGAACTCGGCGTTGCACTCGGCCTGCCGCACGATATGGTGTATCGCCATCCGTTCCCGGGACCCGGTCTGGGCGTGCGCATCCTGGGCGAAGTGAAAAAGGAATATGCGGATTTGCTGCGCCGCGCCGACGCAATCTTCATCGAGGAATTGCGTGCGACAAAGGACGAGGAAGGCAAGTCCTGGTACGATAAGACCAGCCAGGCATTTGCGGTATTCCTTCCGGTGAAATCGGTGGGTGTGATGGGCGATGGCCGTACCTACGAGTACGTCGTCGCATTGCGTGCGGTACAGACGCAGGATTTCATGACCGCACATTGGGCGCATTTGCCGCACGATTTGCTGGGCAAGGTTTCCAATCGCATCATCAATGAAGTGCGCGGCCTCAATCGCGTGGTGTACGACATTTCCGGCAAGCCGCCGGCGACGATCGAGTGGGAATGACATACAGCGTCAAGGAAATCTTCTACACGCTGCAGGGAGAAGGAACGCATGCCGGACGTCCTGCAGTGTTTTGCCGGTTCACCGGATGTAATTTGTGGACCGGCAGGGAGAGCGATCGCGCCTCTGCCATATGCAAGTTCTGTGACACGGATTTCGTCGGCACCGACGGCGAGTTGGGCGGAAAGTTCAAGGACAGCGAGAGCCTCGCGCAAACCATTGATGCTCTCTGGCCGGCAGCTTATGCGGCAAGCAAGTTCGTTGTATTTACCGGCGGTGAGCCGCTGCTTCAGTTGGACGAGGCGCTGATCAGTAGCATGCACGATCACGGCTTCGAGGTCGCCATTGAAACCAATGGCACCTTGCCGGTACCGGCAGGCGTCGACTGGATCTGCGTCAGTCCGAAAATGGGTTCCGAGCTGTGCGTACGGAAGGGAAGCGAGCTGAAGGTCGTCATCCCGCAGGACGGGCAATCGCTTGCCGACTACGAGTCGCTGGAATTCGAGCATTTTTACGTGCAGCCGATGGCCGGCCCCGACCTCGAACACAATACGCGGCTTGCGATTGAATTCTGCAAGGCGCACCCGAAATGGAAGCTGAGCCTGCAAACGCATAAGCTGCTTCAAATACCCTGATTATCATGTTGACCATTACCCGCAAGCTGGAATTCGATGCCGGTCATCGTATTCCCGATCATAAGAGCCAGTGCCGCAATCTGCACGGGCACCGCTACACGCTCGAAATCACGCTCGTTGGCTCCGTGATTCAGGAAGAGGGCAGTTCCGACAACGGCATGATCATGGACTTTTCCGATGTGAAGGCATTGGCAAAGCAACATCTGGTCGACGTTTGGGACCACGCCTTCCTCGCGTACGAAAAGGACACTGTTGTACGCGAATTCCTGGAATCGCTGCCGGGGCATAAAACGGTCATCATCAGCAGCATTCCAACCGTCGAAAACCTCGCACAGACCGCATTCAATATTCTCAAGGCCGCGTACCAGGACCGTTATGGAACGGGCTTGCGGCTGCATAAGCTGGTCCTGCACGAAACCCCCAACTGCTGGGCCGAAATCACTGAAGACTGAACCTTTATGCAAGAGTCCGTCTACATGCAACTGGCGATCTCGCAAGCGCACAATGCCTGGGCCTTGGGCGAGGTGCCGGTCGGCGCGATCGTCGTGAAAGACGGCGAGGTGATTGCGACCGGATTCAATCAGCCGATCGGAACGCATGATCCGACCGCGCATGCGGAGATCATGGCCTTGCGGGCGGCATCGTCAATTCTCGGCAACTATCGGCTTCCCGGCTGCGAGCTCTACGTGACCCTTGAGCCATGCGCCATGTGTTCCGGCGCAATGATGCATGCGCGACTGGCGCGTGTGGTGTTCGGGGCGTCCGATCCGAAGACGGGCGCCTGCGGCTCTATCGTCAATCTGTTTGAGCAGGAAAAACTCAATCATCACACCGAAGTGGTCGGCGGCGTGCTCGCGGACGAGTGCGGTGCGCTGCTAAGAGAGTTCTTTGCCGAGCGACGGCGCACCACGCAGCGCGCCATCGATTCCGCGATGGAATCGGACAAGAACTGACATTGGCACGCGTTTGGATTCCGGCAGAGATCCGGGCGCTCGTGTACAGTAGTCGGTAATCTTCAAACACCCGCCTTCGTGTGGTGTTCTTATCATGATGCGACAGAGAAAACTGATTTTGAAGCAATCCGATCAGACGCGTCGCCCTCCTGCGGACAATGAATTGCATGAAGTGCAAGCTCCCGGCTGGCTTCTGCTCGCGCTCGAAGGGCGCGCGGCCTGGGAATTCGGCGCGTCGCTGGTTGCGGCGCCTCTGCTCAAGAGCGTTCCAAAGGGGGACGGCCATCCGGTACTGGTATTTCCGGGACTGGTGACGGGAGATTTTTCCACCCTGGTATTACGGAATTACATTGAGCAGTGCGGTTATGTGCCCTATGCATGGGAGCAAGGTCTGAATCTCGGTCCTCGCCCCGGCGTGATCGAACGTTGCGTGGAGCGCGTGCAGTCTCTGCGCCAACATCACAAAGCGCCGGTGAGCCTGGTCGGCTGGAGCCTGGGCGGCATCTACGCACGCGAAATCGCGAAGCAGATTCCCGATGATGTACGCATGGTGGTTACGCTAGGCACGCCGTTTGCAGGCAATCCGAAAGCGAACAACGCCTGGCGGCTCTATGAGATGGCCTGCGGGCAAAGCATAGAAAGCGATCTGCGCACGGTGCATCTGCACAAGACCCCGCCGGTGCCGACAACATCGATCTATAGCAGGACCGATGGCGTTGTCGCGTGGCGCTGCAGCGTGGAGCGTGAATCCGAACGCTCCGAGAACATCGAGATTCATGCGAGCCACCTTGGCATGTGCATGAATCCGACGGCCTTGTATGCCGTCGCCGATCGCCTCGCGCAAACTCATGGGGACTGGCGACGCTTCGACGCGAACGGGCTGGCCGGTGTGAAGAAATTGTTGTACCGAAGCGCGAAATAGCGAAGGGAAATTCGACTTGCCTACAGTTCAAGCAAATGGCATCAAGCTGGCCTACGATCTGCAGGGCGACCCGAAAGGCGAGCCGATCCTGCTCATCGCCGGGCTCGGGCTGCAGCTGATTTCGTGGCCTGATGCGTTTTGCAAAGGATTGACGGATCAGGGATTTCGCGTCATCCGCTTCGACAATCGTGATAGCGGCCTGTCCAGCAAGATGGATCACTTCGGCAAGCCCGATCTGCATTTCGCGTTTTTCAAAACTCTGTTCCACATGCCACTGTTCAGCTGCTACACCTTGTATGACATGGCAAAGGACGCAACCTGTCTGCTGGACGAACTCGGTATCGAAAAAGCTCACATCGTCGGCGCATCCATGGGCGGAATGATTGCGCAGATCATCGCGGCGCGCTATCCGCACCGTGCATTGACGCTGACTTCGATCATGTCCACCAGCGGTCGCCCGGGCTTGCCGGGACCGGCATTGGAGGCGAACAAAGCCTTGTTTTCACGCCCGGACAACCCGCGCGATATCAACAGCGTGATCGATCATTTCGTCAAGATGTTCAAGGTGATCGGCAGCCCGTCATACCCGACTCCCGAGGAAGAATTGCGCATGCGCGTGACCGCAAGCGTGCGGCGTAACGTGAGCGTGAGCGGAACGGCGCGCCAGATCATGGCTGTGGCGTCGTCCGGCGACCAGGGAGCGCTGCTGCGGACCGTCAAAACGCCGACGCTGGTCATCCACGGAACTGACGACCCTCTGGTGCCGGTCGCCTGCGGACGCGACACGGCGCGCTTGGTATCGGGTTCGATCTTGTATGAGATCGAGGGGATGGGGCATGATTTCCCGCCGGCGCTGGATGGTGTATTGTCCGGATTGATTGCGGCGCACTGCAAAGGCGAACTGGAGCCGGAGGCGCGCCGCGCGTGAAGGATTCATTTTCTGGACAGGCGATGGGAGAAGAACAAGATCTATCCGGCATTACGGTGGCGATCGTCGCGCCGGGAGGCTATGCGGCGGATGTGAATGCGGTGGAGCGCGCCACGAAGCGTCTGGAATCAAGTGGATGCCGGGTGCGCAATTTCTACAATGCCTCGGCCATCCATCAGCGCTTCGGTGGCACCGATGCCGCGCGCCTTGCACAGTTGCACGCGGCGGCAGCCGATCCCGAAGTGCAGATCGTCCTCGCGCTGCGCGGCGGCTATGGCATGTCGCGATTATTGCCGGCGCTGGATTTCGCCGCATTGGCGGCAAGCGGGAAACTGTTTGTCGGGCACAGCGACTTCACCGCACTGCAGATGGGATTGCTGTCGCATAGCGGTGGAATCAGCTTCGCGGGGCCGATGATCTGCGACGATTTTTCGCGTGAAGAGGCCAGCGCGTTCACGCTGAAGAAGTTCTGGCAATGCGTCACCGGCCAGACCCATACCCTGCGCTTCGAAGGCGCGGGAAATCCGGCCCTCGACGTGTCCGGCATTCTATGGGGAGGCAACCTGACCATGCTCGCGCATCTCGCCGGAACGCCATACATGCCGCGCATCGCGGATGGCATCCTGTTCATCGAGGACGTCAATGAGCATCCGTACCGGGTAGAGCGCATGCTGCTGCAACTCTTCCACGCCGGATTGCTGAATCAGAAGGCAATCGTGCTGGGTGATTTTTCCAGTTACCGCTTGACCGAGTATGACAATGGCTATGACTTCGCCGCCATGCTTGCCTACCTGCGAGAGCGTCTGGGCGTACCGATACTGACGGGTCTCCCGTTCGGGCATACGCGCGACAAAGCGACTCTCGCGGTCGGCTGCGAGGCACACTTGCGCTCGGATGGGCAGGCGGTGTCGCTCACGATGTCAGGTTATCCCTTCCTATCGCCGGCCGCCTGACGGGCCGACCAGAAACTTTGCGCGCAGCGCGAGACTATCGCCATGCGCCAGATAGGCCAATCCGGGTTGACCCGGCATGTGAAAAGCATCGATCGGATGGGTGATCGGCTCCAGGCAAAAATAATCGCGTCGCGGCGGCCGATAGAGCAAGGTGTAGCCGTTACAGTCGGGCATGACCATCGTGAGTGACAACCCTCGATCGGGATAATCGATCAGTGCCTTGCCGTTCCAGCCGGTATAGCAGTTATCGATCATCGGGCCGTCGAACGACGACAGCATGTTGTAGTCCCATGTGGGCGGAAACAAGGTCGCATGCTCAACGGGAATCGGATCGTCGCCGGACAGCCAGACGCCCTCGGCCTTGAACTGCAGGCGGGTCCGGTCATTTCGGACGAAGTAGGGATGCAGCCCGAGGCCGAAGGGTAACGACTCCTGGCCGGTGTTGGTAACGGTCAGGTCGATTTGCAGGCCATCCGGCAGCAACAAAAAGGTTTGCGTGCTGCGGTAGTGATAGGGGCTTCGGTCGAAGCCGCGCGATTCAAGCGTCAGCTTGATCCGGTCTTGTGCATGTTCGCTCACCTGCCAGGCTTGCAGCCAGCCGTCTCCATGGATCGGATAATGCTCTTCGGCCCGGTTGGCATGGATCGCATACATGCGGCCTTCATGTTCGAAGCCCCCTTGCGTTATTCGATTGGACCACGGCACGAGCGGAAAACACGCCAGTGTGTAGCGATCTACGGAGGCGCCATTCCATGGCCGGAACAAGGGTATCCATTTCTCCCCGGTTTTCCATTCCCAGGCGGTAACGCTACCGCCCAGTTCGGGCGCCAATTGCAGGCGTTGTGTTTCCGATTCCTGCGAAACAAGTTGATTGCTCATGACTGGCTGCGCTATCCACGAAAGAGGTTGGCGGGGACGCCGGTGACGTCCATGTCTAGCGCAAATAGACCGCCCGCGAGCGGTTCGCGTTCCCGTTGCTGCGGCGACAGGCCGGTTGCGGCTGTGGTGATATACAGCGTTTTCAATTCGGGGCCGCCGAATGCGCAACTGCTGACCTGGCTGCATGGCAGCTCGATTGTCCGCAGCACCTTGCCGGCCGGATCGTGGCAGGTCAGTTTGCCGGCGCCCCAATGCGCAATCCACAGGCCGCCCTCCGCATCGGTGGTCATGCCATCAGGTGACCCGTCTTCTCTACCGAATTGCAGGAATAAGCGCTTGTTGGACAGCCCGCCGGATTCGGGATCGCAATCAAACGCAAATACGCGACCGTTGACGCTGTCGTTGTGGTAGAGGGTGCGGCCATCCGCAGCCCAGGCCGGGCCGTTAGTGACGATGTAGCCGCTATCCATGCGAACGCAGATCAGATCCGGCGTCAAACAGTAGAGCGAGCCGGTCGGCTGCCTGGCCGCGAAGTCCATCGTGCCAGCCCAGAAGCGGCCGAGGCGATCGCACTTTCCGTCATTGAAGCGATTGGCCGGCAGCTCTGCCTCGATATCGAGCAGCGGCGTCAGCGCTTCGGTATTCGGATTGAATGTGGCGAAGCGATGGCGCTGTGTGATGATCAAACCATCCTGTTCCGTGCGCTCGGCGACGGCGGAAATCTCCTGGTCGAATTGCCAGGTGCGCTGTCCTTCTTTCGTCGAGTAACGATGCAGGCGATGGCTCAGGATATCGACCCAGTACAGCGCTTGTTCTCTGACCGACCATAGCGGGCCTTCGCCGAGTTCGGCATGTGCGTTCCATACGCATTCCGGGGCGTTCATGGCTGCCTCTGTCAATGCGATTCGCGCGGTACCGGCGCGCCGCTTTTCCCGACGAGGAAGTCGAGGTCCGCACCGAGATGCGCCTGCTGCACATGATCGACATACAGTCTGGCATAGCCGCGTGCGGGCATCGGCGGCGGCATCCATTCGGCCTTGCGGCGCTGCAGTTCCTCATCGCTGACTTCGAGATGCAGGCTGCGTTCGCTGACGTCCAGTTGCACCATGTCGCCGTCGTGCACCAATGCCAGCGGACCGCCGATAGCAGCCTCGGGCGAGGTGTGCAGCACCACGGTGCCATATGCGGTTCCGCTCATGCGGGCGTCCGAGATGCGCACCATGTCGGTAATGCCCTTTTCAAGGATCTTCTTGGGCAGCGGCATGTTGCCGACTTCCGCCATGCCGGGGTAGCCGCAGGGGCCGCAATTCTTCAAGACCATCACGCAGCTCTCATCGATGTCGAGGACCGGATCGTCGATCCGATTGCGAAAGTCTTCAATCGATTCGAACACCACCGCGCGTCCGCGATGCTTGAGCAAATGCGAGGACGCGGCAGACGGCTTGATCACAGCGCCATCGGGAGCGAGATTGCCCTTGAGGATGGCAATACCGGCGTTTTCCTTGAAGGGTTGATCGATGCTCTTGATGACATCGCGGTTGTAGCAGGGCGCGTCCTCGATGTTTTGTCCCAGCGTTCTGCCATTCACGGTCAGTGCGTTCAGATGCAGCAGATGCCGGATCTCGTTCATCACCGCAGGAACGCCGCCGGCATAATAAAAATCTTCCATCAGATAGTGGCCGGACGGCTGAAGATTGACCAGGCAGGGCATGTCTTTGCCGATACGATCCCAGTCTTCGAGGGTGAGATCGATGCCGACACGCCCGGCGAT
Source organism: Noviherbaspirillum sp. (assembly GCF_035254865.1). Classification (GTDB taxonomy): domain Bacteria; phylum Pseudomonadota; class Gammaproteobacteria; order Burkholderiales; family Burkholderiaceae_D; genus Noviherbaspirillum. Next base: position 92,644 of record NZ_DATFAF010000075.1, read on the forward strand.
TGCCAGCAGGTGCACCACCGCGTTGGTCGATCCGCCGATGGCCGCATTGACCCGGATGGCATTTTCGAAGGCTTCGCGCGTGAGGATCTTGTCCATGCCGAGATCCTCTTCCACCATTTGCACGATGCGTCGTCCGCTCAGCTGCGCAAGGCGATTGCGCCGCGTGTCGGGCGCGGGGATGGCCGCATTGCCGGGCAGCGACATGCCGAGCGCTTCCACCATGCTGGCCATCGTCGAGGCCGTGCCCATGGTCATGCAGTGCCCTGCGGAGCGATTCATGCAAGCTTCCGCCTCGCTGAACTCCTGCTGTGTCATCAAGCCGCCACGCACCATCTCCGACATCATCCAGACACCGGTGCCGGAGCCGATATCCTTGCCGCGAAACTTGCCGTTCAACATCGGCCCGCCTGAAATGCCTATGGTCGGCAGTCCGCAACTTGCGGCGCCCATCATCAAGGCGGGCGTGGTCTTGTCGCAGCCCATCAGAAGGACGACGCCATCGATCGGGTTGCCGCGTATCGATTCTTCGACATCCATGCTGGCAAGGTTGCGGAACAGCATCGCCGTTGGACGCAATTGCGTTTCTCCGAGAGACATCACGGGGAACTCCAGCGGGAATCCACCTGCCTCAAGTACACCGCGTTTGACAAATTCAGCCAGTTCGCGGAAGTGGCTATTGCATGGGGTTAATTCGGACCAGGTGTTGCAGATGCCGATGATCGGTCGACCATCCACTTCATCTTGTGGATGTCCCGCTTTCAGGGTCCAGCTCCGGTGCACGAAGCCGTCGCGGTCCTGCTTTTCAAACCATGCCTGGCTGCGACGACGGGGTTTTTGGATGGTCATGACAGGTTCTTGGGGAGAGGTTTCGACTCAGAATCAATATTGATTGACCATCGAATCGAAAGTTCAGGAGAAAAATCATGTCCGGAGAAGGTGGATTGGCGACGTTCGGCAGCTTGAAGGGGAAACGCGTGTTCGTGACGGGCGGTGGCTCAGGCATTGGAGAAAGTATCGTCACGGCATTTGCCGAGCAGGGCGCGAAAGTGGCGTTCGTCGATATCGCCGTGGAAGCGAGCCTTGCGCTGTGCGAACGACTGGCAGTCGCGGAGCGCGAGAAGCCGGTCTTTCGCGAGTGCGACATTCGCGATATCCCGGCGCTGCAAAAGGTGATGCAGTCGATCGCCGCGGACATCGGCGACTTCGATATTCTGGTCAACAATGCGGGCAATGATCAGCGGCACACGCCGGAAGAAGTCACGGTGGATTTCTGGAACGACCGCGTCGCCATCAACCTGCGGCCGATGTTCTTTACTTGCCAGGCAGTGATCGATGGCATGAAGAAGCGCGGCGGCGGGGCGATCATCAATCTCGGCTCCACCAGCTGGCATATCGCCAATGGCGGTTATCCGGTCTATACCACTACCAAGGCGGCGGTCAGTGGCTTGACGCGCGGGCTGGCGCGCGATCTCGGGCCCTACAATATTCGCGTCAATACCGTCACGCCTGGCTGGGTGATGACCGAGCGCCAGCTCAAGCTCTGGGTCGACGAGGAAGGCGAAAAGCTGATCGACCGCAGCCAATGCCTGAAGGGTAGGGTGATGCCCTCGCATGTGGCACGCATGGTGCTGTTCCTGGCGTCAGACGATGCGGCGATGTGCAGCGCGCAGGAATATATCGTCGACGGCGGGTGGGCGTGATGCGCCGGGCACGCTTCGGGAATCGGCGAGACGGCTTTTCTCGCAAGTGCTGCAAGCAATGCCAATCGCCACATTTGACTTGCTCTTTGACTGCGCCGACATGACTCATCCGACCACCAACCTGCTGGGCATCGATTGGGGCACCAGCAATCGACGCGCGTATCTGCTGGACCGCGACGGCAAGATCGTGCGGCAGCATAACGACGATGCAGGCATCCTGCATGTGGAAGGCGATTTTGAAGGTTCGCTGAAGAGCTTGTTGCTGGCCCTGGGCGTGGAGCATGCCGATGTCGTGATGTCGGGCATGGTCGGCAGCCGCAACGGATGGCGCCAGGTTCCCTATCTGTCGGTGGACCAGCCTTTGTCGCATCTGCATCAGGCATTGATGGAGGTCGAGACCGCAATTCCCAATGTACGCTGCCGCATCGTGCCCGGCTACGAATTCATCGATGCGCAGGGCCTCCCGGACGTCATGCGCGGCGAGGAAACGCAGGTGCTTGGTGCGCTGGAATTGAGTGCTTCCGGCGGCTGGTTTCTGTTGCCGGGCACGCATAGCAAATGGGTGCGGGTGGAGAACGGAAAAATCATCGAGCTGGTCACATACATGACCGGCGAGCTGTTTTCCCTGATGTCCCGTCACGGCACGCTGGCGAAGGTGATGAGCGGCGAGCAGTCGGTGCCGGAAGCCCTCGCAGCCGGCGTGAGAGCGGCGCGTTACGGCGGCTTCACGCATATGGCGTTTTGCTGTCGTGCGCTGGTGGTGACAGATCGTATGCCCGCCGAGCACACCGCATCCTATTTGTCCGGCCTGCTGATCGGAAGCGAGCTGCATGAAATCCTGAAAAAGACCCAGGGCGACCTGTCGTCTCCCGTGCAGATCATCGGCAGCCCCGCCTTGTCGTCGCGCTATCTCAGCGCGCTGGAACTGCTCGGTGTCGAAGCGCGCGCCTGGCAGCCCGACAGCGTCTACCTTGCGGCCCTGCGTGCGCTGTTCAACTTGAAAAGGTAAGCCATGATCGACTTGTTTCATCCATTTCCCTGCCCCTTGATAGCCATCCTGCGCGGGCTGACGCCGGCAGAAGTTCCGAGCGTCGGACGCGTGCTGTTCGATGCCGGTTTTCGCATGCTGGAAGTGCCATTGAACCGTCCCGGCGCCATCGATGCAATACATGGACTGCTGCGTATTGCGCCCGATGATGCGCTCATCGGTGCCGGCACCGTATTGAGCGTGAGCGACGTCGATGCCGTCAAGGAAGCCGGCGGCCGATTGATCGTTTCCCCGCACTATGCACCGGAAGTGATCTCTCATGCGGCCAAGCATGGAATGATCGCGCTGCCCGGCGTGACAACGCCTACCGAGGCGTTCAACGCCTTGCAGGCCGGCGCGCACGGGCTGAAGCTGTTTCCGGCCCAGATGATTTCGCCGGCAGCGGTAAAGGCAATGCGCGAGATTCTGCCGGTCGGGACGCCGCTGTTCCCGGTGGGCGGCGTTCAGCCGCATAACATGGCTGCCTATATCGCGGCCGGGGCCACCGGCTTTGGAATCGGAGGCCAGCTTTATCAACCGCGTGTTGATGAAATGGCATTGAAGCGCTCAGCCGACGCCTTCATGGCCGCGCGCCGGAGCCTTCTGCAAGGAGCTTGATCCCGGTTGGCTTGGGAAAGCCGGTATTGCTGCACCGTGAAATGGTAAAATGTCCGGTTTCGTTGTTCATCCCGCAAAAGGTTTTTTCCGTGCTTTCCACCGCTAACATCACGATGCAGTTCGGCCCCAAGCCGCTGTTCGAAAACATTTCCGTCAAATTCGGCGAGGGCAATCGCTATGGTCTGATCGGCGCCAACGGTTGCGGCAAGTCGACCTTCATGAAAATCCTCGGCGGAGACCTGGAGCCGAGTGCCGGCACCGTCATGCTTGACCCGAATGAACGCCTGGGCAAGCTGCGCCAGGATCAATTCGCCTTTGAAGACATGCGTGTCCTCGATGTCGTGATGATGGGGCATACCGAGATGTGGGCGGCAATGCAGGAGCGCGACGCAATCTATGCCAATCCCGACGCCACCGACGACGACTACATGCGCGCCGCCGACCTCGAAGCAAAGTTCGCGGAATATGACGGCTATACCGCCGAGGCACGAGCCGGTGAACTGCTGCTTGGCGTGGGTGTTTCGCTCGACCAGCATCAGGGGCCGATGAGCAACATCGCGCCCGGATGGAAGCTGCGCGTCCTGCTGGCGCAGGCCCTGTTCTCCAATCCGGATATCCTGCTGCTGGACGAGCCGACCAACAACCTCGACATCAATACGATCCGATGGCTGGAAAACGTGCTCAACGATCGCAATTCGACGATGATCATCATCTCGCACGATCGTCACTTCCTGAATCAGGTGTGTACGCACATGGCGGACATGGACTACGGCACGCTGAAGATCTACCCGGGCAATTACGATGACTACATGCTGGCATCGTCGCAGGCGCGCGCGCAGCAGGTGGCAGCCAATGCCAAAGCCAAGGAGCGCGTGGCGGAACTGCAGGACTTCGTGCGGCGCTTCTCCGCCAACAAGTCCAAGGCGCGCCAAGCGACTTCCCGCGCGAAGCAGATCGAAAAGATCAAGGTGGAAGACATCAAGCCGTCCAGCCGTCAGAATCCGTTCGTCCGTTTCGAAGGCGAGAAAAAGCTGCATCGTCTGGCAGTGGATGTGCAGGGCCTGGCGAAATCCTATGACCGCACGATCTTCAAGAATTTCAACATCCTGGTTGAGGCCGGCGAAAAGATCGCGATCATCGGTGCCAACGGCGCCGGTAAAACCACGCTGCTGCGCTGCATTGGCGGCACCGAAATAGCTGGCCTGCAAGCCGATCATGGCAATGTCAAATGGGCCGAAAACGCGAATGTCGGTTACATGCCGCAAGATCCGACCGAGGAATTTGCCGTCGACAAGAACCTCACTGACTGGATGGGGCAATGGACCAAGGAGGGCGATGACGATCAGGCGGTGCGCTCGATCCTTGGCCGACTGCTGTTTTCCGGCGACGATGTGAAGAAATCCGTCAAGGTCCTGTCCGGCGGCGAGAAAGGGCGCATGATGTACGGCAAGCTGATGCTGGGCCGGCACAATGTGTTGCTGATGGACGAACCGACCAATCACATGGACATGGAATCGATCGAGTCGCTCAACATCGCTCTCGATAAATACGCTGGCACCTTGATCTTCGTGTCGCACGACCGCGAGTTCGTGTCATCGCTGGCGACACGCATCCTCGAAGTGAAGGATGGCGAAGTGATCGACTTCCATGGCGGTTACGAAGAGTACCTCGCAAGCCAGGGCATCGAATAAGCCGATGCAATGAAAAACGCAGCAGGGCGCAATGCCGTTGCTGCGTTTGCCATTCTGCTGAATTGAAGTCTTTACTCCGAGGACGTCCCGTTCAAGCCGGTGATCGTGGTTTGTGGAGGAACCGCCTCGCCGAGATAAAGGAGCTGATCCAGGCGATCCCTCAGGCTGCGAGCCATTTCCTTGCCTTGCGCTTTGAGCACGGCTTCCAGGTATGGATTGCGCAATTGCCGAAATTCTTCGATCGAAGCAGCTTTTTCCACCTTCAGTTGCAAGGTATAGCCGCGCAAGCCGATGGTGCTCTTGATGGTTTCTGTATAAAAATGATAAATCGCTTCGAATTGGCTTTGTCCTTGGGGCAGGACGCCAACACCGGGCGCGGGAACGGCGGCAGGAGCTTGTGCCTGTGGAGCGGCCGGTGCGGGTGCCGGGGCTGCAGCCACGACGGTTTGAATAAATCCGTTCTTTTCCAGCTCGGCGAGACTTTCCGCATTCAGTCCGATGCCTGAAACTTTTTTCAGCAGCTCTTCACTGCCTTGCTTGCCGTCAATCATCACCAATAGTGTGCGCAGGCGCGTGGCTAACTGGTGCTTCCGCGTGGCGATTTCCTCACGGCCCTTTTCCGTCTTGTCGAAAACGATGCTTGTCATAGGCTTTGTGTCCCCGCCCGAAAATGCCATGCTGGATTTTCGTCTTTTGAATGATTGCGCATGTGAAAACGGCACATGCAGAATTCCCGCCAGCCAGATTATTCTTGAAGGCAATTATGGAATTGCCTACTTATAGTGAAATGGCTCAACATGTTATTGATTTTTGTCAGACTAAGTATGCTACCTATTTGGTTAGACGTAAATATTTACCTGCGTCAAGTCGAAAAATAGAAACAAAACCCTCTTTAACATACGGCGATCCTGCCGGGCTGTGTAATTCGGACGAAGTCCGCCGCAAAATTGCTTGAAAATAGCCTGTAGGCCCCAAGTTTTTTGGTTATCGGTCATACTCTTTCTTTTGTCATCCTTTTGGCTCGGGATTACCGCTTCACATCATGCAGATCCAACCTATCAAAACCGTCGAGTTCGAACGGCCGGAAATGAATTCCGGCACAAGTTGCGTTGCCAACGCTTGGGCACGCGTGCCCGCAAGCCTGTCGCCTCCTGAAAAAGATGCGCTCAAGGCGCGCATCAAACACCTGTTGAAAGAACGGCAAGCTGTTCTCGTCGCGCATTACTACGTCGATGCCGACTTGCAGGATCTGGCGGAAGAGACGGGCGGTTGCGTATCCGATTCCCTCGAAATGGCACGCTTTGGTCGGGATCATCCGGCCAAGACCCTGATTGTCGCCGGTGTGAAATTCATGGGCGAAACGGCAAAGATACTGAGTCCGGAGAAGACGATCCTGATGCCGGATCTGGACGCCACCTGTTCGCTCGACCTCGGCTGTCCGGCGGATGAGTTTGCTGCGTTTTGCGATGCGCATCCTGATCGCACGGTGGTGGTGTATGCCAATACCAGCGCAGCCGTGAAAGCGCGCGCCGACTGGATGGTCACGTCCTCGATCGGATTGCAGATCGTCGAGCATCTGCACGCCCAGGGCAAAAAGATCTTGTGGGCGCCGGACAAGCACCTTGGCAGCTACATCCAGAAGAAGACCGGTGCGGACATGCTGCTGTGGCAGGGTTCGTGCCTGGTGCATGACGAGTTCAAGGGAATCGAGCTCGAGCTGTTGAAAAAGGAACATCCGAATGCCAAGGTTCTCGTGCACCCCGAATCACCGGAAGCCGTCGTTGCCCTGGCCGACGTTGTGGGCTCCACCTCGCAATTGATCGCCGCCGCACAGACGCTGGACGCGGAAGAATTCATTGTCGCAACGGACAACGGCATCCTGCATAAAATGAAAATGGCTGCGCCCGGCAAGCGCTTCATCGACGCGCCGACCGCAGGCAATAGCGCGACCTGCAAGAGCTGCGCGCATTGCCCGTGGATGGCCATGAACGGCCTGCAGAATCTGGCCGACGTGCTGGAGTCGGGCAAGAACGAAATCCACGTCGATCCCGAGGTCGGTCGCAAAGCCCATGTCTGCATTGACCGCATGCTGACGTTCGCAGCACAACTGAAAGCCAATGTCCGACCAGGTGGCGACTTGGCGAAAGAACAAAAACTGTTTGCGGGGATTGGACCGGCATGAGCACATTACAAAATCCGTTTGCGCCGTTCGATGCGCTGCTTGCGGGCGCATTTGAATCCAACATTCAGGCCGCACTGATGGAAGACGTTGGCACCGGCGACGTCACCGGCAAACTGGTGCCGGAGAGCGAGTGGGTCAAGGCGCGTGTCGTCGTGCGTGAATCCGCCGTATTGTGCGGAGCGCCGTGGTTCGAGGGTGTGATGACACAACTCGACCCGCGGATTCGCATTGAGTGGCGGTATCCGGAAGGCGCGTTGACGGCGAAAGACAGCGAGGTTTGCGCGATCGAAGCTCCGGCGCGTGCCTTGCTGACGGCGGAGCGCACAGCATTGAATTTCCTGCAGCTTCTGTCCGGTGTGGCGACCGCAACGCGTCAGTATGTGGATGTGGTTGAAGGCACGCGCGCCTCGATTCTCGACACGCGCAAGACGCTTCCCGGCTTGCGCCTCGCGCAGAAATACGCGGTGCGTGTCGGCGGCGGAAAGAACCAGCGCATAGCCCTCTACGATGGCATCCTGATCAAGGAAAATCATATTGCGGCCGCCGGCGGCATCACCCAGGCAATGCGTGCCGCGCAGGCCTTGAATGCAGGTGTATCGATTCAGATTGAGGTCGAGAATCTGACGGAACTGGAAGATGCATTGGCAGCAGGCGCGACTTCAATCCTGCTCGACAATTTCACGCTGGAGATGATGCGCGAAGCCGTGAAGCGAACCGACGGCAGGGCTGTTCTGGAAGCTTCCGGCGGGATCAACATGAGCACGGTTCGTGCAATTGCGGAGACGGGGGTCGACCGGATTTCGATCGGCAGCCTGACCAAGGATGTGCAAGCGACCGACTATTCGCTGCGCATTGTCGGATAAATCCCTCTCGCAATTGAGGCCATGAATGGAGCGTATGTTCCATTCATGGCCTTCAAATCTATCGCCGTGCAGGCGACAGCACTGTCGGCAAGGCCTTGGGCAAGGTCTCCGAAAAATCCTGGCTGAAATGCAGGCCGCGGCTTTCGCGGCGCGACAGGGCGCTTTCCACGATCAGCGACGCCACTTCAACCAGGTTCCGCAATTCAAGCAGGTCGCGCGTGATGCGGAACTGCGAGTAGTACTCATTGATTTCTTCACGCAGCAAGCGGATGCGATGCTGGGCGCGTTCAAGGCGTTTTGTGGTCCTGACGATGCCGACGTAGTTCCACATCGAGCGTCGCAATTCGTCCCAGTTGTGCGCAATGATCACCTCTTCATCGGCATCCGTCACACGGCTCTCATCCCATGCCGGCAGTGACATCGACTTCGGTTTTGGCTGTTGCTCGATATGCTTCGCGGCGGATTGACCGATGACCAGACATTCAAGCAGGGAGTTGCTGGCGAGACGGTTGGCACCATGCAGTCCTGTATAGGCGGTTTCGCCGACGGCGTACAAGCCGGGTATATCCGTGCGGCCGGACATGTCCGTCACGATGCCGCCGCAGGTGTAGTGTGCGGCCGGCACCACCGGAATCGGCTGCCTGGTAATGTCGATTCCAAGTTCCAGGCAGCGTGCGTAGATGGTCGGGAAATGCGATTGGAGGAATTCCGGCGGCTGATGGCTGATATCGAGCTCGACATAATCCAGACCGCGTTTTTTCATCTCGAAGTCGATTGCGCGCGCCACCACATCGCGAGGTGCCAGCTCTGCGCGTTCGTCATGCGCAGGCATGAAGCGCCGGCCTGCGGATGCGCCAGCCTCGGCGGGCAGCTTGAGCAGACCGCCTTCACCGCGTACAGCTTCGCTGATGAGGAAAGACTTGGCGTAGGGATGGTACAAGCAGGTCGGATGGAACTGGATGAACTCCATGTTCGCCACGCGGCATCCGGCGCGCCACGCCATTGCAATGCCGTCGCCGGTGGCGGTATCCGGATTGGTGGTGTAGAGGTAGACTTTGCCTGCGCCGCCAGTGGCAAGCACCGTCTGGTCCGCTGCCAGCGTCATGACCTTGCCGGTATTGACGTCCTGCACGTACAGGCCGACGCAGTGGGGTGTGCCATTGCCGGAGGACAGCTTGTCGGACTTGATGAGATCGATCGCGATGTGTTCTTCCAGCACGGTGATGTTCGGATGCGAGCGTGCCTTCTGTTCCAGCGTCACCTGCACCGCGTGTCCGGTGGCATCGGCGGCATGAATGATGCGGCGCTGGCTATGGCCACCTTCGCGGGTTAAGTGATACCCTAGTTCGGCTGTCGGATCCCGGGTGAAGGGGACGCCTTGCTCGATCAGCCATTCGATTGCTTCACGGCTGTTTTCAACGATATGGCGGGTTGCTCTTTCGTCACACAATCCCGCGCCTGCAATGAGGGTATCCGCGATATGTTGCTCGTGGCTGTCGCCGGAATCGAGCACGGCAGCAATGCCTCCCTGCGCCCAATTGCTGGCGCCGTCCAGCAGGCTGCGTTTAGAGACGATGGCCACTTTACGGGTTTGCGCGAGATGCAGGGCGACCGAGAGGCCGGCCAATCCACTTCCGACGATAGCGACATCAAATTTCATAAGATAAGTGCTGCCTGTATGCGTTGTCATCACGTAAAACGACATCTTACCATTTGGGAAGTTTTTGCTCAGAGATAATCTGGCCGTGAATTTTGAAGGCAATAAGTGTATGACTGGAATATTGAAAAAAGTTGCGCTGCTGCTGGCGCTGTTGCTCATGGCATTGCTTGCTGCTGCACTGTGGTACCGCAATGCAAGCCAGCCGCAGATCGACGGTAACCTGAAGTTGAGCGGATTGAACGCCCCGGTGGACATCGTGCGCGATGCGGAGGGAATACCGCACATCTATGCAAAATCGACCGCCGATGCCTACTTTGCACTCGGTTTCGTGCATGCGCAGGATCGCCTCTGGCAACTCGAGCTGAATCGACGCATTCCAGCCGGCCGGCTATCGGAAATCCTCGGACCCAGCGCCCTCGGCACAGACCGTTTCCTGCGCACGCTGGGGGTGCGGCGCAATGCTGAACGAATCCTCGCCAATCTCGCACCCGAGACACGAGCGGCACTCGATGCATACGCACGTGGCGTGAACGCGTATCTTGAAAATCGCAGTGGGCCCTTGCCACCGGAATTCATTCTTTCCGGTGCTCCATCTCCGGCGCCCTGGCATCCGGTCGATTCGATTGGCTGGCAAACGATGATGGCCTGGGATCTAGGCTCGAACTGGACGCAGGAATTGCTCCGCATGCGCGCGTCGCAGCGGCTGTCGCTGGGGCAGATCAACGAGTTTCTTCCGCCTTATCCGGGCGACCCGGTCATGGTGACGCAGGATTACACCAAGCTGTATCGCGAATTGTCCGGGACAACGCAACAACTCGCCGCCGTCGCGGCCATCGCGCCACCTTCCTACGTGGAAGGCATGGGATCGAATAACTGGGTAGTCTCCGGCGCGCTTTCGGAAACCGGCAAGCCGCTGCTGGCCAACGATCCACACCTCGGCCTGACTGCTCCAGCCCTGTGGTACTTCGCGCATTTGTCGGCTCCCGGGCTCAATGTCATCGGCGCGACTCTGCCCGGTATCCCCTCGGTGGTGCTCGGAAGGAATGACAGAATCGCCTGGGGCTTCACCAATACCGCTCCGGATGTGCAAGACCTGTTCATCGAGCGCGTCAATCCGGCGAACAAAAAGCAATATCAGACGCCGGACGGCTGGGCGGAATTCAAGACGCGTACCGAGACCATCAAGGTCAAGGGGCAGCAGGATGTCACCTTCGATGTCGCGGAGACGCGGCATGGTCCGGTAATCACGGGTGCTTTGCCGATTCTGGACAAGGCGCCCCTCGACGCGAAGAAATACGTTGTCTCGTTCGCCTGGACGGCGCTGCGCCCCGACGATATGACGCTGCAGGCGGGCATGAAATTCAACCAGGCGCAGAACTGGCAGCAATTCCTTGAGGCGGCAAAGGATTTCGCTTCGCCGCAGCAGAACATGGTGTATGCGGACGTCGATGGCAACATTGGTTTCGTTGCGCCTGCGCGCGTGCCGATTCGCAAGCCGGAAAACGACCTGAAAGGCCTGGCACCGGCGCCAGGCTGGGATGCGCGCTACGACTGGGCCGGTTTCATTCCGTTCGATGAACTGCCTCACCAGTTCAACCCGGCGTCGCAGCGCATCGCGACAGCCAACCAGAAGATCGTCGGGCCGGATTATCCGCATTTTCTGACCAGCGAGTGGACATTGCCGTATCGGGCCTCGCGCATCAACCAGTTGCTGGATGCGAGGCCGAAGCACAATCTGGCAAGCTTTGCCGAGATACAAAAGGATTACGTTTCGCTCGCGGCACAGGAACTCCTGCCGATTCTGCGCAACACCGTACCGAAAACCGATCGCGCCAAGGAAGCCCTGGACACGCTACAGGGCTGGAACGGCTCGATGGATACCAATCGGCCGGAGCCGCTTATTTTCAATGCGTGGATGCGGGCGGCATCGCGCCAGATTTTTGCCGATGAACTGGGCGAAGCGCTGATGAATGACTATTGGGAGCAACGCAATGTGCACCAGCCGCTGGTGAATGTTCTCAAGAACAAGGATGGCGAGGGCAGATGGTGCGCCGACGTGACGAAACCCTCGCCGGCGCATCCGCAAACCTGCGACGAGCTGTTGTCCGCTTCGCTGGATCTTGCGCTGAGCGAGCTGGTGCAGCGCTATGGTCCCGAAATATCGAAATGGCGCTGGGGAGACGCGCATGTCGCGCGCTCCGAGCATCGCCCGTTCGGCAAGGTCGATGCCCTGGCCCGTTTCTTTGACATCCGCGTGCCGACTCCCGGCGACACATTTACCGTGAATGTCGGACGTTACAATCTGCGGGATGAGAAGGAGCCGTTCACCAGCCGGCATGCCGCCAGCCTGCGTGCGCTTTACGATCTGTCGAACCTGGAAAATTCACGCTTCATCCACTCCACCGGACAGTCCGGCAATCTGCTGTCGCCGCTCTATAGCAACTTCACGCAGCGTTGGTCGGAGGTCGCGTATGTGCCAATGAAAATGCGGCGCGACGATGTGGAGAAAAAACGCCTGGGAGTGTTAACGCTCGAGCCCTAGGCAACCTGAAAATGCTGTGAGGTGCGCAAGAGCTCGGCTGCGGCATGCGCAGGAAGTGGCGGAGAGAACGCATATCCCTGCGCCAGATAGCAGCCCATTTTCTTCAGCTTGAGCATGTCCTCGCGCGTTTCGACGCCTTCCGCGACGGTGTCGAGATTGAGCGTCTGCGCGAGTGCCAGGATCAGGCGAACAATCTCGGCATCGCTCGGATTCTTGTCCAGGCCTTGCACGAATGTCTTGTCGATCTTCAACACATCGATCGGGAGTCGATGCAGGTAGGAGAGTGATGAGTAGCCCGTACCGAAATCGTCCAGCGCAAGACGGAATCCGAGTTCCTTGAGGACGGTGAGCGTCTCGATCGTCTGCACCGGGTTGGCCATCGCGGAAGTCTCGGTCAGCTCCAGTTCGATGGCATTCGGATTGACGCCGGTGCGCTCGAGAATATCCTTGACGTCACTCAGGAAGGTCGACTGCAGAAGCTGCCGCATCGAAACATTGACGGCAATGGTGAACGGCGTCATCTCGATATAGTCGGCCTGCCATCTGCACAACTGCTTGCAGGCCTCTTCCAGCACCCACAAACCTATCGGTACCACCAGTCCTGAGCTCTCCGCGACAGGAATGAACTCTACCGGCGGTATTGCTCCATATTGTGGATTGTCCCAGCGTAACAGCAGCTCGAAACCTTTCACCGCGCCGTTGAGAATCGACACCTTCGGCTGATAGACGAGCGTCAATTCGTCGCGCTCCAGCGCAAAGCGCAGTGCCACATCCATTTGGGCGCGCTTGGTGCTGCACAACTGGAGCGAGGCGTCGAAGACTTCCGCGCGATTGCGCCCGCGTTCCTTTGCCTGATACATGGCGGCGTCGGCGTCGCGGATCAGTTCCGACGGATTCTTGTGCTCCGGCTCAAGCAAGGCGATGCCGATGCTGGTCTGGATCTTCACTACGGTGTCGTCGACCGTGAGCTGTTGCGATACCGCTTGCAGCAAGGCTTCCGCCTTTGTCCTGGCCTCATCGATGCTTGCAGTCGACAGGATCACGAATTCATTGCCGCCAAAACGTGCAACGAAGTCATCGGTCGGGAGCTCGGCGAGGATGCGGCGAGTGATCTCCATTAGGCACTTGTCGCCGAAATCATGACCATGCGTGTCGTTGACGCTCTTGAAGAAGTCGAGGTCGCAGAACAGCATCGCCAGCTGGTTCGATGCGTCGTTTGCTTGCGCGATGACATCGGCAATGGTCTTGAGCAGGTAGCGCCGGTTCGGCAAGCCGGTCAGCGGGTCGTGCAGCGCCTGGTGCTGCAGACGCATTTCATATTCCTTGCGATCGGTGATGTCGCGTGAAATGCAGAGCACGCCCACTGTCTGTCCATGCGCGTCGCGCAGCGGATACTTGTTGACGCGATGCCAGGTTCGCATGTCGTTGTCCCACGCGCACTGGATTTCCTGGTCTTCCAGCGGAACGCCACTTTGCACAACTTGCAGGTCCTGACGGTACAAGCGTTCCGCCAATTCCTTCGTGCTACGATCCGTGCCTTTCGGTGCCGTGGCGAGGAATACATCTGAAATCGTCTTGCCGCGCATTGCTCCTTCCGACGCATAGCCGAAGCGACGCTGGAAGGTCAGGTTGCTGATGGTGAAGCGACCTTGCTTGTCGGTGGCATAGATCATCGACGGATTCAGGTCGAGCACCGCGCGCAGCAGCGCGTGCTCTTCCTCCAGCTTGATTTCCGCCCCCTTGCGCGCCGAAATGTCCTCAATGCTGAATACCAGCCCATTGATCGCATCGTCGTGCAGCATGTTGTGTCCGCGTGTTTCGAGCCATACCCAGTGGCCGTCCTTGTGTTTGCAGCGATGGCGGGAAAAAATGCTGCTGCGCGGCGTATCGCGGAGATAGCGAAGCTTTCTCAAGTGCGCTTCCTTGTCTTCGGGATGAAACTCGGGACGAATCATGTTCGCTTCAATTTCTCTTTGCGAGAAGCCGACGATCTCCTGAAAGGCCTGGTTGACGAACTTGATGTGAAATCCGGCATCGGCAATGAGGAATACGTGGCGCGTCGCGCGGGCAATGGCGTCGAAGCGCCGCTGGTTGAAATGCGCCTGCTGGATTGCATTCGCATTGCTTGCCAATGCGTTGGCGAGGAAAAGCGCGCACAGGCCGACGAAAGCGGTTGCGAACAACTGCGGAAGCCAGTCCACCAATTGCGTTCCGAGCATGATGTTCAGCGTTGCTTCGATGAGGGCGACAGCAAGGAGCAGGCCCAATGCAAGTGGTGCCTCGACGCTAAGCGGAAAAACCCCGGCCAGTCCGATCAGCCAAGGCAAGGGCTGGGCCGGCATGGACTGCTGAAGCGCGAGGCTGGTGATGATGAAAATTGCGGCAGACCATTCCAGAAGCAGGCGTCCCCGCCCGTAAATGATCGCATCCGGCCAGACATAGCGCGCGAGCGCATTGAAGAACAGCACAACTAAAACGCTGACTGCAACCACACTCAAGTCCGATAGCATGACCTTGTTGACGAACGCCGCCAGCACCGCATGTAGCAATAGGGTGATGTAAAGGCAGACGGACGCAACACGGAAGATTTCTTCTCCTGTGACGACTCCGGCGAGGCGCAGTGGAGAGAGTTTCATTGCGCCACGACAGATCGGGCTCTTGGCAGGGAGCGTGCTGCCCCGGCAGGATAGGGGGATTGAATGTGTAGGTCGCGCCGGCTGCTCGGCACTTTCATGCAAGAAGAGGGCGGGGGCAAACGATGGTCATTGAGACGCGCTATCTCTTTCTGCCGGGATGAATTGAGCATCACTGTCCGTGGATTGTTAGAGTATTAACATATGGACAATATCAAATGTTGACAGTTTTGGACAGTGCCAGTCGAGCAAGCGTATGTAATTTGCAATATTTCTTGACCTGAGTCGCCAGATTTGTGAAAACCGCGCGCGCATAAAAAAAGCCGCCAGAAACTCTGGCGGCTTCAAAACCAGGATTGCCCGAAGGCAGGCCTGGGACGATTAGACGTTTAATCTGCTGCGTAGATATCGTTGTCCTTGGTCTCTTTGACGAACAGCAAGCCAACGACGAAGGTCATCATGGCGATGATGATCGGATACCAGAGGCCATAGTAAATGTCGCCTTTGAACGCAACGAGTGCGAACGCGGTGGTCGGCAGCAGGCCGCCGAACCAGCCGTTACCGATGTGGTACGGCAGGGACATGGAGGTGTAGCGAATACGAGTCGGGAACAGTTCGACCAGCATTGCGGCGATCGGGCCGTACACCATCGTCACGTAGATCACGAGGATGGTCAGGAGCACCAGCACCATGCCCTTGTTCATCTGTGCCGGATCAGCCTTGGACGGATAGCCATGTGCCTTGATGGCGTCGCCCAGTTCCTTGGACAATGCTTTTTCCTTGGCCGCAGCTTCTTCCTTCGGCAGTGCGTTGGCGTTGTACGACTGGATGGTGATGTCGCCGACCTTGACGCTGGCGATCGTGCCAGGTGCGGCAGCTTCGTTGGAGTAGTTCACCGAAGCGGCAGCCAGTTTCGCCTTCACGATGTCGCACGAAGATGTGAACTTCTTGGTACCGGTCGGGTTGAACTGGAACTGACAGTCAGCCGGATCGGCCGTGACCACCACCGGAGCGTTCTTGATCGCCGATTCCAGAGCCGGGTTGGCATAGTGGGTCATTGCGCTGAAGATCGGGAAGTAGGTCACTGCCGCCAGCAGGCAGCCGCCGAGGATGATCGGCTTGCGGCCAATCTTGTCGGACAGCGCGCCGAATACGATGAAGAACGGCGTGCCGATCACCAGCGATGCAGCGATCAGAAGGTTAGCCGTTGCGCCGTCGACCTTGAGAGTCTGGGTCAGGAAGAACAGTGCATAGAACTGGCCGGTGTACCAGACCACTGCTTGACCTGCGGTCAGACCGACCAGTGCAAGGATAACGATCTTCAGGTTCTTCCATTGGCCGAAGGATTCGGAAATCGGAGCCTTGGAGGTCTTGCCTTCCGCTTTCATCTTTGCGAAAGCCGGGGATTCGTTCATGGACAAGCGGATCCATACCGATACTGCCAGCAGGAACACGGAGACCAGGAACGGAATGCGCCAGCCCCAGTCAGCGAATGCTGCTTCGCCGATGGCGGTACGGGTGCCGAGAATCACCATCAGCGACAGGAACAGGCCGAGGGTCGCAGTGGTTTGGATCCAGGCAGTGAATGCGCCGCGCTTGTCTTGCGGTGCGTGCTCGGCAACATAAGTTGCTGCACCACCGTACTCGCCGCCGAGCGCGAGGCCCTGCAGAATACGCAGCGAGATCAGGATCACCGGGGCCGCGATGCCGATGGAGGCATAGTTGGGCAGCAGACCCACTATGAAGGTGGAGGTACCCATGATAAGGATGGTGACCAGGAAGGTGTATTTGCGGCCGATCATGTCGCCGAGGCGGCCGAACACCAGTGCGCCGAACGGACGAACGATGAAGCCCGCCGCAAACGCCAGCAGTGCGAAAATGAATGCGGTGTTGGGATCGGTACCGGCAAAGAACTGCTTCGCGATAATCGCTGCCAGTGAACCGTACAGGTAGAAGTCGTACCACTCGAACACGGTGCCCAGCGAAGATGCGAAAATGACTTTCCGCTCCTCTGCTGTCATGCCGCGCGCAGCCGTTGTCTGAACTGTCGCCATGCTTATCTCCTCGTTAATTAATATGAATGTGCAAAGACTCTTGCCCATTTGTTGCACAAGCGGAGTGTGCATCGCCAACCTTACGGCACGCTTGCTCCAAACTTACAAAACCTTACAGACGGAAAGTCGAAAAATCGGCGGTTTTCCTCTCGGTGAAGCATCGCTTTTTGAGTGGGATAGGTAGATTTTAGATTTACGAACGATCGTGCTAAAAATATGATATTCTGGTGTTTCATTAATTGAGTAGTCCGGTAACCAGACCGTTAAACAAGCGAAAAGCACGAGCACCGATTCGTACAACCAAACCAATTCAACTCAAGGAGCTTCAAATGACTGACGCCGTCATCGTATCCACAGCCCGCACCGGCCTGGCCAAATCCTGGAAGGGTGCATTTAACATGACGCATGGCGCCACCCTGGGCGGCCATGTGCTGAAAGCAGCGATCGAGCGCGCAAAGATCGATGCGGGTGAAGTCGAAGACGTCATCATGGGCTGCGCCACGCCGGAAGGCGCCACCGGCAGCAATATCGCGCGTCAGATCGCCTTGCGCGCCGGATGCCCGGTCACCACTCCCGGCATGACCATCAACCGCTTCTGTTCATCCGGCCTGCAAACGATCGCGACTGCATCGCAGCGCATCATCGCGGGTGAAGGCGACATTTATGCCGCCGGCGGCGTCGAGTCGATTTCCTGTGTGCAGAACGAATCCAACCGGCACATGATCATGGAAACCTGGCTCAAGCAGAACAAGCCGGAAATCTACTGGCCGATGCTGCAGACCGCGGAAACGGTTGCCAAGCGTTACAACATCAGCAAGGAACGCCAGGACGAATATGGCGTGCAAAGCCAGTTGCGTGCAGCGGCTGCCCAGGCGGCCGGCAAGTTCAATGACGAAATCGTTCCGATGACCACCATCATGGGCGTGGCCGACAAGGAAAGCGGCATGCTGATGACCAGGGAAGTCACGATTTCCGCTGACGAAGGCATTCGCGCCGACACGACGCTGGAAGGCGTGTCGAAGATCCGCACGGCGATTCCGGGCGGCGTCATCACCGCAGGCAATGCGAGCCAGTATTCCGACGGTGCGTCGGTGGCCATTGTGATGAACAGCAAGCTTGCAGAGCAGAAGGGATTGCAGCCGCTCGGCATCTTCCGCGGCTTTGCGGTTGCCGGCTGCGAACCGGATGAAATGGGAATCGGTCCGGTTTTCGCCATTCCCAAGCTGCTGAAAAAAGCCGGCTTGAAGATCGAAGACATCGGTTTGTGGGAACTGAATGAAGCATTCGCCGTGCAAGTGCTGTACTGCGCCGACAAGCTCGGCATTCCGATGGATCGCCTGAATGTGAACGGCGGCGCCATCGCCGTTGGTCACCCGTATGGCGTTTCCGGTGCGCGTCTGACCGGTCACGCGCTGATCGAAGGCAAGCGCCGCGGCGCGAAGTACGTCGTTGTCACGATGTGCATCGGCGGCGGTCAAGGTGCAGCCGGCTTGTTCGAAGTCGTGTAAAAAAAGGTGGGCGCTTCGGCGCCCACGTTCGCATTAGGGGGCGTCCGCCCCGGATCGTTGAAATCGCTCACATAGGCGTGCGGCGGCGTGTCCGTGCGCACGGAGGACTATCATGCAATCGAAAATCGTTTCCCGACGCGACCTTGAGTTCGTCCTGTATGAATGGCTGCGGGCGGAGGAGCTGACCGGGCGTGCACGCTACGCCGACCATTCGCGCGAAACGTTCAATGCCGCGCTGGATACCTGCGAACAGATCGCCACCGACTTGTTTGCGCCGCATAACAAGAAGAATGATCAGGAAGAGCCGCACTTCGACGGCGAAAGAGTGCATATCATTCCTGAAGTCAAATCCGCGTTGAAGGCTTTTTGCGAATCGGGATTGATGGCGGCGGGGCAGGATTATGAATTCGGCGGCATGCAATTGCCCTGCGTGATTGAGAAAGCCGGCCTCGCTTATTTCAAGGGCGCCAACGTCGGCACGTCCTCGTATCCATTCCTGACAATCGGCAATGCCAATACGCTGCTCAAATGCGGCTCGCCGGAACAGATCGACACTTTCGTCAAGCCGATGATGACTGGCCGTTTTTTCGGCACCATGTGTTTGTCCGAGCCGCAGGCGGGCTCTTCCCTGTCCGACATCGCGACGCGCGCAGAGCCACAGGCCGACGGCTCCTATCGCCTCAAGGGCAACAAGATGTGGATCTCCGCTGGCGAGCATGAGCTGTCGGAAAACATCGTGCATCTGGTGCTGGCCAAGGTCCCGGACGAGAATGGCAAGCTGATTCCGGGTGTGAAAGGCATCTCGCTGTTTATCGTTCCCAAATATCTCGTGAATCCCGATGGCTCGCTGGGTGAGCGCAACGATGTGGTCCTGGCTGGCCTGAACCATAAGATGGGCTATCGCGGCACCACGAACTGCTTGCTGAACTTTGGCGAAGGCAAGTTCAAACCGGCGGGTAAAGGCGGAGCGGTCGGCTATCTGGTCGGCGAACTCCACAAGGGACTCGCCAACATGTTCCATATGATGAACGAAGCGCGGATCGGCGTGGGACTGGGTGCGGTGATGCTTGGGTACACCGGCTACCTGCACGCGCTGGAGTATGCGCGCGAACGTCCGCAAGGCCGTCACCCGATGGCCAAGGATCCGGCGCAACCGCAGATCCCGATCATCCAGCACACCGACGTCAAGCGCATGCTGCTCGCGCAAAAGACCTATGTCGAAGGAGGCCTGGGCCTGAATCTGTACTGCGCTCGATTGGTTGACGAGGAAAAGACGGCCGGGTCGGAAGAGGCGCGCAAGCACGCCACCCTGCTGCTCGACATCCTGACGCCGATTGCCAAGTCCTGGCCGTCGCAGTGGTGCCTTGAAGCCAACAGCCTCGCGATCCAGGTGCATGGCGGTTATGGCTACACGCGCGAATACAACGTGGAACAGTTCTATCGCGACAACCGTTTGAACCCGATCCATGAGGGAACCCACGGCATCCAGGGCCTCGACTTGCTCGGACGCAAGGTGACGATGCAAAACGGCGCGGCGTTCAAGGCGCTCGGCGTCGAAGTCCAGAAGACGATTGCGCAGGCGCTGGAGGTGGCCGAGCTTGCCGCTTATGCGAAGTCGCTTGGCGCCGTGCTGCAGCGGATTGAGAAAGTCACGCAAAAGCTGTACAGCGCCGGCGACATGAACAAGACGCTTGCGAATGCGTCGGTCTACCTCGAAGCATTCGGCCATGCCGTCGTTGCATGGATGTGGCTGCAGCAGGCCTTGCTATCCGTCGGCAAATCCGGCCATGACGCGGCCTTCTACATGGGCAAGCTGCAAGCCTGCGCGTTCTTCTTCAAATGGGAACTGCCGAAGGTGCAGCCGCAACTCGATTTGCTGGACAGCATCGATACGACCACATTGGAAATGCAGGACGCCTGGTTCTGAACATTACATGGCGCAATGCATGAATCATCAAGCCTGAACAACATACACAAAGGAGACCCCATGCGTACCATCAAACAATTGCTCGATCTGACCGGAAAAACGGCCCTGGTGACCGGCGGCTCGCGCGGCCTTGGCCTGCAAATTGCGGAAGCACTGGGCGAGCAGGGCGCAAAGATCGTTCTGTCCTCGCGCAAGCAGGCCGAGCTCGACGAAGCGGTCGCACATTTGAAAGAGCGCGGTGTCGAGGCCAGCGCCATTGCGGCTGACGTATCCCAAGAGGCAGCGATCGCACCGCTGGTCGCGGAAGCACTCAAGCGCCTTGGCCATATCGATATCCTCGTCAATAACGCGGGCGCAACCTGGGGCGCACCCGCGGAAGACTACCCGCTGGAAGCCTGGGACAAGGTGATGAACCTGAACGTGCGCAGCATCTTCCTGCTGTCGCAAGCCGTAGCCAAGCAATCGATGATTCCCCGCAAGTACGGCCGCATCATCAACGTCGCCTCGATCGCGGGCTTGTCCGGCAACGGTCCGGACAGCATGCAAACGATCGCGTACAACACGTCCAAGGGTGCGGTTGTGAATTTCACTCGCACGCTTGCCGGCGAATGGGGACGGTATGGAATCACGGTCAACGCGCTGGCACCGGGCTTCTTCCCCTCCAAGATGACCAAGGGCGTGCTGGAAAACCTGGGTGAGGAAAACCTTGCCAAACGCGCACCGCTGCATCGCATTGGCGATGACGAAGACCTGAAAGGCGCGGCACTGCTGTTCGCATCCGATGCGGGCAAGCACATTACCGGACAGATCCTCGCAGTCGACGGCGGCGTCTCGGCGGTTCACTGATGGATACATCGAAACCGCAACCGTTTCCGGCCGAGATTCCGTTCTTGCATGACCTCGGAGTGGAGTTCATCCGCATGGCCGACGGCGAAGCACAGGTTGCGCTGACCTTGTCGGAGCGCCACATGAACAGCTGGAATGTCGCCCATGGCGGCATCATCATGACCCTGCTCGACGTGGCGATGTCCATGGCCGGCAGGTCGCTCGATCCGGATGCGCGCGGCGGTGTCACGATCGAGATGAAGACCAGCTTTCTTCAGCCGGGCGGCCATCCTGGCGCGCGGATCGTCGCCAAGGGCAAGGCGTTTCACCGCGCGCGTACGATCTGCTTCTGCGAAGGTGAAGTGTGGAATGACGACAAGCTGGCCGCCAAGGCGATGGGCACCTTCAAGTACCTGAAACGGCTCGACGTCGCCAAGAAACTGGAACACGAGTAGCACATCGCAGTCGGCTCGCACCTGGCGCCACGCATGATGGCGAGGGCGGCAAGCGGGCGGCTGCATTCCTTCATCAATTACGAAAAGAGAGCACCGAATGACTACCTACAAACGCATGGTCCTGGCCTCCCGCCCGAAAGGGGAGGTTGTTCCCGCAAATTTCCGTCTTGAAGAAGCGCCCGTTCCGCCCCTCAAGGACGGCGAAATCCTGATTCGCAACCATTACCTGTCGCTCGACCCGTACATGCGCGGACGCATGGAGGACACGAAGAGCTATGCGGCGCCGCAGCCGATTGGTGAAACCATGATCGGTGCTACCGTGGGTGAGGTCGTCGAATCGAAGAATCCGAAATTTGCGGTGGGCGATAAAGTGCTCGGAATGTTTGGATGGGCTGAGATGGGTATATCTGACGGCGCCATGTTGCGCAAGCTGGACACCACGCATATTCCGCTGCCAGCCTATCTGGGAGCGGTCGGCATGCCAGGTCTGACCGCATGGTACGGATTGACGCAGATCATGCAGCCAAAGGAAGGAGAGACCATCGTTGTTTCCGCGGCCAGCGGCGCGGTCGGGAGTGTCGTTGGCCAGCTGGCGAAGCTGCGCGGTTGCAGGGCAGTCGGGATAGCCGGCGGCAAGGAAAAGTGTGACTACGTAGTCAACGAACTGGGATTCGATGCCTGTATCGATTACAAGGCCGGCAATCTGGTCGCCGACCTTGCAAAGGCGACGCCGAATGGCATTGACGCCATCTTCGAGAATGTCGGCGGCGAAATCTTCGACGCCTGTCTGGCACGCATGAATCCTTTCGGACGGATTGCACTGTGCGGCCTGATCTCCGGCTACAACGGTGAGCCGATGGTCATCAAGAACGTACGTGTTTTCCTGACCATGCGCCTGACCATGCGCGGTTTCATCGTCTCGGAACATATGGATCTGTGGCCGCAAGGCTTGACGGAGCTGGGCACCTTGGTCGCCAGCGGAAAGCTGAAATTCCGTGAATCGATCGCACAAGGGCTGGAAGCCGCACCGGAAGCATTTATCGGACTGCTGAAAGGAAAGAATTTCGGCAAGCAGCTGGTCAAGCTGATCTGAGCCGGACGCTTCTATCCTATCGGAGACTTCATGCCCGCACTCATTTTTCATCACTACGCGAACTCGCCTTTCTCGGAAAAAATCCGGTTGATGTTCGGATTCAAGAAACTCGCCTGGAAGTCCGTGCAAATTCCGGCCGTCATGCCGAAGCCGGATTTGACGGCATTGACAGGCGGCTATCGCCGCACGCCGGTGCTGCAGATCGGCGCTGACGTTTATTGCGACACCGCGCTGATCGCCGATGTGCTGGAGCGTATCTCGCCGACGCCGTCGCTGTATCCGGCGCCGGTCGCAGGATTGGCGCGCACCCTCGCGCAGTGGGCCGATTCCACGCTGTTCTGGACGGCGGTTGCCTATGTTTTTCAACCGGTTGCCATGCCCTATCTGCTGGGTCCGCTGACGCCCGATCAGATGAAAGCATTCGGTGCTGACCGTGCGGCAATGCGCGGCAACGCGCCCCGCATGTCGGCACCGGAAGCGACCGGCAATCTGCGCGAATATCTGCGCCGTCTTGATGACATGCTGGCTGCGAACAAACCGTATTTGCTCGGTGAGCAGGCAAGCATTGCCGATTTTTCCGTTTACCACTGCATGTGGTTCATACAACTTGCGCAGCCGCTTGCGGGAATTCTGGATGAAGCACCGAGGCTCAAGGCGTGGATCGTGCGAATGGCGGAGTTCGGACATCACCAGTCGGAGAAGATGAGCGCCGCCCAGGCGCTGGAAATTGCGCGCGACAGTGCCGCCGCCGAAACCGGTCACTTGCCTTTCGTCGATACGCACGGAATTCCCTTGGGGGAACGCGTTGCAGTCATGCCGACCGACTATGCGCTCGACCCGGTCGAAGGCGAGCTGGTGATCTGTGCGGACAACGAATACGCGATCCGGCGTGAGGATCCGAAGGCGGGCAGCGTGGTGGTGCATTTCCCGCGTCTCGGTTTTCAACTGAAAAAAATCTAAATCACTCAAGGCAGGAGACAACATGAAAGATTTTCGAAACAAGGTAGCCGTCATTACCGGCGGTGCGAGCGGTTTCGGGCGCGAATTTGCCAACATTGGCGCCCGCCTCGGCATGAGGCTCGTCCTGGCCGACGTGCAGCAGGAAGGGCTCGACAAGGCGAAGGCGGAACTGGAAGCGCAGGGAGCGCAAGTGCTGGCCGTCCGATGCGACGTGCGCAAGGCGGAGCAGGTTCAGTCCCTGGCGGACGCGACGATGGAAAAATTCGGCGCGGTGCATCTGGTCTTCAACAACGCCGGCGTGGGTGCAGGTGGCCTGGTCTGGGAAAACTCCGTGGCCGACTGGGAATGGGTGCTCGGCGTGAACCTGTGGGGCGTCATCCATGGAGTACGGATCTTCACACCCTTGATGCTCGAATGCGCAAAGAAAGAATCCGGCTACGAAGGCCACATAGTGAATACCGCCTCGATGGCAGGGCTGCTGAACGCGCCGACGATGGGCATCTACAATGTTTCCAAGCACGCCGTGGTGTCGCTGTCCGAATCGCTGTATCACGATCTCCAATTGATCAAGGCGCCGATTGGGGCATCGGTTCTGTGTCCGTATTTTGTACCCACGGGTATCAATCAGTCGCATCTCCATCGCCCGGACGACCTCAAGAACGATCAGGGACTAACCACGAGCCAGCTCGTTGCCCAGGCGGTGTCCGACAAGGCTGTGTCCTCCGGCAAAGTGAGTGCCGCACAAGTCGCCGAGCGGACCTTCGACGCGATCAAGGAAAGCAAGTTCTATGTCTATTCGCATCCGCACGCGCTCGGCAATGTGCAAACGCGGATGGAAGACATCATTTTGCAGCGCAATCCGAGCGATCCCTACGCTGCCGCGCCGCAGATTCGCGAGATGCTGCAGGCCCAGTTGAACGTTAAATAAGGACGTTACCGACATGAGCGCACCCATTCAACCCGATCAGTATGCATCGCTGCCCAACGGCATTCGTCTGCACTACGCCAGCGCAGGCGAAAAAGGCAAACCTCTGATTCTGTTTGTCCACGGCTTCCCTGAGTTCTGGTATGAATGGGAGGCGCAACTGGGCGAATTCGGACGCGATTATTTCGCCGTCGCGCCGGATCTGCGTGGTTTCAATTTGTCGGACATGCCGACGGATCTTGCTGCCTACAAGGCAAGACATATCGTCGACGATCTGCGGCTGCTGGCGACGCATCTCGGCTACGAGAAATTCATTCTGGTGGCCCACGACTGGGGTGGTGCGATCGCCTGGAATTTCGCGATTGCGCTTCCGCAGTTGCTGCACAGGCTCATCATCGTGAATTCGCCCCATCCCTACCTGTTCATGCAAGCGCTTGCGACAGACCCGGCGCAAAAGGAGGCCAGCGAGTACATGAATTGGTTGCGTGCGGAAGGCTCGGAAAGCGCGCTTGCGAAGGACGATTTCGCACGGCTTGAGCGTATGCTGATCGGCATGGGGGAGGGGCCGGCACCTTGGTTTACCGGCGAGGTGCGTGAGAAATACCATGAGTGCTGGGCGCGCGGTCTCACCGGCGGCGTGAATTACTATCGTGCATCGCCCCTGCATCCGCCGACCGAGAACCATCCCGGGCCGTTGAAGCTGCAATTGAATTCGGCTGATTTCCGGATCAGGATTCCGACTCGGGTCATTTGGGGCGAGAACGACAAGGCACTTCCGAAATCCCTGTTGAATGGCCTGGAGGATCTGATTGATGATCTCAAGGTGGTGCGCATTCCGGAAGGCTCGCACTGGATCATTCATGAGCAGCCGGAGCGCGTCAATCGCCTGATTCGCGGTTTTCTTTCGGAGTAATGCCCGCCCGCCGGTCCTGCGGATCGGACTGTGTTCCGTGCCAGATTCAGGTTGAAAATTCAGTGCGCTCTGCTTGTCGATAATGCAGAGCGTCCAAATCGGTCATAATTGTCGACCGAACTTTTTCTCTCATCGATATGGCACGTGAAGATTTTTCCTTTTTCCATTCCCTGCGAGTGCGCTGGGCGGAAGTCGATATGCAAGGTATTGTCTTCAACGGGCACTACCTGACGTATTTCGATGTGGCGTTTACCGAGTATTGGCGCGCGACCGGATTGCCTAGCGTTCTGCAACAGGCGAGCGACGGCCGCGAAATGTTCGCGCGCAAGGCCACCATCGAATACCAGGCGCCGGCGCGGTTCGACGATATTCTCGACATCGGTGTGCGATGTGCGTCTTTCGGCCGGACATCGGTACGCTTTGTACTGGAGATTCATCTCGGCGACCAGCATCTGATCTCGGGCGAACTGGTGTATGTCTATGCCGATACCACAGCCCGCAAAGGCGTGCCCTTGCCGGAGGAATGGCGGGCCAGGTTGACTCAGTTCGAAAAACTTGCTCCGGAGGCCGCATGAGCATCGATGTGAAAGTCGGCGACTGGGCCATGCAGCGGACCAACGCGCAAGCGATACGCTATGAAGTATTCGTGGTCGAGCAAAAGGTGCCGCTGGAGATGGAGTGGGATGACATGGATCCGCTGTGCATACATGCCGTGGCATACGGAGCTGGCGGAGAGGCGATTGGCACAGGGCGTTTGCTGCCGGACGGGCACATCGGTCGCATGGCGGTCATGAGAGGGATGCGCGGGCAGGGTGTAGGCGGCGCGCTTCTTGAGTCATTGATGAATGAGGCCAGAAAACGCGGCGATACCGCCGTGATCCTGAATGCGCAAACCCAGGCCGAGTCCTTTTACCGGCGCTTTGGTTTCATGCGCGAGGGTGAGGAGTTCATGGAGGCCGGCATACCGCATATCGCGATGCGGTATGACTTCCCGTGACCTGACTAGCGGATGACGCGCTCGCGGAGCTGCGCAGTACTGCCGGAACGCAGTTGCGCGACGGTCGAAGCGCGCGTCCCGTATTCCGGCGATTCGATGCAGACGGCGGACAGTACACGTTCCCATTCCAGGCTGACGCCGGTCTTCGGAAGACGGCAATCCGAGGCGCGCGTCGTATCGGTCAGCATATCGAAATAGGCGTCCTCCGGCGCGCCCTGGCACAAGAGGCTGGCGAATTGCGCTTTGGTGCGAACCACCTTCGGCCACGGCGAATCGAGCGAGCCGTTCGACAAGCCATAGATGCCGGGCGGCAGAGGCTTGCCGTTGCGCTGATCGTCCTCCGCACGGTTGGAATACCAGATCAGGTTGTCTTGATCGGCAAGCAACAGATTGAAGCCGTTGAAGCGATGCGCGCCATGCGAAATCGTGTCCAGGTATTCTTCCGGCGACATATCGCCGGCGAGATAGTCGGCAACCAGTGCACCGCGCGTTGGCGCATCATCGCGCTTTTCGGAGGGCGCGCGGATATTCGTAATGGCTGCGAAACGGCCGTCGCGCGTCACGCCCAGCCAGGTGCCGCCGCCTCGCAGGTCGCGTCCGGCGTAGACATGCGGATGATCGTTCCACCACGCTGCGGGCGAAGCGGGGCGATCATAGAATTCATCACGATTGCCGGCGGCAACCAGCGGCATACCCGGAACGACCTGCCAGGCAAAAACGATCAAGCACATGTAGAGATATCCACAAAAAATTCTGTATTGCGAGGGCCATCGATCAGAGCGGCCAATCCTGCTTGCGCGACTACGCGTTCAAGCGTCGCCTCGAAACCGCTTGGCACGGACGCGTAGATCTCCATCCAGGTCTGCCGTCCATCCTTTTCTTCAGGGCGACGCTTCAGTCCAGTGACGATACCATATTCCTGCGAAGCCCATCCTTGCACCGCCGCCACCTGCTCGCGCAGTGCCGCGGCGTTCTTCTCAAGAACGCGATAGTAGATATACATGTCCATGCTTGCTCGGTGCGCGGCCGGTCAAGCGGGAAGCGGATAGGGCAGCATGCCGAACTTGAGCGCGGGACCCTCGGCGGAACCGAGGTGAATGGTCCCGTCTTCGCCAGCCGCTATTTTCATCTCAACCAGGCAATCGATGCCGCCTTGCAGATTCGACGCGGCATTCACGATTTGACCGCAGGGCTGACCGGGATCTGCGCTGGAGAATATCTCCATGCCCGGCCTGACATCCGTCGTCTCCACGGATGCCAGCAGCATGCGGCGCTTGAGCTTCCCGAGGTATTGGCTGCGCGCGACGATTTCCTGGCCGGGGTAGCAGCCTTTCTTGAAGTTGACGCCGCCGATTAATTCAAAATTGATCATCTGCGGCACGAACTGTTCCTGTGTGGCTTGCGTGACCTGTGGAACGCCCGCGTGGATATCGGTCAGGCGCCACAGCGAAGTGGCGACCGGGGTGAAGGTATTGATCAATTGCGGCCAGGCCTCCTCGGCAACGGCGAGGGGAGCGATCCATTGATAACGCGCTTGTCCAAGTGCGTCGGGCAGTCGGATCAGGCTGCCGGCTGGTGCATCGATCTTCGCAAACGGGCTGGCGGGCAGTGCCGGGAACCAGGTCGACAATGCCGCTGCGGTGGATGGACCGCCGAGGCCAAGCACCGCGTGATTATCCGTGGCATCGTTCAGTTTCACCTTCGCGCGCAACACGAACATCTGCAAGCGTTTTTGAACGGCGGGCTGGATAGGGCGGGACAACTGCAGCATGATTGCGTCCGCGCTTGTCCACATCAAAAACGTCGCGAGCAGCCGCCCCTTGGGCGAACAATAACCGGCCAGGCGCGCTTCCGATGGGGGCAGGTGTTCGACATCGTTGGTCAGTTGGTTATGCAGAAAGCTTGCGGCGTCCTCACCCGTCGCGGCGATCAAGCCGACATCCGTCAGCGGCGCCATGAAGTTCCTTGGAAGCTCCGCCGGGCGGGTGAACTCCACCAGCGGCGTACCGGAGGAATCATCGATGCGTGCCTCGTGCTGACTCAAAAATTGCAACCATGCGTTCATAAATACAGTCCTACCTTAAAGAAATGCTGGTTTAGCCATTATCATCTTGGGTTGATTATAGTGAGGTCTGAGAAATGCGTCCGAACATCATCGGATGCCGCTGTCAGACGAACATGAATTTTGCAGGGTTTTGTTTTGATCAGGAAATTACTTCTTTTTGTCATTGTTTTTTCCCTCTTATCGGCCGCCACAGTGACATTCTGGGCGCACCAGCCCATCATCGGCATGGGGGGAAAACCGATCGAGTTCTCCATCAAGGCCGGTAGCGGCGTGCGCAGCAGCGTCGAACAGATCGCCAGCGCCGGCGTTCCGGTCAATCCGACTCTGCTCGGCTTTCTGGCGCGCTTGAGCGGCAAGAGCGGCAGGTTAAAGGCAGGCAATTATGAACTAAAGCCCGGAACCACACCGCTTGCGCTGATCGATCAACTGGCGCGGGGCGAGTTCGCGCAGGAGGCCTTGGTGATCATCGAGGGTTGGACCTTCAGGCAAATGCGGCAGGCGGTTGCCAGTCATCCCGCGCTCAAGCACGATACCGCCGCGCTGTCGGACCAGGAACTCCTCGCGAAGATCAACCCGCAATACAGCAAGCCCGAGGGCTTGTTTTTCCCGGACACGTACCTGTTCGCCAAGGGGGCGAGCGACCTGCAGGTTTACAAGCAGGCGCACTCCCTGCTGCAGAAACGCCTGAACGAGGCCTGGGGCAGGCGCGACCCTTCCTTGCCTTACAAATCACCCTATGAGGCCTTGATCATGGCATCGATCGTGGAGAAGGAAACCGGGCAGAAATCCGAGCGCAACATGATCGCAGCCGTCTTCATCAATCGCCTCAAGCGGGGCATGCTGCTGCAAACCGATCCGACCGTTATCTACGGCATGGGCGACGCATTCAAGGGCAATATCCGCAAGCGCGACCTCGAGACGGATACGCCTTACAACACCTATACCCGCGCCGGCCTGCCGCCGACGCCGATCGCATTGCCGGGCGCGGAGTCGCTCGAGGCGGCACTCAATCCCGCCAATACGGATGCGCTCTACTTCGTCTCGCGGGGAAATGGCACCAGCGTATTTTCCAGCAACCTGAACGACCACAACCGCGCGGTGAACAAATACCAGCGATAATGCCGGCTGTATCGAGAACAAGAAATCGCATTCATGACACTTGGCAAATTCATCACTTTCGAGGGGATCGACGGCGCCGGAAAGTCCACGCATCTGGCGTTTGTCGCAGACTTGCTCAAGTCTGGCGGCAGGACTGTGATCGTCACGCGCGAGCCGGGCGGCACGCCGTTGGGCGAGAAGCTGCGAGAGCTGCTCCTGCATGAAAAAATGCATCTTGAAACGGAAGCCCTGCTGATGTTCGCAGCGCGCCGGGAACATATTGCGGAAGTGATCGAGCCTGCCTTGGAGCGCGGCGATTGGGTTATCTCCGACCGCTTCACGGATGCGACTTTTGCTTATCAAGGCGGCGGCAGAAAACTCGACTTGGACAAACTGGAAGCCCTGGAGCAATGGGTTCATCCCCATCTTCAACCCGACCTGACCTTGCTGTTCGATGTGCCGCTCGAGGTGGCGCGCGCTCGCCTCGACGCGACGCGCGAACTGGATAAGTTTGAGCGGGAACAGGCGGAGTTTTTCCAGGCCACCCGGCAGGAATATTTGCGCCGTGCGGCGCAATTTCCCGCCCGTTTCAAAGTAATCGACTCGACCCAGGCGATTTCTGTCATACAGAAAGAGCTTGCGGAAATCATTGCAGGCATGTGAAGCCTATGACCCAGGCACTATATCCCTGGCAGCACGCCGCGTGGCAGCAGCTTCAGCAGTTGAGGCCGCGTCTGCCTCACGCCATCCTGTTCCACGGCCCGGAAGGCATCGGAAAGACCGATTTCGCGGAGCATTTTGCGCAATCCCTGCTTTGCCAGGCGCCGTTACCGGACGGGCATGCATGCGGCCGGTGCGACCCATGCGGCTGGATTGCACAATACAACCACCCGGATTATCGGCGCGTCCGTCCTGAGGTACTGGACGAGGATGACGCAGGCGATACTGAAGATGCGGAGGCGGGCGACGGCAAGAAGTCGGCCAAGGCCCCAAAAGCGCCATCCAAAGAGATCAAGATCGATCAGATTCGGGCACTTGCCGATTTCATGAATGTATCGACGCACCGCCAGGGCATGCGCGTCATTCTCCTGTACCCGGCGGAAGCGCTGAACACGGCAGCCGCCAATGCCTTGCTCAAGACATTGGAGGAACCACCACCGCAGACCATGTTCCTGCTGGTTTCCAACAGTCTTGACCGCCTGCTGCCGACAATTTTGTCGCGATGCCGAAAGTTTGCGCTGTCAATGCCGTTACAGGAAGAAGCGCTGGCTTGGTTGCAGGAACAAGGGGTGGGTGATGCCGATGTCTGGCTGGCCGAGCAGGGCGGCGCACCGCTCGCCGCCCAGGCCCTGGCACAGACCGAAGAGCGGGAGGTCCTGGATGAATTTCTTCGTGCGCTGGCCAGGCCGAGTGTGGAAACCGCGCTGAAAGTCGCCGAGAAGCTGCAGAAAACGTCCGTTGCCAACCTGGTCGCGTGGTTGCAACGCTGGCTATACGACGTGTTTTCTCTCAAACTTTCGGGCAAAATCCGGTATTATCCGCGATACCAGAAAGAACTTGCCGCATTGGCAAAGCGGGCCGACGTCGGCGATCTGCTGCAGGCGCTGAAATCGGTCAAGGACAGACGTGCCATTGCGGAGCATCCGCTGGCGGCCAAGCTTTTTATTGAAGATATGTTGCTGGAATATTCATCCATTTTTCCTTCATGATGTCGTCCGAACTTAAAGGTTAGTCATGGCCGAAACTCCTGCGATCCAGACCTCATCCGCCGGGGGCGCCAACGTTGCGCGCCCGTCCGTTCTGTCGCTGCCCATCAAGGAAAAAGCGGCGTTGTATGCCGCCTACATGCCGTTCCTCGCCAACGGCGGGATTTTCGTTCCGACCAACAAGACGTACAAGCTTGGTGACGAAATCTATCTGATCCTGACCCTGATGGACGATCCGACGAAATATCCGATCGCCGGGAAGATTGCCTGGATTACTCCTGCCGGCGCGAACAACAACAAGGCGCAAGGCATCGGCGTCCACTTCTCATCCGACGAGAGTGGACTGCGCGTCAAACACCGCATCGAGGAGCTGCTCGGTGCGGCATTGCGTTCTTCACGCGCGACGCATACTCTATAAAACCGCATTTCCCAGCAATGACCTACTCGCATCGCCTCGCACGCTTCGAAGATTTGCCCGCCATCGTATCCATCTATAACAGCACGGTCGCATCACGCCAGGTGACGGCGGATACCGAGCCCGTTATCGTTGAATCGCGCCATGCCTGGTTCGCCGAACATCACCCGGAAAGACGGCCCTTGTGGGTGGCGGAGGCGGACGGGCAGATCATCGGCTGGCTGTCCTACTCGAATTTTTACGGACGGCCGGCGTATTCCGGCACTGCGGAGCTATCGATCTATCTTCATGAAGCGGCTCGCGGGAAGGGACTCGGCCAGTATTTTTTGACACAGGCCATCGAATTCGCGCCGAAGATCGGTGTTCATACCTTGCTTGGCTTTATCTTCGGGCACAACTTGCCAAGCCTGAAACTGTTTGAACGATTCGGCTTCGCAAGCTGGGGCCACCTGCCGCGCGTGGCGACACTGGACGGTGTCGAACGAGACCTGATCATCGTCGGCAAGCGGATCGCCTGAGCGGAATTCCGCTGGCTCGGCGTCAAGACCCGGATACGCCCGAGGGCGTAAAATGTGCCCCCATGTATATCGATTCTCATTGCCACATCAATTTCCCGGAGTTGTCTGCCCGCTTGCCGGATATTTTCCGCAAGATGGAAGAGAATGGCGTCACGCACGCGCTCTGCGTGTCGGTTGACCTGCCGGAATTTCCGCAAGTACTTGAACTTGCGGAAAAATATCCGAACATCTATGCCTCGGTCGGTGTTCATCCGGATTATGAAGAAACGCCGGAGCCCAGTGCGGATGACCTGATCCGCTTATCCAGGCATCCCAAAATTATCGGGATCGGTGAAACGGGACTGGATTATTACCGGCTCGAAGGCGACCTTGAGTGGCAGCGGGAGCGCTTTCGCAGGCACATCAGGGCGTCGCGCACCACCGGCAAGCCGTTGATCATCCATACCCGTTCCGCCTCTGAGGACACAATACGCATCATGCGCGAGGAGGGTGCTGGAACCGATGCGGGTGGCGCCGGCGGGGTGATGCACTGCTTTACCGAATCCTTGCAGGTTGCGGAAGCTGCAATGGACATGGGCTTTTACATCTCCTTCTCCGGGATCGTTACCTTCAAGAGTGCAAAGGAACTGCAGGCAGTTGCGCGCGCCGTTCCGCTCGAACGCATGCTCATTGAAACCGATGCGCCATATCTTGCCCCGGTACCGCACCGTGGCAAGATGAATGAACCCGGTCTGGTTCGCCACGTCGCCGAATACCTGTCCACCCTGAAGGACATTCCGCTCGAACGCGTCGCGCAGCAGACAAGCGACAATTTCTTCAAGCTGTTCAAGTTATCCCGGTGCGGCACCAATGCTGAAACTTGAACGGAATCGCAAGCGCAGAAAAACTATCGGGATGCTGGGTATCGCCGGGATAGTTCTTGGTATCCCTGGCGCGGGATTCGCCGGGGCTTACGACGATTTCTTTCGTGCGGTCAAAGCGGATGAAGTGGGCACCATCAAATCGCTGCTGGCGCGCGGATTGGATCCGAACCTGATTGAAGCGGAGCGCGGAGATACCGGGCTGATTCTGGCATTGCGCGATGGTTCTATGCGCGTATTCGAATTGTTGCTCAACGCTCCGGATGTCAATCTTGAGGCGAAAGCATTCAATGGCGACACGGCGCTGATGATCGCGTGTTACAAGGGAAACAAGGCGGCCGTTGAGGCACTTCTCGCAAAGGGCGCGGAAGTCAACAAACCCGGCTGGACGCCTTTGCATTATGCGGCAGCCATCGGCAATAACGATATCGTGCAAATCCTGCTGGACAAGTCCGCGTATATCGACGCCGAATCACCGAACAAAACCACGCCGATCATGATGGCTGCACGCGGCGGGCATATCCTGACCGTCAAGCTGCTGCTTGATGAAGGCGCGGACGCGACTCTCAAGAATGAGCTCGGCATGAGCGCGATCGACTTCGCGGAAAAGCATGGGCACAAGGATATTGCCGAGGGCTTGACCTATCGTTTGAAAAAAGCCGGCAAGCAATAACCCGCTGCCTGCACAGACATTCAATTCAATACAGTCAAGCGACGCTCAGTCGAAGCCGATTCGGTTGCCCCATACGCCGTAATGCACGGTCTTGTTGGTTTTCATGAAGTATTTTTTGAGCGCTGCGAGGTCTGAAACGACATCGGGCGGGAAACCCTGGCGGTCGCCGCGAACATCGGTGATCAAGTCATCCATATAACGTTCGCACTGAAGAGGGCGTTTCCATATTTCCGCAAGCCGGTTGGCGATGCGCGGAAACTTGAGCGCCAGTGCATTCGGGCGTGCTTCCTTGGGAAGCGTTGCCAGCCATTTGAAGGTTGCTGGTGCCAGATCGTTGGCGTTTTGCGAGGGAAGTCGGCTGGGAGTCCAGTTTTTCTTCGGTGGCGGTGCAGTATCCACTTTCGCAATCGGCCCATGTACCGATGCTTTCGCTTCTTCCAGAGATACTGTTTCGTAGGGAATCGAGTCCATCGTACCAACCTCCAACCAAGTGCAAGACAAACAGAGCGAGCAGGTGTTGCCCCGGGTTGCGTTGTTAGCTGATATCGATTCTTGTTGGGGCGCCGGCGGTAAAGCTGAAAAATCCAGGAAATTTACAATTTGTTAAAGCTTCGCAATGTTACACTGACTAAATATGTTAATTAATTGATAATTCAAATCGCCTGTCTGACGCCTATGCATCTACACTATGGTCGCGGAAGGAAGGAGAGTCCGGCGCAAACCGTGTCCGGTTCGCGCGGCGTGAAACGGATAACTTCGCTTCGGAAAGCGTCAACGCTGATCAGGGAAAGCTGATCGTGATATTCGCAATTTTCGGCGTCAGCTTGACGATATCGAAGTAGGCCCCGAGCGTCGTATTGGTGTCCTGCGCGAGCAGCCAGGCGAGGCCTGCATAGGTCACAAGCCCGAGAAATGCGAGGACTGTCGCGATAATCCAGATCGGAATCTCGGCTCTCATCATGTGCTTGATGTTATCCGGCGACTTCCAGTGCGGGGCGAACTGAGGGCGTTTGCCCTTCAAATGCGCGATTTCCTTGTCCAGCGTGGCGATCAGATAGTTCAGCTTTTCCTTGCTTTCCAAGGCATATTTGCCTTGAAAGCCTGTGAGCAAGCACATGTAGAACACCTCGAGCGTCTGCACACTGCTCTGTCCGCGTTCCCGGACAGACTCCAGCTCCTTGAAGAAATTTTCACCCGCCAACTGATCGCCGAACAGCATTAGTTGCAGTGGGGCGCGCTCCCACGTATCGCGAATTGCCATCTCCGAAGACAAAATGGTCTCGTCCACAGCCGCGCAAAAAGCATACTTCGCCGCATAGATGTCGTCGATCGACACATTCATGCGACGCGCGTTGCGCTCGAAATTATCGAGCAAGCGGCGAATCTGGGTTGCAAACTGATCCGCGTCGGCCGGAACGTACCGATTCTTCAGCAACAGGAGCAGGTAAAAACCGTCGTGCATCAGATCGATCAGGGTGCGCGGCGCATGATTTGGTTCCTGGCGCAATGGGGTACCTTCCGCAAACAAGGACGGGGCCGGCGAAATGGTGTTTTGGGTGAGAGTGTCAGTGATCATTGTGCAACTGCATACAATTCGAGTTTGAGGTTTTTGAACCCGGCCGGAACGTACACCATGATCGATCCGGAAGCGATCATGCGTTCGTAGAGTGCGCCATGCGGTTCAACTGAAAAGTAATAGCATCCCGGCCGAACCGGAATGGCCGCCGGGACTTGAGGCGCCGCCATCAGTCGCACGCCGGGCATTGCTGACGACACCATCCGTTCCACATCATCCGGTGCACCGACCTTGATGCGAAGTGGCGCCGTCTCTACAAGATCCGCAGGCGGCATGTCGGCGGCCACCGAAAGATAGTACGAGGCATTTTGGGTCAATTTTTCGGGATCGATGCGGCCAAGATGGAAGGCGGGCTTCACCTCGGTCAGTGCGATCGAGAAGTAGCGCGAAGAAATGACCGTTTCAATCAATTCCCGGATGATGTGGTCCAGCCTGGCAAACTCCGGCCCCGGATCCGCATGCTTGTATATCGGCAGATTGGAAAGGCTGTACGCTTTTGAAAATGTCAGCAGCTGTCCGGCCAACTTCAGGAGTTCGTGAAACAGACGCTCGGGGTGCAGAGCCGGATGATGGAACAAGTGTTGAAGCGACGCGTATGCGCTGTTCACGGTGTTCAGCAGCCAGAACGAGGCAATATCTCCCGAGCGAAACTCGACGACATTCAGTGAAGGTTCGCGATGATAGCCATAGAGCGCTTGTGCCTTCGCCTGCAGGATTTCCATCAGGCGGCGCGCCATCAGGAAGATCGATGGGGACGAGCGAATCGTCAGAACGGGTGGAACGAATGCGGAGTCGAGCTCGTAGCCGCCGGAGCTCGTCGCACGCACGCGTGCAATCGGCATCGAAACGTATTGCTCCCGATTGTCGTGCTCGGACAGTAAGCGAAATGATTTTTTCAGAATCGTAAGTTCGGATTCGATGGCATTGGTGTACAGATCCGGTGCCTGCTCTTCGCATTGATGATATCGGAATGCCTGGCCCGGCGAGACTTGGGCGGAGAAATTGGGGCCGTAATCGCGCAGATAGGGCAGTGCGAGGAAGAAGACGACACCATTGCCGATATTCTCGATTGATGCCAGATTGACCGGCTCCGGCGGTGCGTCATTGTCGGGTGCGTTGACGATCTCGCCATCGGGGAGTATGCCTGTGACGCTGGTAATCCGAAGCACGCCTGCATTGATCGCTTCCGTATCGAACTTCACATCGCGGACACCCCAAAGGTAAGGATGGGCGGCGCGCCCAAACTCGACCAGACGTGACTCGTGGTAAAGGTCCTGGCGCTGAAAATGCTGGGGGCGGAGGAAAAGACCTTCGCCCCATAGAATCTTTGCTGAGCGGTTCATGTTATTGAAGAGTAAGAGTTTCTGTATGGTTGTTATTTGCATCTGGCAGAAGCCAGCAGGGTTGCTTCATTCGCCGGGACGCCGATCGGTGAGGGGCTGGTTGCTGTCATCGCGCATGTGTGAACGCCAACGGTGATGCCCGAGCGCTCTGCGTCGGATGCAGCAAACGCATATCGCCAGCGCTGCGCATAGGGGGAACGAAACAATGCGGCGACCGCCAGGTAACTTGCATCGGCTGGAAGCATTTCCTGGATATCGAGTGTTTGCCCGGGTGACAAAGTCAGCTCTCTTGCCGCGACGAGATCGTTCCCAAGCGCCTCTTTTTCCTTGTCCGCCAGGCCGACACTCGAGTAGGGCATGGCCAGGAAGCCGTTCTGATTCCGCAGTTTGTACAGGCGTATCACCGTAGCGAGGCCTTGTCCGTCATCACCAGCGTTCATGTCGCGCGCGCCCTCCAGTCGCAATGCAACGGTTTTCGACTTGCTTGAAGACGCAGAACTGTCCGGAAGCTTTATGCCGACCGAACTCAGCGCGACCTCCGTGATCTTTCCGGCAACCATTTGAGTAGCGGAACCGCAACCGGCAAGCAGCACAACAGCCGTAATCCCTGCGGTCATCCATTCGGCCACTAGATTGGCAGCGAGCCGACGTCGCCGCGCTATGACTTCAGGCATTCAGATCCTTTCCAAGCTGTCTTGCCGCACTAAGCGGCAAATAAAATATCAAAAAAACAATTGTGTTTTTTATAATGTTTCAGTTAGTATAGCCGAATGTTGGTAATGTGTTAATTATAAGTTTGTCAAAATTGTCTGGCGGAACGGTGTCTGCTGCTGAAAACTGTCAAGCCGCGCGTTTCCTCGCTCAGTAATTTCCGCAACCTGTATCGCAAGGAATAAAAATGCCAATTCCCAAATCTTCTGGTCGCCAGCATTCGCCGCGTGCCGTTCGTTATTGCATCGGAGCCATGGTGCTGACGGCCTCCGTGCTTGCCGGTTGCGCAGCCACGCCTCCCGGCGGCGAAAAAGGTAACGTCGACTTGCTATACAAGGATGCCGACACAGAACTTGCGAAGGGGCAGAACGAAAAGGCAGTCGCCTTGTTGAATAGGGCTGCCAAAGAAAATCCGACCAGCATAGTGCCGTGGCTGAAGATGGCAAACATCTGGTTTGAAATGGGTAATTACCCACCAGCCATTGTCGCCGCCAACGAGGTATTGCGGCGCGACGAGGCAAATCAGGAGGCCAAGAGCGTTTTGGTTGTGGCGGGCCTTCGGGTCGCTGCGG
Organism: Noviherbaspirillum sp.; assembly: GCF_035254865.1. Classification (GTDB taxonomy): domain Bacteria; phylum Pseudomonadota; class Gammaproteobacteria; order Burkholderiales; family Burkholderiaceae_D; genus Noviherbaspirillum. The sequence continues at coordinate 130,754 of NZ_DATFAF010000075.1, forward strand.
GAGCGGTCGCCGGCTTGCGGCCTAACGGAGCAGTCAACATGAGCGCGCGCCTTGAGGCGGAGAACCTGACCAATTCGTTGCGCGGCGTACTCGGCGAAAAAGTGCTGGTGCCCGCCGGCGGCAGTGAGGGGAAATCGGCGAGCGCTGCGCCACGACCGAAGTCGCATGCGCGATCTGCCGCAACAACCAGAATTTCAAAAGCCCCGCAAGGTAACCCGGACGCCAGTTCGACAGACCCATTCAAGTCATTGAAATAGCGCGCGACGCCCAAAACCACACCTGATATCAGTCATCGAAGGAGAACTCTCTATGTCAAAGAAAGAAAGCGTGCAGAAGAAGCTGCAGCGCGTTCGCCCCCCACGCGTACAACTCACCTATGACGTCGAAATCGGCGATGCGATCGAACAAAAGGAAATCCCGTTCGTTGTCGGCGTCATGGGTGATTTTTCAGGCAACTCGGAAGTGACGCTTCCCAAACTCAAGGAGCGCAAGTTCGTCAATGTCGACCTCGACAATTTTGACGATGTCATGAAAGGCGTTGAACCGCGCGCCGCATACCGCGTGAAGAACACGCTCAGCGAAAAGGGCGGGGATTTCGCGGTCGATATCAAGTTCAGGTCGATCGAGGACTTTCGTCCGGAAGCTGTCGTCCAGCAGGTCGAGCCCTTGCGCAAGTTGCTTGAGGCGCGCGGCAAGCTGTCCGACTTGAGGAACAAGCTCGCCGGCAATGAGAAGCTGGAAGATGTGTTGAGCGAGGTTCTGTCAAATACCGAAAACCTGCAGCAGTTAGGCAAGGAAACACAGCGGAAGGAGGACTGAGATGAGCGCTCAAGCACAAGCCTCGAACTTCGCTCTTGAAGAACAATCTGCGAGCAGCCTGCTCGATCGCGTCGTCAGCGAAAGCAGGGTGGCACGTTCGGATACGGAAAGGGCGCGCGCAAGGGATCTGATCGGCGAACTTGTGGGACAAGTTCTCGAAGGGACTGTCGTCATCTCCAGCAATCTTGCCGCGACTCTGGATGCGCGCATTGCAGAGCTCGACTCCCTCATCTCGGACCAGTTGAGTGAAATTCTGCATGCGCCCGAATTCCAGAAGTTGGAGAGTACCTGGCGCGGCTTGCACTTTCTTTGCAAGCATACCTCGACCGGCGAGACGCTCAAGATCAAGATGTTGAATGCGAACAAGAAGGATCTGGTTCGTGACTTCAGCAACGCGATCGATTTTGACCAGAGTGCACTGTTCAAGAAAGTGTACGAAGAGGAGTTCGGAACCTTCGGCGGCGCACCATTTGGTGCCCTGATTGGCGACTACGAGATCAATCGCCAGCCAGAAGACATGTACTTCATCGAGCAGATGTCGCATGTGGCCGCGGCATCCCATGCACCGTTCATCTCCGCCGCTTCGCCGGAACTGCTTGGATTGGAGTCATTTGCCGATCTTGGAAGGCCGCGTGACATGGCGAAAATCTTCGATACGCTGGAATACGCCAAGTGGAAGTCATTCCGGGAGTCTGAGGATTCACGCTATGTTGGACTGACCATTCCACGTTTCCTTGGGCGCATGCCTTACCACCCGAAGGAAGGTACCGTGGTCGAAGGATTCAATTTTGTGGAGGACGTGGACGGCACGAACCACAGCAAGTACCTCTGGATTAACACTGCGTATGCGTTTGCGGCGCGGCTCACGAGCGCGTTCGAACATTACGGTTGGTGTGCGGCTATCCGTGGTGTTGAAGGCGGCGGCCTCGTGGAAGACCTTCCGACACATACCTTCAAGACGGACGACGGCGAAATCGCTCTGAAGTGCCCAACCGAGATTGCCATCACTGATCGCCGGGAAAAGGAGCTGAGTGATCTTGGATTCATTCCGCTCGTGCACTGCAAGAATACCGACTACGCAGCATTTTTTGGCGCACAGTCGGTGCAGCGCGCAAAGAAATACAACAGCGATGCGGCCAATGCCAATGCGGTGCTGTCCACCCAGTTGCAATACATCTTTGCGTCGTCCCGGATTGCGCATTACCTGAAGTCGATGATGCGCGACAAGATCGGCAGTTTTGCGGCTGCGTCAAATGTCGAGCAGTTTTTGAACAACTGGCTCGCACAATACGTCGTGATGGACGATTCCGCATCACAGGAAGTCAAGGCGCAGTATCCCTTGCGCGAGGCATCCGTGCAGGTATCGGAAGTTCCGGGGCGCCCTGGCGTCTATCGCGCCGTCACATTCCTGCGCCCGCATTTCCAGCTCGATGAGCTGAGTGTCTCGTTGCGTTTGGTTGCCGAGTTACCGCAGTCGGCAAAGGCATAGGATCTTCTGCGGTAGTTGTAAAACCCTATTAGCACACTAGCGTGCGTATTTTTAAGGAGCTATAGAGCATGAAAGATATCTACCTGAAGTTTGAGGGTGGTGATACCAAGATCGAAGGCGAGTCGCGCGACGAAGGCCACCCGAAATGGCTTGAGGCGCTGTCTTGGAGCCACTTGATTCGCCAACCCAAGTCGGCGACGGCGAGTACTTCCGGCGGCCACACCGCGGAACGTTGCGAACATGGCGATATGGTTTTCGTCAAGGATATTGACTCGACAAGCCCGTCGTTGTGGCTGGCATGCAGCCAGGGCGATACCTATAACAAGGTAACGATCGATTTCATGCGCGCTAGCGGCAAGGACAAGGTCAAGTATCTGGAAATCGTCCTCAACCATGTCATCGTCTCGTCCGTTACTCCGACGGTCGACGGCGAAGGCCTGCCGACCGAGACGGTCACACTGAAGTACGCTTCGGTGAAATGGACGTACACGGTACAGGGCATCGATGGCAAGAAAGGCGGCAGCAATCCGCAAATGTGGAGCCTGTCGAAGAACAAGGCGACTGAAGCAGTGTAATCACCGAATACGTCTCCATTCCGTGGTTGCGGCGCTGCTAACGCGCCGCAATTCATGCTTCGTCCATCTCCATGCTTCATGTTTATTCATGTCTTCAGGTTTGCTCTCGACTGCCAAGTATCCCCCCACATTGCTGGAACGGTTGACCGATAACGCGCCGCGAGAGGCGGGAGAGCGTAATCCGATCCGCCTCATCGGCGACGAAGAATTGAAAGAATCGGTGGCACGTGATTTGGAAGCCCTGCTGAATTGCCGATGCGCTTACGGAGAGGACGTCTTTCTTCACTTTCCCGAAACATTGAAGTCGATTGGCAGCTATGGCATGGGCGACTTCGTCGGGCGGAGCCTGGCAAACCCGGCCGATCGAAACCATATCTGCCGGTCGCTGGAACGCACGATCGCGATGCATGAACGCCGTCTAAAGCAGGTGCGTGTCTTGCTGGAGCTGGAAAGTGGAGCGGTCAACCGTTTGCGCTTCGCCATTCATGCACTGTTGGTCGTCCATCCGGCTACCGAGCCGGTTTTCTTTGATGCGCTGTTGCAGCCATCAACCCTCCAATACTCCGTCAGCAAAGCCAAACGCTTGGTTGCTAGTTGAGAATTCATGGATACCTTGTTGCCGTACTACGAGCGTGAGCTCACCTTTTTGCGCCGACAGTCTAGTGAGTTTGCCCGGCGTTATCCAAAGGTTGCGGGTCGCCTGTTGTTGTCTGGCGAGACGTGTGAGGATCCCCACATTGAACGCCTGATCGAATCTTTCGCGTTTCTGGCGGGACGCATTCACAAGAAACTGGATGACGAATATCCGGAATTTACCGACTCGCTCCTGCAGGTTGTTTTTCCGCAATATCTCAAACCATTTCCGTCCGCGTCAATTGCGCATTTTGATAGTGGGAGCGGCGCGGCACAGCTTGCGAAAGCAGCACGCATCCCAAGAAGTACGCTGCTCAACACACGCCCCGTGCGCGGTGTTCCATGCCGTTTCACGACCACTTATGACGTTGACATCTGGCCGATAAAGGTCGTCAACGCGGCCTTCGAGAATATCTTCGACGTCGCCGGGCTGCCCGTCAACATGGCGCGCTCCATCAGCTCGGTAATACGACTTGATCTTGTCGTGTCGTCGGACAACGTCGGTTTCGACGCTCTGCGAGCGAACAAGCTTCGCTTTTATCTGAACGGCGAGCCCGCCGTTGTTGCATTGGTCCGTGAGGCATTATTCTCGAAAGCGCTTGGGCTCTGGGTGACGTCGCACACGATGCCGGAAAAAGTCGAACTGCCGGCCAGCGCGATCCTGCCGGTCGGATTTGCTGATGATGAAGCATTGCTTGAGGAAGACCCGCGTTCGCATCGCGCTCACCAATTGATGCTCGAATATTTTGTCTTTCCCGAGAAATTCAATTTCTTCGATCTTGACCTGGTCGCGCTGAACGAGAAATTGCCTCTACACACGCGAACACTGGAAATTCGAATCGGCTTGGCGGGTGTGGCGGACAGGAGTTCGTCTGCCAATCTGCTCGACCGCATTACGAAGGACAATTTCGTGCTCGGATGTACGCCGGTTGTCAACTTGTTCCGGCAAATTCCCGAGCCGATTCGGGTTAGCGGAACGGAAACGACCTACCCAGTCATCGTCGACTGTCGGCGGCCAGCGGCCTATGAAGTTTACGACATCAGGCGTGTTTTCCAGGTCAGGCAGAGTGTCGATGGCGAAGAAGTGTGCGAGTTCCTTCCTTTCTACTCGATTCGACACGGCCAGCCACACGATGGTCCGGTTCGATATTGGCATGCAAGCCACCAGGACGACGGCGCGTCGTCGAGCTATTCAATGGCATTGTCGCTGATTGATTCGACAATGGATTTGCAGTGCCCCGCAACAAACACTTTGAGCCTGGACCTCACGTGTACCAACCGTGACCTGCCATCCCAATTGCCCTTCGGTTTGCTGGAGGGGGACCTGTTCGCCGAAGGCGGAACGATTGCCAAGACAATACGGATGTTGCGCAAACCGACGCCGAGTTGTCGTTTTCCCAAAGGTCGGGGTGCACAATGGCGTTTGATTTCCCATCTGTCGCTGAACCATCTTTCGCTGTCGGGGCAGGGAGTGGACGCGATCAAGGAAATCTTGACGCTTTACGATATCGCGGGTTCCATTGCGAACAACAAGCAGATCAACGGTATTACGGCGATTGACCAGCGGCCGGTCACGGCGCGTATTCGAGGTAATCCATTTCCGGTATTCGCACGCGGGATGCAGATCCGCATCACGCTGGACGAAACGCATTATGCAGGTATTGGTCTGTTCACATTCGCCCAGATCCTGGACCATTTCTTCGGGCACTACGTGCATGCCAATAGTTTCACGCAATTGGTATTGATTTCCAAACAATCAGGACAGGAGTTGCTCACATGCCCGGCGAGAAACGGCGCATCCATCCTGGCCTGATTGACCGTCTGCGTGACGAGCCGTACCGCTTTGAATTTTTTCAGGCGGTGCGCCTGCTTCTCGCACATTCCCGCGCCCATTCGTGTGAAGAAGGTGCAGACGTGCTCGGCCAGACAATCAGTTTTCGAAGTTCGGTATCGCTGGCATTCCCTCCGAGCGAGATCGAGTCTCTCGATTTCGAATGGGGAAATGCGCCGGAATCCGGCACCGAGGGATGCAATGACGCGTCTGGCTGCACCAGCCCGGGAGCGTTTAAAAAGGCCACCATGACACCATCGTTCATGGGACTTACGGGACCGTCGGGCGTCTTGCCGCGACATTACACACAGCATGTGGCAGAGCGCGAAATCTTTTATCGGGACTCTGCGTCCCGCGCATTTTTCGATATTTTTACGACCCGGGCGGTTGCGCTGTTTTATCAGAGCTGGCTAAAGTACCGGCTTCATCTTCAGTACGAGGCAGATCGCAAGAATTGCTTTCTGCCCTCCATCTTGAGCCTTGCCGGTCTTGGGTTAAAAGGTACCCGCGACCGATTGATCGACGGCGCGGAAGGCATTCCCGACGAGTCTCTCGCTTATTACTCCGCAGCGCTTCGACAGCGACCGCAATCGGCACAATGGTTCTCAAGAATCGCCGCCGATTATTTTCAAATCCGCTGCACCATCGAGCAGTTTGTCGGGCAATGGTTCGAATTACCGCAGCACGAACTGACTCGTCTTGGAGTTGCGAACTGCGTGTTGGGACATACAGGATTTTGTGGGAATCGCGTATGGGATCGTCATGCGAAGTTGCGATTGACAATCGGCCCCATGCGACGTGACCAGTTTGAGGGTTTTCTTCCCGGCGGCTCGGCGTTCAAAAGTTTGAGACGCTTGTTTCGGCTCATGGTTGGCGCCACGTTCGACTGTGAGGTGAGACTCGTTCTGGACAAGCGGGATATTGGCGCCGCTTGTCTGGATACGCAGTCACGCGGCACGCGTCTCGGCTGGAACGGCTGGTTCAAGTCCCGCAATATCTGGGCAGATGCATCCGACACGGCCTATCTGATCCGAGCCTCCGATCCTATTTGACAGACTTACTTTTTTAGACATGACAGCGAACTTGAAGGTACTTATCGGTAAATTGAACTCGACATGCAAGCAAGCGGCGGAGCAGGCCGTCAATCATTGCGTGACACGTGGGCAATATGAGGTCGATCTGGAGCATTTTTTTCTCGCGCTTCTTGATAACAGGCGCAGCGACTTTGCGCACCTTTGCCGGCATTACGATATCAGCCATACGGCTCTTGAAAAAGATCTGCTCAACGAAATTTCAGGTTTTAAATCCGGAAACTCACGTACTCCGGTGTTTTCCGAACACTTGCCGAAATTATTCGAGCATGCGTGGCTTCTGGCATCTCTCGATAGCCAGACTCCTCGTATCCGCAGCGCACATCTACTGCTTGCTCTACTTACGGCATCCGATCTTTCGCAACTAGCATATCGAGGCTCGAAGCAATTTGTCCGGTTTGCGGTCGAGGAGCTCAAGCACAAGCTTTCCGACCTGATCTCCGCTTTTCCGGAAGCTCTGGAATCCGCCGACTTCATTCCCGGACTGGAGGGGGCGTCCGAGGTTCCGATGGCGAGCGGGCGTGATTCTTCAGCAAAAACGCCGGCGCTCGACCAGTACACCATCAATCTGACCCAACACGCACGCGAGGGAAAAATCGACCCTGTTATCGGCCGGGATCCTGAGATCCGCCAGGCGATTGACATCCTGATGCGGCGGCGGCAGAACAATCCGATCCTGACTGGCGAAGCGGGGGTTGGCAAGACGGCGGTCGTCGAGGGACTTGCGCAACGGATTGCGGATGGCGATGTTCCCTCGTCGCTGAAAGGCGTCGAGCTGCATGTGCTCGATCTCGGCCTGCTGCAGGCCGGGGCGAGCGTGAAGGGGGAGTTCGAGAATCGCCTGCGCAGTGTGATTGAAGAGGTCAAGCGTAGCCCGCATCCGATCATTCTCTTTATCGACGAGGCACACACCATTATTGGCGCCGGCGGACAGGCTGGGCAGAACGATGCGGCCAATTTGCTGAAACCGGCTCTCGCGCGAGGTGAGTTGCGTACGGTGGCGGCCACGACCTGGAGCGAGTACAAGAAATTTTTCGAGAAGGACGCTGCACTTGCGCGCCGCTTCCAGGTTGTGAAAGTTGAAGAGCCGTCAGAAGCAGCAGCTTGTTCGATGCTGAGGGGACTGGTGGCCAAGATGGAGCGCCATTTCAATGTTCGTGTCCTGGATGAAGCTGTTGTGGACGCCGTTCGGCTATCAGCGCGCTACATCAGCGGTCGACAGCTGCCGGACAAGGCGATTAGCGTGCTTGATACGGCTTGTGCGCGCGTCGCGCTCGGCAACTCCGCCACACCAGGTTCCATTGAAGACCGGCGGCGATCGATCATGGCGCTGTCGGAAGAAATTGCCGCACTGGAAAGAGAGATGGCCAGCGGCGGTTCGCACGTCGGCCGACTTGGCGAACTGCGCGCGGAGCGAGAGGCAAGTCAGGCACAGCTGGCATTGGACGAAAGCCGGTGGGAAATCGAGAAGTCGCTGGTGAGGAAAATCCAGGAGTTGTGCGCCCAGCTTGAGGGCGGCCCGCATGCTGGAACCGGACGGGCCGATGCCCTTGAAGCGGGCGGCGTTGCGGCTATCAACGAGAAAGCGGTGCCAGCGCCTGACAGCGCGGCACGGGCACGTGAGTTGGGCCGCCTGCGCGAGGAGCTGATCTCGCTTCAGGGCGAGAAGCCGTTGGTGCCGGTATGCGTTGACGGCCAGACGGTGGGGGAAATCATATCGGGATGGACCGGCATTCCATTGGGCAAAATGGTGAAGGATGAAATCAAGACAATCCTGAACCTGAAACCTTTACTCGAGGAGCGCGTCGTTGGTCAGTCGCATGCATTAGAGCAAATTGCGCAACGCGTTCGATCGGCCCGTGCCAACATTGAGGAGCCAAACAAGCCCAAAGGGGTTTTCCTGTTCGTCGGACCCTCCGGCGTAGGCAAGACAGAAACTGCGCTTGCGCTCGCTGACATCCTGTATGGCGGCGAGCGCAACCTGATTACTATCAACATGTCCGAATATCAGGAATCCCACTCGGTATCGGGCCTGAAGGGCTCGCCACCGGGATATGTCGGATATGGCGAAGGGGGAGTGTTAACTGAGGCCGTGCGAAGAAAGCCCTATTCCGTCGTGCTTCTGGACGAAATAGAAAAAGCGCATCCCGATGTTCTGGAATTGTTTTTCCAGGTATTCGACAAGGGAGTGATGGATGATGCCGAGGGCCGCGAAGTCGACTTCAGGAATACGGTGATCATCCTTACGTCCAATGTCGCTTCACAGAGCATCATGCAGGCTTGTCTGAACAAGAGCGTCGACGAACTTCCGAGCGCCGAAAGCCTGGCTGAAGGCATCCGACCACAGCTTTATAAAGCATTCAAACCGGCCTTTCTTGGACGGATGAAGGTTATTCCTTATTATCCATTGCCTGATCCGATTCTCGCCGAAATCATTTGCCTCAAACTGGATCGCATCAAGCAGCGAGTGCAGTTAAACCACAAGGCGAAGCTCTCATTCAGCAGTGAGGTTGTTGATTCGGTACTCGCCCGCTGCACGGAAGTGGATTCAGGTGCACGTAATGTCGACCATATTCTTAACGGGACAATGCTGCCGCAAATTGCGGAAACGGTTCTTGTGCGGATGGCGGAAGGTAAACCAATCAAGGCCGTCAAGATCGGTGTCAACAAGGACGGCCAGTTCAGTTACAAGGTCAATTGATCGGGTACAAAGCTTATGACTGCAAATATCAGCGACCTGTTAGTACCAATTTCCGACGCGCGTCCATGCGGCGAGGATCTGTCCTTTTCTGCCGAATTCGACCAGATTCAGGAGGCGCGGCGGGAAGACGACCCGAATGTCGATTATGGCGCGTGGCAAACGACGCTCAAGCAAGCCAATTGGCCCGCAGTGATCGCTTGCTGCACCGACTTGCTTCGGAGTTGCAGCAAGGACTTGCGTTTGGCAGCCTGGCTGACTGAAGGCCTCGTAAAGACCGCTGGATTGAGCGGCCTTGCGGACGGAATCGAGCTTCATGCGCACCTGATGGAGCGTTTCGGTCGGGACATTCATCCGCAGGGTGATGGGGGAGACCAGGAGATGCGCATTGGCACGCTGAACTGGCTTAACCTGAGAATGTCGGAACTTGTTCGTCAAATACCCATCACGCGAGCAAAGGAAGGTCAATACAGCTTGAACGATTATGTTGCGGCTCGCCAGTTGCAGGCGCAACGACAACGCAACGCGGAGGCTGCGGAAAATGTGGAAGAAGGCGTCACGCTCGAAAAATTTTCTGGCGCTGCCGGCAAGACCGAGAAGTCACTGTACAGACAATGGATGGATGATGCTTCGCGCGGTCGTGACGCATTAATGCAGTTGGCCACGACGGCGGATCATCAGTTCGGTGTCGACGGCCCGTCGTTTACGCAATTGCGCGACGGGATTGACGCGGTCCAACAGCGCCTCGAATCGATTGCCAAGGAGCTCGGTATCCTTTCAGTCGAGGATGCACCAGCAGACATTCACGGAAGCTCGGACCCCATTGATGGTGAGTTGGCCGCACAGGCGACGTCGCATGGACCTATCCGCACCCGTGCACAGGCATTGGAGGCCTTGCGCGAGGTGGCGAAGTTTTTCCGAACTACCGAGCCGCACAGTCCGGTTGCGTATCTTGCGGATAAGGCCGCCCATTGGGGAGCAATGCCTTTGCACCTGTGGTTGCGGAGCGTGGTCAAGGATCAGGGCAGCATGTCGCACATCGAGGAATTGCTGGGCTTGGAATCAGATCAGGACAGCAGTCGTGGAGCTTGACCGTTCCTGTTGCAAACATCTTATGTGGTAGGAATTGCAGATCGGCGCACTTCATGCAAGACAACGCCGGGCCTATGTCTGTAGTTTGCGGCGCAGCAAGGCAGAGTTCTGACGATTGGGATTGGTAGAAGTGCCGAGATCGACTACCCACTGGTCTGGTGATACCAGCTATTGCGCAGACAATTTGACGGGACGGCCGAAAGCGCAATGCATGAGACTAATGGGGGCGGCCCGATCCCGACATGCTCCGCTCTCTAGCATGGTTAAAGGGATGGGATCGTGCATAAGACAAAGCCACTTTGCAGGGAGACGCCATTCATCGCATGCAAGGCGCTGTATCATTGGATGTAGACGACTTTTTGAGCTGCTCGAGTTTTGGTATTGGATCCATCCACTTATTGACTTACCCGAAACTCGATTCGTCGATTTCGCCGCCGGCCTTCTTCGGTGGTGTTAGAGACAATTGGTTGGTCTGCGCCCATACCGCTGGTGTTCAATGCTTGTGAAGAAATCCCGTGCGCCACAAGATATGTCTTGACGGACTCGGCACGTGAGCGCGAAAGAGAGGTATTGCGTGCAGGTGCCCCGATGTTGTCGGTATGCCCGATAATTTCTATTTTCTTGGTCTCCAGTTTTTTCAGCGCCTCCGCCATCTCGTTGAGAATTTCCTTTCCGGATTCGGTCAACATTGCGCTGCCAGGTTCAAATTCCACGACGCGATTTGCCAATGCTCTATCGACCAGGGACTGATCGTCAGCGGTGACGCGAAGACCGTTCTTCACGACATAGTTTGGATTGAGTGCAGCGGCAAAGTCATTTGCGATTGCTTTACGCAGTGTTTCGCTATTGACCTCGCCTCGAATGGACACAGTTGTGCCTTCAAGGACCAGTTTCCCTTTACTGATGGACTTCAATCGCTGAGTGATGAGCTTCGATGCATTGGCCGACCAGTTAGGCGGAGCTACAACCCCACCAACGCCTATTTGATCGATGACCTGACCGGCCCCATAGATCTCTTGCAGCCGCGCCAGCAATGCCGCTTTGCTGGCTTCATCCGGAACCGTCCCCGAAATAACGACGCGTCCCGGTGGGACGGAAACCTGGGACGGTGAGGAAGCATCGCCTGTGGCCGCCATGGCGGAATGAAGCATCATGATGGCCGACAGGGTGATGCTTGAGAGGAGAGAGATGTTCATTCGAAATAGACTATTGACGTGAAGTGGCGGCATACGGCGAAGACATCGTCCATCTAGCCAGAAAATCCTTGCCGAAAGGTTTCCACGAGCTGTTGCAATGAGAGTTCTTCATGTTCCAGGTAGCTGGACAACTTTAGTGTGGCAACGTCCTGCAATGCATGGTCTTCAACCCATGTGGATCGGCTGATGTCGATCAGCGTGGCCGATGCCGTGTCTTCTTCAAACAGCGCGCGAAAGATGGTTGGCGTCGTACCGTTGAAAGTGAGAATCAGTTTGGGGCTGCCAAAGTGCATGCATGAAAATACGCTCAGCTCGAAGTCTGATCTGGAGAGAAAGACACTGATCAGTTGAAGCCATAAGGCCTTGACCAGGGCGAGTCTTGCGGGGTCACGCGGCAACGGCATGGCCAGGCCTTTTTGAGGTGCAACCGTGTAGTTGGTCAATATGGGTTGCAGCAGATATCCAATTGCAAGAACCATCTGGCGCACAGATGACTGCCCATCGGAGATGCCGAGGGCATTCGCCAGCCCGGCGACGCTGGTGGAACCAAGGAACTGATCGTAGCCATCGCAGACTTTGCCTCTCGCGAACTCAGCTTCTAGCGGTACGTCACCTAATGTAATCAATGTGTCTACGGCGTCATGCGCTTTGGCCGCGTGATGAATAAGGGCGCGCTGATGATTAACGTGCCGCTCCAACACCATCGGACTGAGATGGAGAAATTCGAGTGCGTCATCAGTCTCGAACAGAGTCGCGGCGACAAATGGAAAACGGCGGGAAGATGCATCGCCGCTCGGGATCAGCGAGCCGCATATTGCGCGTTTCTTGCGTGTTCCCAGGAGAAGGAAGTCAACCGGGCCGGCGTTATCGTAGTAATTCTTCCATCCGGGATTCGCGATCAGCAGTTCCATCCCTTGCGCAATCCAGTTGTCGATCAGGGCAATGACTTTGGTGCCAGACGCGCTTTTTACAAAATCACCGCGTGAGGCGATCTTTCCGAAATAGAGTGAGCTGGAATTGCGTAGCTGAATTGCATTGCTTGAACTCATGATTTGCTTCGCCTGTTCAAATATCTGATGTCAGCCTTCGATGCCTGCTACCGTGGCTGGCAGTTTCAGGCCCCGCAATCCTGTCTCGGAGGCGGCTCCTGATCCGTTGCTGCCGTTCCGCGAATCGCTGATGAGCTTGAAGTTGACGCTTACGGTCGTACCACCACCCGTCCAGGACATGGAGAACATGCCGTTATCGAGCTTTTTCCGCTGCGCCGAATTGATGAGTTTTTCCAATCCGAATTGTCCGGGAAAATCAACCACGTCGACCGATCGTCCGTCGGCGGTAATCGCGGTGATTTTCGCGCCTGGTTGGCCCAGGGCCGAGGGCCACGTGAAGTTGAGCCAATCCTGCCTGCCATTTCTGTAACGCAGACTTTGGCCGTCGATCTCGATCCGGTATTCGACCAGGCCGGGGGTCGGCAGTGGCTGGAGCTGGAAGTTGGTCTGAGGTTGGGTGTTGCCGGAAGCTGAGGAGGGGGATGCCCCCTGGGCAGCGATGAAGCGGGCGAGATTTTGGGTAAAAGATGAATTGAGATGCAGGCCCATGTCGGCCCAGGTTCGGGCCGACATCGTATCACCGCGCCGCACTACCAAGGGACCCATGGTGGTCTGCACGAACTTGGCGATCGCGCCGTCCGGCCCGAACACTTGGGCAATCTCGGCAGGCGTCGCTTCAACCCGCGAGTCGGCAACAAAAGGATATTTCGTGCCGAGTGATTTGTTGAACGGCTCGAATATTTGGGCTGCCCAGGTTCGATTCAGTTCTGCCTCGGTTGGCTGAACGATGGCGGCAAAGGCCTGCATCAGCGGACGAACCAGTAGCGGACGTATGGTTGAACGTTCGGCATCCGGCATGCCCGTCAACATGCTTTCGTCGACATACTTCAGCGCTTCTGACAGTTCCGAATTGCTTCCGTCCAGCGTTGATTGCATCAGTAACCGGCTCGCCGGGCCGACGTCACCCGAGTTCTTGATTTGATTGAAACGGGTACGCACTTTGGACAGTTGGGCGAGATAGCCGTTGATCAGCGAGCTGTCCTTGTTCTCGCCACGCACGACAACCAGATTGGCGATTGCGGCAAAATTCTGACCGATCATGCCCATCCGGAATTCACCTGGTTTGGTCGCGGCGAGGTTGACATTTAGCTGCGAGGGTGTCTGGCGAAGAACGGTGGCGCGGAACCAATCGACAATTCCATTGCGCGCACTTTGCAGACCCTGGTTGACGAGCGAGGGATTGTCCCAGGTCGTTTCCCGGTACAAGGTCTGTAGCAGAATATTGAGCGGAGATGATATCGGGTCACCGAGCCGGTTCATGCCTGCTACCGCCTTGTCGAAACTGCCGAAATCGGTAATCGTGATGCCTTGCGCGAATTTTTTCCACTCGTTGATGTACTCGGTTTTGTACATGCGTACCAATTCACGCTGGATTTGCTCAGGGCTGCCTTCGAGCGACAGGTCGTCGCGAGCGGTCGTTTTCAACACCCAGTCCGCGCTCTGCAATTCCTTCGTGCTCGCCTCCTTGATCGCTGCTTCGATGAATTGCTCCCATGCGTCATGAGTAAACGCACCGGAGACTGCGTGGCTGCCGGCGACAATCTCCTTGTTCTGATCGCCGACGATGCCGGCGACGGTGACAGTGGGGAAGCGCGTGGCGGCGCGCATCCTGATTTCGCTGTAGACGCGTTCACGCGCCGGCGTTCCCTTGATGGCCACGCGAAGGGTTTCGCGCGCCTGGTCAACCAGGGCAAGTTTATTTTCGATGAGCGGGAAGTCCGGTTCCTGCGCCTGGGCGAGATAGAAGGTGATGAGCTTTTCGGCGCTGCGGATCACTTGTTCACGCGGCGCATTGCCGCGGTGCGCTTCCAGCCAGTTGCGCCAGAAGCGGGTGATCTGATCTTCCAGGTGGCCAGCGTCGATATGTTCGCAACTGGCAAGCATCAGGTAAGTCTTCAGCGCATTGTAGGCATCCTCGGGGTTGGTTGGTGAGACGTCTTTGTACAAGGCACTGCCCGCTCTCGGTTGTCTGGTGTCGGTCGTGGTCCCTGTCGCGGACGTATCGGAATTCGACGGCGGCCTGACTGCAGATTCGAGTTTGCCTGCATTGGCATTCACCTCGCCAAGAAAGCTCTCGAGGTTGGCTGCTACCGGAGCAAGCATTACCTGTTGCAGCCCCTTGAAGTACTCTGCGCGCAGCATATGTTCGACACGCTCGCCCTGATACAGACTGAAGCCAAGCGCCAGCGGTTTGCTTGTGCGGTAGCGCTGAAGTTGTTCCAGTCTGTCTTGCATGATTTCGAGCGCTTCAAGCCGGGAAGCAAGGTCGACACCTGTTTCCTGGATCTTGACGACTTTCTCCAGGTCGGCCTGGACGTTGGTGACCAACTGGCGATTGGTGATAAATGACCAGCTCCAGCCTCCAAGCAGCAGGCCAAGGATGAGCACACCACCGAAAAAGGCGGCCTGTCGCATGAGCAGTTTGTTCCGGCTTGCGTATTGGCGCACCAGGTTGCGGTCGGCGAAGATGACGGATGAGAATAGATTTCGGAGGAAAAAGCCCGTGTTGGAGCTGATGCTTGCCGTCATTTTTCGACCGATCGAAAGTCCGTATTGATGGACGATGCGCTGGCCGGTTGCGTGGGTTGCCACGCCTTCCTGTACGGCGCTCGTGAAGTAGAAGCCGCGGAAGACAGGTTTGAATTGGAACGGGTTTTCTTCGAAGAGGGTCGCAATGAACGTTCGAAGATGCTGTTTGATGCCAATGAACTCCATGGGGAAGGTCAGAATTCCGGGGCTCATGGCCTGGCCGCGATTGAGCGACATGCGCGTGCTGCCGAGTTCCTTGATGCCGTCACTGAGGGCGTCGAAGTGCTGGTCGAATAACAAGACCGCGTTAGACTTGCCGTCCATGTCATATGGCAGGGTCGCGCCCCACACGCGGCTGCGTTCCTCAGCGTCGGAATCTTCGAAAAAGTCGACGAATCCGGCGATCAAATCGACCTTGGTGAACATCACATAGACCGGCGCAAAGAGCTCCAGTCGCTCAGTGAGTTCCTGAACGCGCTGTCGCAGCTGCTTTGCGAGATTGATGGTGACTTCCGGTCGATTGTTCGTCAGTTCGGCGATGCTGGCGACAATGACGATGCCATTGATCGGTGCCTTGGGGCGATATTTCTTGAGCAGGCCGAGGAAGCCGAACCATTCGCTTCGATCTTCTTCGTGCACGGCATAACGGCCGGCGGTGTCGAGCAGAATGCCTTCGGTTGTGAAGAACCAGTCGCAATTGCGCGTTCCGCCGAGGCCTTGAACGGCTTGGCCGCCCTTGTCGGAGAACGGGAAATTCAATCCCGAGTTGATCACGGCGGTGCTCTTGCCAGCGGCCGGGTTGCCGATAATGATGTACCACGGCATTTCGTACAAGGCCGCGCTCCCCGTGGTCTGGCCGAGCTTGGATGTTTTGATGGTCTGGATCGCTTCGAGCAATCGCTTGCGCAGGATTTCGACATCTTGTTTCTGGCCGGTCGGAGCCGTCTTGACGGCTTCTTCCGCCTGGTTCTGAAACATGCGGTCCATGGCGTCGGAAGCGCGCCGCGATTGCTGCCACTGCATGACCCGGTAGCCAGTCCATACGGCCAGGAAAACGAGTGCTATGGCAATCGACCACTTCGCGGTCAAATGAAATATCGAGGCGACAAGATAGATGACGGCGAGGCCGAGTAGCAAACCAAGCGCGGAAATTACCCGCTTGTCCTTGAGAAAGTCGAAGATGCGGCTCATTGAAATCAATCGGTTATACGGCTTGAAGATGGTGTGAATCCGATTCGGCCTGGAAGCCGTTTGCGGGGAGAAGTAGTGTGGCGGCGCGATCGGTGTCATGGCCGACGTTGAAAACCAGAACCGGATGGCCGGCGTCGGCGCACTGGCTTATGCCGGCGGAAAGGAGTCCGAGTACCGAAGCGGCGCCAAGATGGCCGCATGCTTCATTTGGAGCGAGGCGGTTTTGAATGGCGTCGAGTTGGGGCGCATGGGCGGCGATAGCTTCGATGCTTTCCAACACTCTGTTGGCCCGGTGGTCTGCATCACATACGACCGTCCCTATTTGGCTCGCTGGAATACCGGACGCCTTTAATGCAGCCTCCACAGCCTTGGCGAGATGCAGGTACGAAATCCGAACGCGTGCATCGACAGGGGCTTCGCGCCGCACCCGTTGCACGGGCGTCAAATGGCAGAGCGGCTGTACGGTTGTGATAGTCAATGCGCACTGATTGGCGAACAGGACGCCAAACGCCGCCTCTCCGATCATCAGGCCATTCGGCCGTTCCGCCTCGAACAGCTTTCCCTTGGATTCCAGGTTTTCAACCACGTTGGCGCAAAGCAGCGAGTCGCAGGCCAGCAGCAATAGCGCGCGTGGACGGTCATCATCTTGCGCGGCACGGCGAAATTCCTCGGAAAGGGCCAAGGCGCGCGCATCGTCGCAGGCGGATATGACGTTCACCGTGAGGTCTTGCACGGTGCGCTGCAGGCTTGCGAGTCGGGAGACAAGAAATTTCTGGGCGAGCAGATGCTCGGGTGGAGAAAGGTCGTCCGTGACGAGCAAGGTGACGCATAGTTGAAGGGCTCTCTCGGACGGTGGGCGTATTCCGGCCGAGCCGCGCAAAATGGGGATTGAGGGAGCAGGTGCTGCACCTGAACTGCTCTCATCGGTCAGATCCTGCGGCCACTCTTGCAACGCCTGTTCCACGACGGAGTCGAGAAGGGTGAGTGCCCTGACGACGGCGTCGCGCAATTCCTCCTCGGTTTCTTCGTGGGCGTTTTCAGCCAGTTCGACACGCCGAATTTGCCGCAGATTTTTCTCGACGGGCGCTGTGTCGAGATCACGAGCCCTGCCGGATAGCACCGGAAAACCGTTGCCGTTGGTTAAGAATTCATCCGGCACCGGGCGGCGCCGTCGTTCGGCGAGCGACTCAATGAAATCTTGGCCGCTATAGGAGAGAGGGGTAACGGACCAGGTGCCGATAATGGGCAGGGGCAGATTTGCGGCCGGCGGGAATCCTGTGTCGGACATCGGTGCCGCATCCGGTCTGTCCGACGTTGAACTATCGGCCTTGGCAGCGGCTTGCCTACTTGAAGTGCGCCAGACAAAAGTCCCCAGCGTCAGCGCGAGAAGGAGCGGAAGCGCAGCGAGATAGACGATGGTATCCGCAGTCGTAATAACTCGTTGTGTGCCATGCCACCAACCAAGCACGACGCACCAGGTTGCGACGATCAACGCAATGGATGCGACAGCGGCGCGTAACGCGGGGCGCGACCCGCTGCCGGACGAAGATTTGGATGACATCGATGAAAGCGATTGGATAGCAAATGGCGATTTGAACTTCGGCAAGATTCCTTTTCGGCTATTGGCTGCCAGTGGGGAACTGGGCTGCGATCAGCACCGCGCCGCATGCTGTCTTGTCTCCATGACGGGCGGCGGGGCTGCCGTCGATGATGACAGTCGGGTCGCCGCTAACAATGACCGTTGTGCCCCCGTGGCCTTTTTTCGGACAAGTGACTTTGTCACCCACACGCGCTATACGCCTGCCATGTGTATCCGTTGTGGGGGCGCCGCCTACGACTGTTCCGCCATGGTCCGTGGAGTCGCCGATTACGATGAATGGTCGTGTCATATGGCAAAGTTGCTGTTTTGATAAAATTGTCGAGATGATAACTTAAGTTTCGTGAAAAAGTCATCCTCTTTTGCCTTTGGATGTTTGCCGGTTAGCGGCGCGCCATGGTTTTGGGTTTTCGCAATTCGACGTGCCCGAAATCCATCAATTGCCAGCGCCCGCCCCACACAAGCCCGACCGATTCAGCGTATTGTCCGTAAAGGCGATAACCCTCCATCGCCCACGGATCGCGCTCGGAGATAACGATCCTGCCGTCCCGATAAAACGCGCTGTCGGCGGCAAGTCCGTACTGGTGATAGCTTTGATACGCGCCGGCGTTGGTGACATGCGGGCCGAGCCGGGCGAGGGAGGTTTGCCTCTCCGGGCTGCGATAGCCTTCCAGAAGAGCCATCTGGTATCCGCGCTTTGCCATCAACTGATAGACGGTCAGCAGTCGCTGGCGGAATTCGGCATCGAATGCATTCCATTCCCGATTTGCAGAGGCGAGCTCGTTTCTTTCGGCGGCGATTTCACGGGTCACAAACAATTCCGGCGGAAGGGGCGGAGGTGGAACGAGTTGTTCGCCCTGGAGCAGGCCGGCAATGACTGGTGCGCTGGCGCGGGGCATATCGTCATAATCTTCGAGGCCACCGCTTGATGCGAGCAGCTGCACAAGGATGGGTGGCGCGCAAAGGATGACTAGGGCAAGGGAAAGGGCGCGCCGGTGCCGGTGAAGAAGATTGCGGACGTGGTCGGCATGCCTCAGGATGAGCGGACGAACCTGTCGTCGCCGAAATGTGACCGATTGATGTCGTGCGCCAAGCCAGCCCATAAGCGCAGCACGTATTTCCGTTAAGCGCAGTCGCCACTGCCGTCTTCTATCGTTTCCGGCGACATACCAACCGCCGAACCCGATTGCCGCCCCGTAAATTGCGCCAAGAAATACAAAGAAATACGTTGCGCCCACAAGCTCCAGCCTTTGTAATCAAGCATTGTCAAAAAAGCAAAATCAAATGTTATTATAAATGCAATTTTGGCAAATGCTTGCGAGCAAGCGCATTTGCCTCAGGAAAGATCGACCATTGATTGAATAAGCGACTGACCGGAACCGTTGTGAATATGAATAAATTGGATCGCCCCTCCTTGTATGAAGCAGGAGCTGCCGGGAGCAGCGACGCGCAATTCAGCATTCTGGAGGCGCTTGAGCCGCGCCGTGGAAAGCTGCGGGACTATCGTGGCCGGGTGCTGGGCACGGCGCTGGTGATTGGCGCCGTTCTGGTCATTTTCGTGAACCCGGCATGGCGGAATGGAAGCTTGTCTTCAGCGTGGAAAGGAGAATCTTCTCAACCGGCTCCCGTCCCAAAAGCCGTGGAATCGATGCCCGGACTTGCTTCGACGCAAATGCGCGATACGGAATCGTCGCCCGCGCTGTCCGACGCGCAACACGCACTTGCGCGGGTGGATGATGTACTTGAACCGCCCGCGCCGACTCTGGCGACGGCAATTGCCGTGAATCCTGGGCAGGAAAATGAGGCGAGCGCACCGAAAACAACTGTGCCGGATCCGAAATCAGTTCAGGCTCCCTTGAAAAAAGGCCGAGTCGAGCGTAAGGAAATCGTCAAAACGAAGCAACACGACAGCAAGAGCAAGACGAAGCTCGCATCTTCAAAGGGGAAGAGCAAGGACAAGGATGTTGAACTCATCGCGGCACTCTTGTCTCATGTATCGCGGCCTGCGCCAGGTAGCACCCAGCCTTCCCCGGGAAGGGCGGAGACCGCTTCAACCCAGCATGGCGGGGCGGTATCCGTGGCGCCGGGTCGCGTTCGAGCGAATGATCGGAGCAGCGAAGTTGTCGTACGAGGGGCGGAGGACTCCACCGAATCGCTGGTGAAACGCTGCAAGACCCTCGGCTTCATCGAAGGCGAATTGTGCCGAGTGCGCATCTGCTCGGGCCTGTGGAGCAAGGATCCGGCGTGCCCAACCAGCGCGGACAAGGCGGGCAACGCTCACTAGTGCTGGCAGGGCAGGGAAAGGATGACCACAAGCCCGCCCTCCGGATGGTTTTGCAGGCGAATCGTACCGCCGTGCTGCTCCGCGATATTGCGCGCGATCGTCAGTCCGAGCCCTGTGCCACCGGTGTCGCGCGATCGCGAATTTTCCAGTCGGTAGAACGGGTCGAACACCTTTTCCAATTCATGTTCGGGAATGCCGGGACCGCCATCCTTGATCCGTATGGTGGCGAATGCGCCGTCGCGGGCTGCCGTGACATGCGCGTATTGGCCGTATTTCACCGCATTGTCGATCAGGTTGGTGAGGCATCGGCGAAGTGCCAGCGGTCGCGCCCGCAGCGCAGCGCGCGTCTTGCCGTCGATCGTCACCGATTGGCCTGCATCGACCGCATCGGTGCAGACGCTGTCGATCAAGGAGTCGAGGTCGAGCAGTTGCAGGGCTTCGGATGAATCCATGCTTCGCGCAAGATCCAATCCTTCGCGCACCATGCTTTGCATCGCGGACAGGTCGTTGATGAGTTTTTCCCGCAGCTCGGCATCTTCCACTTTTTCCAGACGCAGTCGCAGTCTTGTCAGAGGCGTCTGCAAATCATGTGTGATCGCGCCCAGGATATGGGCGCGCTGTTTGATGTGATGCCGGATGCGCAATTGCATGGCATTGAAGGCTGCGGCGGCCTGGCGGATCTCCAATGCACCGCGTTCAGGCAGCGGAGGGCGTTCGATGTCGTTGCCGAGTTCGGTGGCTGCCTGCGCCAGCTTCTTCAGCGGGCGCATGGTCATGCGCGCAATGAGCGCAGCAAGCAGGCCGACGCTGATCAGAAACACGACGCCATAGGTCAGGTAGTCTTGCCGCGGACGCGGCAGCGGCGCGCGCGGCGGTGCGATCGTCACGCGCAATCTTGCACCGTCGTTCAGCGTGATGAGCAAGGCCTCACAGCCGGTCCAGTGGTCCGGCATACGCCGCATGCGACGACGCATGCCGGGAGGCGGGCAGTCCGACGGCTTGCTGGTGACGGACGCAACCTGATACTCCTGCGGCAGGCGTTCGTTCAACATGTCGGCGAGTTCGGTGCGCTGTTCAGTGGCGTCCTCGGTGGGATCGGCCATTTGGGCGCGAATGCCCATGCCGGATGCCGCGGCAAGAAACTGCGGCCGCATATCGGCTGGAACGGTCTCCAGCGAAACGATGAACTGCGCCACACGTTCGACGGCATGGAAGTCGCGAAATTGCCTTGCCATCCGCTGGCTCTCGCCGAATGCGAGAAACAGCGTCAGGAGGGCGCTGACGACGACGCCGGAAATCAGGATGAGGATCACCCTGCTCGTCATGGACTGGAAGAGCGCCTTCATTCCTTGGCAACCACCGTGGCGAGCACATAGCCTTCATTGCGCACGGTCTTGATGATCTGCGGTGAGCGCGCATCCTCTCCCAGCTTCTGGCGCAGGCGGCTGATCTGCAGGTCGATTGACCGGTCGAAAGGATCGGCGTCGCGCCCCTGCGTCAGGTTGAGCAACTGGTCGCGACTAAGGACGCGATTGGCATGGTCGAGAAAAACCTTGAGCAGGCGATATTCCGCTCCGGACAGCGCGACGACGGTGCCCTGCGGATTGATCAGGTGACGCGCGGTGAAATCCATGGTCCAGCCGGCGAAGTGCATCTGCTGCGCTTCGGCAGTTTGCGCATTATGCGGCAATGACTGTGCACGTCGCAGGACGCTGCGAATGCGGGCGAACAGCTCGCGTGGCTCGAAGGGCTTCGGGAGATAGTCGTCGGCACCCATTTCAAGGCCGAGGATCCTGTCGAGAGGTTCACCGCGCGCGGTGAGCATGATGATCGGTATGTTCGAGCGGGTACGCAGGTTGCGGCACAAGGTCAGTCCGTCATCGCCGGGCAGGCTCAGGTCGAGCACGATCAGGTCGATGCGCGCTTCGTCCAGGGTTTTCCACATCGCCTTGCCGTCGCCGGCCGTGAGCGTGCGATAGCCGTTCTTCTCCAGGTACTCGGCGAGAAGGGCGCTGATTTCGCGATCGTCATCCACGATCAGGATTTGGGCAGGTTGTTCCATAGACGTAATTATGGCGATTCGGGCGGTACAAGGCGTGACTGAATTGTATCTCTCTATTTCGCCCGGTCGGGCTGATACAACACGATACAAATTGCGCCTCAGGCGCTACGCGGTGCTACAAGAAGCCGATCGGCAGACAAGCTCCCGATACATCCGCCCACCATCATGAGAACCGTGCTGAAACGGATGCACGCATACATCGAATGAATATGAGCATAGGAGTGATCATGACGAAATTTCGCAAACAAATGTTGACCGGGCTTGTTGCGCTGGCTGTTAGTGCCGGATCTTTTGCCGCCTATGCCGGCGGGCCGGGCTGGGGCCACGGAATGGGACCGGGAGGCGAGGGCGATCCGGCCAAGTTCAGCGAGCGCATGAAAGAGCGCATGGACAAGCGCCAGGCTGAATTGCATGACAAGCTCAAACTGACTGCGGCCCAGGAGCCGGCGTGGAAGACCTTTACCCAGAGAATGCAGCCTGGAACGCCACCCGCGTGGGGCAGCAGGGCTGAAATGGACAAGTTGTCCGCGCCCGAGCGCATGGAAAAAATGCTTGCATTGATGAAAGATCGCGAACAGCGCATGGCCGATCATGTGGTCGCCGTGAAGGATTTCTATGCAGCGCTGACACCCGAACAGCAAAAGATTTTTAACGACGAGTTTGCCGCGGGAGGCCATCGCCGCTTCCGCCGGTAAGCGGTGAATTGATGAGGAAGGCGACTTCCTCGTCATTGAATCGGGGCTTGCCCTTTTTCGACGCCGGCTTGCAAAAGGCCGGCGTTCGTCCCATCTCCGTACTTGACGAATCTCCATCGGAGCGCGATGCATCGCGCTGTCTGCGCTTCATGAGCTGGCCGCGCACTGTCAAGCGGACTGTCCCGTTTTGGGACAAGTGATGAATTTTGTATCAGCTGAAATCAGATGCGCCGCGGCCTTCCTCCTTCCTTCCTCCTGCATATACCAATAAAAAAAGAGATGGCACACAGATTGCGTTAGCCATCCGCGTCACCAAAGGATTTGTGACACAGGACTGAATGACATCGGTTCCTCGCATACGCAATGCGTGTTGCGTGCGCACCAGTTGGTCAGTCACGTGCCTGGGCACTGTTGGCCAGGTTGGGTAGCGTCATGTGCGATGGCTGCCTGGCTGAAGAAGGAAAACCTATAACAGGAGGAGTGAATGAAAACGCATCTGATCAAGTTGTCTGTATTAGCGGCCCTGACGGGGCCGTTGGCGGTGCATGCCGCTGGCGTCACCGACGCCATGATCGAAGCCGGCACAAAATCGACCGGCGACGTGCTGTCGTGGGGCATGGGCCAGCAAGGCCAGCGCTTTTCCCCGCTCACGCAAATCAATACCAAAACCGTTCGTCGGTTGACGCCGGCCTGGTCATTCTCGTTCGGCGGAGAAAAGCAGCGCGGACAGGAATCGCAGCCGCTGATTTACAACGGCCGCATGTTCGTCACCGCATCGTATTCGCGCATCTATGCGCTGGACGTGAAGACCGGCGCCAAGCTGTGGAAGTATGAACACCGTCTGCCGGAAAACATCATGCCTTGCTGCGACGTGATCAATCGCGGCGCAGCGCTGTACGACAACCTGGTGATCTTCGCTACGCTCGACGCGCAGCTGGTCGCGCTCGATCAAGAGACCGGGGAAGTCGTGTGGAAGGAAAAGATCGACGACTATGCTGCGGGCTATTCCAATACCGCGGCGCCATTGATTGCGAAAGGCCTGCTGCTGACGGGTGTCTCGGGCGGCGAGTTCGGCATCGTCGGACGCGTGGAAGCGCGCAATCCTCGCACCGGTCAACTGGTGTGGTCGCGGCCTACGGTGGAAGGCCACATGGGTTACAAGTACGACAAGGATGGCAATCCCATCCCCAACGGCGTATCCGGCACCACCAACAAGACCTGGCCTGGCGAACTGTGGAAAACCGGCGGCGCAGCGACCTGGCTGGGCGGCACCTATGATCCCAAAACCGGGCTGGCCTATTTCGGCACCGGCAATCCGGCGCCCTGGAACAGCCACCTGCGTCCGGGCGACAACCTGTACTCGTCGTCCACCGTTGCGATCGATGTCGAGACCGGGCAAATCAAGTGGCATTACCAGACCACGCCGCATGACGGCTGGGACTTCGACGGCGTCAATGAATTCGTCACCTTCGACATGGACGGCAAACGCTACGGCGGCAAGGCCGACCGCAATGGCTTCTTCTACGTGATCGACGCGAATAACGGCAAGCTGCAAAACGCGTTTCCGTTCGTGAAGAAAATCACCTGGGCCAGCAGCATCGATCTGAAGACCGGCCGTCCGAACTATATCGAAGAGGGACGTCCCGGCGATCCGACCAAGGGCGAGACTGGCAAGAAGGGCAAGTCCGTATTCTCCGCGCCGTCCTTCCTCGGCGGCAAGAACCAGATGCCGATGGCATACAGCCCGAAATCGAAGCTGTTCTACGTGCCGGCCAACGAGTGGGGCATGGAGATCTGGAACGAGCCGATCAGCTACAAGAAAGGTGCTGCTTATCTGGGTGCCGGCTTCACCATCAAGGCGCTGAATGAAGACTACATCGGCGCACTGCGTGCGATCGATCCGAAGAGCGGCAAGATCGTGTGGGAAGCGAAAAACAATGCGCCGCTGTGGGGCGGGGTGATGACGACCGCGGGCGACCTGGTGTTCTACGGCACGCCGGAGGGCTATCTGAAAGCGCTTGACGCCAAGACCGGCAAGGAGTTGTGGAAGTTCCAGACCGGCTCGGGTGTGGTCGCGCCGCCGATCACCTGGCAGGACGGCGATACGCAATATGTTGCGGTGGTGTCCGGTTGGGGCGGTGCGGTGCCGCTGTGGGGCGGCGACGTGGCGCGCCGTGTCAACTTCCTCGAGCAAGGCGGTTCGGTCTGGGTATTCAAGTTGTCCTCCCTCTGAACAACGAAAGATTGTCTCTTCCTCCTTGGGTGCTGGCATGCACAGCCAGCCTAACCCTCGCCTAAGGACGGTTGGCCGATGATGGGAATCATCGGCCTTTTTTTTGTTCAAACAAAAAGAAGCCGAAATCGTGGTTGTACTGTTCCATGTTTCAACACGACTGTTCCAAGTTGGAGCAGTGAATGCTTTGCGATCTTCAATTTCGTCCGCTTGTGTTTCAAAAGTCGCGCAGTATTCGCGTCGAACTGCCTGAAAGGCGAGCTCGCTACGCGTGTCGTCGCCGCGTACAGGTGATGAATGTCTCATCCGAATGGCATGTAACTTGCTGACAGGTATGTCAGTGCTTCGCTGTTCCGATCAATCTTCATGGCCAGTTTGAAAATGAAAATATCTCCTCGGTCTCGCCGTACGTCAGCATCGTTTCCACTGCATGAGCGAGGAGTGCTTGCCGTCGCCATCTCTCTCGGCTTCATGCTGCCGGCTCACGCCCAACAGGTGGAGGACAAACGCCTCGAAGATGTTGTGGTGAGCGCAAGCAGAACGGAGCAGCGTCGCTTCGACGCAGCGGCATCGGTTGACACAGTCCGCGTCGACCCCATGCATGCTTCGTCGCCGCTGGTGAACTTGTCGGAGTTGCTGCAGGCAGTACCGGGCATTCAGATTCGCGAGCGGCAGAATTATGCGCAGGATCTGCAGGTGTCGGTGCGTGGATTCGGCACGCGTTCGACCTTCGGCGTGCGCGGGGTGCGGATACTGATCGACGGCATCCCGGCCACCATGCCGGACGGGCAAGGGCAGGCGGCGATCGCCAGCCTGACATCGGCAAAGCGCATCGAGGTCTTGCGCGGCCCGGTTGCGCAGTTGTATGGCAATGCCGCCGGCGGTGTGGTGCAGGTGTTTACCAAGGATCCGCCGATGGCGCCGGCGGCGCCGTTCGCCAGCCTGGCGGTTGGTGCCGGCACGTATGGACAGCGGCAGGCAGATGTGTCGGTGGGCGGCGGTAATGAGACTGTCGGCGCATTGCTCGACGTCTCGCATTATTCGACGGATGGATACCGCGACCACAGCGCGGCTGAACGCACCCAGGTCAATGCCAAACTGGTGGCGCGTCCGTCCGCGGATACCACCATCACGGGGATTTTCAATCGCTTCGACCAGCCGCGCGCGCAGGATCCGCTCGGTCTGACACATGCCCAGTTCGAGCAAAATCCGCGACAGGTGATATCCGGTGCGATTGCCTTCGACACGCGCAAGTCGATCGAACAGAATCAGGCTGGCGTATTGCTGGAACATCGCTTGTCGGCCAGCGATACGCTCAATGCGCGGGTGTACGGCGGCACGCGCCAGGCGTTCCAGACTCTCTCGTTCAGCGGTGCGGCAAGCAACTCCGCGGGCGGCATCGTCGATCTGGACAACAAGTTCGACGGTGCTGGCTTGAGCTGGACTCACAAGACGAAAGTCAACGGATTGCCACTGCACTGGACGCTCGGTGTCGAGGCGGATCAGCTGGATCAGAACCGGCGTGGCTTCGTCAACAACAACGGCAGCGTTGGGGACTTGCGCCGCGACGAGATCGACAGCGCGGACAATCTCGATCTATTCGGCCAGATGGACTGGACCTTTTCGCCGCAATGGACGGCGACCGCCGGTGCACGTGCGTCACGCGTACGCTTCTCGGTCGATGATCATTTCGTCACTTCCGCCAGCCCGAACGACAGCGGCAGCGTTGAATATCGCAATACCAGCCCGGTTCTCGGTCTCGTGTGGCATGCCAGTGACGATGTGAACGTGTATGGCAATATCGGTCGCGGCTTTGAAACGCCGACGCTGACCGAGATGGCCTATCGGCCCGGCGCAACCGGTCCGAATCTTGCCTTGAAACCGTCGCGCAGCGTGCAGGGCGAAGTGGGGATCAAGCTGCGTCAGGGCCGGCACAGCGTCGACATGGCGCTGTTCGATGCGGAAAGCAACGATGAAATCGTTCCCTTGACGACCGAGAACGGACGCTCGATCTTCCAGAATGTCGACAAGGTGGAACGTCGTGGATTTGAAGTGTCGTGGAAAGCCGCATGGGACAAGCTTGCCGCCCAGCTTGGCTACACCTTGCTCGACGCACGCTTCAGGCAGCAGTTCGTCAATGGACAGAATGCGACGATTGCTTCCGGCAATCGCTTGCCTGGTGCGCCGATGCACAGCCTGTTCGCGCAACTTGAATATCGCCCGCTGGAGGCAGTCACCACTGCGGTGGAGATGCGCGCCGAAAGCCGCGCCTATGTCGATGACCTCAACAGCGATGCGGCGCCCGGCTATGCCGTGTTCAATCTGCGCGCAGGTTACGACTTGCGGGTCGGCAAGGCGAAGATGTATCTGTTCGGACGAATCGACAACCTGCTCGACAAGAACTACGCCGGATCGATCATCGTCAATGACGGCAACCGACGCTTCTTCGAGCCGGCTGCCGGCCGGCGCCTGTTCGTCGGTTTGCGCACGATGTTCTGAACAACGACCGGTCGCACGATTTTATAACGGAGACATCATGAAAAAGCATCTTGCCGCATTCCTTGTTCTGTCTGCATCGGCGCTCGGCGCCCATGCCAGCCCCTTCGCCTATGTACCGAACGAGAAATCCGGCACGCTGTCGGTGATCGACTGCGCCACCGACACTGTCGTCGATACGATCGCAGCGGGCAAAAAACCACGCGGCCTTGTGGTCAGTCACGATGGCAAATTTCTTTATGTCAGCGACCAGACCAGCAATGCATTGCTGATCGTCGACCTCGCGAAGAAAGCCGTGGTATCCAAGGTGGTGCTGGAGGAATCGCCCGAGGGCGTCGGCATCTCCCACGCCGGCGACTGGGTCGTGGTTGCGAGCGAGATCAGCAATAGCGTGAGCTTCGTGTCGACGGCGACCAATCAGCAGGTATTCAGTGTCAAGACGAAAGGCAAGAACCCGGAGCATGCGGAGTTCAGCCCCGACGGCAAATGGCTCTATGTGAGTGCGGAAGAAGCGGACACGCTGGACATCGTCGATGTCGCGAAGCGCGAACAGGTCAATTCGATCAAGCTCGGCGAACGGCCGCGCGGCATCGGATTTTCGCCCGACGGAAGCAAGGCTTACGTTGCCGCGGAAATTGCGAGCACCGTGTATGTGATCGATGTGCCGGGCCAGACACTGATCACCCAAATCAAGGCCGGAAAATTCTCCAACGGCGTGGCAGTGCATCCGGACGGCAAGCATGTCTATATATCGAACGGCAAGGATGCCAGCGTGTCGGTGATCGATGCGGTCAGTAACAAGATGATCGCCACCATCCCGGTCGGCAAGCGGCCATGGAACATGGCGCTGACGCCGGACGGAAAGAAGCTCTACGTCGCGAATGGCCGATCCAATTCGGTATCGGTGCTGGATACGGAGAGCAACAAGGTGATCAAGGAAATCCCGGTCGGCGAATTGCCCTGGGGCGTGGTAGTGCAGTAATCGATGCAGAATCTGACACGGCGGGAGACGATCATGAAAGCAAATTCCGGGGACGCGTATAGCAAGCCGGCGATGGCAATGCACTGGGTCATGGCCATCCTGTTGTTCGTGCAGATCGGGATCGGCTGGTATATGGTCGATATTCCGAAACGTACGCCGCCGGTTGCGTTTTACTACGGCTTGCACAAGTCGCTGGGATTGATTGCGTTTGCGCTGGTCATGCTGCGTTTGTGGTGGAAGTCCAGGGCGCCGGCGCCAGCCTGCCTGCATCGCTCTGCCTTGCAGGAAAAAGCCGCGCAGATTTCGCATCGGCTGCTGTATGCATGCATGATCCTGACGCCATTCTGCGGCTTCGTCGCCTCCAGTTTCACCCGGCATGGAATCAGTTTCTTCGGGTACCCGCTGCCGCGCACGGGATGGGACAATCCGCTCATTCATTCCGTGTTCAACAACACGCATGTGGCGTTTTCCTGGCTGCTGGTCGGCTTGATCGCCGTGCATGTCATGGCGGTGTTCTACCACCTCACCGTTTCCGGGACGCGCATCATCTGGCGCATGTTGCCGCATTAAAGCCGGGATCAGGTGGCGCGCATTCGACAATGCGCAGGACGCGTTATGCGCATCCTGCGCATTGTCGCGTTTGTGCGTCGGGATATGGCTGTCTCGCTTTTTTTCCACCGGCTTGCCATCTGTTTTTTATCATGCATTGTCCGCAATACGGACCGTTCGTTGATCCTGCTTCGTAGCGTTGTGTTCTGGAGCACTGTTGCATATTGGCGCAACTGATTTGCCTCCGCGCGCTGCTGATTTCTCCTCGTCGGGGAGCATTGAGCAGCGCATGTTCGCTCTATGCGACAGGAATCCGGATTGATGCAGCCTTCGCGATGCGCGGTGAATCGCATGGCATACCAATTGCGTTTAGGTGCTTACCCTTCATTTTGTTAATTCGGGAGCTACCATGAAATTCAAACCTTGTACTTTTGTTGTTGGTCTCATGATGTCCGTATCATCGTTGATGCCGCTTGCGGCCCATGCACACGGCGACGTCACGCCGCAGGCCGTCGACACCAAATCCTTGCCGCCGCTTGGTGAAAAATGGCGCGAGGAGAATCCCTACAGGGGCAATGACGAAGCGGTCAAGGTCGGAACCTCGGCCTTCGCGCAGAACTGCGCACGTTGCCACGGCATCGAGGCCGTTTCCGGCGGCATTGCGCCCGACCTGCGCAAGCTGGATCGCGACTGCCTCGGCTTGAAGAACGAGGCGAAGAAGCAGGCATGCTTCAAGGACACCGATAAATACTTCCTGACGTCGATCCGCGGCGGCAAGGTGCGCAACGGTGCCGTGTACATGCCGCCATTTGAAAATGTGTTCAACCAGGAAGCGATGTGGGCAATCAAGGCTTATCTGGAGACGCGCCGGGAAACGCGATAAGCGACTGGGGCAAGTTCAACAAGATCAACGGAGACAAAGATGTTCATGCCATTCATTCGAAGACTGACGGCGCCTTTTGCGCTGGCACTCTTGCTGTATGCACCGCTGCATTCCGCGCATGCCGATCTCGACAAACTGAAGCACGACGGCATCCTGAAGGTCGCGGTTTACAAGGACTTCGCGCCATTCTCTGCGCAGGACAGCGGGATCGATATCGACCTTGCACGCGCTCTGGCGGACAAGCTTGGGCTGCGCCTGAGCCTGCTGCCTTTCGATGCCGGTGAAAGCCTCGGCGATGACCTGCGCAACATGGTGTGGAAAGGCCATTACCTCGGCTATGGCCCCGCCGACGTGCTGATGCATGTGCCGGTCGACCCGCGCCTGATGGACGAAGCCAGGAAGGTCAAGATTTTTGCGCCGTACTATCATGAGAACGTGCGTCTGGTGCGCGATGTGCGCAAGATCCCGACCTACGACGGCGTCGATTCGCTCGACGGCAAGAAGATCGGCGTGGAAAAAGTGTCGATCTCTGCGATGGTCATGCTGGGCGAACAGGACGGAAAGTTTCGCGACAATGTGAAGATCTATCCGACCGCCGTCGAGGCTTTGGAAAAGCTGAAGGCGGGCGAGCTCGATGCGGTACTCGCCAATCGCTCCGAGATCGAATCGGTAATCAGGCAAGATCCCAACTTCGCCTTGAGCGAGGCCACGTTCCAGCGACTGCCGCGTCAGGGCTGGGTGGTCGGCATGGCGGTGAAGAACGACAATGTCGAGCTGGCGAAGGCCTTGCAGGCCGCAACCAATGACCTGGCGGCATCCGGGCAACTGGCGCAGATTTTCGCGAGGCACGGCGTCACGCTCGCCAGACCATAGCGTGGCCGGACACTGATCCGGAATCCGCTCTAACAGGCTGTTGAAAAGCTACTGCGCGGGCCGATCCTGGAGCCTGCGGTGCTCCGCGTACAGGCGTACGCGTGCGCTCCTCGGTCCCAGTCTCGGCCCGCTCGCTACGTTTTTCAACAGCCTGCTAATGCAGCTTGATGCGCGGGTTGCGGGCCCAGTTGATGGCTTCGGCCCAAGTCACCAGCCAGGTCCTGAACCAGCCGCTCACGGCAATCTGGTGGCTCTTGTGCAGCCACCAGTACATCCACTTGGCAATATTTCCCTCGATGAAGACCGAGCCCTTGGCGATTGCGCCCATCAGGCTGCCGACCGCACTGTAGTCGCCGAGGGACACCAGCGAGCCGTAATCGCGATAGGTGAATTCGAGCAGGGGTTTTCCTTGCAACATGCGCACAAGGGACTTTGCCAGCATCGTTGCTTCCTGATGCGCGGATTGAGCACGCGGGGGCACGACGGGTTTGTCGTCTCCTTGGGGAATTGCCGCGCAATCGCCCATGGCAAAAACGGACGGATCCCGGGTGCTCTGCAGGGTGCGGTGGACAATCAGTTGATTCAGATGGTTCACTTCCAGCCCATCGAGGTCTTTCATGAAATCGGGAATCTTGATGCCCGCGCACCACACCACGATTTCGCTCGGGATGAAAGTGCCGTTGGCCATCCTGACGCCGTCCTTCGTCACTTCCACTACACGTTCGCCGGTATGAATTTCGATATGCAGCGAATGCAGCTCATGCGCGACTGCTGACGACAGGCGTTCCGGCAGCGCCTGCAACAAGCGCGGCGCGGCTTCTACCACGACGATTCTCAAATCCTTTTCCGGATCAAAATTGGCGAGACCGTACGTCGACATGATCTTGGTCGTCATGTGCAGTTCGGCGGAAAGCTCCACGCCGGTCGCGCCGCCGCCAATGATCGTCACGGTGAATTGACCCTGGCCGGGAGTCCGCGGCCGGGTTTGCGCGCGCAGGCAGGAGTTGATGAGGCGCTGGTGAAATCGCTCTGCGGCCTCGGGGGAGTCGAGCATGATGCAATGCTCCTGCGCGCCGGGCGTGCCGAAGTCATTGGACTGGCTGCCGATCGCAAGCACCAGCGTGTCGTACGGGATGGATTGGCGCGGCAGGATTTCATTGCCTTCCTCGTCGTGCGTCGGCGCCAGATAGATTTCCTTTTGTGTGCGGCTCAATCCGTCCATGCGGCCGAGCCGAAACTGGAAGTGGTAATTGCGCGCGAGCGCGAGATATTCGAGTTCGTCGGTATGACTGTCCAGGGTGCCGGCCGCTACCTGATGCAGCAAGGGTTTCCACAAATGGGTGCGGGCGGCGTCGACCAGCGTGATCTGCGCCTTGCCGTGCTTTCCCAGTTTTTTGCCAAGGCGAACAGCGAGCTCGAGGCCGCCGGCGCCGCCGCCGACGATGGTGATGCGATGCAGATGTGTGCCAGAATGTTGTGTCAAAACGATCTCCAGGCAATGCAGACAGATTCATGGGGATGTTGCGAGGCGTTGTGAAAATACCATTGATTCGACGGGTGAAGGCGAAAACCCTCTTTGTATGACCGGCAGGCGAGCGTTGCGTCAATCTTGGACGAATTGATTCAAATCAAACAATTCGCAATACCCCTTTGTTACATTCGTGCGCGACAATCTGCATATTAACCACATCGGACACAGGGAATCCCAATGAAAATATTGATCGCGGTTGATGGCTCGAAATTTTCGCTCAAGGCGGTAAAACATGTCACCTCGCACCTCGATTGGTTCCAGGGGACGCCGGAGTTGCATCTTTTGCACGTGACGGAGCCCATTCCGCCGGGTCGCGCCAGTGCGATTCTGGGTGAAGAGATGGTCAAGAATTATTACAAGGAAGAGTCTCAGGCCGAACTGGGTCCGGCCGAGAAGTTGTTGCGCAAGCTGGAGATTCCTTATACGTCAGCCTGGAAAATCGGCAACGTGGCGGAGGAAATTCGCGCTTATGCCAAGAAGCAGAAGATCGACATGATTGTCATGGGTTCGCATGGACACACGGCCTTCCAGAATCTCGTGATGGGCTCGGTCGCCACCAAGGTGCTTGCCGCGACGACCATCCCTGTTCTGATCGTGCGTTAATACGGAATGGGCACCAGCAAAATCAAGATCCGCGATTTTCTGTCCCGGTTGCCGTTGTTCAATGAAATCGCGCCGGAAGAGCTGGAAAAGATCGCCGAATCGGCAAGTGAAATTCACGTTCCGCGCGGCGAAGTCATTTTTCGCCGGGGCGATCCTTGCCTCGGCTTTCACACGGTGATTTACGGTCAGGTGAAGCTGGCATTTCATTCCGTCGACGGCAACGAAAAGGTGGTCGAGATCATCGGGCCGGGATACAGTTTCGGCGAGGCGCTGATGTTCATGGAAAAGCCCTACATCGTAACGGCGCAGGCGCTCGCGGATTCCTTGCTGCTGCACGTGCCGAAGAAAGCGGTGTTCGATGAGCTGGAACGCGATCCGAAGTTTGCGCGCAAGATGCTGGCGGGGCTGAGTCGGCGCCTGCACGGGCTGATCTGCGATGTCGAAGCCTACTCGCTCAGTTCCGGCACGCAGCGGGTGATCGGTTATTTGCTGAAGGAAGAGGCGCCGGCGGACGGCGACCAGATCACCCTGAAGGTGAGCAAGACGGTGCTGGCCTCCCGCCTCAATCTGACGCCGGAACATTTCTCGCGCATCCTGCATGATCTCGCTGACCGGCAGATGATCAGCGTGGAGGGGCGCACCATCACGATTCTCGATATTGAAAAGCTGCGCTCCTACGAGGGGCGCTAGGCTGCCGCATCGCGCAGCTTCGACAGGTCCGCCGTCATGTGGCGGTAGATGCGCGCCGCTTTCCAGATGTTCAACCAGAGCCAGCCGGAAGACGCGACAAAGGCCAGCGCGGCAAGCTGCGACAGCCATTGCGGCCATAGCGTGCTCACGGTCAGCAATACCAACGCCAGCAAATGAACGCGAAACTGCTTTTGGGCGGCTTTGTCGGGCACGATCTGCTTGACGTTCGGTGCCTTGGCGCAGCCGCCCGCGAGCTTGTTCTGGAGGTGGTACCACACCAGGAACGGAACGATCTTGTAGAGCATGCCGTTCACGATCGAATAGGCAAAGCCGACGATGAACAACACACCCAGCGTCAGCGGATAGGCCGATGTCGCGGCGAGTTGCGGGAACACCCTTCCCGCGAGCCATAGTGTCGCCGCAGCGAGCAGGCTGGCGAGGCCGGCACGCCAGAACAAGGTGGTCGGGTCCGGTTTCGGTCGTTTGCGTTGCCATAGCAGATAAAACGTCGTGCAGGCGAAGGCGGCGAAAAGAATGGCGAGCAGGGCAGACAATGGATTGCCCGGGAAGCCGAGCGCCTCCGCAACGGACCAGATCGCGATCAACGCGAAAACCGTCTTGGCCAGCCATTGCGTGACGATGCGCGGATAAGTCGGCGTCACCTGAAACATCGGCACGACCTGGTAGGAGATGCCGACGATTAACAAGCCGATCCATCCAAGCAGCCCCCAAGCGGCGTGGATATCGGTGATCTGCAGGAGAGGCAGCGGCAGCGGCCAGGCAAATGCGCTTGCCGCCGTGATGCCGAGTACAACGACAATGGCAAGGGCGCCGAGTGCAAGGCGAATCGCGGTCAGCATTTCCTTGCCGTCCGGCGCAAACCAGACGCCACGCAAACCGGCAAGGAGAAGCCAGCCGAATGCAAGAAGCAGCAGCGGCAGCGCCAGTTTGAAAAAGGCGGGCGACGATAGAAGAAAGCCGATGACCAGTGCGAGAACGCCGGATGTCAGCAAAGCATGTGCCACACCGGCGGTCAATTTCGAATGCGGAATGTCGATCCCCGCGACCACGGGAAGAATCTGCAGCAGTGCCCCGATCATGCACATCGCGAGAAAACCCAGCGTGAGCAAATGGGTGAGGGCGAGCGTTGCCGGCGTCCAGCGCGATACCATCGCCTCCGGCCCTTGCCAGAACAGCAACAGTCCGGCGGCAACGGCAAAGAGCGGGGCGGTGAGGAAGAAACGAAGCGGCACCGATAAAGGCGGTGTCTGCTCGAACGACAAGACGCGTTGCATTGACTTCGTATCAGTTCTTGTTTCGGTGCCAGATCAGGACTTCGTAGATGAAATCCTCGCGGCACCGGGTTTGATGCGCAAAGCCGTTCTGCTCCAGGATGCGATAGAGGGGAAACGGCTCGCGGCCGATCATGACACACAAGCGACGGCCGGGATCGAGATCGGACAGCGCCTCCAGAATGCGCTCCAGCGGTTCCGGCGGTTCGAGTCCGCAAACATCCAGGACGATGTCGTCTGCCGGCTTGTTCATAGCGTGGCGTCGACGGCGCTCATCTCGCTGATGATCTGCTCCTGCTGCCCGCCCAGTACGCGCTCGGCCATCTGGTAGAGAATCGTCTCTTCCTTCATGTTGTGCTGCTGCACCATGGTGTTCAGCGTGTCCGAGCAGCCAAAGAATTCATCTGCATCACGCTTTTCCAGCGCAGCCTTCAGCATTCCCATGATGGAGCGCAGCTGTTCATGCTCCATGCGCATGACGCGCGTCGGGCCTTCAGTACTGCCCGTGGCTTGTTCAAACGCCGGAAACAGCACTTGTTCTTCCATGGTGAAGTGGTGTTCAACCGCTTCGACGAATTCATGCAGGTAGTTTGCGGCCTGATCCCATTCAGCCTTGCTGACGCTGGTCTCGGCGTTGGCAAAAAGATCATCACAGCGTTTGTGGTCGCTGCCGAGAAAGCGTGAGATGGTAGTCATGTAAAACCTTGTGCGTTAAAAAAGTGCATCACATTGTGACATTCACGGCAAGCGGAAATCCTTAACCTGGATCAAGGATTTCGGGACCATCCGCAGAGTAGAGTGGGCAAAATGGCCAGGTGTCGGGTCTTATTGCCATAATTCAATTCAAGTCTGAAATTCTTGATTGAGATCAAACAAATTCGACATCGCATTTGCTACATTCGCTCGTTGCTTAGAGATCGGAAGGACCGTCGTGCTGAAAACCGCTTTAAAACCGCTTGTCGTCAAGGGCAAGTCTCTCCTTCCAATTGTACAGGGCGGTATGGGTGTCGGGGTTTCCGCACATCGTCTGGCTGGCACCGTCGCCGGCCTCGGCGGCATAGGCACGATTTCCAGTGTTGATTTGCGGCGTCATCACGCCGACCTCATGGCACAGACCGGCAAGTCGCGCAACAAGGCGCTGATCGACCGCGCCAACCTGATTGCACTCGATCGTGAAATCAAGGCGGCCAAGGCGGTTGCCCAAGGTGTCGGCATGGTCGCGGTCAACGTCATGCGCGCCGTCGCGGAGTACGCGCACTATGTCAAGCAAGCCTGCGAGAGCGGCATCGATGCGGTCGTTGTCGGCGCCGGCTTGCCGCTGGACCTTCCCGAGTTGACCGTAGACCACCCCGATGTGGCATTGGTTCCGATTCTGTCGGATGTGCGCGGCATTGCGCTGATCCTGAAAAAGTGGATGCGCAAGAATCGCCTGCCGGATGCGATCGTGATCGAAAATCCGCGCTATGCCGCAGGCCACCTCGGTGCGGCCAAGGTGGAAGATGTCGACAAGCCGCATTTCGCTTTCCCCACGGTGCTGGAAGGCACGCTGGAATTGTTCAAGGAACTTGGTATCGAGCGTGAGCGCATTCCCCTGATTACCGCCGGCGGCATCAACTCTCACGAACAGGTGCGCGCCTTGCTGGATATGGGGGCGAGCGCGATTCAGCTCGGCACCGCCTTTGCAGTGACCGAAGAGGGCGATGCCCACATCAACTTCAAGAAAGTGCTGGCCGAGGCCAAGCCTGAAGATATTGTCACCTTCATGAGCGTTGCCGGCCTGCCTGCGCGTGCAGTGCGTACTCCCTGGCTGGCGAACTACCTGGAGAAGGAAGCCAAGCTGCAGAGCAAGGCGGCACCGAAGGATTGCACGGTCGGTTTCGACTGCCTGCATGAGTGCGGTCTGCGCGACGGCATTGCCAAGCACGGCCAGTTCTGCATCGATACCCAGCTTGCCTTCGCGATGAAAGGCGACGTCAAGCGCGGCCTGTTCTTCCGCGGCTCGGAAAAGCTTCCTTTCGGCAGCGAAATCCGCTCCGTGCGCGAGCTGATCGAATTCCTGCTGAACGGCATGCGTCCCGCGAAAGCCGACAGCATTGCAGTTTCACCGTCGGCAGCGATCGTGGCCGCCTGAGGAACACTGAAGTTTGCTTGATCTGAAACCCCATCGTTATTTTTGAAGAAGTGAAGTTATGCAGAACGCAGCAGGCCAGATGGAACTGGTTTGTCCGGCCGGTAGCCTCCCGGCCCTGAAGCTGGCCGTCGATAATGGCGCGGATTGTGTTTATCTCGGCTTTCGCGACGCGACCAACGCGCGCAATTTCGCGGGTCTGAATTTCGACGAGAAGGCCATTGCGGAAGGTATCGCTTACGCGCATGGCAAGGGCCGCAAGGTCCTGCTGGCGCTGAATACCTATCCGCAGGCAACCGACGTCACTCCGTGGCGCAAGGCCATCGACCGCGCCGCGTCCTCGGGCATCGATGCGATCATCCTGGCGGACCCGGCGCTGATGCAGTATGCGGCGAAGAATTACCCGGATCTGCGCTTGCATCTTTCGGTGCAAGGATCGGCGACCAACTACGAGGCGATCAATTTCTATCGCGAGCGCTTCAACATCCAGCGCGCCGTTCTGCCGCGCGTGCTGTCGCTGGAGCAGGTCGAGTTCGTCAGCCAGAACACGCAGGTGGAAATCGAAGTCTTCGGTTTCGGCAGCCTGTGCGTGATGGTGGAAGGTCGCTGCGCGCTGTCGTCCTATGTCACGGGCGAAGCGCCCAACACGCATGGCGTGTGTTCCCCCGCCAAGTCGGTGCGCTGGCAGCAGACGTCGAAGGGACTGGAGTCGCGCCTGAACGGTGTGCTGATCGATCGCTACGACGAAGGCGAAAACGCGGGCTATCCGACGCTGTGCAAGGGCCGTTTCGAAGTCAACAACGAGAGCTATTACGCGATCGAGGAGCCGACCAGTCTCAATACGCTGGAACTGCTGCCGCAACTGCTGGCGATGGGCGTGCGCGCCATCAAGATCGAAGGCCGCCAGCGCAGCCCGGCTTACGTCGCGCAGGTTACCAAGGTGTGGCGCGAGGCGATCGACAATTGCCGCGATCATGCGCAACGCTATTCCGTGAAGCCGGCCTGGATGTCGGAACTCAACAAGGTGGCGGAAGGACAGCAGCACACGCTCGGTGCCTACCACAAGCCCTGGAAATAATTTGCTGGAGAACACATTTTGAAGCTGGCTCTGGGGCCGAACCTGTATTTCTGGCCGCGCAATACCGTATTCGAGTTTTATCAGATGATCGCGGAGACGCCGGTCGATATCGTTTATATCGGCGAGGCCGTCTGCTCGCGCCGTCG
The DNA here is from genome assembly GCF_035254865.1 of Noviherbaspirillum sp. Taxonomy (GTDB): domain Bacteria; phylum Pseudomonadota; class Gammaproteobacteria; order Burkholderiales; family Burkholderiaceae_D; genus Noviherbaspirillum. The sequence continues at coordinate 169,129 of NZ_DATFAF010000075.1, forward strand.
CGAACTGAAACTCACCGACTGGCTTGACGTCGCCGAGATGTTGCAGGCAGCCGGCAAGGAAGTGGTGCTGTCCACGCAAGTCCTGCTGGAGTCCAAGACCGACATCGGCACGCTGCATCGGATCACCGAAAACGGCCGCTTCGACGTCGAAGCGAACGATATGGGCGCGCTGCATTGCCTGGCGGGCAAGGTGCCGTTCGTCGCCGGTCCGCATCTGAATGTATTCAACCCGCCGACCTTGCAGTTCATGGCTGAAACCGGCGCAAGACGCTGGGTCATGCCGCTGGAGATGTCGCGCGAGGGACTGATCCATATGCAGCAGGGGCGCCCGGCCGGAATCGAGACCGAGGTATTCTCGTACGGACGAATGCCGCTGGCGTTCTCCGCGCGTTGCTTCACCGCGCGCCATCGCAACCTGCCGAAAGACGATTGCCAGTTCACCTGCATGGAATTCCCGGATGGTCTGGCGCTGAAGACGCGCGAGGGCCAGCATTTCCTGACGCTCAACGGCATCCAGACGCAATCGGCGCTGGTCTACAACCTGGTCAATGAAATCGGCGCCATGCGCGAGCTTGGCGTGGATGTGGTTCGCATCAGTCCGCAATCGCAGCATACCGATCGCATCATTGGCCTGTTCCATGATGTCATCGCGCAGAAACGCGATGCAGCCGAAGCGATGCGCGAGATGGAAGCATTGATGCCGGCCGCGCCATGCAACGGTTTCTGGTACGGCAAGCCCGGTCTTGACCAGATGGTGGCAGCCTGATTTTTGCGGGAGCGGGAGAGTCCCTGTTTCCGCCGCGACGTGCCCTCTCGCGATTCCGTGAGAGGAAGTGAAAGACTGAGCTTTGTCGACTGCAATCCGTCTGAGCAAAGCCCAGCAAGATTCAGTCGAGGAAATTCCTATGAGTCAAAGTCGTTTTCTGTTGCCCGAGCCGGTGGGCAAGCTCCTTTCCCTGTTGCCGGTCTATCCCGGTTCCTTGTTGTTCGCAACCGGGCTCAATATTGCATTAAAGGGCGATCTGCCGCCCGACGTGCAGCAGTCCCTGAACGGGAAAAAACTGCGCATCAGCGTCACCGATGCCAAGCTGTCCTTCGATTTCAAGTGGGAAAACGGACGCTTCGCCGCATGCGGCAAGGATGGCGAGCCGGATTTGACGATCGGCGCCAGCGCACACGACTTTCTGCTGCTTGCGCGGCGCCAGGAAGATCCTGACACGCTGTTCTTCAGCCGTCGTCTTTCGATGGAAGGCGATACCGAACTCGGCCTGCTGGTGAAGAACACGCTGGATGCGATTGAGCTGCCGGTATTCGAACTCGGAAAACTGGCTCCGGCCCGCGTGTTGGGAAGGATCAAACCGGGCGGGCGCGGACAAGGCTGACAGAGCGGGGAAGAAGAGGATGGTTGCAAAGGACCCGAATTTTCCACTGGTGTATTCCTGCTCGGGCTGTTCCAGTGCCGCTCAGACGGCGAACTACGCTGCCCTGCAACTGGACCGGCGCGGAGTCGCGGAAATGTCGTGCATCGCGGGCGTGGGCGGCGATGTGCCGCAATTGGTGAGAGTCGCCAAATCCGGACGTCCGATCATCGCGCTCGATGGCTGCCCCCTTGCATGCACCCGCAGCTCGCTGGCGCGTCATGACGTCACGCCGGAACATTATCACCAGTTGAATGAGTATGGCGTCAAGAAGCGCAATCACATGGACTTCGATCGTGAGCAGGGCGATGCGGTGGTGGAGCGTGTGATTGCCGACCTCGATCGGCATCGCGCCGAAGCGGTGAGCGAAGAGCAGGAGTAAGCGCTGCTGCGGGGATGGTGCGCGACATCTGCCACGCGCACCGTATTTCCCTTCCTATGCCGGGCGATGGACGAAGCCCGGAAACAATTGCGAGAGCTGCGCAATCAGGTCTGTGCTCGGATAACCGGCCAGCGCCGTCGCTTTCAATTCCCTGGTTTTGCATCCCTGTGCGCGGAAGACTTGCAGCGCATAGTTCTTGACGCCCATGCTTGCCAGCGTGCGGCCCAACTCAAGCACTTCCTCTTCGCTGAGCAGAGATGGATGCACGGTGGTGCGGAACTCATGGTCGACACCGCTTGAAAGGATCGCCTCGGCCGATGCAAGCGCGTGCAGACCGCTTTCGGTGACGCCGGTGATTTTCTCGTACTGATTGAACGGCGCCTTGACGTCCAGCGCGATCCAGTCAATTTCTGGCAACAGTTCCATGAGCCGATGCGGATAGGATCCGCCGGTGTGCAGGCCGATCTTGAAACCCAGCCTGCGCACATCGCGCATGGCATTGCCCAGCGCCGGATCGAGCGTCGGCTCGCCGCCGCTGAACACGACACCGTCGATCAGGCCGACGCGCTTTTCCAGCAAGCCCAGTACGCGCGACCATTGAAGAGGGCTCTTCTGCAGGCGTGGTTGCAAGTGCGGGTTGTGGCAATACCCGCATTGCCACGGACAGCCTTGCACGAACACGACCGCAGCAAGCTGTCCGGGGTAGTCGGTGGACGTAAACGGCGTGATGCCACCGACCTTCAGCGAACGCGGCAAACTCTCAGTCGCTGGAGAGTTGTGCTGATTGCTCGCTAAAGTACTGACGCTCATGAAATTCTCCCTTTTTCCCGATATTGAAGGAGGACACGGGACGGTGATAACCCATCACCCGGGTCCAGATTTCGCATGGCTGGCGTTCTGCATCCGTGAGAATGATTTGCCTGCTTGCGAGCGCCTTTTGGTTGCTAAGGTCTGTCATGACTATCTCCTTGTCGAAGTGTACGTTGAAGTTGCATCTTTTGTCGTCTTTCGGACCAATGAAAACGATCCGACTTGATCTCGGCTAGTTCTGGCAGGCTGTTGAAAAACTGCTGCGCGGGCCGATCCTGGGGCCAGCGGTGCTTTGCGTACCACTCTGCACGCGTGCGCTCCTCGGCACCGATCTCGCCCCGCTCGCTACGTTTTTCAACAGCCTGCTGTCTAAGCCGATTCCGCCTCGCGCATCTTGCGCGCGATGATTTCGTCATCGCATTTCGGACAGAATTCGTGTTTCCCGCTCAGATATCCATGCTTGGGGCAGATGGAAAAAGTCGGAGTGACCGTGATGTACGGCAGACGGAACCGGCTCAGCGCGCGCTTGACCAGCATGCGGCAGGCATGCGAGCTCGACACCGGTTCGGTCATGTAGAGATGCAGCACCGTGCCGCCGGTGTACTTGCGCTGCAGTTCGTCCTGCCGCTCCAGCGCTTCGAAGGGATCGTCGGTAAACCCGACCGGTAATTGCGAGGAGTTGGTGTAGTAGGGCATCTCTGGCGTGCCGGCCTGCAGGATGTCCGGGAAGCGCTTGCGATCTTCCTTGGCAAAGCGATAGGTCGTGCCTTCCGCGGGTGTCGCTTCCAGGTTGTACATGTTGCCGGTCTGGTCCTGGAATTCCAGCATGCGCGCACGGACGTGGTCGAGCAGGCGCAGCGCGAAGGCATTGCCCCACTCGCTGGTGATGTCGTGCGCGTCGCTGGTGAAGTTGCGGATCATCTCGTTGATGCCATTGACGCCGAGCGTCGAAAAGTGATTGCGCAGCGTGCCGAGGTAGCGCTTGGTGTACGGGAACAATCCATTGTCCATGTGACGCTGGATCACCTTGCGCTTGATCTCGAGGCTGACCTTGCCGATTTCCAGCAACTGGTCCACGCGCTCCAACAAGCCGGCTTCATCGCCGCGGAACTGGTAGCCGAGGCGCGCGCAATTGATCGTGACCACGCCGAGCGAGCCGGTCTGCTCCGCCGAGCCGAACAGGCCGTTGCCGCGCTTGAGCAGTTCGCGCAGGTCGAGCTGCAGGCGGCAGCACATGGAGCGGATCATGTTCGGCTTGAGTTCCGAATTGACGAAATTCTGGAAGTAGGGGAGACCATAGCGCGCGGTCATTTCGAACAGCAGTTCGGCGTTCGGGCTGTTCCAGTCGAAGTCCTCGGTGATGTTGTAGGTCGGGATCGGGAAGGTGAACACGCGGCCCTTGGCATCACCGGCCATCATCACTTCGATGTAGGCACGGTTGATCATGTCCATTTCGCCTTGCAGGTCGCCATAGGTAAAGGGCATTTCCTTGCCGCCGATGACCGGCACCTGCTCGCGCAGATCTTCCGGGCAGACCCAGTCGAAGGTGAGGTTGGTGAAGGGCGTCTGCGTTCCCCAGCGCGAGGGCACGTTGAGGTTGTAGATCAGTTCCTGCATGTACTGCCGGACTTCGCCATACGACAGCTTGTCGTTGCGTACGAAGGCCGCCATGTAGGTATCGAAGGAGCTGAACGCCTGTGCGCCGGCCCACTCGTTCTGCAGGGTGCCGAGGAAGTTGACGATCTGACCAATTGCGCTAGACATGTGCCTGGGCGGGCCGGATTCCACCTTGCCCGGCACGCCGTTCAGTCCTTCGTTGAGCAAGGTGCGCAGCGACCAGCCGGCGCAATAGCCTGCCAGCATGTCGAGATCGTGGATGTGGATATCGGCGCGGCGATGCGCGTCACCCACTTCCGGAGGATAGACGTGGTTCAGCCAGTAGTTCGCGATGACCTTGCCGGATACATTGAGAATCAGTCCGCCGAGAGAATAGCCCTGGTTGGCGTTTGCATTGACGCGCCAGTCGAGCTGTTCGAGATATTCGTTGATCGAGGATTCCACGTCGACCAGGGTCTTGCGGTCGTTGCGCAGTTTCTTGTGCTGTTCGCGATAGATGACATAGGCGCGCAGCGTCTTGCGATAGCCTGCGTCGAACAGAACAGCCTCGACCACGTCCTGGATTTGTTCGATGTGCGGCGCAGCATCGCCTTGCAGCTGAATGCGTTGCATGACCGCCTGGAGGGTCAGCGCTTCGGCCTCTTCATGGCCGAACTCGCCGCTTGCCTGGCCGGCGCGAAGCAGGGCGGACAGGATCTTGTTGGGGTCGAACGGCTTGAGGCTGCCATCCCGTTTGATGATTTTTGTGAGAAAAGTAATTGCGCGAGCCGTCATTGCGCCTCCTGATGAATACAACCTGTTGTGGTCTAAATGATGTTAATCACTAAATATAGGGTCGACAATCAAGGGCCTGGATTTATTTGAAATTCTTGATCTGGAATAAGTCCAGTGGCCGGGGCGAATTCCTTTCCTGCGTCGCCTGTCGTTGAGATAGCTCTTTCGGTATAACGCAGTAGCGTTTTGCCTACGCCTTTGTGACTAGGGTGCTAGTCATATTGGGAGCCCGCTTTAGCCCTCCAACGGATAGCTCATATTTCCCAAAAGACATATCCTTCATGTCGCGATGCACAATCTGAGTGCATGCAATTAAAAGAATTAGTTCGGGCTAGTCTTGATTCAGGTCATTGGGCCAATTGCGAAAAAATAATTAAGCTCTCGTCCCTGTAGTAAACGTCAATCCGAAACAGTTGTTTCCGGTCTGGATCCGGGGAAAGTTGATCCAGATCATATTTTTTCTGCGACGCAAAACGAATAATCTGCATCAGAAATGCATATTTAGACGGGTTTGCCCGCGACACGATTTTTTTACTTAAGGCAGCCGACTCAGAAAGGTACTCATGGATAAGGCCAAAAAGACCAAGTTGAACAAAGATCTACCCGAGCAAAACACTCGTCGCCGCTTCTTGGGCCAGAGCGCATTGCTGGGCCTCGCCGGCGCAGGAGTGTTAGCCGGTTGCAAGGAAGAGCCGGCAGTAACGAAGGCCTCCGCAGCCGCGTCGGCGACGGGAACGGCCGTCAGCAAGGCGGCATCCGCGCCTGTTGGGCATGAAGTTGCGCCGGGTCAGCTCGACGATTACTACTTTTTCTCCAGTGGCGGCCACTCCGGCGAAGCCCGCATCATAGGGTATCCGTCCGGCCGCACGCTGCGCCGAATCCCGGTTTTCAATATCGACCCGATGGTCGGCTGGGGCATCACCAACGAATCGAAGGCGATCATTGGCACCAATCCGGATGGCAGCCTGAAATACACGACCGGTGACACCCACCACATCCACGGCAGCTACAAGGACGGCACGTATGACGGCCGCTGGCTGTTCGTCAATGACAAGCTGCATTCGCGTCTCGCCCGTATTCGCATGGATACGATGGAATGCGACAAGATCACCCAGCTGCCGAACGTGATGGGCTATCACGGAACCTTCCCGGACAAGTGCGATCCGGTCGATCCGAAAATCAACTACACCACCCGCGTTTTCTGCGGCGGCGAATTCCATATCCCGCTGCCTAACGACGGCCACGACCTGAACGATCCGAGTAAGTGGGGCGCGCTGTTCACTTGTATTGACGCTGAAACGATGGAAGTGCGCTGGCAAGTGCGCATTGACGGCAACTGCGACCTGGTCGCAACGTCTTACAACGGCAAGTATGCCGCTACAAACTCGTACAACACCGAGAATGCGGCCGACCAGGCTGGCATGATGTCTGCTGAGCGGGACGCCTGCATATTCTTTGATATTGCCCGCATCGAAAAGCTGGTCAAGGATGGCAAGTTCACCCACATCGGCACCTCCAAGGTGCCCGTCGTTGACGGCCGCAAGGCAGCCAACCAGGATCCGAAGACTGCCATTACCTGCTACGTCCCGGCCGGCAAGAACCCGCACGGCGTGAACGCCAGCCCGGACGGCAAGTACTTCGTCACCTCCGATAAGCTGTCGCCGACGGCGACCGTGATCGAAATCGCGTTGGTCGAGAAGTGGTTCAACGGCGAATTGAAAACCGAACGCGATGCAGTCGTGGCACAGCCGGAAATCGGCCTTGGCCCCTTGCATACCGCTTTCGACGGTAAAGGCAACGCGTTCACCACGCTGTTCCTAGATAGTCAGATCGTCAAGTGGAACGTGGACAAGGCTATCGCGCAATACAAGGGCGACAAGTCGGTCAACCCGGTCCTCGACAAGGTTGACGTGCATTACCAGCCGGGCCATGGTTTTGCGTCGATGGGCGAAACCAAGGAAGCGGACGGCAAGTACTTCAATTCGGGTAACAAGTTCTCGAAGGATCGCTTCCTGCCGGTCGGCCCGCTGCACTGCGAAACCGAGCAGATGATCGACATCAGCGGTGACAAGATGCGCATTGTGTCCGATCACACTGCCTATCCGGAACCGCATGACGCCATCATCATGCGCCGCGATATCGTGAAGACACGCCAGATTTACAATATGGACGACTTCCCGAATGCCGTGAAACCGGATAACGCCGGCATCACGCGCAAGGGCAACAAGGTGAGTGTACGTATGATGTCGGTTGCTCCGGCCTACAGCATTCCGGAGATCAGGGTGAAGAAGGGTGATGAAGTGACGATCACGCTGACCAACCATGACAAGGTCGAGGACCTGACGCATGGTTGCGGCATCCCGTACCACAACATCAACTTCATTGTGAATCCGCAGGAAACCAAGTCGGTAACTTTCAAGGCCGACAAGCCGGGTGTGTACTGGATCTATTGCACCCACTTCTGTCACGCGCTGCATCTGGAAATGCGTAGCCGCTTCATCGTTGAGGCGTAATCGCGGTAGTTAATTTGCAACATGCATGACGTAGGGCGGGCAGGACCTGCCCTACGGTTTTTGTTTAAATTGTTTCAAATGGCGGGTTTCTTTCTCCGGCACGTCGCCATTCCGCTATTGCCCTGTGAAACAAGCCCACAATGCGTGCCGGTTCGAGTATTTCTGAGAATACTCAAGAAAATTCGTATGACACATACTTTTCGCCGCCTCCCCCCGTTGCATCTGATGCTCGTTCTCTGGATCGCGCTTTGCGGACTGCTGTTTGCACCGCACTCGCACGCATCGATGTATGACACTGTTCTTCCGCCCGAACTCACGACAAGCCCCGACCTGTGTGCCTACGCACCATGCGGCGACGTCATACCATCGGCAAAGAAGTTTTCCACCCGCAAGGGCATGCCGAGCTATGTCGAAGCGTATTCTGACGAGAGCGGCAAGCAGCTTATCGGTTATGTCTTTCTGTCTACTGACGTGGTGGATATTCCCGCTTACTCCGGCAAGCCCGTCATCACCTTGATCGGCATGGACACGAAGGGCATCCTTACCGGCGTGCGGATTCTGAAGCATTCGGAACCGATTCTGCTGGCGGGCATTCCTGAATCAGTGCTGACCAAGTTCATCGCGCAATATATTGGCAAGTCAGCGGCGGCCAAGCTGGAAATCGGACACAGCGAGAGCCAGCAGGACAATGGCGCGGTTGGTCTGGATGCCATCAGCGGCGCGACGGTCACGGCGATTGCCGAGAACCAGGTCATCGCGCAGAGTTCTTACGAGATTGGCAAACAGGTCGGTATTTTCAAGTACACCCCCAAACCGCGCGCGCATTTCACGCCGCTGCGCGAGAAGCTCGACTGGAAGGCGCTCGAAAAGGAAGGCAGTGTTCAACATCTCCTGCTGGAGGCCTCCGATGTCGGCACCGGCGACAGTTCGCGCCCGTACATGGATTTGTATTTCGGTTACCTGAACGTGCCGACGCTGGGCATCAGCCTGCTGGGCGAGCGCGGTTACGAGCGCCTGATGCAGGATCTTAAGAAGGATGAACATGCCTTGTTCGTTGTCGCCAACGGACAGGTTTCGTTCAAGGGCTCGGGCTTCGTGCGCGGGGGCATTTACGACCGGATCCAGATACGGCAGGATTCTGGCACCTTCACGTTCCGCGATACCGACTATCTGAATCTGTACCACCTGGAGCCTGGCGACACGCCCGCCTACAAGGAATCCGGGATCTTCATCATCCGCTCGGCCAACTTCAATCCTGCCTGGCCATGGCAGCTGACCTACCTTGCCAACAAGGTCGACGCACAAACGCGCATCAAGACCTTCGAGCATTTCGACCAGGAATACTGGCTGCCGGCCCGTTATCTGGAGGGCGGGCGGCCCAACGTGGCGCGCCCGCAGGCGGCATGGAAGAAAATGTGGATCGCGAAGAAAGTGGAAATTGCTTTCTTCGTATTGTTCCTCGCGACGACCGCCGTGCTGTACGCGATGCGCGACAAGCTGGTGCGCATATCCAACCGCAAGCACAAGCCATGGATCTCGATTCCACGTCATCTGCTGTGGATCGTCGCGGTCGTCTATGTCGGGTTTTACCTGAAGGCGCAGCCCAGCATCACGCAGATAATGACCTGGTTCCATTCAGTGATTCATCATTGGAAGTGGGAACTGTTTCTGTCGGATCCGTTCATATTCATCTTCTGGTGGTTCATGATCGGCACGGTGTTGATCTGGGGCCGCGGCCTGTTCTGCGGATGGATGTGCCCGTTCGGCTCCTTGCAGCATTTGACCTTCAAGCTCGGTCAGCTCATCGGCCTGAAGCGCTTCCAGGGCTTGTTGCCGAAAAAGCTGCACGACAAGCTCAAGTGGATCAAGTACGGTGTGTTTGTCGTGTTGTTGTGCGTTTCGTTCTACTCGATGGAAATGGCGGAAACGCTGGCGGAAATCGAGCCGTTCAAGAGCACCTTCCTGGTCGGCGTCTGGAATCGTGGCTGGCCGTTCATTCTGTTCGTGGCAGCGATCCTCGGCTTTTCCCTGTTCAGCGAGCGCCCGTACTGCAAATATATTTGCCCGATGGGCGCCGGCCTGGCGATTCCGAGCACGTTCCGCCTGTTTGGCCTGAAGCGCAAGGCAGAATGCACGACCTGCCACGCCTGTGCGGCAGGCTGCGGTTCGCATGCAATTGATGCAAAAGGCAAGATCGACCAGCGCGAGTGCCTGGCCTGCCTCGATTGCATGGTCATGTACTATGACGATCACGCCTGCCCGCCGCTGGTCAAGGAACGCAAGTCGCGCGACAAGGCAGGTTTGCCCCTGACCCCGATCAACGACAAGGGTTACTTCATTCCGCTGGATAGCGTACGGCGCAATCTTGCGGAAAAATCGATGGAAGTGAAGAGAAAGGCAGGATAAGGAGCATGAAAGCCGAGTGTAAGGAACCGTTCCGGTGAAGTCGTTGAGCAGAAGGATTGGCGCAATCCTGTTCACCGGAGCGCTGGCAGTGACGGGCTGCGCCGCCTGGGGCGCAGTCCTGCAGGTCAAACCAGGGCAGTCGATTGCAGCCGCCATTCATGCGGCCCAACCGGGTGACACCGTACAGATCGAGCGCGGCACCTACAATGAACGTTTGCTGATCGACAAACGCCTGACCCTGCAAGGCATCAACCGGCCCACCATCAGCGGCCAGAACAGCGGCGACGTGATTCGCGTCGCGGCCTCCGATGTGACAGTCCAGGGACTGATCGTGCGCGACAGCGGCACCGACCTCGACAAGCAGAACGCGGGCATCTACATCCAGCCCCACGCCGATCGTGCCACGGTACAGGACTGTGAACTGGTGTACAACCTGTTCGGCATCTGGCTGGAGAATTCCGCGGATTCCCATCTTCTTCGCAATGTCATCACCGGACGGCGCGACCTCTTGTCCGTCAATCGCGGCAATGGCATCCAGGTGTACAACACCAAGGGATCGCAAGTCATCGACAACAAGATCAGTTTCACGCGCGATGGCATCTACGTCGATATTTCGAGCAACGCGGCCTTTCGCGGCAATACGATCCATCATGTGCGTTACGGCACGCACTACATGAACACCAATAACAGTACCTGGGAAAACAACCAGTCCTACCTTAATCGGAGTGGCCTGGCGCTGATGGAAGTGCGCAACCTGGTGGTGCGCAACAACGTCGCCTGGGGTAATGACGACCATGGGATCATGCTGCGTACCATCCAGGATTCCATCGTCGAAAACAACGTCGTCGCCGGCAATGGCCGTGGTTTTTTCATCTACGACGCCGAGTACAACACGGTCAAGGATAACCTTGTGATCGGTAATCACACAGGCATTCACCTGGCTGCTGGATCGAAGAACAACAAGGTCGATGGCAATGATTTCATCGACAACCAGGAGCAGGTCAAGTACGTCGCAAGCAGTGACGTCGAATGGGGGGCCGGAAAGGGCAACTATTGGAGCAATTACAGCGGCTGGGATCAGAACGGCGACGGTACCGGCGATATCACCTATGAAGCAAACGACGTGGTGGATCGACTCAACTGGCAATACCCGCTGCTCAAGCTGCTCCTGAGCAGCCCATCGATACAAACGCTGCGCTTCGTCGCGCGCCAGTTCCCGGTGCTGCGCGCACCCAGCATTGTCGACAAGCACCCACGCATGCGCCCCTGGAACGAAAACTGGAGTAAGTGGAATGACAAGCGATCTCATTGAAGTCAGCAACGTCAGCAAGTGGTTCGGCGACGTGCATGCGGTCGACGGCGTCAGCCTGAAGGTCGGCAGCGGCGAGATGTTCGGCCTGATCGGCCACAATGGCGCGGGCAAGAGCACACTGTTCAAGATGATGCTGGGCCTGATCCCGGCGTCCGCCGGCGAGATTCGCGTCAACGGCGCCTTGATCGGCGGTCGCGATTTTCGCGAGGTGAGACGCCGCATCGGCTATCTGCCGGAGAGCTTCGTCACCTATGACAATCTGACCGGACTGGAAGTCCTGCACTTGTTCGCGGATCTGAAAAAAGTCCCGCGCCGCGAATGCGATGCGGTGCTGGAACGCGTCGGCCTGCGCGAGGCCGCCGGAAGGCGGGTGCGCGGTTATTCCAAGGGCATGCGCCAGCGGCTCGGATTCGCACAGGTGCTGCTCGGTTCGCCCGACCTGATCTTTCTGGACGAGCCGACCAACGGTCTCGATCCGGAGGGTATCCACGATTTTTACCAGGTCCTGCATGACGTGAAGGCGAAGGGCACGACCATCATCATCACCTCGCACATTCTGGCGGAAATCCAGGAACGGGTGGACCGGTTGGTGATCCTGAATTCCGGACGCATCGCTGCCCAGGGCACGCTGACGGAATTGCGTGCGCAGATGGTGCTGCCTTCGGTGATTCAGATTCAACTGCGCTCCGGACAAGAGACGCGCGTGCAGGCGGCCTTGCAGCATCTTGCCGGGCTGGAGCTGAAGATCGACCAGGATTGCGTGCGCGTGTCCTGCCTGCCGGGGCAGAAGGTCGCGGTTCTCAATATTCTTTCGGCGCTGGCGGATACGGTGCATGACATCGCCATTCACGAGCCTTCGCTGGAAGATCTGTTCTTGGGTTATGGAGGTTTGCATGGCAAGCAGCGTTGATTGGTCCCAGGTCCGGGTCATCGCGAGCAAGGAATTCCGCGACCGCATCCGCAATCGCTGGGTGCTGGCGGTGGCGCTGATCTTTTCGCTGTTCGCGCTGGCGATCGCGTATTTCGGCTCCGCGCAGCAGGGGGCGGTCGGTTTTCGCGGGATCGACGTCACCATCGCCAGCCTGGTCAGCCTGGTGATTTACCTCGTGCCGCTGATCTCGCTGATTCTCGGCTACGACGCGATCGTGGGCGAGAAGGAGCGCGGCTCGCTGGAGCTGCTGCTGTCGATGCCGATCACGCGTTTCGAGATTTTGCTCGGTAAATTCGCGGGGCTGTCGGCAGCGCTGGCAAGCTCGACTATTCTCGGGTTCGGAGCAGGGGTATTGCTTCTGTCATCCCAACTCGGTACTCGAGACGTGTATCATTACGCGGGGTTTGTGTGCAGTGCGATTCTGATGGGCATGGCGTTCTTGAGCCTGTCCTTGCTGGTGTCGGTACTTGCGCTTGACCGCATTCGCGCAAGCGGCGTGGCAATCGGGCTCTGGTTTTTCTTTGTGCTGATTTTCGATCTGCTGCTGATGGGAGCGCTTGTGCTGAGTCAGGGCAGGCTGGGCAGCGGATTGTTCGGTGCCTTGCTGATGCTTAATCCCGCCGATGTTTTCCGTTTGCTGAACATCTTCAGCTCGGAACAGGTGCAGAACATGTACGGCCTCGCTACCGTAATGCCGGACGGGCTCACCGATCCGACGATTCTGATCGGCATCATGCTGGCCTGGATAGTGACGCCCTTCGTTTTTGCACACTGGAGATTCAAGTGAATTCGGGATTGATCGTGAAGAAGTCTGCGCTGGCTCGGATGGCATCGTCGAAATGGATCAGCGGTCTGGTATTGATTGCCGCGCTCGCCGCCTGTAGTGAGGCAGTGCAAAAGATTGCCGCGCAAGAACCGACGGATGATACCGCTTGCGCGCTGGATGGCATGATACTCAAGGACTATGCTGGACCGAAGGCTCAAATGCATTACACGGAAGGACAGCCGGATTTCTTCTGTGACCTGACGGAATTGTTCGGCCAGGTGCTGGCGCCCGAGCACAAGCGCGCCGTTGCGGCGATTTACGTGCAGGACATGGGCAAGACCGACTGGGAGCATCCGCAGGGCAACTGGATCGACGCGAAGACGGCAATTTACGTGGTCGGCAGCAAGAAGCGCGGATCGATGGGCCCGACCTTCGGTTCTTTTTCCAATGTGCAGGACGCTGAAACGTTTGCGCAAAAGGAAGGCGGAAAGGTTTTCCGCTTTGAACAGATTACCGCAGACATGGTCAGTATGAATAGTACTGCTGCGCACGACGACGGCATGTCGCACTGAGCATGATCTTCAAACGGTTTTTTTGTTGTTGTTAATTAAAAATAGGAAAGAGGAAACATGAAAGCATCGAAGGTTCTACCATTTTTGATGGTTGCAGTATTGGCGGCAGGTTGCAGCAAGAAGGAAGAGGCGCAAGCCCCGGCCCCCGCAGAGCAGACTCCGCCGGCCGCTTCGGCTCCGGCTCCGGCAGCTCCGCCGGCTGCTGAAGCACCGGCTCCGGCCGCTTCCGCTCCGGCTGAAGCCGCTCCGGCAGCATCGGGCGCCGCTTCGGCAAGCGCTTCCGCTGCAGGCGGCGGCGACCTCGCTGCAGGCGAGAAGGTCTACAACGCCACTTGCGTTTCGTGCCACGGCGCCGGCGTTCTCGGCGCACCGAAGGTCGGTGACAAGGCAGCCTGGCAGCCGCGCGTTGCGCAAGGCAAGGATACGCTGTACACCCACGCGCTCAACGGCTTCAAGATGATGCCTCCGCGCGGCGGCAATGCTGCACTGAAGGATGAGGAAGTCAAGAACGCGATCGACTTCATGGTCAGCAAGTCGAGCTGATTCGCAAGATAGTCGCAGTAAGAGTTGCAATACGCGCCGGCCTGCGCATCGCATCGCCGGCGTATTTTTAACTTGAAGCACTGGAATTACGGGGATGCGTAAGCCGAGCTTGTGGGCGTTTGTGTTGTTTCTCCTGTTGCCGCTATTGGAAGGCTGCGGCAAGAACGACACGGTATACCGAACGCAGGGTCACGTCTTTGGCACCCAGGTTGAAGTCAGTGTTTACGGCGAATCCGAAGAGCGCGCGCAGGCACTGGGCGCCGCGGTCCTGAAGGAATTCGACCGGCTGCATCACAAATTCCACGCGTGGCAGCCGAGCCAGCTGACTGCGCTCAATGACGCCATCGCACGCGGCGAGGTGTATCAGGCAGACGAAGAAATGGTCGATCTGCTGAAATCCGCCACCGTCCTTGCCGAACAATCGAACAACCTGTTCAATCCCGCCATCGGCCACCTGATCCGGCTATGGGGATTTCAGAGCAGCGATATCACCGAACACGGACCGAGCAGGGCGGAGATCAAGCGCTGGGTCGACGCCAATCCGCGCATGTCCGATCTGGTTTTCGACGGCACCAGGATTTCAAGCAGGAACACGGCAGTGATGCTCGACCTGGGCGGCTACGCGAAGGGCTATGCGCTCGACCAGGCTGCGCGCATTCTGCGCGCCGAACATGTGAAGGCGGCGCTGATCAATGTCGGCGGCAACATACTCGCAATCGGCCGGCCGGGAGACCGGCCCTGGCGCGTCGGCATCCGCGACCCGCGCTCGGAAGGCATGATCGCCAGCGTCGCGCTGCAGGACAACGAGGCCGTCGGCACCAGCGGCGACTACGAGCGCTACTTCATGAAAGATGGCAAACGCCATCCGCACATCATCGATCCACGCACCGGAGAAACGACCGATCTGGTGGCTTCGGTGACCATCATCGTCTCGGGCGGCATGGACGTCGGCCTGCGCTCCGACGGCAACTCCAAGCCGATGTTTGTCGCCGGTCCTGCGCACTGGCGCGAGATTGCCGAGCACCTTGGACTCAAGGAAGTGATGCTGATCGACGCCAATCGGAACGTCGAGATGACGCCTGCGATGCAGCAGCGCCTGGCGTCGGAAGCAGGACCGGGCTGATCTCCACGCGCCGGATCGGATAACCGGATGTTTCCGGCTGCACGATGCAACAGGAGCCACATCGGCCGAAGGGGCTTCTCGCCCGTCGATTCTCTTCTACTACTTTCGGCCTATTTCCCCCAGACTTGCCTAATCCCTAAGCGCTACCGGTCTAGCTCGCTTGCCTCCCGCAAATACCCCTCCGGCCAATAGTGCTGTCGCGTGACCAGTCGTAACCTTGCTGCATCTGGTCATTCGTCCAAGGAGGTACGTCGTGGTCGATTCAAACAATAACGGCAGGAAGCAAATTTCGGTACTCGTCAGCAGTACCTTCGCATTCACCATCTGCTTTGCGATCTGGATGATGTTCGCGGTGCTCGGCATCCCGATCAAGGCCAAGCTCGGCCTGAACGAAACGCAGTTCGGCCTGCTGGCGGCGACGCCGGTGCTGACCGGTTCGCTGGTGCGGGTGCCGCTCGGCATCTGGACCGACAAGTTCGGCGGCCGCGTCGTCCTGTTCGCGCTGATGCTTTCCACCGTGATCCCGATCTATCTGATCAGCGAGGCGACACAGTTCTGGCACTTCCTCGTTCTCGGCCTGTTCGTCGGCCTGGCGGGCGGTTCCTTCTCGGTCGGCACGCCGTATGTGGCGCGCTGGTTCTCGCAAGAGCGTCGCGGTCTGGCGATGGGCATTTTCGGTGCGGGCAACTCCGGGTCGGCGCTCACGAAATTCGTCGCGCCGCCCATCATCGCCGCCTTTGGATGGACCATGCTGCCGAAAGTCTATGCGGCTGCGATGCTGGCGACGGCCTTGCTGTTCTGGTTCTTCTCCTACAGCGACAAGTCGCACACGGTGCCGTCCAACGTGTCCTTTATCGAGCAGTTGCGGGTGCTGAAGGACCCGCGTGTATGGCGCTATTGCCAATATTACTCCGTGGTGTTCGGCGGCTATGTCGCGCTGGCGCTGTGGATGACGAAGTACTACGTGTCCGAATACGGTTTCGACATGCGGCTGGCTGCCTTGCTTGCCGCGTGCTTCTCCCTGCCGGGCGGCGTGTTGCGCGCCCTGGGCGGCTGGATTTCCGACAAGTACGGCGCCTACAAGGTGACCTGGTGGGTGATGTGGGTGTGCTGGGTCAGCTTCTTCCTGCTGTCCTATCCGCAGACCAGCATGATCGTCAAAACCGTGAAGGGTGACATGGCGATGAATATCGGCGTGTCGCCGGTGATGTTCACGGTGCTGCTGTTCGTCGTCGGCGTCGCCATGGCGGTCGGCAAGGCATCTGTCTTCAAGTTCATTTCCGACGATTTCACCCACAACATCGGCGCAGTATCCGGCGTCGTCGGCCTGGCCGGCGGATTGGGCGGCTTCGTGCTGCCGATCATGTTCGGTGCGCTGGTCGACCTGACCGGCATCCGTTCCAGCGCATTCATGCTCTTGTACGGAACCGTCTGCGTGTCGCTGGTGTGGATGCATTACTCGTTCAAGCCGGAGCGAAACGTACCTGAATCGGCCATGCCGTTTGCGAAAGCAGCCTGAACATTTGCCATCGAATTCCGGGGCAAACGCCCCGTCTGCCATTAATAGGAGAAAAACGTGAGTAGATATCTGATCAGCCACTGGGAGCCGGAAACACCGTCCTTCTGGCTCAGCAAAGGCAGGTCGACCGCCAACCGCAACCTGTGGATTTCGATCCCGGCCTTGCTGCTGGCGTTCGCGGTGTGGATGGTGTGGAGCGTGGTGGTGGTGAACTTGCCGAACATCGGCTTCAAGTACAGCACCAACCAGTTGTTCTGGCTGGCCGCCTTGCCCGGTTTGTCGGGGGCGACCTTGCGCATCTTTTATTCCTTCATGGTGCCGATCTTCGGCGGCCGTAAGTGGACCACGATTTCCACAGCATCGCTGCTGATCCCGGCAATCGGCATCGGCTATGCGGTGCAGGATCCGGAGACCAGCTATCCGACCATGCTGATCCTGGCCTTGCTGTGCGGTTTCGGCGGCGGCAACTTTGCTTCTTCGATGGCCAACATCAGCTTCTTCTTCCCGAAATCGCAGAAGGGTTATGCGCTGGGCATGAATGCCGGCCTCGGCAATCTCGGCGTCTCGGTGGTGCAGTTCGTGGTTCCGCTGGTGATCACTGCAGGCGTGTTCGGCGGCCTCGGCGGCGAAGCGCAGGTATGGAGCAGCGGCGGCATGACGAAGGAAATGTGGCTGCAGAACGCGGGCTTCGTGTGGGTGCCGTTCATCCTGGTCACGACCGTCGCAGCCTGGTATGGCATGAACGATCTGGCATCGGCAAACGCATCCTTCGCAGAGCAGGCCGTTATTTTCAAGCGCAAGCACAACTGGTTGATGTGCTGGCTGTATCTCGGCACCTTCGGTTCGTTCATCGGTTATTCCGCAGGTTTCCCGCTGCTGATCAAGTCGCAGTTCCCGAATGTGAATCCTTTGCAATACGCTTTCCTCGGCCCGCTGGTCGGCGCCCTGGCGCGCGTCGCGGGCGGATGGATTTCTGACAAGCTGGGCGGTGCGGTCGTCACGTTCTGGACCTTCATCGTGATGGCGCTTGCCGTGGTCGGCGTCATCTTCTTCCTGCCGAACGCCGGCACTGCGGGCAGCTTCACAGGCTTCTTCTGGATGTTCATGCTGCTGTTCGCCGGCACCGGTGTCGGAAATGCATCGACCTTCCGCATGATCCCGGTCATCTTCCTTACCGAACAGCAGCGTGCCGCCGCCGGCAAAGGCGCGGCGGCGGAAGCACAAGCCATCACGAACGGCAACAAGGAAGCGGCTGCTGTGCTCGGCTTCACCTCCGCAGTCGCAGCCTACGGCGCCTTCTTCATTCCGAAGAGCTACGGCACCTCGATCGCATTGACGGGCGGGCCTGAAGCAGCCTTGTGGTGCTTCATCGGGTTCTACGTGACCTGCGTCGCCATCACCTGGTGGTTCTATTCGCGCAAGGGCGCGGATATGCCTTGTTGATTTTCTGGCACGCCCCGCTCGACGGGGCGCGCTTCAATCCCGCACTACTACTTTTGATCTAGACGGGCTAGTCACTCCGCAGAGACCGGCCCGACTTCTAGGGAATATCAAGTCGTGATACATCTGCGTAGACTTTCTGCGTAGACAAGCCACGAATCTAGCCACGTATCAAGCCTCGAAAAACAATGTGCCTGGTCGCCGGGCACAAGGATGGAGAAACCATGAGTCACTTTCTGGACCGCCTGAAATTCTTCAGCAAGCCGAAGGAAACCTTTTCCAACGGCCATGGCGCGGTTGTCAATGAAGACCGCACCTGGGAAAACGCCTATCGCCAGCGCTGGCAGCATGACAAGATCGTGCGTTCGACCCACGGTGTGAACTGCACCGGGTCGTGCAGCTGGAAGGTCTACGTCAAGAACGGCCTGATCACCTGGGAAACCCAGCAGACCGACTATCCGCGCACCCGTCCCGATCTGCCCAACCACGAGCCGCGCGGCTGCCCGCGTGGCGCCAGCTATTCCTGGTATGTGTATTCCGCCCAGCGCGTGAAATATCCGATGGTGCGCGGCCGCCTGATGAAGATGTGGCGCGAAGCACGCCAGACCATGTCCCCGATCGAGGCCTGGGAGCATATCAGCCAGAACCCGGCGCGCGCAGCGCATTACAAGAAGGTGCGCGGTCAGGGCGGTTTCGTGCGCGCCGACTGGAACGAGGTGAACGAGATCATCGCTGCGGCGAATGCTTTCACCATCAAGAAATTCGGACCGGACCGCATCCTTGGTTTCTCGCCGATTCCCGCGATGTCGATGATCAGTTATGCCGCGGGCACACGCTACCTGAGCCTGATCGGCGGCGTGGCGATGAGCTTCTATGACTGGTACTGCGACTTGCCGCCGTCCAGCCCGCAGGTATGGGGCGAGCAGACCGACGTGCCGGAATCGGCCGACTGGTACAACTCGACCTACCTCATGGTGTGGGGATCCAACATCCCGATGACCCGTACCCCGGACGCGCACTTCTACACCGAAGTGCGTTACAAGGGCACGAAGACGGTCGCCGTCTCGTCCGACTTCGGCGAAATGGCCAAGTTTGGCGACATCTGGCTCGCGCCGAAGCAGGGCACCGACGCCGCGCTCGCGATGGCGATGGGCCACGTGATCCTGAAAGAATTCCACGCAACCAACAAGTCGGCCTACTTCCGCGAATATGCGAAGCAGTACACCGACTTCCCGATGCTGGTGCTGCTGAAGGAAAAGAACGGCCATCTGGTGCCGGATTACTTCCTGCGCGCCTCCAATCTCGCCAACAATCTCGACGAAGCCAACAATCCGGAATGGAAGACGCTCGTCATTGATGAGGCAACCGGCAACATCACGGCACCGGCCGGTTCGATCGGCTTCCGCTGGGGCGAATCGGGCAAGTGGAACCTGGAACAGATCGAAGGCAAGAGCGGCAAGCCGATCGATCCCAAGCTTTCTCTGATTGACGATCGCGACGATGTTGTCGAAGTCGGCTTCGGCTACTTCGGCGGCAAGGATGCCGACGATGTGCTGGTTCGCAACGTGCCGGTGAAGAAAGTGCAACTGGCCGACGGCACGACTGCGCTGGTCGCTACCGTGTTCGACCTGTCGATGGCGAACTACGGCGTCGATCGCGGTCTGGGCGGAAAGAATGTCGCACGCGATTACAACGACGACGTTCCCTATACGCCGAAGTGGCAGCAGAAGCACACCGGCGTCAAGCCGGAAGACGTCATCACCGTGGCGCGCGAATTCGCGGACAACGCCGACAAGACGCGCGGCAAGAGCATGGTGATTGTCGGCGCTGCGCTGAACCACTGGTACCACATGGACATGACTTACCGCGGCATCATCAACATGCTGATGATGTGCGGTTGCGTCGGTCAATCCGGCGGCGGCTGGTCGCACTATGTGGGCCAGGAAAAACTGCGCCCGCAGACCGGCTGGACGCCGCTCGCCTTCGCGCTCGACTGGCATCGTCCGTCGCGTCAGATGAACTCGACTTCGTTCTTCTACGCGCACACCAGCCAATGGCGTCACGAGAAGCTGCAGACTTCCGAAATCCTCTGCCCGACGGCGGATGGCAAGACGGCAGAAATGTCGCTGCTCGATTTCAACGCCAAGGCAGAACGCCTCGGCTGGCTGCCTTCCGCACCGCAGCTCGAAACCAACCCGCTGGAAGTCGTGCGCGCCGCGGAAGCGGCCGGCAAGGATCCGGTCAAGTATGCGGTCGAGAATCTGAAGGACGGCAAGCTGAACCTGTCCTGCGACGATCCGGACAATCCGGCGAACTTCCCGCGCAACATGTTCGTGTGGCGTTCCAACATCCTCGGCAGCTCCGGCAAGGGCCACGAGTACTTCCTGAAATACCTGCTCGGCACGCAGAATGCGCTGATGAGCGAGGAAGAAGGCTGCGTGCTGCCGAAGGACGTGAAGGTGCGTCCGGCAGTCGAAGGCAAGCTCGACCTGCTGGTCGTGCTCGACTTCCGCATGTCCACCACCTGCCTGTACGGCGACATCGTGCTGCCGACCGCGACCTGGTACGAAAAGGATGACCTGAACACTTCGGACATGCATCCGTTCATCCACCCGCTGTCGGAAGCCGTGCAGCCGCTGTGGAAGTCGAAGTCCGACTGGGAAATCTACAAGGGCATCGCGGAGAAATTCAGCGAGATCGGCGGCGAATACCTCGGCACACAGAAAGACCTGGTGCTGACGCCGTTGATGCACGACACACCGGGAGAACTCGGCCAGCCTTTCGATCCGAAGGACTGGCGCAAGGGCGAATGCGAGCCTATCCCCGGCAAAACCATGCCGTCGATGACGGTGGTGGAACGCAACTACCGCGACGTGTTCAAGAAGTACACCTCGATCGGTCCATTGCTGGAGAAAGTCGGCAACGGCGGCAAGGGCATCAGCTGGAAGACGGAACATGAAGTCGACGTCTTGCGCGGCCTGAATCGTGTGGTCACGGAAGAGGGCGTGTCGAAGGGCCAACCACGCCTGAACACCGCGATCGATGCAGCCGAGATGATTCTCTCGCTTGCGCCCGAAACCAACGGCCACGTTGCAGTGAAAGCATGGGATGCGCTGTCGAAAATCACCGGCCGCGATCACACGCATCTGGCGATCCCGCGCGAACATGACAGCATCCGTTTCCGCGATGTGCAGGCGCAGCCGCGCAAGATCATTTCCTCGCCGACCTGGTCCGGCCTGGAAAGCGAAGAAGTCAGCTACAACGCCTGCTATACCAACGTGCATGAACTGATTCCCTGGCGCACTCTGACCGGTCGCCAGCAGTTCTACCAGGACCACCTGTGGATGCGCGAATTCGGCGAAGGTCTGTGCGTGTACAAGCCGGCGATCAATACCAAGACCACCAGCTCGATGCTCGGCAAGCGTCCGAACGGCAACAAGGAAATCGCGCTCAACTGGATTACGCCGCACCAAAAGTGGGGCATCCACTCGACCTATTCGGACAACCTGCGCATGCTGACGCTGTCACGCGGCGGCCCGCACGTGTGGCTGTCGGAAGAGGACGCCAAAGTGGCCGGCATCGTCGACAACGACTGGATCGAAATCTTCAACGTCAACGGCACGCTGACCGCCCGTGCGGTGGTGAGCCAGCGCGTACCGGTCGGCATGACCCTGATGTATCACGCCCAGGAAAAGATCGTGAACGTTCCCGGCGCCGAGACATCGGGCATGCGCGGCGGTATCCATAACTCGGTGACGCGCGTCGTGACCAAGCCGACGCACATGATCGGTGGTTACGCGCAGCTCTCCTACGGCTTCAACTACTACGGCACCGTGGGTTCGAATCGCGATGAGTTTGTGCTGATTCGCAAGATGAAGAACATCGATTGGCTGGAAGGCCCGCTGAAAGAAAAAGCGTAATCACAGTCACAGATCTGGAGCAAACATGAAGATTAGAGCGCAAATTGGCATGGTGTTGAACCTGGACAAGTGCATCGGTTGCCACACTTGTTCGGTCACCTGCAAAAACGTCTGGACCAGCCGTGACGGTGTGGAATACGCATGGTTCAACAACGTCGAAACCAAGCCGGGCATCGGCTACCCGAAAGAGTGGGAAAACCAGGACAAGTGGAACGGCGGCTGGAAGCGCAATGCGGCCGGCAAGCTGGAACCGCGTCAGGGCAGCCGCCTGAAGATCCTGGCCAACATTTTCGCCAACCCGAACCTGCCGGCCATCGACGACTACTACGAGCCGTTCACCTACGACTACGAGCGCCTGCAGAACGCGCCCTTGTCGGAGACGCCGCCGACCGCGCGTCCGATCTCGGTGATCACCGGCAAGAAGATGGACAAGATCGAATGGGGTCCGAACTGGGAAGACGACCTTGGCGGCGAGTTCGCCAAGCGCAGCAAGGACAAGCTGTTCGACAACGTGCAGAAGGAGATGTACGGCACGTTCGAAAACACCTTCATGATGTACCTGCCGCGTCTGTGCGAACACTGCCTGAACCCGGCCTGCGTCGCATCCTGTCCGTCCGGCTCGGTGTACAAGCGCGAAGACGACGGCATCGTGCTGATCGACCAGGACAAGTGCCGCGGCTGGCGCATGTGCATTTCCGGCTGCCCGTACAAGAAGATTTACTACAACTGGTCTTCCGGCAAGGCCGAGAAGTGCACCTTCTGCTATCCGCGTATCGAAGCCGGCCAGCCGACCGTGTGCTCGGAAACCTGCGTGGGCCGTATCCGCTACCTCGGCGTGATGCTGTACGACGCCGACCAGATCGAATCCGCCGCATCGGTGCCCGACGAGCAGGACCTGTACGAATCGCAGCTCGGCCTGTTCCTCGATCCGCATGATCCGAAGATCATCGAGGAAGCGCGCAAGCAGGGAATTCCCGACGCATGGCTGGAAGCCGCCAAGCGTTCGCCGGTGTACAAGATGGCGATGGAGTGGAAGGTCGCCTTCCCGCTGCATCCGGAATACCGCACGCTGCCGATGGTCTGGTACATCCCGCCGCTCTCGCCGATCCAGGCTGCGGCCGAGTCCGGCAAGATGGGCATGAACGGCATCATCCCCGATACCAAGAGCCTGCGCATTCCGGTCAAGTACCTGGCCAATCTGCTGACCGCAGGCAAGGAAGCACCGGTGGTGCACGCACTGGACCGCATGCTCGCCATGCGCGCCTACATGCGCGGCAAGTCGGTTGATGGTGTCGAGAACCTTGAGGTCCTGAAGCAGGTCGGCCTCGACAAGGCAACGGTGGAAGACATGTATCACATCATGGCGATTGCCAATTACGAAGACCGCTTCGTGATCCCGTCCAGCCACAAGGAAATGGCAGAAGACAGCTTCAACGAAAAAGGCTCGTGCGGCTTCAGCTTCGGCAACGGCTGCTCGGATGGCGTCAGCGATCAGTCGCTGTTCGGCAAGAAGAAGCAGGGATCGGTGATCTTTGTCGACATGCCGAAGTCGCGCAAGAAACGCGAGACGGAAGGCGCTTGATGTCAGAAGGCAGGATGGACAGCCTGTTCCTCCATTCAGTTCGTCCGTCCTGCCGTTCTGCCTGAAGCCACTCTGAAGCGAGTCAAAAAGGAATCACTATGCAACACTATCAAGTCTTGTCGGCCCTCCTGCTGTATCCCGAGCAGGGGCTGATCGACAGCCTCGGCGAACTCGAGTCGATTCTGGAGAAGACCCCGGAATTGCACGCTCCCTTGCGCCCCTTGTTCGCTTACCTTGCGCAGGAAGAGCTGATCGCGCTGCAGGAAAACTATGTGGCGACCTTCGATCGCAATCCCTCGCATTCGCTGCACCTGTTCGAACACATCCACGGCGAATCGCGCGATCGCGGTCAGGCCATGGTCGACCTGATGGAAGAGTACAAGAAGCACGGACTGGAAATGGTGGGCGACGACCTGCCGGATTATGTGCCGCTGTTTCTCGAATTCCTCTCGCAACTGGACAAGGACGAAGCGGAGCGCCTGCTGTCCGACGCGGTCCATGTCCTGGCTCACGTGGGACGCAAGCTGGCCGCCAACGGCAGCCCCTACGCAGGCGTGTTCGACGCCGTGCAACAACTCAGCCCGGTGGTGGCGGAGGAGTTGAGCGAACCGCCGGTACGCGACATGGATGAAGCGCTGGAAACCTTCGGCCCCGGCGTCGACGGCGTCGAGCCGCTGCTGAAGAAGGCACAGGGGAACGGCGTCCAGCCTATCAATTTCTATCCGAAGGGCGCACGCAACAATGCTTGCGCCGCCGGATGATCCAACATTGCACGACGGCGCTGCCGGAGCATCGATAAAGGAGATATAACAATGAATTATGCCAATCAGTTCTTTTTCGGGATCTACCCGTACATCGCGCTGGCGATCTTTTTCCTCGGCAGCCTGATCCGGTTCGATCGCGAGCAATACACCTGGAAATCGGAGTCGAGCCAGATGCTGCATCGTGGCAGCCTGCGTCTCGGCAATATCCTTTTCCACATCGGCATCATCGGTCTGTTTTTCGGCCACGCAGTGGGCTTGCTGACACCGGTAGTAGTGTGGGACACGCTCGGCGTCTCGCATAGCGCGAAGCAGATTATCGCGATGGCGGCCGGCGGCCTGATGGGGGCGCTGTGCCTGATCGGCCTGTTGATCCTGCTGGCACGCCGCTTCTCGAACGATCGTCTGCTGCGCGTGACGACCTTCAAGGACAAGGTCGTGATGCTGTGGATTCTCGTCACCTTGCTGCTCGGCCTGTCCTCCATCTTCGTGTCCGCGTCGCATACCGACGGCCACATGATGGTGCAGTTGATGACCTGGGCACAGCACGTCATCACGCTGCGCGGTGATGCCGCATCCTTCATCGCCGATGCGCCGACCGTCTTCAAGATCCATCTGTTCATGGGCATGTCACTGTTCGTGATCTTCCCGTTCACTCGTCTGGTGCACGTCTGGAGCGGTTTTGCTTCGGTCGGCTACCTTGGTCGCGCCTATCAGCTGGTGCGTCCGCGTTAAGTCATACAAGGAGAGATTGTCATGGGTATTTCCGTCAACGGCGTCGAGATCACCGACCGCGCCATCGAGAACGAGATGCCGCATCATCAACGTGCGGAAAACCCGCTGAAGCAAAGTGTGCAGGAACTGGTCCTGCGCACGGTGCTTCTCCAGGAAGCCGATCGCCTCGGCATTGAAGGCGAGGACGACGACACGCGCATCGAAACGCTCTTCACGCAAGAGGTGCGCGTGCCGGAAGCCGACGAAGAGGCATGCCGGAACTTCTACCAGGGCCGCCCGGAAATGTTTTCCAGCGGCGAAATCGTGGAAGCGCGCCACATCCTGTTCCAGGTCACGCCGACGGTATCACTGGAATTTCTGCGCACGACGGCGGAATCGATTCTTGTGGAGCTGCAGGCGCAACCGGAGCGATTTGCCGAATTGGCGAAGATGTATTCGAACTGCCCGTCCGCCGCGGTGGGCGGCAGCCTCGGTCAATTGACGCGCGGGCAAACCGTGCCGGAATTCGAGAAATATGTTTTCCGGCTCGCGGAAGGCGAACTGGGAAACCGTTTGCTCGAGACGCGCTTCGGCTTGCACATCGTGCAGGTCATGCGCAAGATCGAGGGCAAGCTGGTGCCGTTCGAAGCGGTGCGCGAAGAGATCGCGGAGAATCTCACGCTTGCCGCATGGCAGCGTGGCGTGCATCAGTACATGCAGATCCTGGTGGGGCGCGCCAACATCGAGGGCATAACGCTCGATGGCGCCGAATCGCCGCTCGTGCAGTAAGTCACGGCCCGCGTCGCCAGCCGGCTGACTGGGCCTCCGCATTCTCCCACCGGCAAATCCGTTTTGTTCCCGCTTGCGCGGGGACAAGTGCGTACAGACGCCACGCACTCTTTTTCGCCGCAGCTCTGCGCATCGCTACTACTTAAGAACTACCTGTATTAGGTCCTCGTGCCAACTGTCAGGGATGACAGCCGACGATAGAATGCAATCACCACCAAACCATCGGGAGTGATGATGCTGAGTGACCGCTTTGGCCGATCCATCGATTATTTGCGTCTGTCGGTGACCGACCGTTGCGACTTGCGCTGCACCTATTGCATTCCGAAAGGCTTCAAGGGATTCGAAGAACCGAAGCATTGGCTGACATTCGATGAGATCGAGCGCCTGCTCTCGGTATTTGCCCGGCTTGGCACCTCGCGCATACGACTCACAGGCGGGGAGCCCCTGCTGCGCCGCAATCTGCCTGAACTCGCCGCGCGCATTGCACACTTGCCCGGCATTCGCGACCTGTCCCTATCCACCAATGCAACGCGCTTGAGCCGTCATGCGCAGGCACTCAAGGACGCGGGCGTCTCGCGCATCAACGTGAGCCTCGATTCACTCGACCGCGGCTGCATGGAAAAGATCACCGGTCGCGACAGCCTGGAGGCGATCCTGGAAGGCATCATGGCCGGCAAGGCAGCCGGCTTCGATCCGATCAAGATCAACATGGTTGCCATGCGCGGCATCAATGATGGCGAGATCGATGCGATGGTCGAGTTCTGCATCGAGCAGGGATTCATCCTGCGCCTGATCGAGGCGATGCCCATGGGCGCTACAGGCCGCGATGCGTCGTTCATGGAGCTGGGACCGATTCAGTCGCGCCTGCAGCAGAAGTTCGGCTTGCAAGCGCAAGCGCGCGAACTCGGCGGCGGTCCGGCGCGCTATCTCGCCACGGCCGACGGCCGCGCCAGTGTCGGCTTCATCACGCCGATGTCGCAGCATTTCTGCGTCACCTGCAATCGCGTGCGACTGGCGGTCGACGGCACCTTGTATCTCTGTCTCGGCCAGGAAGAAAAATTCGAGTTCCGCCCCTTGCTGCGCGATGGCGCGAGCGATGCGGAGCTGGAGGCGGCGATCAGGCAGGCGATCGAGCTGAAACCGCAGCGGCATGAATTTCGAGAGCAGCCGGAAAAGATCATCCGATTCATGGCACAGACGGGCGGGTGACGATCATGCAGGACATCGAAAAATTCGTTCGCGGCTTCTGCCGGTTTCAGGAACAGTATCTCAGCGAACAAGGAATCTTCGATAGTCTGCGTGAAGGCCAGCGACCCGGCACCCTCGTGATCGGCTGCTGCGACTCGCGCGTCGATCCGGCACTGTTGACGGGCAGCGATCCGGGCGAGCTGTTCGTGGTGCGCAATATCGCCAATCTCGTTCCGCCTTGCCGGGCAGACGCGCCGCCTGGCGTCAGTTCCGCCATCGAATTCGCGGTTTGCGGACTTGAAGTCGCCCGCGTGATCGTGCTGGGTCATGCGCAATGCGGCGGCATCCGCGCGCTCATGGCGCCGCGCCGGCTGGCACCCGAAACGAATTTCGTCGAACGCTGGATGCGTATCGCCGAGCCGGTGCGGCAGAGTGTGATGCGGGAACTCGAACACAAGTCGAGCAATGAGCGCCACAAAGCCTGCGAACTGGCCAGCATTCTGCATTCGCTCGACAACTTGATGACCTATCCGTGGCTCAAGCGCCGCGTGGAAGAAGGAAAACTGATGCTGCATGGATGGTATTTCGACATTGAAACCGGCGCGCTGCTTGCGTATTCGCCGCGCAAGCAGGAATTCCTGCCGCTGGTTTGCCCGCTGGAAAAACGCATACTGGTGGAGGCCGCATGACAGCGCCGGTGCTTGGCATTGCCGGCTGGTCCGGCAGCGGAAAGACGGCGCTGCTCGAATATGTGTTGCCGCGCCTGTCGTCGCAGGGCTTGCGCATCAATGTCATCAAGCATACGCACCATGAGCCCTCGTCCGAGGACAGGAGGAAGGACAGCTTCCGCCTCCATGCCGCCGGCGCTGCCAAGGTGCTTGTCGCTTCGTCAAGCCGCGGTCGCGAGCCGGATCTGGACAAGCTGCTGCGTTGCCAGTCTGCGACGGACCTGATCCTGGTCGAGGGTTTCAAGAATGCGCCGATTCCGAAGCTGGAAATCTATCGCCCCGGCCTCGGTGAACCGGCCCTTTACCCGCATGACAGCCACGTCATCGCGGTGGCAACCGATTCGCCGCCGCCGCGCATCGTGCGGCAGCGCTTGATCTGGCTCGACATCCAGAAGCCGGCGCAGGTGCTTTCCTGGATCCAGCTTTATATCGGCATGCAAATGTGCGAGATGCAAATGCGGCCGGTGCAGCAGGCCGTTATACTGTAACCGTATGGAGCCGGCCACCACCACCTACCGGCGAATCCGGCCTATTGCCGCCTGGGCCTTCTCCAGGCGCAAGCGAGGCCGGCCATTTGGGTACCTTGACGGAATCACTTTGGAAACACTCTTGCCGACCTGGCAACGCCTTTCAACGAAAATTGTCGGCGCGCTGCTCGGTTTTCTCCTGCTTGCGCTGATCGCGATCGGTGCGACCCTGATGCTTTCCTGGCAATTGGAAGGCAGCTCTGCCGCCATCAATGAAACCGGCACGCTGCGCATGCACAGCTATCGCCTGAGCATGTTGCTGGCACGGCTGGTGAACGAGGCCGGTTCGGAAAGCATGCAGCCCGCCACCGAACAGGAATTGAAGGCGATCGAACAGACCTTCGACCGCCTGCATCGCGGCGATCCGCAGCGCCCCTTGCTGCTGCCGCCGACAACCCGGATTCAGAATGGCTTTCACGTGATCCAGGATCGCTGGAGCCATTCGATGCGCCCGATGGCGACCGATGTGCTGCGTCAGAATGGTGTCGCCAGGCAGACGGCCTGGCAAAAGTATCAGGCGCAAGTGGACAGTTTTGTTGCCGAAGTGGATGCCCTGGTGCAGTTGATCGAACGGGACAGCGAGCTGCGCACGTTCTGGCTGCGTTCGTCGCAACTCGCATTGGTGGCGATGGCGCTGAGCGGCACGGTCGTGCTCATCTATCTGATGTTCTTGCTCATTATCGAGCCGATCGATCGACTGCAGGTCGGCATTCAGCGCATGACGGAAAAGGATTTCAGCGTTCGTCTTCAAGTCGAGAGCAACGACGAATTCGGTCAGCTCACGCGCGGCTTCAACCACATGGCTGACCGGCTCGAGGAGTTGTACGGCAGCCTGGAGCAGCGGGTGCAGACAAAGACGGCGGCACTGGCCGACCAGAATCGCGAGCTCGGCTTGTTGTATGACAGCGCCGCCTTCCTGCAAAGGCCGCAAACCCTGGAATCGATGTGCGACGGTTTCCTGAAGCGCATCACCAAGTATTTCGGCGCCGCCGGCGGCTCCGTGCGCGTACTCGACGACAAGAATGGCAATCTGCACATGGTCGTGCACAAGGGGATTTCAACCGGTCTCGCGGCCTCCGAGCAATGCATGAAGGTGGGAGATTGCCTGTGCGGCGAGGCCGTGGCGAAAAAGATATCGATCGTGCGCGACTTGCGCGAATCGGATACGTCGCGCGGGCTGTTGTGTGCGAAAGAGGGCTTTGCGACGATCTCGGTGTTCCACATCGAGGCCCACGAGCAGCATCTCGGATTTTTCAA
Source organism: Noviherbaspirillum sp. (assembly GCF_035254865.1). GTDB lineage: Bacteria > Pseudomonadota > Gammaproteobacteria > Burkholderiales > Burkholderiaceae_D > Noviherbaspirillum. Next base: position 198,721 of record NZ_DATFAF010000075.1, read on the forward strand.
TCTCCACTTCCGCGAGCCGAAGATTTTCGGCCAGCGCGAGCAGGCGCTGCTGGAAACGCTGGGGCAATTGCTGGGCATCGCGATTGAAAACCTGCGGCTTGCGACGCGCGAGCGCGAAATGGCGATTTCCGAGGAACGCAATCTGGTCGCCCAGGGGCTGCACGACAGCATCGCGCAGGGCCTGACCTTCATGAACATCCAAATCCAGATGCTGGACGACTCGCTGCGTTCGGGCAACACCGAAGAGGCGGCCGAAATTGTTCCGGCACTGCGCTCAGGCGTGCAGGAAAGTTACGAAGACGTGCGCGAACTCTTGCTGAATTTCCGCAGCCGGCTGGCGGAAGACGATCTGCTCGGCGCGCTGAAGACGACGGTGGACAAATTCCGTCGCCAGACCGGCATCGAAGCGGAATTCATTGCCGAGGGCAACGGTCCGCCATTTTCGCGCGAGCAGCAGTTGCAGATGCTGTTCATCGTGCAGGAAGCGCTGTCGAACGTGCGCAAGCACGCGATGGCGCGACGCGTCGAAATCCGCCTCGACAACCGGCAGGATTTTTCGCTGACCATTCGCGATGACGGCATCGGTTTCCAGTTTGATTCTTTACACCAGAAAGGGGAGAATCACGTCGGCATCAACATCATGCGAGAACGCGCGCAGCGCATTCACGCATCCCTGGCAGTCAGTTCTGAAATCGGCAAGGGCACGACAGTGTCGCTGCAACTGCCGCAGGAAGAGCGTCGCGCCGCATGATCTGGAATAACAATAAAACATGAACACACCCGCCCAACCCATCACCGTGCTGCTGGTTGACGACCATACCCTGTTCCGCAGCGGTATACGCTCGCTGCTGCAACGCCACGCCGACTTCACTGTCGTTGGCGAGGCATCGGATGGCGTGGAGGGCATCAAGCGCGCCAAGCAACTGCGGCCGGATGTGGTGCTGCTCGACCTGAACATGCCCGGCATGTCCGGCCTGGAAACGCTGCAACTGCTTTTGCAGGACTGCCCGGATACCGCCGTCATCCTGCTGACCGTGTCGGAAGAGGCGGACGACCTGAAGGCCGCGCTGCAAGCGGGCGCGCGCGGCTACCTGATCAAGAATATCGACGCTGATTACCTGGTGCGGGCGATCCGCCGTGCAGCCGCCGGCGAACCGGTGCTGGCGGAGGCGATGACCACCAAGCTGGTGGCGCACTTGCAGGGAGGCGGTGCGAAACCCGAGCCGCCGTCCGATCTGGACAAGCTGACGCCGCGGGAGAAGGAAATTCTTGCGTGCCTGGCGCGGGGCGAGAGCAACAAGATCATTGCCCGCACGCTGGATGTCGCGGAGAGCACCGTGAAAATTCACGTGCAGAACATCCTGAAAAAACTCAATCTGTCGAGCCGTGTGCAGGCTGCCGTCTATGCCGTCGGCCATGGCATGGCCGGCGGCTCGGAAAAACAACCGTAATTCGTTGTCCGGAGTGCGGCCTCAACCGCCGCACTTGCCGCAGCAACCGCCGCAGGACTCGATCTCTTCCAGCGCGACTTTCTTCACACCGTAGCCGACCTTGGCGAGCACTGCTGCCATTTCCTGGGTGGCTGTCTGGTCCTCATCGTACTGCACGATCACGCGGCTCTGCGGATACGACACGCTGACGTTGCTGACACCGTCGATGGATTTGATCGCGCGCATGACGGATTCGGTGCAATCTTCGGACTTCATTCCTGTCACGTTCAGGATTTCGGTTTGCATGGTGCTTCCTTATTTCTGTTTAAGACAATGGGTGGTACAAGCAGGCGCGCTGCAGAGGTGAGACGCGATGTACGGCGATCGGATTGCCGCACATCAGCCGATACTAATTGAACGGCGTGCCGCGCATAAATGATCAAGATCAAGTTTTCGGCAATGACCGCAAGCACTGAGGCTGCGCGTACACAACCGGGGTACTGGAAACGGGAGGCGGGAAGGATGGCGCGCGCAAGCTGCTGCGCGCGCCGGGATGAGAAATGATCAGTGCGACATGAAAACCGGAACCGTCATGGACTCCAGCACGGTGCGGGTGACGCCGCCGAGCAGGATCTCACGGAAGCGGGAATGCCCGTAACCGCCCATGACGATCATGTCGGATCCGAGATCGGTGGAAATTGACAGCAGCGCATTGCCGACGTCGATATCGGTCTTCTGGCGCACCACGTTGACCTTGATGCCGTGGCGTGCGAGGTAGAGACCGATGTCCGCGCCCGGTTGCTCGCCATGCGCATCGCCTTTCGACTCGGCGTTGAAGACGACCACGTCGACATTGTCCGCGCGCTTCAGGAGCGGAATTGCGCTGGTGACGGCGCGGGTTGCGCTGGTGCTGGCATCCCATGCGATCAGAACGCGTTTCGCGACGGTCTTGTAGTGTCCGACGTAGGGCACGATCAGCACCGGGCGGCCGGAATTCATGACGACGAATTCGGGGAAATCGGGAAGGGTGGTGGTCGATGGTTCCTCGGGATTGGTTTGTCCGATCACCACCAGGTCGCTGTAGCGGGCCTGCAGGCTGACGCCGCCGCCGGCCTCATCGTCCACGGCGCGGGCTTCATACGACTGGACGCCGATTTTCTTGACGACCTCTTCAAAGTTCTTGAGCGCGTCGCTTGCGTCCTTGCGCAATTCTTCAATGTGGTTTTCAAGGTGAGTCGTCATGCCGCCGCCCTCGTAAATATAACGGGACTGGTAGACAAACCGCGAAACTCCTGTCGGTGCTGCGCCGATCAAATGTGCTTCTTCACTCATGGCGATCTTGGCGGCAAGTTCGATGCGCTCGCCTGCATGCTTGTCTTTGTCGACGTGCACAAGAACGGTTTTATAGGACATGTGTTACCCCTTCTTTTCTTAATGAGCCAAACATGATTGGTATCAAAACCAGTAGTAATAGCGTAGGGCCAAGATATAGCCCAGTCCAGAGAAAAGCGAACGCACGATCTATTACTTTTGGCATTTTTGATGCAAATCAAAAGTTTCCGGGCGGCTGTTTCATAGCATCGACGCCGCGTCATGGGCAGGAATTCGGAAGGCATGGAGGCGGGTCGTCACCATGCCGCAAAGCGCCTACACTGTCGTTTTGCATTGGCGGTGCCGAGACGCATTCGGGACGATTACAAGCAGCCGCGTGAGGCGGCTCTGCGCAACTTAGGAATCGCATATGACAGTCAGAAATCTGAAGTCACTGTTCGAACCCGGCTCCATTGCCGTGGTCGGCGCGAGCAGCCGGCCGCACAGCGTGGGCGCGACCGTGCTGCAAAACCTGGTCATCGGCGGTTTCAAGGGCGAGATCATGCCGGTCAATCCGAAGTACGAAACGTTGTCCGGAATGAAGACCTACGCCGCGGTGAAGGATCTGCCGCGCGCGCCCGACGTGGCGGTCATCTGCACGCCGCCGGAAACCGTCCCGGTCATCATCAGCGATCTGGGCAAGCTGGGAACCAAGGCCGCGATCGTGCTGACCGCCGGCCTTTCCGGTGTCAAGGATCTGCACGGCAGGAGCATGAAAGAACTGATGCTGGCCGCGGCCGGGCCGCATCTGCTGCGCATTCTCGGCCCGAACTGCGTGGGACTGCTGGTGCCGGGCCTGTCGCTCAATGCCAGCTTCGCGCATACCGGCGCGCTGCCGGGAAAGATCGCCTTCGTCTCGCAATCCGGCGGCATGGTGACCGGCATCCTCGACTGGGCGAAGTCGCGCGGCATCGGCTTCTCGAAATTCATTTCGCTCGGCGACAGCGCGGACGTCGATTTTGGCGACACGCTCGACTATCTGGCCAGCGATCCGGATACGCACGCCATCATGCTGTACATGGAAGCGGTCAGGGATGCGCGAAAATTCATGTCCGCCGCGCGTTCGGCCGCCCGTACCAAGCCGACCCTGGTGATCAAGGCGGGCAGGGCGCCGGAGGGCGCGCGCGCGGCCGCCTCGCATACCGGCGCGCTGACCGGTTCGGACGATGTGTACGACGCGGCGATCCGGCGCGCCGGCATGCTGCGCGTCTACACGACGATGGACTTGTTCGACGCGGCGGAAACGCTGGCCCGTTCCAGGCCCATCCGGGGCGACCGACTTGCGATCGTGACCAACGGGGGCGGACCGGGCGTGCTCGCGACCGACGCGCTGATCGGCAAGCAGGGCCGGTTGGCCAATTTGTCGCCCGAGGCGATGCAGAGGCTGGACCAGATTCTTCCCGACACCTGGTCGCACGGCAATCCGGTGGACATCATCGGTGACGCGTCGGCGGAGCGTTATGTCGAAACGCTGGAAATCATGCTCCGGGAAAAAGAGGTCGACGCGACCTTGTTCATCCATGTGCCGACCGCGATCGTTCCGAGCGCCGACATCGCGGCCGCCGTCGCGCCGGTCGTGAAAAAGGCGAACCGCAACATTCTCGCCTGCTGGCTGGGCGGCGATTCCGTTGCGCAGGCGCGCAACGCATTCACCGAGGCCGGCATACCGACTTACGACACGCCCGAAGAGGCGGTGCGCGGCTTCATGCAGATCGTGCAATACAACCGCAACCAGGCATTGCTGATGGAAGTGCCGGCATCGGCCGCGCACGGCATTTCGGAAGACCGCGCCAAGGCGCGATCCGTCGTCACCAATGTGCTCGCCAGCGGTCGGGGCATGCTGTCGGAACCGGAGGCGAAGGAAGTGCTGGCGGCATATGGCATCCCGGTGGTACGAACCCGCTCGGTGGCCACGGTGGAAGAGGCCGCGCAAGGCGCCGAGGAAATCGGCTTCCCGGTGGCGCTCAAGATATTGTCGCCGGATATCACGCACAAGTCCGACGTGGGCGGCGTGGTGCTCGATCTGGAGGATGCCGTATCGGTCACCACTGCGGCCCAGGCGATGAACAAGCGCCTGCGTGAATTGCGCCCGGATGCGCAATTAAGCGGCTTTACGGTGCAGTCGATGGTGCGGCGCCCCGACGCGCGCGAACTGATCATCGGCGTGACCTCGGACCCGGTGTTCGGTCCGGTCATCCTGTTCGGGCAAGGAGGAATTGCGGTCGAGATAACCGCCGATCACGCGGTGGGTTTGCCGCCGCTGAACATGGTGCTGGCGCGCGACATGATTCAGCGCACGCGCGTGTCGAAATTGCTTGCCGCCTATCGCAACCGTTCCGCGGCGGACATCGATGCGATCTGCCACGCCCTGATCCAGATATCGCATCTGATCGTGGACATTCCGGAAATTGCCGAACTCGATATCAATCCGCTGCTGGCCGATGCCGACGGCGTGATTGCGCTCGATGCACGCATCGGGGTGAAGCCGACAGGGAAGAGCGGCGTGGATCGCTTGGCAATTCGCCCGTATCCGGAAGAACTGGAAGAAACGATCGCGTGGCAGAACATGCAGGTCATGCTGCGCCCGATCAGGCCGGAAGACGGGCCGCAGCACATCGAGTTTTTCAATGCGCTCGATCCGGAAGACGTGCGTTACCGCATGTTCGTCCGCATGCGGGAGCTGACCAATCCGCAATTGGCGCGCATGACGCAGATCGACTACAACCGCGAGATGGCGTTTATCGCAAGCTGGAAAAACGAACAAGGTCATCCGGAAACGCTGGGCGTGGCGCGCGTGATTTTCGATCCTGACAACGTGAGCGCGGAGTTCGCCATCATCATCCGCTCCGATCTCAAGGGGAAGGGGCTCGGACGGCGGTTGATGAGCAAGCTGGTGCAATACTGCCGCGACCGCGGCACGCAGGAAATCGTGGGCGAAACCCTCAGCTACAACAAGGCGCTGATTGCCCTGGCGCAGGGGTTCGGCTTTGTTTGCTCGCGCTCTCTTGAAAACGACACAACACTGCTGAAGCTGGATTTACGCAAGACTTGAGCTTTTTGGGCGAATCCGGACGATTCTTTCTTGCCACGGTTGATTTGCGGCGCAATGCCATATAAGATTCATCCAATATGAATCTTTAAAGGGGGTTGCCATGGCCTTGCTGACCATTGAAGAGCCGCGCTCACCGGCACAAGGGAAGTCGTCGCTGACGCATCATCCGTTCTTTCGTCTCGGATTCCGACCGTTCTACCTGCTGGCAGCCGCCTTCGCGGCGATCAGCGTCCCCCTCTGGCTGGCCGGCTATTTCGGCCTGACTCCCAGCCGCCTGCATGTGAATATCAACTGGCACGTGCATGAAATGGTGTTCGGCTTCGCGGTGGCTGTGATCATCGGATTCATTTTCACCGCCGGACGCAACTGGACCGGCCTGTGGACACCGCGCCGCGGTCATCTCGCCGCGCTTGCCGGACTCTGGCTCGCGGGACGGCTCGCGATGCTGGTCTGCCCGCCGGCGCTGGCGGCCGTGGTGGACGTGTCCTTCCTGCCGCTGGCGGCATGGCCGATCTACCGCGTGCTTAAGCGTGCGGGCAACAAGCGAAATTATTTCCTGGTGGCTTTGCTCGGTCTGCTGACCTGCGCCAACATTGTTTTCCACCTGAGTGCCAACGGCATTCTGGCGGTTTCGCCGATCGCGCCGGTCGAGGCAGCGATTCTGATTGTCGTGATGATCGAGTCGGTGATGGGTGGGCGAGTGATTCCCGGCTTCACCTCCAACGGGATTCCGGGCACAAAGCCGATCACCAATCCCAAGCGCGACAGCATCAGCATCGCACTGACGGCCCTGGCATCGGTGGCATGGATCGCGCATCTGCCGGCACCGCTGGTGGCGGCGCTGACCTTCGCAGCCAGTGTCACGCAACTGACGCGCCTGGTGGGGTGGAAGCCTCAGGTCACGCTGCGCAAGCCGCTGGTGTGGATTCTTCATGTGTCGTATGCATGGATTGCGGTCGGCTTCTTCCTGCTGTCGCTGGCGGCACTGCAGTACGCCACGTCCAGTGCGGCCTTCCACGCGCTGGCTGTCGGTTCCATGGGCGGCCTGATCATCGGCATGATCACGCGTACCGCGCTTGGCCATACTGGACGTCCGCTGGCCGCCGGCCGCAGTGAAACGCTGATGTACCTGCTGATCCAGGCAGGCGTCGTTGCACGTCTGCTTGCCGCTGCGAATGCCTTCGGCGTACGCGATGTGCTGCTTGTCATTGCTGCCGCCAGCTGGAGCGCAGCCTTCCTGCTTTACGTTGCAGTGTATGCGCCATACCTCACTCGTGCGCGCATTGATGGCCGTGATGGTTGAAATGAATGCCTGCAGATCAAATATCGATAATGAGAATGATTTGCATTTAGATCGAAGTTTTGATACGCTAAGCCGGTCTTTAATTCTTACTTGGATGTAAATGATGGCTAAGATGAAAATCGGCACGGCGCTCGCTCTATGCATTGCGGTCGCCAGCACTGGGCACGCACAGGAAAAGGTGCTCAATCTTTACTCTGCCCGTCACTACCAGACCGATGAAGCGCTCTACACCAACTTCACCAAGCAAACCGGTATCAAGGTCAATCGCATCGAAGCTGGCGAGAACGAGTTGCTGGAGCGGATCAAGAATGAAGGCGCAAACAGCCCGGCCGATGTGTTCCTGACGGTCGATGCGGCGCGCCTGGCCAAGGCCGAGGAGCTTAACCTGTTCGCGCCGGTCAATTCCAAGGTGCTGGAAACACGCATTCCCGCGAATTTGCATACGAAGGATTGGTATGCATTTTCGACGCGTGCGCGTGTCATCGTGGTCAACAAGACTGCGGTCAATCCGGCTGATGCCCAGAACTACGAAGACCTGGCCAATCCCAGGCTGAAAGGCAAGGTCTGCACTCGTTCCGGTTCGCATCCCTACAATCTCTCGCTCGGCGCCGCGATGGTAGAACACCACGGCGAACAAAAAACCGAGGAATGGGCCAAGGGCGTCGTGGCGAACTTCGCGCGTGCACCGAAGGGCGGTGATACCGACCAGATCAAGGCAGTCGCTGCAGGCGAATGCGGCGTTGCCATAGCCAACTCATACTATGTCGCGCGTCTGATGCGCTCGGAGAAACCCGCAGACAAGAAAGTGATGGAAGCGGTCACCGTCGTCTGGCCTAACCAGAAGACCACCGGCACGCACATCAACATCTCCGGTGGCGGCATGTTAAAAAATGCGCCCAACAAGGAGGCGGCCGTCAAGTTCCTGGAGTACCTTGCATCCGACCAGGCGCAAGTCTATTTTGCGGATGGCAATAACGAATGGCCGGTCGTGCCGAACGTTAAGACCCAGAATCCGGCCTTGGAATCGCTAGGCAAATTCAAGGCCGAAACGATCAATGTCGGTGCACTGACGAAGAACCAGGCAGTAGTGCAGAAAATCTACGACAGGGCAGGTTGGAAGTAAAAAAGCGGATTGTCCGATACAAAGTATCAGGGGGCGCTGCCCCCTTTTTTTACTGTGAACGTCTGCTGCGGGCGATCTCGCGCGAAACCAACATCAGCGGCAGGACACCGACGACGACAATGGATAATGCGGCGGTCGAGGCTTCGGCCAGGCGTTCGTCCGATGCCAATGTATAGGCTTGAGTTGCCAGCGTATCGAAATTGAACGGGCGCATCACCAGAGTCGCAGGCAACTCCTTCATCACCTCGACAAATACCAGGAGTGCGGCAGTGAGCAGACTGCCGCGCAACAGGGGCAGATGAATCCGCTGCAGCGTTTCGCCGTACCCAGAGCCAAGTGAACGCGCGGCGTCATCCATGGATGACGTGATCTTGGACAGGCTGGCTTCCACTGTTTGCAAGGACATTGTCAGAAAGCGGACCAGATAGGCATAGATCAGTGCAGCGATTCCCCCGGTGAGGACGAGGCCCGGATTGTGGCCGGTGATTTCCTGCACAGTCGAGGCCAGCCAGGTGTCGAGGCGGCTCACGGGTATCAGGACGCCCACCGCGATTACCGAACCTGGCAATGCGTAACCCAGGCCGACGACGCGATTGACGAGCGATGACATGATGTGCCGCGCCCCTCGGGCAGCGTACGCAAGCAGCACGGCAATGGCCACGGCAACCGCGGCTGAGATGGCGGCAAGCACGAAGCTGTTGCGCGCAAGGCGCAAGAAGCGTTCCCCGAACTGCGCGTCGCCGCTGGTGAGCGCCATGTGGAGCAATGTACCGGCCGGTATCAGGAAACCGATCATCAGCGGCAGCAGGCAGACCAGTACTGCGCCGACCGCTTTTATGCCGGACAGTTGATGTCCGGGAAGAGGGCGATTGCGCGCGGTTGTGTTATGAAAGCGCCCCCGCCCCCGCGTGATGCGCTCTGTCAGCAGCACCAGGGCGACAAAGCCGAGCAGCGCGGCGGAAAGCTGTGCAGCAGCGACCCGGTCGCCAAGCGAGAACCAGGCCCGGTAAATGCCGGTGGTGAAAGTCGGCACGCCGAAATAAGAAACTGCCCCATAATCCGCCAGCGTTTCCATGAGCGCAAGCGAAGCCCCGGTGGCGATCGCCGGCCGCGCCAGCGGCAGCGAGATGCGGAAGAAACTTTGCCATGGTCCCAGCCCCAGTGAACGTCCGACCTCCAGCATGCCGGTCGCACGCTCCAGAAAAGCGGTGCGTGCCAGCAGATAGACGTAGGGATAAAGCACGAACACGAAGATGACAACGGCGCCGCCGATCGTGCGTATATCCGGGAACCAGTATTGGCCGGGCTTCAGGTTGAAGCTTTCGCGTAACCACGACTGTACCGGGCCGACAAATTGCAGCAAATCGGTATAGGTATAAGCCATCACATAGGTTGGCACCGCGAGTGGCAATACCAGCGCCCATTCGAAGACACGCCGCCCGGGAAATTCGTGAATACTGACCAGCCAGGCGGCTGATGTGCCGATAAGGATCGCTCCCGCAGACACGCCGATGCACAGTATGAGCGTATTGGCAATGTAGGAGGAAAGCACGGTGGCCGCGAGATGGCGCCAAGTGTCGCTGGAACCGCTCATCAGGAGATTGGCGGCGATCGCCAGGATCGGAATCAGGATCAGGAAGGCAACAATAAGTGCTATCACTCTTAAGCTCGACACATCGGATTTGCGCGATGAAGTTCCGAAGATGAGTCCCTGTTTCAGCACGATAGGCTTTTGAATGAAAATGAGAATTATAATTGTCTCACCTTCTTGTTGATATTCGTCATGTCGCTGCTTGATCTCCAGAACATTTCCTATGCCTACCATCGCCATCGCGTCGTAGATGGATTGTCATTCCACCTGATGCCGGGCGTAATCGGTTGTCTGCTCGGCCCGTCCGGCTGCGGAAAGACGACTGTCCTGCGCTGCATCGCAGGCTTCGAGCAAGTCAGTGGCGGCACGATCCGGCTTGACGGCAAGGTGGTCAGCGATCCGCATACGCATATGCCCACGGAACAGCGTCGTGTCGGCATGGTGTTCCAGGACTACGCCTTGTTTCCCCATTTGAGCGTGGCTGACAATATCGCATTTGGATTGCGCGGCGACCGTGCCGAGCAACGCCATTCGCGCGTGTCGGAGCTGCTGGCAATGGTCGACCTTGCCGGCGAGGGAGGGAAGTTTCCGCATCAATTGTCTGGCGGGCAGCAACAGCGCGTGGCATTGGCGCGCGCATTGGCACCCCGTCCCCGACTGCTCTTGCTGGACGAGCCTTTTTCCAACCTCGATGTCGACCTGCGCGAGCGACTGGCGTCGGACGTTCGCAGTATTTTGAAAGCGGAGGGAACCACTGCGATTCTTGTGACGCATGACCAGCATGAGGCATTTGCGATGGCCGATGAAGTCGGCATCATGCACAACGGGCACATCCAGCAATGGGATACGCCGTATAACCTGTATCACAAGCCGTCCAACCGTTTTGTCGCGGATTTCATCGGGCAGGGCGCATTCCTGCCCGGTGAAGTGCTCGACGCCGGCCACATACGCATTGAGCTGGGCGTGCTCTCGAGCACGGCATTGGCGGAAGAGGTTGGGCAGTGTTTAAACTGTCGCGTCAGCGTGTTGTTGCGACCGGACGACGTGACTCATGATGACGCCAGCGGACTCAAGGCGGAAGTCGTCGCCAAGGCCTTTCGCGGTGCGGAATTCCTGTACACGCTGAAGCTGCCAAGCGGAGCGCAAGTGCTCTCACTTGTGCCGAGTCACCACAATCATGCCATAGGCGAGCAGATCGGTATTCGGCTGGATGTCGATCATGTCGTCGCTTTTCACGACACCGACCCTCTTGGTCATCCTGTGCAGTGTTCAACTGTCAAGCAAGAAGCACAAGTACAGTAACAGCAACGTGATGGCACACTCCACTTGACAAAAGAATGACTGTACGATCCAAGTCCGGGCATTTTGACATAGATCAAGGTGTCGCTTTGTACCCCAAACGTACACTGCAACCGAGTCTAGGAGCGCCCCATCTCGGGGCGTGCGACAGCAGGAGTGAACTATGGCAGTACCGGCAAGCGCAATTCCCATTACACCTTCAGTGCTCTTCGATGCAGGCTTGATTCGCAAGTTGAGCCAGCAAGGGCCGCGCTATACATCGTATCCGACCGCAGACCGCTTCACGGAAGACTTCCGCGTGGGCGATTATCTGCAGGCCGTAAACGGTGTGCGGGCAATGGGAGCACGCAACCCGCTGTCGATCTATGTGCATATTCCGTTCTGCGACAAGCTCTGCTACTACTGTGCCTGCAACAAGATCATCACCAAGAATCGCAGCAAGGCCGACGAGTACCTGACCTATCTGAAGCGCGAGATCGACATCCAGGGCAAGTTGTTTGCAGCGATGAATCATGTCGAGCAATTGCACTTCGGCGGCGGCACACCAACCTATATCTCCGACGAGCAAATGGCCGATCTGCTTGCGCACATCCGCAAGTGGTTTCGCTTCGCAACGGATGATGCCGGCGAATATTCGATCGAGATCGATCCGCGGACGGTGTCGCCGGAGCGTGTGCATTCGCTGCGCGCGCAGGGCTTCAATCGCATCAGCCTTGGTGTGCAGGATTTCGACCCCGACGTGCAGAAAGCCGTCAACCGTATCCAGCCGGAAGAGCAGACTATATCCGTGATGCAGGCTGCACGCGATGCGGGTTTCCGCTCCATCAGCGTCGATCTGATCTACGGTTTGCCGAAGCAGAATCTGATCACGATGGGCCAGACCCTGAGCAAGGTGATCGCGGCGAATCCGGATCGCATTTCGCTTTACAACTATGCGCATTTGCCGCATCTGTTCAAGCCCCAGCGCCGCATCGCGGAAGCGGACCTTCCGCATCCGGAGACCAAGCTGGACATGCTCGCCCTGAGCATCAGGCGATTGACCGATGCGGGCTACGTATACATCGGCATGGATCACTTCGCCAAGCCGAATGACGACCTGGCCATCGCGCAGCGCCAAGGGCGCCTGCATCGCAATTTCCAGGGCTATTCCACCCATGCGGAAGCGGAAATGGTTTCCTGCGGCGTCTCTGCCATCAGCGCTGTCGGGTCTACCTATAGCCAGAATGAAAAGACGCTGGAAGCCTATTACGAGCGCCTGGAGCAGGGCGAACTGCCGATCGCGCGCGGCATCAAGCTGAGCGTCGATGATCTGCTGCGCCGGATCATCATCCAGATGCTGATGTGTAATTTCGAATTGTCCATACGCTCGCTCGAGTTGGCCTATCCGATCACCTTCACCGCGTATTTCGCCGCCGAAATCGAAAAGCTGCGCGCGCTGGAGGCCGACGGCTTGCTCAGCATCGATGCCGAATGGCTGACCGTGACTCCGAAGGGCCGTCTGCTGATCCGCAATATCTGCATGGTGTTCGACCGCTACCTGAATACCAAGCAGGAAGCCAAAGTCGAGCGCTTGCGGTACTCCAGGACGATCTGATGTAAGCTGTCGCTTTTTTGCGGCGGCAGGCTCCCGCCCGGACCCATTCCCTGTCCGGGCTCGCATTTCTCATCCAGTGACAGATTTGCATTTAATCTCCGTTTTCCTGATCGGCTTGCTTGGCGGCGTGCATTGCATCGGCATGTGCGGCGGGATCGTGAGCGCGTTTTCGGTCGCTTCGAAGCGGCGTCCGTTTCCGGTCGCCGTGACCAATGGCTCCGGCGCCGTGGCGCACGCGGCCGTGCTTGACGACGCCATGCGCGTCGTCGCCTACAACACCGGACGCATTGCCAGTTATGCCATTGCCGGCGCCATCGCCGGCGGCGTTGCGCAGGGCGTGCGCACTTTTTCCTTCGTCTCCTCGCTGCAGATCGGCGGCTACTGGCTGGCCAACCTGATGCTGATCGCGCTCGGCCTTTACCTGATGGATGTCTGGCGCGGCCTCGCGCAGCTCGAAGCGGTGGGGCAAGTGCTGTGGCGCAAATTGCAACCATTGATGAAGCATCTGCTTCCCGTTGACAGTGCGGCAAAAGCCTTCGCCCTCGGCGGATTATGGGGCTGGGTGCCGTGCGGCATGGTGTACAGCGTGCTGCTGACCGCCATGCTCAGCGGCTCGGCGCTTTCCGGCGCAATGGTCATGTTTGCCTTCGGATTGGGAACCTTGCCGGTGCTGCTGACCATGGGCATGCTGGGCGCGCGCCTGCAGGCCTGGACGCGCAAGCGCTGGGTGCGCGTGGCGAGCGGCATGCTGGTATTGGCCTTCGGCCTGATCGGGCTGGTGCGCGCCGCCAACGGTTTGTCGCTGGGCTGGCTCGACGCGGTATGCATCACGCCGCAGAGCTTTTCCCACGGAGCGCATTGATGGCTGCGACCATGTCGTCGGTTGCCGAGCCGTGTTTCCACTGCGGCCTGCCGGTGCCCTCCGGTTCGCACTGGCGCGTCACGATCGCCGGTGTGCCGCGTGCGATGTGCTGCCCCGGCTGCGAAGCCGTCGCGCAGACTATCGTCGATAGTGGCCTGACCGATTACTACACCACGCGCGAGGGCTATTCCACTCCGGCCGACAAGGACGCACTCATTCCCGAAGAGCTGCGCCTGTACGACGCGCCCGAAGTGCTGGAGCAGTTTTCCGGTTCGGCGAACGCGCAGGGCGACAGCTGCGAAGCGGTGTTTTCCATCGACGGGATTCGTTGCGCCGCCTGCGTGTGGCTGATCGAACGCCGGCTTACGCACGTGCGCGGCATCGAAAACATCAACCTGAATGTCGCCACCGAGCGGCTTCACGTGCGTTGGCAAAAAGACAGTTGCAAGCCGAGCGACATCCTGCGCGCTGTGCGCGAGGTCGGTTACGCCGCCTATCCGTACGATGCAGTCCGCCATGGCGAGCAATTGCAGCGCGCGGGCAAGAAGATGTTCCGGCAGCTCTTCATCGCCGGATTGTCGATGATGCAAGTCATGATGTATGCGGTGCCGGTCTATCTCGCCACCGATGGCACGATGGACGCCGACATGGAGGCGCTGATGCGCTGGGCCAGCCTGCTGTTGACCCTGCCGGCGGTGTTCTATTCGGCACTGCCGTTCTTCAAGGGCGCGTGGTCGAATCTGAAGGCACGCGCGCTCGGCATGGATGTGCCGGTTGCGCTCGGCATTGCCGCGGCATTCATCGGCAGCGTCGCATCCACCATCAGCGGCAAGGGCGATGTGTATTTCGACTCGGTGACGATGTTCATTTTCCTGCTCTTGTGCAGCCGCTATCTGGAGCTGATGGCCAGGCGCAAGGCGGCATCGGCGCTGGAAAAGCTGCAGCACGCATTGCCGGCGTCGGCGGCGCGCATGGCCGGCTTTCCCGCCGATCGTACGACCGAAGTGGTGGCCGCATCGCAGCTTGCCGAAGGTGACATGGTGCTGGTCAAGCCCGGTGAAGCGATTCCTGCCGACGGCATGATTGTCGAAGGATCAAGCGCGATCGATTTTTCCCTGCTCACCGGCGAGAGCCATCCGCAAGCGAAATCCGTGGGCGATCTGCTGCCCGGCGGTGCGGTCAATGCCACCCAGGCAATCGTTGTGCAGGTCTGCAAGTCCGCGCGCGAAAGCACCTTGTCGATGCTGGTCAAGCTGATCGAGCGGGCAGGGCAGGCCAAGCCGCAACTGGCATTGTGGGCCGACAAAGTGGCCGGCTGGTTTGTTGCCGCATTGCTGCTGTTCGCGCTGGTTGTCTTCGGCGTGTGGCAATGGGTCGATCCGTCGCGCGCCTGGCCGATCGCCGTCGCCGTGCTGGTGGTGTCGTGTCCCTGTGCACTATCGCTTGCTACGCCGAGCGCGCTGGCAGCTGCCACCGACCGCCTTGTCCGGCAGGGCGTATTGGTGGTGCAGCCGCATGTGCTGGAAACCCTGTATCGCACCACGCATATCATTTTCGACAAGACCGGGACGCTCACGACCGGCAAGCCGGCGCTGCGCCACATCGCCCCTCTGGGCGGCGAAGCGATCGAGCATTGCCTGCAACTTGCCGCCGCCCTGGAAGCGTCGAGCGCGCACCCGCTTGCGCTGGCCATACTGGAAGCGGCGCGCGCAACAGGCGTGGCGCCGGACGGAAGCAGCGCAAGCGATTTGCATTACACCGCCGGCCAGGGGTTGGAAGGTGTCATGGGCGGCATGCGCTATCGCCTGGGTTCGGCGGCTTTCGTCGCGCAGCTGACGAATTCCTCCGCACCGCTTGCATCGGATGACAGTCTGACACCGGTCTATCTCGGTTGCGCCCAAGGGTGGCTCGCGCGTTTCGATCTGGCCGATGCAGTGCGCAGCGATGCGAAGCAGGTGGTCGATCATTTCAAGGCTGCCGGCAAGCAGGTCATCCTGCTCAGCGGCGATCAACAGGCGGTGACGCAGCGCGTGGCCAGGGATTTGGGCATTCCGCTCGCCTACGGCGAATTCCTGCCGGACCAGAAACTGGAATTCGTCCAGCGCCTGCAGGCGGAGAGGGCAGTGGTTGCGATGGTCGGCGATGGCATCAACGATGCGGCCGTATTGCGCGTGGCCGATGTCTCTTTTGCCATGGGCAGCGGCGCGGCACTGGCCCAGACGCATGCCGATACGGTCTTGTTGTCCGGCCGGCTTTCCGCGATCTGGGACGCCAACACGGCTGCCGCAAAGACCATGTCGGTCATCAAGCAGAACCTGGCGTGGGCCAGCGTTTACAATCTCATCGCGATTCCCGCAGCGGCGCTGGGCCTGCTCAATCCCTGGCTGTCGGGCATCGGGATGTCGCTGAGCTCGGCAATCGTTGTCGTCAATGCATTGCGCTTGCGACGCGTGCCGCGCGGGGCGTCCACGCCGCAAGCCGCCGTTGCGCATCTCAACAACCAGGCCGCGTGACGGTGCAAGGAAACCATGGAAGCTCTCTATCTCCTCGTCCCCCTGAGCATTGTCGTGGTGTTCGCCGCGATCTGGATCTTCTTCGCTGCGTCGGACAATGGTCAGTTCGACGATCTGGTCGGGCCTGGCATGCGCATCCTGCAGGACGATGATCGTCCTGCAGCGGCATCCGAGGCGGATGACGCAAAAAAAGGCGACGGCGAGAAGGCCTGAAGTCTCGGTCCGCCTGATCCCTCCTCAGCGCTTGCTTCTTCCCTGATCCACGCCGTAAAAATCATCCGGCGGCCACTTCTCGCGCTTCCGGATTCGTCCCGTTTTGTCAGACCCGCAGGCAAATTTCCGGGCACTTTTGTCCAGCCAAAAGCTAGGAAAAAGATTCTAAAAAACTACCCGAAAATCCCTATCGTCAGAGTGGTGTACTTGATTTGAGTCAATTTGATTCACATCAAGGTTTTTCAGAGGGCGGAAATATACCCTGCCCCCATCAATGTTACTAACCCTGGGAGATCGTACGTGGATACATCACTTAGCTACAACTACAAGGTCGTCAAGCAGTTCGCGATCGCTACTGTAGTGTGGGGCGTGGTGGGCATGTTGGTCGGCGTTTTCATCGCCGCGCAGCTAGCCTGGCCAGCCCTCAATTTCGATATCGCCTGGTTAACTTATGGCCGCTTGCGACCATTGCACACCAATGCGGTCATCTTCGCATTCGGCGGTTGCGCCTTGTTCGCGACCTCCTACTACGTGGTCCAGCGTACCGCGCAGGTCCGCCTGTTTTCCGACGGGCTGGCGGCGTTCACGTTCTGGGGTTGGCAAGCCGTTATCGTTGCAGCCGCGATCACTCTGCCGATGGGTCTGACCACCGGCAAGGAATATGCAGAGCTCGAGTGGCCGATTGACATTCTGATCACGCTCGTCTGGGTGTCCTACGCGATCGTCTTCTTCGGCACGCTGGTCAAGCGCAAGGTGCCGCACATCTACGTAGCCAACTGGTTCTTCGGCGGCTTCATCCTCGCGGTCGCACTGCTGCATGTGGTGAACAGCGCCGAGATGCCGGTTTCGCTGACCAAGTCCTACTCCGCCTACGCAGGCGTGCAGGACGCGATGGTGCAGTGGTGGTACGGCCATAACGCGGTGGGCTTCTTTCTCACGGCGGGCTTCCTCGGCATGATGTACTACTTCATTCCGAAGCAAGCTGAAAAGCCGGTGTACTCCTATCGCCTGTCGATCGTGCACTTCTGGGCGCTGATCTTCACCTACATGTGGGCGGGCCCGCACCATCTGCACTACACCGCGCTGCCTGACTGGACGCAATCGCTCGGCATGGTGTTCTCCCTGATTCTGCTGGCACCTTCCTGGGGCGGCATGATCAACGGCATCATGACCCTGTCCGGCGCATGGAACAAGCTGCGCACCGATCCGATCCTGAAGTTCCTGATCGTGTCGCTGTCCTTCTACGGCATGTCGACCTTCGAAGGTCCGATGATGTCGATCAAGACCGTCAACGCGTTGTCGCACTACACGGACTGGACCATCGGCCACGTGCATGCCGGCGCGCTGGGTTGGGTCGGCTTCATCACCATGGGCTCGATCTACTACCTGATTCCGCGCCTGTCCGGCAAGACCGAGATGTGGAGCAAGCGTCTGATCGAAGTGCACTTCTGGGTGGCTACCATCGGCATCGTGCTGTACATCGCCTCGATGTGGATTGCCGGTGTGATGCAGGGCCTGATGTGGCGCGCGGTCAATTCCGACGGCACGCTGACCTACACCTTCGTGGAATCGGTCAAGGCGACCTTCCCGTATTACGTGATTCGCTTCAGCGGTGGACTGCTGTACCTGGCCGGCATGGTAATGATGGCCTACAACACGTTCATGACTGTGCGCGACGGCAAGCCCGTTACCGCGCGCATCCCCTCAGTCGCCGCACACGCTTGAATCAAGGAGCAAGGAATGAAATTTTCACATGAATGGATTGAGAAGAACCCCTGGCTGCTGATCATCTTGATCGTGCTGGTGGTGAGCGTCGGCGGCCTGGCTGAAATCGTGCCGTTGTTCTTCCAGAAATCGACCACGGAACCGGTCGCGGGACTGAAGCCGTATTCCGCGTTGCGCCTCACCGGACGTGACATCTACGTGCGTGAAGGTTGCTACAACTGCCACTCGCAGATGATCCGCCCGTTCCGTGCCGAGACCGAGCGTTACGGCCACTATTCGGTCGCTTCCGAATTCGTCTACGACCGTCCGTTCCAGTGGGGCTCCAAGCGTACCGGCCCGGATCTGGCGCGCGTGGGTGGCCGCTACAGCGACGAATGGCATCGCACGCACCTGAACAATCCGCGTGACGTCGTGCCGGAGTCGAACATGCCCGGCTATCCGTGGCTCGCAACGACCAAGCTCGATCCGGCATCGGTGGCGCCGAAGATGCGCGCGCTGCGCAAGCTCGGCCATCCCTATTCGGATGAAGAGATCGCGGCAGCACCCAAGGAACTGGAAGGCAAGACGGAGCAGGATGCGTTGATCGCCTACCTGCAAGGCATGGGCATCCTGATCAAGTCTGCGAGGTAATCATGGACTTAGAAGGCATGTTTCTCGATGCACGCAGCTTGTTCACCGTGCTGAGCTTCCTCACCTTCATCGGTATTGTCCTCTGGGCATACAGCTCGCGCCGCGGCGCAGACTTCGAAGCGGCAGCCAATCTGCCGTTCGCCGATGAAAAGGATATCCAAGTTTCGGAGAAATAAAAAATGGCAGACTTTACAAGTGAATTCTGGAGCGTCTACATCGCGATGCTGGCTATCCTCGGCATCGCGGGATGCGCGATCCTGTTGTGGGCGCAATCCAAGGCCAAGGTGGTGGTTTCCGGCGACGGAAAAGAGATGCAAACCACTGGCCACAGCTGGGACGAAGGACTGGCCGAGCTGAACAATCCGATGCCACGCTGGTGGATGTGGATGTTCTACATCACCATCGTGTTCGGTGTCGGTTACCTGTTCCTGTATCCCGGCCTCGGTTCTTATGCGGGCAAGCTCGGTTGGAAATCGACCGGCGCGTACCAGGAAGAACTGAAAAAGGCGGATCAGGAATTCGGTCCGATCTTCGCCAAGTACCAGAAGATGGACCTCAAGGCAGTGGCTGCGGATCCGCAGGCGCATGCAATCGGCGAACGCTTGTTCCTCACCTATTGCGCGCAGTGCCACGGCTCCGATGCCCGCGGCAACAAGGGCTTCCCGAACCTGACCGACAATGACTGGCTGTACGGCGGTGCGCCCGAAACGATCGAGACGACCATCCTCAACGGGCGCAATGGCATGATGCCTCCGATGGGTGCTGCACTCGGTTCCGACAAGGATGTGGAAAACGTCGCGAACTATGTGCTGAGCTTGTCCAATTCGGCACACGACCCGATCAAGGCCGCATTCGGCAAGGAGAAGTTCGGCGCGTGCGCGGCATGCCACGGCCCGGACGGACACGGCAATCAGGCGATCGGTTCGGCCAATCTGACCGACAAGATCTGGCTGTACGGCGGCAGCAAGGAAACCATCATGGAGACCATCAACAAGGGCCGTACCAACACGATGCCGACGTTCAAGGAATTTTTGGGCGAAGGCAAGGTCCATCTGCTGGCGGCTTACGTATGGAGCCTCTCCAACGACAAATCGACCGTCACGCAGAAGTGATTCGGTTCAAGTAGTGAGTGAAATTTGATGAGTGAACCTGCACCAAAGGTTTCGGTAATTAGGATGTATCAGGCTCGCGAGGAGATTTATCCTCGCGAGGCGAAAGGCTGGTACGCCAACTGGCGCTGGGTCTGCGTATGGCTGACCCAGCTTGTTTTTTATGGCGTGCCCTGGCTGTCATGGAACGGGCGGCAAGCCGTGTTGTTCGATCTCGGCGCGCGCAAGTTCTATATCTTCGGCGTCGTGTTGTGGCCGCAGGATTTCATTTATCTTGCGCTGCTGCTGATCATCTGCGCCTATTCGCTCTTCCTCTTTACGGCGATAGCCGGACGCCTGTGGTGCGGCTACGCCTGTCCGCAAACGGTCTACACCGAAATCTTCATGTGGATCGAGCGCAAGATCGAGGGTACCCGCAGTGCCCGCATGCGGCTCGACAAGCAGCCGATGTCCGCTTCCAAGTTTGCCAAGAAATCGGCCAAGCATCTGATCTGGGGCGCAGTCGCCTTGTGGACCGGCTTCACCTTCGTCGGCTACTTCACGCCGATCCACGTGCTGAGCGAGAAAGTGATGACGCTCGGAATGGGTCCGTGGGAGTGGTTCTGGATCCTGTTCTACGGATTCGCCACCTACGGTAATGCCGGCTGGATGCGCGAGCAGGTCTGCAAGTACATGTGTCCGTATGCGCGTTTCCAGAGTTCGATGTTCGACAAGGACACGCTGATCATCACCTACGACAAGGAGCGTGGTGAACCGCGCGGCGCACGCAGCAAGACGGCAGGCAAGTCTTCGCTGGGCGACTGCATCGACTGCTCGATGTGCGTTCAGGTTTGCCCGACCGGCATCGACATCCGCAACGGCCTGCAGTACGACTGCATCGGCTGCGCGGCCTGCATCGACGCCTGCAACTCGGTGATGGACAAGGTCAACGCTCCGCGCGGCCTGATTCGCTATTCGACCGATAACGCCATGCGCAACCACTTCACGCCGAAGCAGATCCGGCAACGCGCAATGCGTCCGCGCGTGCTGATCTACACCGGCATCTTGCTGCTGGTGGTGGCAGGCTTCTTCGGCTCGCTGCTGACGCGTACGCCGCTCAAGGTGGACGTGATCCGCGACCGCGGCGCGATGGGACGCGAGGTGGAAGACGGCATGATCGAGAACGTCTATCGCTTGCAGATCATGAATACCGACGAACGTCCGCACCGCTACAAGATCAGCGTGTCGGGCATCGAGTCGATCGCGCTGGCTACGCCGAGTGAAGTCGAACTGCCGGCGACCGGTTCACGCGCTGTGCCGGTCCGGGTGCGCGTAGCGCACGGCAAGGGCAACACCGGGTCGAACAAGATCGCATTCGAGGTCGAGGCGTTGGACGACGAGAGTGTGGAAGTGAAGGAAAAAGCGGTATTCATCGTACCGCGTTAGTCAAGTTCTGGAGATTGTTATGCAAAGCACGGCATCTGTTTCGAATCGCATCAACGCCAGCAAGCCCTGGTATCGCCATCCGTGGCCATGGCTGCTGATGCTCGGGCCGCTGGTGGTCGTCATCGCCGGGTCCTATACCGCGTGGCTGGCGTTTACGCGCCAGGACGCGCTGGTCGTCGATGACTATTACAAGCAAGGCAAGGCGATCAACCAGGACCTGCGACGCGACCGGGTTGCCGCCTCCATGCGCCTGAAGTTGAATATCCGCTACGACGTGGCGGCGGGCATCTTGTCCGGAACGATTTCCAACCTTGCCCAGCCGGACGCGAGGAAGCTGGAGCTGAGTCTGTTGCACTCCACCTTGCCGTCGAAGGACATGCGGCTGGAGGTTCGGCCGGATGCGCAGGGCAATTTCTCGGTAGCGCTGCCGATGCTGGACATGGCACGTTGGCAAGTATTGGTGGAAGGCGAGCAGCGCGATTGGCGGCTGAACGGCGTCTGGTCCTGGCCGCATGAGCGTGAAGTCGAAATCCGCGCGGAGGCGTCCTGATCAGCAAGACAATGCAGCGAAAACGTTCTCACAATCCTGAATGGTTTTCCCGGTTTCGGGAAACATTTTTGCAATCGGAATGTTGTGCTGATAGACCGAATTGATGTACCTTGTCAATACACAAGAAGTACATTGGGTCTCAGCTGAAAGGAGGGTAGGAGGATGGCGCGACTGCTGATGGTCGTTTTATGGCCGTCGTTTTTAGTGGCGATAGTCGCGGAAGGTTTCTTTTTCTCGCTGTTCGATCCGCATGAACTGGCAGCGATCAGCCAGCATATGGATCTGCCGCCCGTGGCGACATACACACTGGGGTTTTTCTGCTTCTGGCTGTTTTGCGCATTGGCGAGCATGTTGACGTACTATCTGATCAGTACGCCAAACGACCAAGGGTCGCCTTTCTAGCATTGGCGCCCAATGTGAAAAAGCCGTAGTAAGCCTTTTCAAGCAAGGCGTACTACGGCTTTTTCCTTTTTGTCAGGCCGGAATGTCTAGCCGCAAGTCTTGGTGCCTGCGGCGACCGCTTTCAGGGTGGCGGGATCCAGCAATTCCAGTTCGCGGTTATTCACCTTGATCCAGCCTTGTTTCTTGAACTTGGAAAGCAGACGACTGATGCTTTCGATCGTCAATCCGAGGTAATTGCCGATCTCTTCGCGCGTCATGCGCAGCTGGAAGCTGGTGGAAGAGTATCCGCGGGCCGAATAGCGCGATGACAGGTTGCTCAGAAAGGCTGCGAAGCGCTGTTCTGCACGCATGTTTCCCAGCAAGAGCATGACGCTTTGCTCACGCGTGATCTCCTGGCTCATCATGCGGTGGAAATGATGCAGCAGCGTCGGCATTTCACCGAACAGGGATTCCAGCCGCGAGAATGGAATTTCGCAGACTTCGCTGTCCTCCAGCGCAATCGCATTGCAATGGTGGCGATCGGTGCTGATTGCATCCATTCCGAGCAGTTCGCCCGCCATCTGGAAGCCGGTAATCTGCTGATCGCCGCTCGGATTGATTTGATGCGTCTTGAAGTGCCCGAGACGAATCGCATACAGATTGGTGAAAGGATCGCCCACGCGATACAGGTGTCCATCGCGCGGCACCTTGCGTCGACGGCCGATGATCTGATCGAGCTTGTCCATGTCTTGCAGTTGCAGGCCCATGGGAAGGCAGAGCTGATGCATGCTGCACGCGGAACAGCGCGCGCGCAGTTCCTGCACGTTGACCGGACTCGGTTTTGGAAACGGGACAGGCTGGTTCATTTTACCGGGGTTGAGGCGATGCAGAATCATGGTGTGCTCGGTTTCGGTTCTCATCTTTAGGGCTTTCTCATCGGGCTCCGAATTGAGCCAGGTCAAGAATAACCATGCAAGTCCCGTACCAAGTGCTAAACGCGTAAACAAGTTGACAAATCAAGTGCAGCTCGCAGCTTTGCTTCCCGCCAACAAAACGATAATGGCATGGTTCGGTTGGCAGAGCAGGCGCTGCAGCGTCGCAAACGATCCGCGCCGACCGTATTTTATGTCGAATTGAACAGCCGCACACAGAGCACATCAACAGGACCACGCACATGCTGACCGAACGCGAAATCGAGAGCTGCTATCTGGGGCAATTCATCCCTTTGCACTACCACCACAACATGCTGATGGATGGTCGTCGCATGCAGGGATTCAAGGCAGCGATCGAACACGCGGTCTTTCCCGGCGCGAAAGTATTGGAGCTGGGCGGCGGAACCGGCGTGTTGTCATGGTTCGCCGCGGCGAAGGCGGAAAAGGTGTGGTGCGTGGAATTCAATCCGGATCTCGTTACCGAGGCGCGCCGCCTGCTTTCTCATAACCGGGAAGGTCACAAGGTGGAGGTGATTCACGCCGATGCCTTCGAGTACTTGCCGCCCGAGCCGGTGGACATTGTCATTTGTGAAATGATTCACGTGGCCATGCTGCGCGAAAAGCAAGTCGAAATGATCGAGTCCTTCAAGCGGCGCTACCGCGAGCGTTTTGGCGGAAAACTGCCGGTGTTCATTCCGGAAGCTGCCATCATGGCAGTTCAGCCACTTTGCCAGGAATATTGCTTCGAGGGTTATCACGCGCCGATCGTGCAGTTCCAGGAACCCGCCGCGATCTCGCCGGGCAGCAGCGAATTCGCTGCGCCCGCTGTCTACAGTATTCTCGATTTCAACCAGCCCTGCGATATCGCGATTCAGTGGCAAGGTGCGTTCACGATGACGCAGGCGGGCACGGTCAACGCTCTGCGCTTCATTACCAAGAACATCCTCGCGGTGCTGATGGAGCAGGGAACGACGATCGACTGGCTCAATCACTACCTGGTGTTGCCGCTGGCTACGCCTGTGCAGGTGCTCGCCGGCGATGTTCTGCACGTGAGTTTCCAATACCGGGCGGGCGGCTCCATTCCGTCCTTGCAAAGTGCCATGCATGTCGAACTGCTTCCCGCAACAGCGGTCGCCGCGCGATCCGAGCATTGCCTCGCCGCGGCATGACCGTATGCTGTCGCGATTCCCGGAATTGCGACAGCAGCATGCTCAGTTTTTCTTTAGATTAAGAAAAATATTGAACGCGAAAATCACGATGCCGAGCGCCGCCACGATTTCCGATGCCGCCAGGACGGGAATCGCGGCGCGCTGACCCAGCAACAGCAAAGTCAGGGCGATCGTCATTACCGGCAGCGAGAGGTTGGTCATCCAGAAATGGAGCTTCGCCAGCCGGTTTATGCCTGCGTGCGGGTACACGCTATACACGAGGCCTGCCAGCGCCATGGTGGCCCATCCGAGCAGGTTGACGTGCACGTGCACCGGGCGCAGCGTGAAGTTTTCGCTGGCGCCCATCGCGATACCGAGGGCCACGCCGACAATCAAGTAGAGGACTGCCATCCTCAGCCAAATAATGCCGACAGGTGAAAGTGATTTTTGCGGGGTCTGAAAGCTGGTTTGCATGGTTTCTCTCTGTTGAAAATCAAACGGTCTGTGCTTCGGGTTCCAGCGCATGCGGCTGGCTTCTTCCCATGAGCTTGTTCGCTGCGGCGACGACGTCCTGCACTTGCGGCATGAATGCCTGCTCCAGCACATAGCTGGACGGCGCCGGCGTATCCGGGCTGGTGAGACGCAGCACCGGCGCCTTGAGGGAGGTCAATGCGTGTTCCGCGACGATCGCGCTGATCTCGGCGCCAACCCCGCACATGCGGCCGGCCTCGTGGACCACCAGCAGACGGCCCGTCTTGCGAACGGAGCGCAGGATGGCATCTTCATCGAGCGGTTTGAGCGAACGCAGGTCGATCACTTCCGCCGAGATGCCGGATCGCGCCAGTTGCCCGGCCGCCTGGATGCAGGTGCCGACCATCTTTGCGTAGCTGACGATCGTGAGGTCCGAGCCCTCGCGCGCGACGGCTGCCTTCCCCAGCGGTACGACATGCTCGTCTTCGGGGACCTCACCGGGTACGTGCGTGAGCGGCATATCGACAAAGAACAGCACGGGATTGTCGTCGCGGATCGCGGCTTTCAATAGCCCTTTGAAATCGGCTGCGTTGGAGGGCATCACCACTTTCAATCCCGGGCTGTGCACGAACCAGGCTTCCAGGTTGTGGTTGTGCTGCGCGCCTATGGTCCAGCCGCCGCCTGTCATGGCGATCACCACCATCGGGAAGGAGAACTGCCCGCCGGACATGTAGCGCAGCTTGCCGGCGCTGTTGACGATTTCATCCATCGCAAAGCAGAGAAAGGGTGCGAACAGCAGGTCGACCACGGGACGCAAGCCGGTGGCCGCGGCGCCGGCTGCAGTTCCGGCGATGATGCCTTCGGCCAGCGGCGTGTTGCGGATGCGGCGCGGTCCGAATTCGTTCAGGAGATCGGTTCGCTTGGTGGCGACGCCTTCGCCGAACATGACGACGCGCGGGTCGCGCCGCATTTCTTCGGCCAGCGCTTGCGTGACGGCTTCAGTGACGGTGATTTGAGACATGGCGTTACTCCTCATGCGTAGACATCGGTGGTCAGTTCGGACAGTTCGGAGAAGGGTGAATCGGCGGCAAACGCAGCGGCGCGCTCGATGACGGCGGCGGCGCGTTGTTCCATGCGCGCGATATCCGCCTGACTCAGCGTTCCCCGCTGCAGCAGGCGGTCCTGCATCAATGCGATCGGATCCTTGGCGCGCCATGCCGCCAGTTCTTGCGGATCGACATACGATTGATCGTCCGGCTCGAAGTGTCCGCGCAGGCGGTAGGTATAGGTTTCGAGCAGGAAGGGCTTGCCCGACTCGCGTATGCGCGCAATTGCATGGATGGTCGCGGCATGCACCGCTTCCACGTCGTTGCCGTCGACCGTGCGGCTTTCCATTGCATAGTTGCGAGCCCAGTCGCTGATATGGTCGACCGCCATGGTTTCGTTGCGATGCACATAGGCTTGCCACTGGTTGTTTTCGCAGACATACAGGATCGGCAGATTCCACATGCTCGCCAGGTTCAGCGATTCATGAAAGATGCCTTCGCACGCTGCGCCGTCGCCGAAAAAGCAGGCGACGATGCCGTCCTGCGCAAGCATGGACATGGAGAGGCCGACGCCGGTGGCCAGCGACAATTCGCCGCCGACGATGGTGGAGGTCAGTATCACGCCATGCTCTTTGGCGGAGATATGCAGCGAACCGCTCTTGCCTTTGCAGTAGCCGGTGCGGCGGCCCATCACTTCCGCCAGCAGGCGCCCCGGATCGGCGCCGCGCGCCAGCAGGTGACCGGCGCTGCGATGGTTGGTCAGGATGCGGTCGTCCGCACCCAGTGCGCGCACCACGCCAACCGCGGAGGCTTCCTGTCCGACCGAGGTGCAGGTGCCGGCGATGCCGGTGGCTTGCAGCGCGGCGAGTTTTTCTTCATATGCCCGGATCAGCATCATGCATTCCAGCATGGATACCGGGCTGTTGCCGTTGGAGTGTTGCGTCATGATCGTCCTTCATCAAGAGTGTTGAAACTGATGTGCGGACGAAGTCTACTGTGCAGCGCAGCGAAAAAAAACGGCGGTTTTCGGGCTTAAGATTTTTTTAAGATTTATTGAATGAAGTTTTAGGAATTGCCGGGTGCCTGCCGGCGAAATCCTGTCCGGATTTCAACAACCTGCAGGCAACGGAAGGGAAACTGCGGGGAAAAAGGTGCGGGCGGCATGCGGATGAATCAGGCTTCGGACAGGCGTATCGGACGATCCACACGCAGGCGGAAACGACCGCGCCCTGTTTTCTCGATCCGGATCGCGGCATTGCGTTCAATCAAGCGCTTGCCGAGCAGGATCAGGCGGGCCTCCAGGTTGTCGCTCACGTCGGGCAGTCGCACGCGGGAATCCAGGCGCAGTTCGCGGTTGGTGAATTCGGTACGTTGCTTGTCGGCGTAATCGCGCAGTAAGGTCCAGAAGATCGAACCGGCAACGCCCTTGATCAGATAATCGTCGCCAAGAAATACGCTGTCGTTTTCCGGAAAGTGGCGAATCACCAGCGGCAATCCCTTGGTCGGGGCAGGATCTGCGGACGCGGACGGCGCATCCTCGCTGCTTTCTGCAGCCTGCTGCAACAGATGCATCGCCATGCCGAGCTGACCCGCCAGGCTGACCAGCGCATCCTCATCGTCGTACGTGAAACGCAGGTCGCGTGGGCTTTCGACATAGAGCACGCCAAGCAGGCGCTGCGATGCGCGGATGGGCACCGCGAGCTGGCTGCGCGACTCGCGCAGGCCCGGCAGCGGAATCTCGGTTTCCAGCGCGCCGGCCCAATCGCTGTGCGCCGTGCTTTCGCGGATCGCGCGGCTGTATGCGTATTCGGAATTCATATGGCCGATGCGTATCGGCGTACCTTCGCGCGCGGCCACGCCGATCACGCCTTGCCCGAGAGGGATTTCGGAGCCGACGCCGGATTCCTCGTAGCCCTGGCTGGCCACCGTGTACAGGCGCTGGCTTGCCTCATCGAGCATCAGCACCATGGTGTGATGGATGCCGAACTGGCGGTCGAGGCAGGACAGGGTTTCCGATAGCAGCTTCTCCAGGTCAGTGCAGGACGCCAGCCGCTCGGTGCATGTCCGCAGCGCGGCCAGCAGATTGTGTTGCGGCGGTGGTGCGGGCAGGGATTCGCCGGGCAGGCGCTCGATATCAAGCACGTGAAATACATCGGAGCCGAGCAGGCGGAACACGCCGCTCATGCCGGTATGCGAGGCGATGCCCGCCAGCTTGGCCTTCATGCTCTCGAACAGCGGGCCGGAGGTTTCAGTGCGCAGGTATTCGAGCGAAAGCCGATATTGCGCGGCTGTCAGCGGACTGGTCACGACCAGCGCGGCGCGCGGATTGACCATGATGTTCTGGCGCGTCTTGTTGAAGAACTGGTAGGAGAGCGCGACGTGGTCGCTGTCCACGAACTGCACCTGCGACAGGTACGCGATATTCGGCGTGCCGTCCGGCGACGCGGTGGCCACCGTGCCGGGAATCACGCCTTCGAGGCATTCGCGAATCGCATCGACCTTGATCGTCATGGCTGCCTCTGCAGAGGTTCGCCGGCTTTCGGCCCGGGCGTCTGCGAAAATGCCGCGTACGGTGTGAAGCTCAGGCTGACGATGTCGGCGGACGGACGTGTAAGGAGGGTGCCGACCAGGACTTCGGCGTGGCCGAGCGGCGAAACCTGCCGCATGAACGCGGTGCGATAGTCCGCGAGGATTTCCTGGTCGCCCTCGACGAGCCCTCCGACGACGACATCCTTGCCTTTCACCTGCACGGTACGATGCGTCGACGGTTCACTGAAGACAACGGCAATCGCGCCGTTGTCACGCACGCATTTCAGTACCGGGGCAGCTTGTGTCGCAGAGATGAAGACAGTGATGCTGCGGCGATCCGGCGACACACGGCATCCGATGGCGCGCGCCAGGGTCGGGATATTGTGGCTGTCGCAGGCCGCGACGCCGATCCCGACGCCGCGCTGCATGAAGTCGGCATGGTCGGCATCGATAAGCGGTTCGGAAGAGGATGGCATGAAAATGTGGAAATATTGCGCTGAACGTTAAAAATCCGGCAATGTCATTTTGCTTGCACAAATCATAGCGTCGAATGCAGAACGCGTCACGCGGCAGCTCACCTTCTGATAGAGTTTCGCCATGAGTAAATTGACATTGGATCGCATATTGCAGACGCAGGGTTTCGGCACGAGAAAATGGTGCCGCAGCCTGATCGAGGACGGAGAGGTCGCAGTTGGCGGCGAAACCGTGACCGACTATCGCGCAAGTTTTGAAACTGATGGTCTTGCATTCGCCGTGTTCGGCGAGGAATGGCTGGTCCGCGAGCACGTCTACCTTGCACTGAACAAGCCGGCGAACTATGAATGCTCACGCAAGCCGAGCCATCATCCGGGCGTGCTGACACTGCTTCCGGAGCAATTCACCTGGCGCGACGTGCAGCCGGTCGGACGGCTCGACCATGACACCACCGGCCTGTTGCTGATGTCCGACGACGGCGCCTTTATCCATGCGCAATCGTCTCCAAAACGCCACGTTCCCAAACTGTATGTCGCCACAACCGATGGGCCGGTGACCGACGCGCTGGTGGAGCAGCTACTGGCAGGCGTTCAACTGCATGATGAACCCGCACCGCTTGCCGCGAGCTCTTGCCGCCGCCTCGATGAGTACAGTATCGAGATCGTTCTCGAGCAGGGAAAATACCATCAGGTCAAGCGCATGCTGGCCGCCGCAGGCAATCATTGCGTTGCCCTGCGCCGCAGCGCGATCGGCAAACTGACGCTGGACATGCTCGACCTCGATGTGGGAGAGTGGTGCTATCTTGACAAGCCGGAGCTTGAACTCCTTGTTCCGGAGTGAGCATCAGCCTCGCGCATACTTCATGACTTGGATGAAGTTCGGCGTATAAATTGCTGCTCCTTATGCACATTCTTGTTCCTGCTGGGATATGATTTGCAGCTAATATATTGCTCAACGATCCGTTGAACCACGACAGGTATGGCAGACACAGAATACAAGCGTCTCATCCACTCCGCGAAGGACAAGGCACTGTTCGGCTTCCTCGCCGTTGTGCAGCGCACCATGCAGGATGCCGACAAAGGGATTGTCGATCTGCTACTGGCGGCAAAGTCCGGGCTGGATCAGACGGCGCTGACCTCCGTCCGGCATTTTCTGCGCCAGGAGGGCAATGTTTTTCTGCGGCGCATCGACGTGCTGTTCCGCAATTACCTCGAACGTGCATTGCAGACCATGTATGTCGATCTGCGCTCGGGCATGCGCAAGCTGTCTGCCGACGAGTTGTCGCTGATCGACGATGAAGTCGTCAATCATCAGATTGAAGTCGGGCGGCTGACCGAGCGCATGCGCGAAGCCAACGAGGAGGCGATCGGTCGGCTCAACGTGATCATCGGCCAGATGCACGGACAGCACGAGGCGCGCGAGCGCGAAAATCCCTTTCGTCCGTATCTGCTGGCACGCGCGTTGTATGAGGCGATCCGGGAAAGCGCCGACGATGCCAAGGCAAAGCTCTTGTTCGACCATCTGTCGAACGCGATGATTCAGCACCTGCCGGGCTATTACAGCGCGATTCGGGATGTCTTCGAGTCAGCCGGCATGCGCGGCAGGTTTCATGCGCAGCGGTCGAGGGCGGCACATCACCAGCGCTATTTCGGCGCTCCGCCGGGCGGTGCCGGAATGCCTGAGCACCTTAATGCGCGCATTGTCCCCGGTCTGCAACGCTTGTCCGAAACAATGCAGTCCGAGGCGAAGGGCGGCACCGACGCGGCTGCCGGGGAACAACCCGCCTCCGTGCAGGATTTCATCAGGAAGATGTTCAATCCTTCCAGGACGCATGGAACTCAGGGCGGCGATGGGTTGTCTGGCGCGGCGAGCAATCCGCTTGTCAGTCAGCTCAATAAATTCCAGAGGATGGAAGCGGTCGGACAAGCGATCGGCGAAGGCATGGAGTCGGGCAAGAATCAATTGTCGGCGCTGCGCGAGAAGATCAATCTGGACAACGCATCCACCATGGAGCGCATGACGGTGGAAGTGGTGTCCATGCTGTTCGAGTTCATTCTCGAGGACGAGCAGATTCCGGCGGAGTTGCGTACGCTGATCGGACGTTTGCAGATCCCGATCCTGAAGGCTGCGATCCTGGAACCGGATCTGATGCATGACGAAGAACATCCGGCGCGGCAGTTGCTGAACCGGATGAGCTCGGCTGCGGTGTCGGCCGATACGACGTCGGCGACAGGAAAGAATCTCGCGGCGGAAATTGACCGGATCGTTCGCAAGATTCTGGAAGAATTCGAAACCAGCACGACGATTTTTGCCATCAGCGCACAGGAATTCGAACACTTCCTCACCGAGCATCTGCGGCAGGACGACAGCCAGACGACGCGCGGCATCGAAGCAGTGGAAGCCTCGGAGAAATTCAGCGTCCTGCTGAGCAACACCACCAATTCCCTGTGCGACGTGTTGTTGCCGCTGAACGCGGACAAACGCATCTCCGACCTCATCATTAATATCTGGCCGCATGTGCTGGTCCATGCATCGTGGCGCGATCTCGAAAAGCAGATTCCGCCCGAGCAGACCGACAGCCTGTTCCAGCAATATCGCGACGTTCTGCCTGATCTGCTGTGGAGCATTCAGGAAAAGCAGAATCCGCAGGAGCGCAGCGCGCTGATGCGGCTGCTTCCGCAACTGGTGAAGCGCTTGCGCGAAGCGCTGGTGCTGATTCAGTTGCCCGACGATGAAAGCGCGCAGATACTGGACCAGCTGGTGGCCTTGCACACGCAGGTATTGCGGGGAGCGCAGGGCGGCAGCAAGGAGATGCCGAGCCTGGAAGATTTGCGTCAGGCGTTTTCACGCTTGATGGTGAGCTGGGATCGCGCATCGTGGGGCTTGAGCGAACCGCCCCAGCCGCGCGCCTCGGTGATCGAGGATATCTTTGCCCGATTCGGGGTGCAGGCCCAGCTCAACGTCGGCGTGAATTCGCCCGCCACATCTGCCGCCGACAGGGAATTTCTCGCACAAACCTACTTGCTCGGCACGCGTGTCGAGTTCAGCGCTCCAGACGGCACCATGCTGCCGGGCCAGCTGGTCTGGGTCAGCACGCATCGCTCGCTCTATCTGTTCAAGAAGGAGCGCGATGCGAGTCTTGTGCTCTTTACCTTTGCTTCGCTGCTGGAGGCATTGAATAACGAGGAAGTCGTTCCGGTCGAATACGCGCCGGTGTTCGAGCGGGCCGTGGAATCGCTCCTGTTCGGCGCGGGCAGCATCGGCGACACCGTTCTCTAACTTCACCGCTCGTCGACGCCCGCAGCACCATCGGCGAGCTTCCTCTCTATTTGACGATCCGGTAGCAGGGATTGTATTTCTTGCCCGGCAGCTTCATGCGATGCTGCGCGACGAAGGATGCCAGCAAGGCGTCCATCGGATCCATGATGCTCTTCTCGCCATGAATTTCGAATCGACCGTACTGCTCGATCGCGCGAATGCCCTGATCCTTGACATTGCCCGCCACCACGCCTGAAAACGCGCGACGCAGATTGGCCGCGAGCAAGTGCCGCTCCTGGTTCTTCTGCAGGTGGAGATTGCGCATGTTCTCGTGCGTCGGGATGAACGGCATCTGGAACTCGTGGTCGATTTTCAGCCGCCAGTTGAAGTAGTAGGCGTCAGTGGTCTCCTTGCGGAATTCGCGCACTGTCTTGATTCCCGCATACATTTCCTGCGCGACCTTGGCGGGATCGTTGATGATGATTTTGTAGCGCTGCTGCGCTTCCGGCCCGAGCGTTTCGCCGATGAAGTGATCGATCTGTTCGAAATAGTCCTTGGCGCTGACCGGGCCGCTGAAGATGAGCGGGAAGGGCAGCCTGGCGTTGTCGGGGTGCAGCAGGATACCCAGGATGTACAGGATTTCCTCGGCCGTTCCGGCGCCGCCGGGAAAGACGACAATACCGTGCCCGACACGCACGAAGGCTTCGAGGCGCTTTTCGATATCGGGAAGGATCACCAGGTCGTTGACGATCGGGTTCGGCGATTCCGCCGCAATGATGCCCGGCTCGGTCAGGCCGAGATAGCGGCCATTGATGATGCGCTGCTTGGAATGGGATATGGTCGCGCCTTTCATCGGGCCTTTCATCGCTCCCGGGCCGCAGCCGGTGCAGATGTCGAGGCCACGCAGGCCGAGTTCGTAGCCTACCTTCTTCGAATAGTCGTATTCCTCGCGCGAAATCGAATGTCCACCCCAGCACACGACAAGGTTTGGATTGATCATCGGCGTGAGCACATCGGCGTTGCGCAAGATGTGGAAGACCGAATCGGTCACGCCTTCGGACTTGGTGAGGTCGAACTTCGGATTGTCGTGGATCTCGTCATTGACGTAGATGACGTCGCGCAGAACGGCAAACAGATGTTCGTGGATACCCTTGATCATCTTGCCGTCCACGAAGGCGATGGCCGGCGCTCCCTTGATGTCAAGCTTGATGCCGCGCTCGCGCTGGATGATGCTGATTTCGAATGACTTGTAGCGATCGAGCAATTCCTTGCCGTCATCCAAGGGGCTGCCGCAATTGAGTACTGCAAGGGAACAGTTCCGGAATATGTTATACAAGCCGCCGTGGCTGGTATCGAGCAATTTTGCGACTTCGGACTTGGAGAGGATGTCCAGGCGGCCTTCGGGGGAGATTTGGGTGTCGACGACTTGATGATCCATAGAGTGTAGAAATTCCTGTTGCATGCCTCCGGCAGCCCGCTTTGGCGCTCTCGGCATTCAACTTGCGCGAAAAAGTAATGGTATGAGTATACACACTGCCTGCCCTTGTGGACATTGCGCGACGGCATAAAGCGATATTGGCTTGCCGGAACGCACGGCGCGACCGGTCAGAACGGGGCGAAGGGGAGAACGTTTCCGGTGCGGCTGCGTCGAATCCAGAATGTATCAAGTGATAACGCGTTTCTTGTCCGGCGAAGTCAAGCAGTCGACTTCCCCTGAACACCATTCCATTCGAAGGCCAGGCAGAGGAAATGACGCAGAAGATCCGGTCCGATGACGCGAGCGAGCGCATGCGCCTCGAGGCGCTCAATCAATACCGCATTCTGGATACGGCACCCGAGCAGCAGTTCGACGATATCACGACGCTGGCGGCCAATATCTGCGACACGCCAATGGCGGTTATCACGCTCATTGACCAGAACCGGCAATGGTTCAAGGCCAAGATCGGCATCAGTGTCGACGAGACGCCGCGTGAAATTTCATTTTGCAACTATGCAATCAAGCAACGCGACCTGTTTATCGTAAACGACGCGCAAAAGGATGCGCGTTTCATCGACAATCCCCTGGTTACCGGCTCGCCGTTCATCCGCTTCTATGCCGGTGCACCTCTGATCACACATGATGGTTTTGCGGTCGGCACCCTGGGCGTGCTCGACAATGTGCCGCGCGTTTTGACACACGAGCAGTTGCAGGCCTTGCGCATTCTCGGGCGCGAGGTGGTGGCACAGCTCGAACTGAGAAAGAGCCTCGATACGCTGGAGCGCACGGTACGGGAGCGCGATCGCACCCAGCAGCAACTGCGCTTGTCGCACAAACACCTCGAAAACCGGGTGGCAGAGCGGACCGCGGCGCTGAACATTGCGAATGCCACCCTCAGGGCGCAATTCGATGAAAGGGGAAAGGAAGCGGCGCACTCGCAGGCAATCATCGACAGCCTGCCCGGGATCTTCTACGTGTTTGACGAGGAAGGAAAGTTCTTGCGCTGGAACCGGAACTTCGAGAGGGTGACCGGGTATAGCCATGATGAAGTGGCGAGGGCAAGTCTGCGCGATTTCTTCGGAAGCGATGCGGACAAGGATCTGGCAGAGGAAAGAATGCGGAGCGCCTTGCTCAAGGGCGAGGCATCGCTGGAGGCGGATCTGATTACCCGCGGCGGCGAGAGAATTCCTTACTACTTC
Organism: Noviherbaspirillum sp.; assembly: GCF_035254865.1. Taxonomy (GTDB): domain Bacteria; phylum Pseudomonadota; class Gammaproteobacteria; order Burkholderiales; family Burkholderiaceae_D; genus Noviherbaspirillum. The sequence continues at coordinate 233,426 of NZ_DATFAF010000075.1, forward strand.
AGCGGCGTCAAGATCGATCTCGACGGCCAGGCCTGCGTGTCCGGCATGGGATTCGACATTACGCAACGGCGCCAGTCCGAGGAGTCTCTGCGCCTGCGCAATCGGGCCATACAGGCCAGCGTCAACGCCATTGTCATTACCGACCTGGACGGCAATATCGAGTACACGAATCCCGCGTTCGAGCGGATCACCGGCTACTCGGTGGCCGAAGTGGTGGGATGGAATTGCCGCTTTCTTCAGGGCCGGGATACGGATCAGGCGGGGGTGGCGGTCATCCGGCGCGCGGTGCGCAATCGTGAGGAAAGCTCGGTCCTGCTGCGCAATTACCGCAAGAACGGCGAGTTGTTCTGGAACGATGTGCATATTGCGCCGGTGCGCGGGCCGGATGGCAATGTCACCCATTTTGTCGGTGTGCTCAATGACATCACGGAGGTCAAGCGCTACGAAAAGGAGCTTGAACGCCAGGCCAATTTCGATTCGCTCACCGCCCTCGCCAACCGGAACGTGCTGAAAGACAGGATTCTGCAGGCCATCGCGACCGCGCAGCGAAGCGGCACGTTCGTGACGATCGGCTTCATGGATCTCGACAACTTCAAATTCATCAACGACAGCCTCGGGCACAACGTCGGCGACGAACTGCTCAAGGGCGTGGCAGAACGCCTCGCGACCTGCCTGCGCGGGCAGGATACCGTGGCGCGTTATGGCGGCGATGAATTCGCCTTCGTGCTGGTGGGGCAGAAGGATGAAAAGAGCATCGCCGTTCTCATGGATCGGATCCTGAAGACCATCGGCCGGCCGTTCAATATCGAGGGCCACAAGCTCTACGTCAGTTGCAGCATCGGGCTGAGCACGTATCCCAAGGACGGAAAGGATGTCGACACCCTGCTCAAGAACGCGGATGCGGCGATGTACCGCGCCAAGGATCGCGGTCGCAACAACTTCCAGTTCTATACGCCGGCGATGAACAAGCGCGTGACGGAGCGGCTGTCGCTGGAATCGAAACTGCGCCAGGCACTCGCGGACAACGAGTTCGCATTGCATTACCAACCCAAGGTGGATTTGCGAAGCGGCCAGATCGTCGGTGCGGAGGCGCTGCTGCGCTGGTATCCGGCCGGCGGGAATGTCGTGCCGCCATCGGCCTTCATCCCGCTGGCGGAAGAGACCGGGCTCATCGTTCCGATCGGCGAATGGGCGCTGTATACCGCATGTGCGCAGAGCAAGGCATTGCAGGACGCCGGATTTCCGCCCTTGCGGGTGGCGGTGAATATCTCGGTGCGCCAGTTCGAGCGCGAATCGCTGGTGGGAATGGTGCGCCAGGCTCTCGAAACATCCGGCCTCGATGCACGCTATCTGGAACTCGAACTGACCGAGAGCCTGGTGATGCAAAATCCGCAGGAGGGCATCAAGATCCTGCACGATCTCAAGGAAATGGGTGTGCGGCTTGCGATCGACGATTTCGGCACAGGCTATTCCAGTCTCGGTTATCTGCAACGCTTCCCGGTCGATCGGTTGAAGATCGATCAATCTTTCGTGCGGGATATCGGTGCCGATCCGAACGATGCCATCATTGCCCGCGCCATCATTTCGCTGGGACACAGCCTTGGCATGAGCGTGATTGCGGAGGGCGTTTCCAGCCAGGAGCAGTTGGCGTTTCTGCGTGAGAACGGTTGCGATGAAATGCAAGGTTTCCTGTTCAGCCGCGCCTTGCCGATCGACGAATTGACGCTGCTTCTGAAAGGCAAGGACGCGCTCGACCTGCATTGATTTCCTCGCATCCATCAAATGCCCGCAGCGATAAATTTCCCTATCGCAGCCTTCGTCGAGAAGCGCAATCAAGGCAGGAACTATTGCGGCATTTCATGATCTTTTATTTAAGTTTGATAAAGACACATTGCGGACAAAGGGCACTGCTTGTTGCCCCTCGTACATTTGACATCCCAGATGTCTCCTTCAACGTCGACCGTCCTCGTGCGGTATCGATTCCTGCCGGAAGAGAGCCTTGTGCTGCTCCGGTTCATCGTATTGTCGGTTCCGAAAAAAACTGGCTTTGGCAGGCGGTTGAAAAACTACTGCGCGGACCGATTTTTGGGTCTGCGGCGCTCTGCGTACCGCTTGTACGCTTGCGCTCCTCGACCCAAATCTCGGCCCGCTCGCTACGTTTTTCAACAGCCTGTTAGGGCTCATACGCGTGGTCGCGCGGGAATTTCTCGCGCACCGCGTCGGTAAGAATGGGAGAGGCTATGCCATTTCGATTATTCCGTCTTTCATTGCGGTTTGTATTGCCTCTTGCACTGGTGCTTGGCTTGTTCGCGTATGCGGTGGTTCCGCTGGTGGATAACCTGACTTTGCACTGGTTCATACGGGATCTTGATGCACGTTCGCAATCGCTCGCGAATGCCTTGCAGGATCCGCTGCTTGAGTATGTTCCGCAGAGGTCGGAAAAAAAGATCAGCCAGTTGTTCGAACGCGCCTTGCGCGATGAACGGCTGTACGCCATCGGGTTCTGCGATCCGGGCGGCAAGTTGCTTTACAAGACGGTTACCTATCCACCTTCGCTCGGTTGCCACATGGGCCAGGAAAAGGGCGGCAAGACGCCGTCCCTGGTGACGTTTCCGCAGGGTTCGCTGCATGTTTCCGAGAGCCTGCTGGAGGGCGATGGCCAGTATCTTGGCAAGCTGATCCTGGTGCACGACATGAGCTTCATCGAGAAGCGCAGCGCCGATACCAAGAAATACATCATCGTGCTGTTTGCCATGATGGCGGTCGTGATTTCGCTGATCACCGTGGTGGTGGCGCATCTGAGCTGGCGCGACTGGATCTCGTCGGTCAAGAGCATTCTGCGCGGCGAGATCGGGCCGCGTCCGCAGCAGCGGTCGACTCCGCCGGAAGTGCGGCCGCTGGAGGGCGATCTGCGCGTGCTGCTGCGCCAGTTGAATATGGAACGCCATACGCGTGACGACGTCACGCATTTATGGACGCCGGAAAAACTGCGCGCGCTGTTGCACGAAGAACTGGCCGGCGACGAAATCCTGGTGGTCTCCAATCGCGAGCCGTACCTGCATTCGCGCACTCGCAAGGGCATCGAAGTGCAACGGCCGGCCAGCGGGCTGGTGACGGCGGTCGAGCCGGTGATGCGCGCCTGCTCCGGCACATGGATCGCGCACGGCAGCGGTTCCGCCGATCGCGAGAGCGTCGACCGCAACGACCGGGTTCCCGTCCCGCCTGGCAATCCCTCCTATACCTTGCGCCGGGTGTGGCTGAGCAAAGAGGAAGAGCAGGGCTACTACTACGGCTTTGCGAATGAAGGTTTGTGGCCGCTATGCCATATCGCGCATGTGCGGCCTGTGTTCCGTTCCTCGGACTGGGAGCAGTATGTCGCGGTCAATCAGCGTTTTGCCGATGCCGTGGTCAAGGAAGCACATACCGATGATCCGGTCGTGCTGGTGCAGGACTACCACTTTGCCTTGCTGCCGCGCATGGTGCGCGAGGTGCTGCCCAAGGCGACCATCATCACTTTCTGGCACATTCCCTGGCCGAATCCCGAATCCTTCGGCATCTGCCCCTGGCGTGAAGAAATTCTCGAAGGGCTGCTGGGCAGCACCATTCTCGGCTTCCACACGCCGTTTCATTGCAAGAATTTCCTTGAAACCGTGGACCGCTACCTGGAGACGCGCATCGAGTATGAATCTTCGACCATTTCCTATGGCGGCAAGCTGACCCAGGTAGAGCCGTACCCGATTTCGATTGCCTGGCCGGAGCCCAACATCGTGCAGCCAAGCGTGTCCGAATGCAGGTCATCGATTCGCGAGGAGCACGGCATGTCGCTCGACCATCTGCTGGCGGTTGGCGTGGACCGGCTCGATTACACCAAGGGGATTGTGGAACGTTTTCAGGCGGTCGAACGCATGCTGGAACTGCACCCAAATCTCGTCGGCAAATTCACCATGATCCAGATCGCCGCGCCCACACGATCCTCGCTCGACGAGTATCAGAACTTCGAGGCGCGCGTGCGCATGCTGGTGCAACGCGTCAACAGCCGCTTCTCCAGCGGCAATTATCAGCCGATCATCCTGAAGGCCGAGCATCACGATTCGGAACAAGTGAATCGGTACTACCGCGCGGCGGATGTGTGCATGGTGACCAGCCTGCACGACGGCATGAATCTGGTTGCGAAGGAATTCATCGCGGCACGCGACGATGAACGCGGCGTTCTCGTGCTGAGTCAGTTCACGGGCGCGGCGCGCGAATTGCATGAAGCGCTGGTAGTCAATCCCTATCATATCGAGCAGAGCGCCGATGCCTTGTACCGCGCTGTCACCATGCCTGAAGTCGAGCAGCGCGAACGCATGCGCAGCATGCGGGCGCTGGTAAAAGACTTCAACATCTATCGCTGGGCAGGCCGCATGCTGCTCGACGCGGCACGCCTGCGGCAGCGCGAACGGATTACCACCAAGATCCGCTCGCACAGCCGCAAATCCTTGCGCCGGGTGGTATGAGCATGGAACTGCTGTTTTCCGAGAGCGGAATGTCGCGCCTGGCCGAGATCGCGCGGCCGGGCCTGTTGTGCGCGTTCGACTTCGACGGCACGCTGGCACCGATTGTGAAGACGCCGAGCGAGGCGCGTCTGCCGGAGGAGATGCGCGAGCACCTGCTGCGATTGTCGGACTACGCGCCGGTGGCAATCATCACCGGCCGCTCGCTGCAAGACATCCGGGAGCGCGTCGGCTTCACGCCGGATTTCCTGGTCGGCAATCACGGCATCGAAGGCGTTCCCGGCTGGGAGTCGTATGCCGCCGAACACGAAGCGCAGTGCCGACGCTGGCATGCCCAACTCGCGGACGCCTTGCACAACATGGATCCGGGCATCAGCCTGGAAGACAAGCGCTACTCGCTTTCCGTGCACTACCGTCTGGCGCAGGATCCTGCCGCAGCGTGCGAGCAACTCGCGGCCTCCGTGGCGAGGCTGGAACCTTCTCCGCGCGTGGTCGAAGGAAAGTTTGTACTTAACCTGCTTGCGCCGGATGCCCGCCACAAAGGCGATGCGCTGGTTCAGTTGATGCAGGTCAGCAATGCGCGCAGCGCGCTGTATATTGGCGATGACGTGACCGATGAGGACGTGTTCCGCATGCGGCGCGAAAACGTTTTGTCGGTCAGGGTCGAACAGGACGCAAGCAGCGCAGCCGATTTTTACCTGCCCCATCTGCGCGATATGGCGCTGGTCCTGACGCAGCTTATCGAAAGGCTGCAGTCGACCGGCGCGCGCAACTGGCTGGGATAGGGACGACAAGGCGGCGACATGGCGACGACTGACGACCGATAGACCAATAAGAGGTCATTTTTTTTTTACGAATTGTTGAGGTTGTGATGAACGCGACACATATCGGTGCGATCGACATCGGCGGAACAAAGATTGCGGCCATCGTGGCCGGGCCGGAAGGACCGCTTGCACGGGTCACCAGGCCGACCGTGAAGAGCGGGCCGGTGCGGGCGCTTCCCGACCAGGCGATCTCACTGATAAATGAGGCTTGCGCGCAGGCAGGTGTGGACCCCGCCGCGGTGAAAATCGCCGGCATCGCTTCCTGCGGGCCCTTCGTGCGCGAGCACGGGTTTCTCGGCCTGTCCACACCAAATCTTTGCGGAGGCCACACCGCGGCTGTCGACCTGCCGAACGACTGGAATGTAATCCCGCTGGAACAGGTGCTGCGCGAACGTTTCGACAAGCTGGTCATTGAGAATGATTGCGTCGCGGCGCTCGCCGCCGAACGGACCTTTGGCGCCTTGCAGGGCGAGAACGATTGCGTGTACGTGACCTGGAGCACCGGCATCGGCTTCGGCCTTTGTGTGGATGGGCATATCCTGCATGGCAAGCACGGCAACGCCGGCCATGCCGGACACATGCTGATGACCGAGCAGATGGATGCACTCTGCGGATGCGGCAATCGGGGCGACCTCGAGGGCCTGATATCCGGCCGCAATGTCGGCCGGCGGCTGAACACCTCGACTTCGGAGCTGTTTCGCGCGGCGCGCGACGGCGACGAGCAGGCACGCGAGATTGCCGCCGAAGCCGCGCAGTGGTTCGGCCGCGCCTTGTACAACTTGACGGCGACGCTCGATACGCGCCGGTTTGCCGTCGGCGGCAGCGTCTGGTTGCATCACGGCGACTGGCTTGCTCCCATCGTTCTTGAAGAAATCGAAAGACGGTTTCCGGCATTGACCAGCGGCGTTTCCGTCACGACCGCCGCCTTGGGCAGTCTGGTGGCGGACATCGGTGCGCTCAGTCTCATCATCCCCGAAGAATGGATCGCGCCGTGGCGGGCGACCCAGCCATGGCAAAAGCTCGCCAGCTAAATCTTGTCTTCGAATCAATCCAGTCTGGCCATTTTCCGGTAATTAGCGCCAATCTTTGCGCAAGTTATCCTTGCGCAAGGAACTTTTGCCGATTCCTTGCGCCATAGCAATTACGGTGCTGCGGCCGCGTCTAGCATTCTAGTCAAGTACCGCGTGTGGATTTCATTGACTGATTTTCAAGGACTTATTGCATGATGATGGCGTCTCCATTGGCAAGCCTGCCGCAGGAATGGCAGATCTGGATCAGGGACAACCTTGCTCGATCCTGCGAGCGGGGCAGCATGGCGCATGTCATGGTCCGCGACGGCAAGTTCGACGCGCGACTGGCGCAGGCGGCGATCGAGGAAGCGCGGCGGACATCGCGCATGCCGGCAGCCCGCCCGCAACGGCAGCCGATGCCGGAAGTCGATACCAGCAGCAATACCATCCAGCTGGGCGAGCAGGCCGTCGAGGTCTTGTTCAGCCTGAAGGCGCCGCGCATTGTCCTGCTCGGCAATGTGCTGAGCCACGAAGAATGCGATCTGCTGATCCGCTACGGCGAGCAGCGCCTGGAGCGCTCGCCCGTGGTGGCGGACAAGGACGGCAGCAATGAGGTGACCGCCTACCGCACCAGCCGCGGCGCGATGCTGCAGCGGGGCGAAACGGAACTGGTGGCACGTATCGAGGCGCGGCTGGCCGCGCTTGTGCACTGGCCGGTGGAGAATGGCGAGGGCATGCAACTGCTGCGCTATGAAAAAGGCAACGAATACCGTCCCCACTTCGACTGGTTCGATCCGGCATTGCCCGGGCCGCGCAAGCACCTGGAGCGCGGCGGGCAACGTGTCGGGACCATCGTGACCTACCTGAGCGACGTGGAGCAGGGCGGCGGCACTTCTTTTCCCAATCTGGGTTTGCAGGTGCAACCGAAGAAAGGCTGTTCGGTGTTCTTTGCCAATACGGACCCGTATGGCACGCCGGACCAGAAAACCCTGCACGCCGGCGAGCCGGTTGAAAAAGGCGTGAAGTTCATCGCCACCAAGTGGCTGCGCGAGCGCGAATACCGCTAGCAGGCTGCTGAAAAACTACCGCGTGGAGCACATTCGCTGCTCCGCCGTCCTTCCCCTCCCGCCTTTCCTCGCTCCTCAAGTCGTCACGTTTTTCGCACATCGACAGGGAAGTTATTCCGGATTTCCATCCATCACGCAATTCCCCTTCTCTGAAGTAAATTAAAAACATGCACGTTTTCAACGGCTTAGCACGCTTTTGCAGTGTCGATACACATGGCACGCCGAGTGCTAATACAATGAGGAAGGCATTTGCCTCGTTATAAATCAAATAGGAGATGAGGATGAAATTCATGTTCATACGTCGCATGTTGACGTTGGCCGGTGTTGCACTGCTCGCTGCGGGCCCGGCCCAGGCGCAACAGCAGTTCATCAATGTCCTGACCGGCGGCACGAGCGGGGTGTATTACCCGATGGGCGTGGCGCTGTCGCAGATCTACAGCAAGGCGATTCCGAATGCCAAGGTGTCGGTGCAGGCGACCAAGGCGTCCGCCGAAAACCTGAACCTGCTGCAAGCCGGACGTGGCGAAATTGCCTTTACGCTGGGTGATTCCCTGTCCGACGCATACAAGGGCGACAAGGAAGCCGGCTTCAATGCGCCGCTGAAAAAACTGCGTGGCGTGGCCGGCATTTATCCGAACTATATTCAAATCGTGGCGTCCGCCGATTCAGGCATCAAGACGCTGGCTGACCTCAAGGGCAAGCGCATTTCCGTCGGTGCGCCGAAATCCGGCACCGAACTCAATGCACGCGCCATCTTCAAGGCTGCCGGCCTGAGCTACAGCGATTTTGCCAAGGTCGAATACCTGCCGTTCGGGGAATCGGTGGAGTTGATGAAGAACCGCCAGCTCGACGCAACCCTGCAATCGGCTGGCCTGGGCGTGTCCTCCCTGCGTGACCTCGCCACCTCGATCAAGATGGTGATCGTGCCGGTTCCGCGCGAGGTTGTGCTGAAGGTGGGCGATCCGGCTTATCAGTCCGGCGTGGTGCCGGCCAATACTTACGAGGGCCAGACCGCTGCCGTACCGACAGCTTATGTGCAGAACTTCCTTGTGACCCACGAAGGCGTTCCCGCCGACACGGTCTACAAGATGACCAAGTCCATGTTCGAGAACCTCGATCAGCTGCTGGCCGCGCATGCCGCCGCCAAGTCGATCCGGAGAGAGGCCGCCACCATCGGCATGCCGGTTCCCCTGCATCCCGGCGCGGAAAAGTACTATCGTGAAGTCGGCGTGATCAAGTAATACACAAGCACTAAAGAATGCGGGCGGCGCGTGCGCCGACCCGCATCGATACCACCCAAGGAGATGTACATGTCCGATCTCGATCTTCATGCGCATGGGCACGTGCCCGCTGACGCCGAAGAATTCCAGGAACACGGTGTCCAGCGCAAGCTCGGCGGCAAGACGCTGAAACTCATCGTTGCCTTTTCGCTGCTGTTTTCGACCTACCAGCTCATTGTTGCAGCCTTCTCGCCGCTATCCAGCCTGGTGATCCGGTCCTTGCATGTGGGCTTCCTGCTGCCGCTGATCTTTCTGCTGTACCCGGCTTTCAAGGGTTCCAAGCTGTCGCAAGTTGCATGGTACGACTGGTTGTTTGCCATCACAGGCTTCGCGCTGTCGTTCTATCACTGGATCTTTGAGGCGGACCTGATCGTGCGAGCGGGCGACCCGAGTGCTGCGGACATGGTGGTCGGCACGATCATGGTGGTGATGGTGTTCGAGGCGGCACGCCGCATCCTCGGCCCCGCGCTGCCCATCGTGTGCGGAACCTTCCTTGCGTATGGCATGTTCGGACAATATCTGCCCGGCGTGCTCGCCCATCGCGGCTACGGCTTCGACCAGATCGTCGGGCAGTTGTATACCGGTACGGAAGGCATCTTCGGCATTCCGACCATGGTGTCGGCAACCTACATTTTCCTGTTCATCCTGTTCGGTGCCTTCCTTGAGCACGCGGGCATGATCAATCTTTTCAACTCCCTCGCACTGGGACTGGTCGGCCAGGCCAAGGGCGGACCGGCGAAGGTCGCGGTGATTTCTTCCGGCTTCATGGGCACCATCTCCGGTTCGGGCGTGGCGAACGTGCTGACGGTCGGCCAGTTCACGATTCCGCTGATGAAGCGCTTCGGCTATACCTCGGTATTCGCCGGCGCGGTGGAAGCGACGGCGTCCATGGGCGGCCAGATCATGCCGCCGGTCATGGGGGCGGTCGCTTTCATCATGGCCGAGACGCTGAATGTGCCTTATGTCGAGATCGTGAAGGCGGCGGTCATTCCCGCCATCCTCTATTACTGCACCGCGTTCTGGATGGTGCACCTCGAAGCGGGCCGGGCGGGATTGTCGGGCTTGCCGAAGGACCAATGCCCGAATCCGTGGCGCGCGCTGAAAGAGAGCTGGTATCTGGTACTGCCGCTGGCCGCTTTGGTGGGCATGCTGTTCCACGGCTTCACGCCGATGTTCGCGGGCATGACCGGATTGGCGTTGACCGCGATCCTGATCCTCGGCGCCTCCATTGCGGCAAGCCTGTCGAAGATGGCATTCCGTTACGTGTTCTGGGTCGCGGTCGGTCTCGCCGCAGCGACCTTTACCAAATGGGGCATCTACCCGGTGCTGGCGGTCATTGCCGTGCTCGCGCTTGGCTGCCTGAAGGTGAAGGGCGGCAGGGAGACGCTTCACACCATCAAGATGAGCCTGGTCGATGGCGCCAAGCAGGCGCTGCCGGTGGGGATCGCCTGCGCGATCGTGGGCGTCATCATCGGTGTGCTGACGCTGACCGGCGCGGCATCCAGTTTTGCGGGCTTCATCCTGCAAGTCGGCGAAACCAGCCTGTTCCTGTCGCTGGTGTTGACGATGCTGGTGTGCCTGGTGCTCGGCATGGGCATTCCGACCATTCCGAACTACATCATCACCAGCTCGATCGCCGCGCCCGCCCTGCTCAAGCTCGGTGTGCCGCTGATCGTCAGCCATATGTTCGTGTTCTATTTCGGCATCATGGCCGACCTGACGCCGCCGGTTGCGCTGGCTGCGTTTGCCGCTGCCTCGATTGCGAAAGATTCGCCGATGAAAATCGGCTTCAAGGCGACGCAGATTGCGATTGCAGGTTTCGTCATTCCCTACATGGCAGTCTACGATCCGGCCCTGATGCTGCAAGGTCAGTGGACGGTGCCGGCGGTGGTCTATGTCGTCGTCAAGGCTTTGCTGGCGATCACGCTGTGGGGCGCAGCTGCCGTGGGCTTCCTGCTCACGCCGCTGAAACCGGTTGAGCGCATCATCTCGGCCATTGCGGCGCTGATGCTGGTTGCCGCCGTGCCGCTCACCGACGAGATCGGATTTGCGATGACGATCGCATTTTTCGGGTGGCACGTCTGGCAAAAGCGCAGGCTTGCACTGGCGTGAGCGGACTCTGTCTGGCAGCCGCCGCCTTGTCGGTGGCGCTGCCTTTGCAAAGCTTCACGCTGGCGTGGACGCATTCGATCGAGAAAATCCGCTGGGAAGAGGATTACCGGATCGTCGACCAGCGCCTGCAACTGGTGGAGGCGCGCGTTCGAGGCCACGGGGCCGGTATGGAGCCGCCCGAAGGTGCAGTTCTGAAGGACGGTGTGTGGCATTACCGTCCCGCGCTGCCGCCGCTGCCGCGCGTGCAGTTGGCGCGTTCGAGCTATGTCGCTGACTACGAAATGTGCTGGGACGGACGATGCCGCCCCATGAAGGACATCGCTGGTCCGGTGGAAAAGGCGCCCGTGCTCGAGCTATTTCCCTGCGACCTTCCCTGATGCATCAGTGGCCGGTTCCCCATAGAGCAGGCCCTTGCGCAGCAGCAGTTTCTCCAGTTCGACCACGACGAACACAATCATTGACAGCGCCAGGCAAAACGCCAGTTCTCCGAGCGTCAATGGCTGCGTGCTGAAGATCGGATTCAAGACCGGCACGTAAATGGTCGCGAGCTGCAGCACGAAGGTCAGCGTGACCGCACCCAGCAAGGGCAGATTCGAGAACAGGCCCTGCTTGAACAGGGACAGTCTTTCCGAGCGGATGGCCAGGACATGGGTCATCTGCGACAGGGTCAAAACCGTAAATACCATCGTCTGCCAGTGTGCCGATCCGGTGTGAATCGCCCACGCCTGGGCGAACAGCGACACTGCCGCGATGGTCAGCCCGACCCAGATGATGTGTTGCCACATGCCGTGCGCAAAAATGCTTTCCTGCGGCGGGCGCGGCGGGCGTTCCATCACGCCTTTTTCCGCCGGCTCGGATGCCAGCGCGAGGCCGGGCAGACCGTCGGTCAGGAGGTTGATCCACAGGATGTGAATCGGCAGCAGGGGGATCGGCAAGGTGAAGAATGGCGCGAGGAAGATTACCCAGATTTCCGCCGAATTGCCGGTCATGGCGAATCGGATGAACTTGCGGATGTTGTCGAAGATGCGCCGCCCCTCGCGTACTGCGCCGACAATGGTGGCGAAGTTATCGTCGAGCAGCACCAGGCTGGATGCTTCGCGAGCGACATCGGTGCCGCCTTTGCCCATCGCCACGCCGATATTGGCGCGCTTCAATGCCGGTGCATCGTTGACACCGTCGCCGGTCATCGCCACAAATTCGCCACGCGCTTGCAGTGCTTCCACAATGCGGATCTTCTGCGCCGGATCGACCCGTGCATAGACGCGGATGTGAGCCACCTTGGACCTGAATACCTCGTCGTTCATGGCAGCCAGCTGCGCTCCAGTGACCACGCTGTCCTTGTTCCCGGCAATGCCGAGCTGGCGTGCGATTGCCAGTGCGGTGGCAGCATGGTCGCCGGTGATCATTACCGGCGTGATTCCCGCCGTTTTGCACAAGTGCACGGCTTCCTTCGCCTCCGGGCGCGGCGGATCGATCAGGCCGACCAGGCCGATGAATACCAGGCCGGTTTCAATGACGGCATGGTCCTGACCCTCAGGGATATCAGACCAGTGTCGGCGTGCAATCGCCAGCACGCGCAAGCCGCGCCTGGCCATATGGTCCGCCGCGGCAAGAATCGCTTCACGCTCGAAACTCTCTTCGCCATGCGGCCCCAGCGCCGAGTTGCAGAGCGGAAGCACGCATTCCGGCGCGCCCTTGGTGTAGGCGATGAAGGCATTGCGGTGCCGGTGCAGCGTGGTCATGCGCTTGCGGTCGGAATCGAAGGGCAGTTCGAACACCCGCGCGGCGGTGGTCTCCAGTTCCGCCTTGTCGTGACCCGCCTCGAATGCGGCCAGGTAGAGTGCAACTTCGGTCGGGTCGCCGGTGACATTGTCGAGCCGGTCGCGGCTGGCATCGTTGGACAGCGCCAATGCGGCGAACATGCTGTTCCAGGGTTCCTGGGCCGGCACGTCGTTCCACTTGTGCGAGACGGTGGTGGCGGTGCACAGCTCTTCCACCCGCATCCGGTTCTGGGTGAGAGTGCCGGTCTTGTCGGAGCAGATGTAGGTGACCGAGCCGAGGGTTTCCACCGCGGGCAGGCGTCGCATCAATGCATTCTGCTGGACCATCTTGCGCGCGCCGAGCGCGAGCGAGATGGTGACGACCGCCGGCAGGGCTTCCGGAATGGCGGCGACGGCCAGGCTGACGGCAGTCAGAAACATCAGCACCATCGCCTCGCCGCGCATCAGGCCGACCACAAAAATGATGGCGCAGATCGCGAGCACAGCCAGGCCCAGCCGCTGCCCGAATGCGGCCAGGCGTTTTTGCAGGGGCGTCTTGAGTTCTCCGCCGGACTCCATCAGGCGCGCGATCTTGCCCAGTTCGGTTTGCATGCCGGTGGCGACCACGATGCCGCTGCCCCGGCCGTAGGTGGCGGTGGCGCCCTTGAAGGCCATGTTGACACGGTCGCCCAGCGGCACATCCGGCTGCTGCATTATCCTGACGTGCTTTTCCACCGTACTGGCCTCGCCGGTCAGCAGCGCCTCGTCGATTTTCAGGCGCACCGCCTCGACCAGACGCAGATCCGCCGGCACGACGTTTCCCGCCTCCAGCATGACGACATCGCCGGGTACCAGTTCGTCGGCCGGAACCGTGGCACGCTCGCCGCCGCGCAGCACCGTGGCACTGGTCGCGGCCATTTTTTTCAGGGCAGCCATGGCCCGTTCGGCGCGCACTTCCTGCGCGAACCCGATGACGGCATTGAGCAGTACGATCACCACGATGGCGAGCGTGTCCTTCACTTCGCCGATCACGCCTGAAATGATCGCCGCCGCCATCAGGACCAGGATCATGAAGTCGGCGAACTGATCGATGAACATGCGCCAGATCGGGCGCGGTGGCGCTTCGCGGATGAGATTGGCGCCGCAGGTCTGCAGACGTTCCGCAGCCTGATTCTGAGGAAGTCCTGTTCCCAGCGAAACACCGATCTGTTGCGCGACGTCTTCCACGCTCAAGGCATGCCAGGCGGTTGCTTTATGTTTGTCCGCGGCGGGACTTGGTGCAGCCATTGCATTCATTGAGGACATAGGCATTGAGGAGATTGCTCGTACATCAGGCGAGGCGAATGCCGGAAAGATGTTCTATACGCTACCGTTCAAGGTGGCGGATTCATATGACTTGCGTCAAGGCGGCCAGCATTCTCACGAGAGGGTTTGTGTACGAGTGGACGCATTTAAACCGCGCCCGCATGTGAGTCAAATGTTATCAAATTACAACGACAAGCCCGTTTCGCAGCGCACGCGGCAGGAGGCCCCGGTCTTGCCTCAGTGTTTCCCGGATTTGAGTTGCACCATCTTCATCAGGGCATACAGGCTTTCCAGCACGGGAATGTCGACATTTTCACGGCGCCCGGCCCGCACGGCGTTGCCGAGAATGGCTTCCACTTCCATCGGTCGGCCGTTTTCAAAATCGAGTGCCATGCTGGTCTTGTAGAGCGGCGCATCGCGCGTTCCGTCGAGGAGCTTGCCGATCAGCGAGTCCGACAAGGGATGGCCGGTGGCGGCCGCGACGGCGGCCACTTCCTCCATCGCGCGCCGCACGAAGGCTTCGCCGCCTTCCGCATGCAGGATGTGGCCGGTGTCGAGGACGCCGCCGAGGACGGAAATCGGGTTGAACACCGCATTCCACACGCATTTCTTCCAGCGCGCGGTGATCACGTCTTCCGTCAGCGTGCAGGCAATGCCGCCGCGTTCAAGGAGCTTGCCCAATTGCCGCGCACGGTCGCTCAAGCCCGACGGATAATTGCCGAAGCTCAGACCGCCGAAGGCGAAGTGTTTCACCTTGCCGGGCGCGATGCGGCTGACCTGCACGAAGGCGAGGGCGCTGATCAGTTCATTGCGGGAAAAGGCCTGCGCGATCTCTGCTTCGATCTCGATGCCGTTTTCGATTAGCACGATCACGGTGTCCGGCCCCACTGCATTGCCCATCAGGGCGACGCGATCGGTCCCGTCCACCACCTTGACGCAGACCACCAGGTAATCCGGCGGCCCGCCTTGATAATCCGACACCTCGCGCAAGGTCTGGGAGGGCCGGAAACACCGCTTTCCAAGGCTGTCGCTGTCAATTTCATAACCCTGTTCGCGCACGACCTCAAGCTCCGAACGGCATACCACGGCGACATCGGCGCCGCCCGCCTGCAGTGCCGCACCGTAAAAACTGCCGATCGCGCCGGCGCCGATGATCAGAACCCGCTTCTTTGCCTCTGTAGCAGCAGTCACTTCGCACTCGCTCCTGGATGAATGGCGCCGGCCGCAAGGGTCCGGCAAAGCAGGAATTGTAAGGCGATCCGGAAAGCGGCGTTCGCCGGGGCCGGCACTGGCGCCCGGCGCATCTTGAAATCCGGTCAAGACTGCTTCGCAACAAGCAAAAAATTTTTTGTCATCCTTTTGCAATTCGCAAACGTTGCCTGCGATAAACCGGCTATGATTGATGCCGAAGAACAACCTCTTTTAAATTCGCCTTTCGTATGCTCAAGAAAACCCTTTTGGCGCTGCTGCTCAGTTCCGCAGCGTCTGCCTTCGCCCTGCCGTTGAGTTCGCAGCATGCGCTCGTGTTCGAAGAGGATTCCGGCACGGTGCTGTTCGAGAAGAATGCGCACGACGTGGTGCCCATTGCCTCTCTGACCAAGCTGATGACCGCGATGGTCGTGCTCGATGCCAAGCCGGACATGAATGAAATGATCACCATCGACGAGAGCGACGTCGATACGCTCAAGAACAGTTCGTCGCGCGTGCCGGTGGGCGCAGCCCTGCCGCGCCAGGCTGTCCTCGAACTGGCCTTGATGTCGAGCGACAATCGCGCGGCACATGCGCTGGCACGCACCTACCCGGGCGGCATGCCGGCATTTGTCTCCGCCGTCAGGGAGAAACTCGCGACGCTCGGCATGCGCCAGACCAACATCGAAGAACCGACCGGCCTGTCGCCGCATAACCGTTCCACCGCGGCCGATCTGCTGAAGATGGCGACAGCCGCTTCGACCTATCCGGAAATCGGCCGGCTCACCACCGGCACGGAGGACCTGATCGACATGAACGGACGTTCGGTCCACTACCACAATACCAACCGCCTGGTCGGCAGCGACGGCTGGAATATCCTGCTGTCCAAGACCGGCTTCACGCAGGAGGCGGGCCGTTGCCTCGTGATGCGTTTCCAATCCGCCGGCAAGCATGTGGTCCTCGTTCTGCTGAACGCCAAGGCAAGCGCCGCGCGCATGATGGATGCGGTCAACATCCAGCGCTACGTCAATGGTGAACCGCTGTACGCCGCGAAGGCCGCGCCGCGCCGTGTTGCGCACAAGAGCCGGAGCGGAAAGTCGGGCATCATGCTCATCAAGACCAAGGGCAGCATCAAGAAGCACAAGAAGCACGGCACCGTCTGATACGGTGTTCCGTATAGCGAAAAGCCCGGCTTGCCGGGCTTTTTTTCGTCTGCAGGGGGCGCAGCGATACGCTCAAGCGATGACCGGGCTGTGTCAGATTGGCGCAGCTGTTGTTCATCTGTTCAAGAATATGGCACGACGCCTGCCGACCTCGCCCCACATCGATAGCGATTGGACGCCCGCAGGGAGGCGGCTTTCGGCCTGTCTTCGTCGAGGCCTCTCACGCTGTGCCGGCTTGGCATGGCAATTGCCATGACAGCTCGGTGCTCCGGGCGCGCAGTCCATCCATCCCTTCAGACCACCGGTGGCGGCCGCCCGGACGCACACATCGCGCCATCATCCTCGACGGCGACATAAAAACCGATTGGAGACCGCCATGAAAGCGTTTTGGTTTTCAAGGCCTGTGGAAGAGAGTGTGCAGTCATGCTGCGTGCATTCCTGGCAGGCCTGATTCTGCTTGCAGCAGGTGCGGCATCGGCTTTGGCCGGCGTTCTGACGCATGACGAGTTGGTCCGACGGTTTCCGTCGCCCTACATCGTGGGGCAGAAGGACGCGGCGCTGCCGGTATGGCCCGTGTTCAAGCAGAACGCGACGTCCAACGAGCTGGTCGGTTATGTGTTCGAATCGATCGATCTGGCGCCGATTCCCGGTTTTTCCGGTGTGCTGATGAATCTGCTGGTGGCGCTCGATCACCAGGGCAATTTTCTGGACGTGCAGGTGCTGTCCCACCATGAGCCGGTTTTTCTCGACGGACTGGGGGAAGCGCCGTTGTTCAAGTTCGTCAGCCAGTACCGCGGCCTGTCGCTGATGCGGAACATTTCGATCGACACCGGAACGCAGCGGCAGCAGGATCGCCGCGACAGCGCCAACGTGCATATCGACGGTGTCACGAAGGCGACCGCGTCGGTCCGCATCCTGAACCAGAGCATCTTGTCGGCCGCGCTCAAGGTGGCGCGCGGCAAGCTGGGTTTTTCGGGGAAGGGCGATCCCGACCGGGTAGCGCGAATTCGATCGGATGTGTTTGAGTCGCTCGACATCGACGGCATGCTGAAAGCCGGATTGCTGAAGCACATGCTCCTGAAAAACGCGGAGGTGGAGCAGCGATTCGCGGGAACGCCTGCTGGCGGCATCGATCCGCAAGCGCTGGCGTCTCCGGCCGACACGTTTATCGACCTGCAGGTCGCCTGGCTTAGCGTGCCGAGCATCGGGCGCAGCCTGTTGGGTCCCAGTCAGTGGAATAAATTGAAAGGCAGGCTGGAAGAGGGCGACCATGCGTTTCTCGTGATTTCGCATGGCACATACAGTGTCGTGCCGGATGATTTCGTGCCGGGCGCGGTGTCGGAACGGCTGGCATTGACGCAGGGCGGGCTGCCGCTGGAAATGCGCGACCTCAATCTTGATCTCTCTCTACCCGACGGAATCGCGGCGCGCGGCGATACCGTCAAGGTATTCCGAGTCATCAGCCAGACCGGGCTCGACCCGGCGCTGCCGCTGGAGTTCTCGCTCAACGTAACTCGCCTCAAAGGCATGATCTACCCGGAGCGCATCAGGAAGGACTTCAAGCTCGCCTACCAGTTACCCGAGCGCTTCTTCATACCCGCCGCACCGGACAGCACGTCCTGGGTCGGCATCTGGAAGCAGCGCTGGTGGGAACTTGCCGTCATCGTGGTCGGCATCGCCGTCTTGTTCATTGCGCTTGCCAAGCAAAGATCCCTGACCGCGAATGCAAGACGTTTCACGTGGTTCCGGCGCGCTTACCTGCTGTTCACCGTGTTCTTCATCGGCTGGTATGCGCAGGGCCAGCTTTCGATCGTGAACATCACCAGCGTCGTGCAGGCGCTCAGGGAGGGACGCAGCCTCGGCTTCCTGTTGTTTGACCCGCCGACGGTGATTCTGTGGGGGGCGGTGGCGATCTCCCTGTTCATCTGGGGACGCGGCACCTTCTGCGGCTGGTTGTGCCCGTTCGGCGCGCTGCAGGAGGGGATTGCCAGGGCGGGCGCCTGGCTCAGCATTCCGACGATCAGAATCCGGGCGGATATGGGCGCGCGGCTCAAGTGGATCAAATACATAGTCTTCGCCGGGATCGTGGTCAGCGCGCTGCTGGCGCCGGCGGTGACCGACAAGGCAGTGGAAATCGAGCCGTTCAAGACGGCGGTGACGCTGGTTTTTCAGCGCTCATGGCCCTTTGTACTGTATGCGCTCGCCCTGCTGATGGCCAATATGATGGTCTACAAGATGTTCTGCCGCTACTTGTGCCCGCTGGGCGCCGGCCTCGCTCTGTTCGGGCGTGTACGCCTCTGGCGCTGGCTGCCACGCCGCGCGGAATGCGGAACGCCATGCCAGACATGTCGGCATCGCTGCCAATACCAGGCGATCGAACAGGACGGCAGCATTCGTTATGACGACTGTTTCCAGTGCATGGAATGCGTCGTGATTTATCGAAGCGACGAACAGTGCGCGCCGCTGATCATGGAAGCCAAGCGCAGGCGCACCATTCCCATCCAGGTTGCAGATAGAAAGGAAGCATGATGCGGCGTAGAAAGTTCATGGTTGCCTCAGTCGGGCTCGGCACGGCGGCGCTGGCTGCCGGCTGGAAGATCATCGACAACCATGCCTTGCCGGGAACCGTGCTCAGGGGGAGTCCGGGCGAGTCCGGCGAACGTCTTTATCGCGGCTTCGATCTCGCCTTCGGCACCACCATCTCGGTACAACTGCTGCATGACGATGAACGACAGGCGAACCTGGCGATCGAGGATGCGTTCGCCGAAGCGAAGAAGGTGGATGCGGTGATGAGCATCCATCGCAAGGCAAGCCAGGTATTCACGCTGAACGCCGGCGGCACCCTGGAGCGGCCGCATCCCTATCTGCTCACTGTGCTGAAAGCAGCGCGGGACTTGTCGGTGCTGACCGATGGCGCGTTCGACGTGACGGTGCAACCGCTCTGGCGAACCTATGAGCAGGCCGAGAAGGAGGGCGGCCTGCCGAATGATGCACGGATCGATCATGCCCGCGCGTTCGTCGGCTGGCAACATCTGGCGTTCGACGGAAAGCGGGTCCAATTGCTGCATCCCGGCATGGCCATTACCCTGAACGGCATCGCGCAGGGTTTCGCAACCGATCTTGCGCTGGCAAGGGTGCGCGAGCGCGGCATCGGGCACGCATTACTGGATACCGGCGAGTACGGCGCGATCGGATCGCGCGACCACTCCCGGCCATGGCTGCTGGCGGTGCAGGATCCGCGCAAGCGCGAGCCGATGCCGCAGGCATTTCGCATGGACGGACGTTGCGTGGCCACATCGGGCGATTACGAAACGCATTTCAGCGCGGATTATGCGCAGCATCACATCTTCGATCCGCGCACCGGGAAATCGCCGTCCGAACTGGCGAGCGTGACGGTCCTTGCGCCGACCGGAATCATCGCGGACGGCCTTTCGACCGCACTGATGGTGATGGGCAAGGCAAAAGCGATGAAGCTGGTGGCGAGCCTGGAAAACGTGGATGCAATGCTGATCGATAAGGCCGGCGCGCGATGGCAATCGCCGGGCTTTCCGTCGGCCTGAGCAAAGGCGTGCGTGTCACCGCATTGAATCTCAGGACGCCTTTTCGATGATGGCCGTCGCGCCGCGCAGGCGCAGTGCGTTGGTGATGACCGACACCGAACTCAAGCTCATCGCGAGTGCGGCAATCATGGGCGACAACAACTGGCCGGTGAACGGATACAGCAGGCCGGCGGCCAGCGGAATCCCCAGCGAGTTGTAGATGAATGCGAAACCGAGGTTTTGACGCATGTTGCGTACCGTATCCACCGACAGGGTGCGCGCGCGTGCAATCGCCCGCAGGTCACCCTTCACGAGAGTCACATGGGCGCTATTGATCGCGACGTCGGTACCGGTGCCCATCGCAATGCCGACGTTGGACTTGGCCAGCGCCGGCGCGTCGTTGATGCCGTCGCCGGCCATCGCGACCACCTTGCCTTCATTCTGCAGACGCTCGACCAGTTGCAGCTTGTCCTGCGGCTTGACCTCGCCGTACACCTCGTCGATGCCGAGCCGCTTCGCAACCGATCTTGCGGTGGTGACACCGTCGCCGGTTGCCATCACGACCGTCAAGCCCGCGTCCCTCAGGGTCTTCAAGGCCTCCGGCGTGGTGGCTTTCACCGGGTCGGATACGGCGATCAGGCCCGCCAGACGCCCGTCGGCCGCGAGATACATCACGCTGGCGCCTTCGTTGCGTAGTTCTTCTGCCTGCGACACCAGGACATGCCAGTCGACTTTTTCGGTGTCCATCAACGCCGTGTTGCCGAGCGCAATGCGACGACCGGCAACCACACCGCGTACGCCGATGCCGCTGGCGGACTCAAAAGCCTCCGGCTTGTCCAGCGCCAGCCCGCGCTTGCGCGCTTCGTCCACGATCGCATGCGCCAGCGGATGTTCGCTTCCCTGGTCGATGCTGGCGGCGATCTGCAGTACATCCTGTGCGGTAAAGCCTGACGCGGGCACCACGCGGTCAAACGCGGGCTTGCCTTCGGTCAGCGTTCCGGTTTTGTCGACGATCAGCGTGGTCACCTTGCGCATGCCCTCGATTGCCGCCGCGTCGCGGAACAAAATGCCTTGCGTCGCCGCGCGGCCGGTGGCAGCCATGATGGACATCGGCGTGGCCAGCCCGAGCGCGCACGGGCATGCAATGATCAGCACGGCCACTGCATTGACAAAGCCATAGACCCAGCTTGGCTGCGGTCCAAAGAAGCCCCATCCGAGCAGCGTCAGGACGGCTATCGCCACCACCGCCAAAACGAAGTAGCCGGCGACAACGTCTGCCAGCCGTTGCATCGGTGCACGCGAGCGCTGCGCATTGGCGACCATTTGCACGATCTGCGAGAGTACGGTCTGGGAGCCGACTTTTTGCGCACGCATGATCAGGCTGCCGCTGGTATTGATGGTCGCGCCAATCAGTTTGTCGCCGACACGCTTCGTTACCGGCACCGGCTCGCCGGTCAGCATCGATTCATCCAGCGAACTTTCGCCTTCCAGCACTTCGCCGTCCACCGGGACTTTTTCGCCGGGCCGAACGCGCAGCATGTCATCGATGTGGACATGCGCGAGCGGCACGTCTTGTTCCGTTCCGTCGGCATTGATCCGGCGCGCCGTCTTGGGCGCCAGACCGAGCAGCGACTTGATGGCAGCGGAAGTCTGGGAGCGCGCCTTCAGTTCCAGTATCTGGCCCAGCAGCGTGAGTGAAATGATGACCGCCGCAGCTTCGAAATAGACTCCGATGCGGCCATGCATGACGAATGTCTGCGGGAACAGGCCCGGAGCGACGGTTGCCACGACGCTGTAGCCGTATGCCGCCGCCACGCCGGTGCCGATCAGCGTCCACATGTTCGGGCTGCGATTTTTGAGAGATTGAACGCCTCGTGTGAAGAACGGCCAGCCGGCCCACAGAACCACCGGGGTGCTGATCAGAAGTTCAATCCAGCTTTGGTTGGGCAAGCCGCCTGAGAAGATCCGATGCCCGGCCATGGCCAGGACCGTGACGATGACCGTCAGCGGCAAGGTCCACCAGAACCTTCTCCTGAAATCGACCAGTTCCGGATTCTCTTCTTCCTCGAGTGAGGGCATCACCGGTTCCAGCGTCATGCCGCAGATCGGGCAGTTGCCGGGAGCATTTTGCCGGATCTCGGGATGCATCGGGCAGGTGTACACCGTGCCCTCCGGCATAGCCTGTGCCGGCTCCGGCGCGCTCGGTTTGACATAGGCCTGCGGATCTGCGCGGAATTTGTCCATGCACTTGGCACTGCAGAAATGATAGGCCGTGCCGGCATAGTCGATCGTCTTGTCCGGACTGGCCGCCACCTTCATGCCGCATACCGGGTCGGTGAAGGGTTTTTCCATGTCTTGCACCATTGCGCCTGTACTGCCATGGCCGGGATGATGCTCATGATGATGGGGAGTTCGTTCGTCCATGTCGAAATCCAATCGTCTTTTTCAGTTTTGGATGATGACCTTATGCAATCTCTTTGCGCGGCCAGGCGGGAATGAATGCCGGGATTTACCGGCGGTTTTCGTTCTGCCTTGTGTTGTTCGCCCCGGTAGTGTTGCCATGCCCATGACCGTGATGGAACAGATGCATGAGCGGGCAAGCCAGGAGCAGAAGGTATGGAAGGACGCCGAGCAAGTGCGCGCGGTGCTCGGCCCATAAAAAGAATGAAGCGACAGCAAGGAAACCCGCCAATGCCCAGCTACTCCGGCGGCAACCTTGCCTTGTGTGCTCGTGTTGTTCGATGCGGTCCATGGTCGACTCCTTTTCTGCATGCGCCGTTGGAAACCCGGCAGATGGAGAGCAGATGACCCAGGCGCTCAGTACGCGTTCAGTGCCCGCAGGCGATACTGCAATTTACCTTCGTCGTCAGTCCATCGTAGGAAGCGGACTCCTTAAAGTGAATGACCCAGGTCAAAAATTACGGATATGGCTTTGATAGCTATTTGTTTTTTCATTTCGCTGGTGCGCTCAGTTTCTCGCCAGCGCAATCGCCACACTTCATCTTTTCCACCTGAAACTCATGCATGTCCGTACTCCTCGAGGTATTTGCGACTCTATACTTTCAGGCTAGGCCCTCCCACGA
Organism: Noviherbaspirillum sp.; assembly: GCF_035254865.1. Taxonomy (GTDB): domain Bacteria; phylum Pseudomonadota; class Gammaproteobacteria; order Burkholderiales; family Burkholderiaceae_D; genus Noviherbaspirillum. The sequence goes on from NZ_DATFAF010000075.1 coordinate 256,250, forward strand.
TGGGAAGGTCAAGGATGAATTTCGGGAAGTGAACGTGACTGAGTAGTTTTTCTGGAGCAAGCTCGATGGAAGCAGGTCAGGAGCGCATGCAATATCGCGCGGCCGGTCCCAACCTCGGTTTCAGGACCTGGGAGTCCGCGGGCATGCTGCGGGCAGTGGCGAGTCAACTTCCATCAGCGATCGGGCCGAAACGGGTTTGCTTCAGATCACGGACCGCATTCAGGATGCGCGACACCCAGCGAGCACCGGCATTGTCATGCTCCTGCCGGTCGGCGATATCGAGCAACCGGAATTTCAGCGCCCTGCGGTGTCCTTCGAATGCGATCTTGAGCGCGCTGCGGGCGTGGCGCAGCATGGCGACGCGCGAACGGTAGACCGTCAGCTCGTCGTAATCATTCCTGACGCCGAGGAATGCGTACTTGTAGTCGAAACGGCCCCACATGAAATGCAATTCCCTGGCGCCGCGGCGAATCGCTTCGCAGATGGTGAGGTAACAGCACAGCGTGCCGAGCCGGAAGTCGTCGTACTCCGGATTGTGCGCACTGATGTGCATGAAGACGTTGCCGCCGACGCGGCTGCAAATCGATCCGGCGACGACCTTGCCGTCGATGCGCATGATGAAGGCAATGCCGCACAGTTGCATGAGACGGGTCAGGCGCAGCGTTTCATCCTCGTCGATCTCGGAGACCTTGTTCTTCAGCCGCATGCGCGCACGATTCAAGGCAATCACCTCGCGCACATGCTGCTCGGTCACCTCGTCGTTCGGGTAGACGGAGCAGGTGAGCGACGGATAGCTGCGCTTGATGCGGTTGCTGTGCTTCTTGATGTTCTTGCGTGTCGCCTTGCCCAGCATGCCAAGATAGTCCTCCTCCGTGGCTGGAAGGCTGACGACGATGTCCTCGGTGCGATAAAAACGCTGAATGGGATACGCCAAGCGCTTCAGGTCGCTGCGCAGCGCGCCGAAGCTGACGACATCGACTTCCGGAAAGCTGTCGAACAGGTAGCGCACGAAGCGATCGACTTCGCCTGTATCAAGCCAGATCTGCTCGTTCAGCACCTGGGCCATGCGCCCTTTGACGCGAAACACCAGTACCGCGACGGTCTTGTCGTTTATCTGCGCCACATAGGTATAGGTACCGGGATCGACGTTGCCGTAGACGGTGAACTGCGCCAGCGAAGAATAGATGTGTGCGTAGAGCGTGGTCAGCTCTGATTCGATGAAGGGCGGGATGGACTGTTCGTAGAGGGTGATGCTGACCTTCTCGTTGATGTTTTCGCGGTCCATGTGTCTCCTGATCGTCCGGTCGTGCGATGCACTGTGTTTTCTGGATGGACGAACAGAAATGTTGAAAGTTCAGGGCGCCGCCGCGCTTTCCGCCGGTTTATTGTGTGTGCTCAAATGGAATTGCCGCGCGATATCGGGGCTCGGGTTCCGACGATTCAGCCGCCGGCGGCGGCGACTCGCGCGCCGTCGCTGAGCTGGTTGCTCGGATAGCGAATCACCTGCGCTCCGGGTGCGAGGCCGGACAGGATTTGCGCCTCGTCTTGATTGCGCTGGCCGACCTTCACCGCGCGCTCCTTCGCCCGGCCATTCTCGACCACGAACACATGCCACTCCTCGCCGACGCGGAACAGACTGCTGGCCGGCAGCTTGGTCACCTTGTCGCCCTGCCAGATGACGATGCGCGCCTCGATGCGATAACCGTCCCCCAGCGGCCCGAGCGGGTCGACCGGATCCGCGACGATGTTCACGCGCTGTTCTTCGACGCCGAGGGCGGAAACCTTGGTGAAGGCGACCGGCTCGACCAGCCGCACGCGGGCGCGCAAGGACTTGCCGCCGCCCCAGCCTTCGAGCAGCATGAGATCGCCGGCATGGATTTTCACGGCATCGGTGGAGAGCACGTCCACCACGACTTCGTAGCGCGTCGGGTCGCCGATGGTGACCAGGGGCGATCCGGCGTTGATTGTTCGTTCGCTTTTTTCGTGGACTTTCAGTACATAGCCGCCGACCGGCGCCGTCAGCCGGAGCTCGCGCTTGCCGCTCTTGCTCGGGCGCTCGTCCGCCAGCAGGGCGGCCTCCGCCGCCTTGACATCGGCTGCAGCCGCCTGCTGGCGGGATTTGGCGGCATCCCACTCGGCGCGGCTAGTGCGTTCGGCAGTCAGGGCTTTCTCGACAGCCTGGGGGGAAACGAAATTGTCGTTGACCAGGCGCTCGACCCGGGCTCGCTCATTGATGGCGAACTGCATGTCGGTCTGCGCCCGTTCGGCGCGCAGCGCGGCCTCCCGCGCCAGCGCCTTCGCCGCGTCCAGCCGCGCGACGGCTTCCCGCCTTTGCCGCTCATCCATGGGCAAGGGGCTCAGCGTGGCGACCTCCTGGCCTTGCGCGACCGGATCGCCGTCGTGCAATTCGATGCGCGCGATCTCGGCCGCAACCGGCGCTGCGACTACATACTTGTCATGGACACGCACCTGGCCCTGGTTGTTCACCGTCACCTGCAGCGGCCCGGACTCGACGGCGGCGATTTCCACGACCAGCGGTTCGGGCGCGAACAAGTACCACCCGACCAGGACGGCGGCAGCAAGGCCAAGCACGCCGAGCGCCCACCGGCGGGAGGCTTTCTTCACGCTCCTGACATTCTTCGTTTCTGTATGGCTATCCATGTTCGATGGTTTATTCACGTGTCTTGAGTACTTCGATCAAATCAAGCTTGTGCACCTTGCGCCACACCAGGTAACCCGATGCCGTCGCCGACAGCAGGACGACACCGATCGAAAGCAGGAAGGTGCGTGTGCTGATGACAAGCGGAATGCGGAACAGATCCTGGCTCAGCAATTCCGACAGCAGCGCCGACAAGCCATAGCCGAGCAGGCATCCCAGCGGAACCGCTACCAGGGTCAGCAAGCCTTGTTCGCCCAGCAGCATGCGCGCGACTTCGGCCCTCGTAAAGCCGAGGATGCGCAGGCTGGCCAGCTCGACGGCATGCTCCGACAGGGCGATGCGCGCCGAGTTGTACACCACGCCAAGTGCGATGACGCAGGCGAACACGACGATCACGATGGTGTTCATGCGCATGTTTTCCGCGATGGTCCCAAGGAAGCTCTGCAGGGTGGCTTCCCGCAGGTTGATGCTGCGAACGGCCGGGATCGACTTGAGGGTGCGGTAGAGCGCGCTCTGATATTTCGGATCGACCGCGATGAAGGCGCCAGTGATGGTCTCAGGCTCCGACAGGGCCCTGGCCAGGGCAGCGTTGTCCATGTAGGCAAAGGTGCCGATCGGCTCATCCACGATCTTCGCCAAGGGCAGGGAAATGGTTTGCCGCTGCCCCGTCATCACTTCGACGCTCAAGACGTCGCCGGGCCTGACCCTCAGCGTCTCGGCAAGTTTTTTCGACAGGACGACGCCTTCCTGCGGCAGATCGACCGGGCGCTCCTGTTCGTCCAGCACCATGCGCAGGTTCCGCGTCGGCCCCAACCCGATGACGGCCGTTTTCTTGACCCGATGCCGGAACCGCATTTTCACGGGTGTGCTGTTGTAGGGCTCCACGCGCAGCACGCCCGGCAGCGACGCCAGATTGTGCGCCGCCGACATGTCGCGCACTTCGTTGAATGCCACCGTCACGTCATCGCGCTGCGCGGTGCGGAACTGGATGCGGATGATTTCATCCAGCGCGTCGAAGGTGTACTGACCGACGATCATGAGCGATACCGCCAGTGCCAGGCCGAGTATCGAGAGCAGGGCCTTGGCGGGGTTGCGTTCCAGGTTGCGCATGATGATGCGCACCGTAAGGGGCATGAAGCGTTGCAGGCCAAGCCGCTCCAGCGGACCGGGGCGGAAGTGCGCCGGGGCCTCTGGCCGCATGGCCTCGGCGGGCGCCATCCTCACCACGCGTGCCACGGCAAGCGCCGCGCCGACAAAGGCCGACAGCGCGGTAACCACGAGCGAGACACTGATCGCGAAGCCGGACAGGACAAAATTCATGCTCGGGAAATGATAGAAGCGCGCATACAGTTCCGCCAGGCCGTTGCCCAGCCATTCCCCGAGCGCAATCCCGAGCACGGCGCCGATCATCACCGTCAGCAGCGCGAACTTCAGGTAATGCATGGCCACCGACACGCTGCCGTAGCCGAAGCTCTTGAGCAGGGCAATCTGCGCGCGCTGCAAGGACGTGATCCGCAGCAGCACGTTGTGAATCAGGAAGGCGGCGACCCCAAGGAAAATGCCGGGAATGATGCTGCCGCTGACCCGCACCTGCGTCAGCTCGCTGTCGATGAAACTGTGCGACACCTGATCCTTGCGCCCGTACGCGCCCAGCGATCCGTACGGTGCCAGCAGCTTGTCCAGCTCGTCGATGACCCGCTGCTCGCTGGCATGCGGTGCCAGGATGACCGCCAGGTCGTTGAAGCTGTCGCGCATGTTCAGCGCGCCGGCCAGGGCTTCGCGCGCCATCCACAGCACGCCGAATCGGCGGTTGTCCGGAAAGCTGTTGCCCCGGATTTCATTCAGGAATTCAGGAGAAATCGCAATGCCGACAATATGCAGGCGCTCCTTGCGCCCGTTGATGACCGCACTCAGGCTGTCGCCGGGCAGCAAGCGGTTTGCCTGGGAAAACGCCTCGCTGATCAGCACTTCGTACAGGCTTCCCGCCTCGGGCAGGCGGCCGGTGCGCAAATGCACACGGTTCAGTCCGCTGCCCGGACGTTCGGGCAGGGACACCAGCAGGCCGGCCGCCGGCTCGTCGAGGCCCGGCACATCGAGCGATGCATCGAAGGCCACGCGGCCATCGGCCTCATTGATGCCGGGGATTTCACGCACGCGGTCGAGCACGGTCAGCGGCGCGTTCTTCACCGAAACGAACACATCGGCGAAACGGTAGTGCTCGTAATACGAGGCCTGCGCCGAGAGCAGCGCTTCGTAAGAGCCGCGCATCGTCACCAGCGTGGCGATGCCGCACATGGCAACCAGTGCAATCGCCAAAGCCTGGCCGCGCATGCGCCAGACGTCGCGCAGCAGCTTCAGGTCCATCGGATGCAGGGGAAAACTCACCATTCGATCTCCGCCGGGGAAATGCGATGCGCATTGCTTTCCATCCGCGTGATGTGACCGCTGCTGATGTAGATGACCCGGTCCGCCATGCCCGCGATCGCGGCGTTATGGGTGATGACGGCAACGGTGGTGCCCAGCACGCGGTTGATGTGATCGAGCACCTCAAGCACGAGCTTGCCGGTGCGGAAATCCAGCGCGCCTGTCGGCTCATCGCACAACAGGATGTCGGGCTGCTTGGCAATTGCGCGGGCGATGGCGACGCGCTGCTGTTCGCCGCCGGAGAGCTGCGCCGGGAAATGATCGACGCGGTCGCCCAGGCCGACCAGCTTCAAGGCCTCGACCGGGTCCATCGGATGCTCGCTGATTTCCGTCACCAGTTGCACGTTCTCGCGCGCGGTCAGGCTGGGGATCAGGTTATAGAACTGGAACACGAAGCCGACGTGCTCGCGCCGGAAGCTCGTCAGCGCCGCATCGCCGGCATTGGTCAGCTCATGGTCGAGATAGCGGATCGTCCCCGCGCTCGGCGTATCCATGCCGCCCAGAATGTTGAGCAGGGTGGATTTGCCGCTGCCGGATGCGCCGAGAATCACCACGAACTCTCCCTGATACAGATCAAGGTCGACGTCCTTGAGCGCGACGACCTCGACCTCGCCCATGGTGTAGGTCCGGGCCAGGCCACGCAGGATGAACACCGGCTGACGCTCGGCAGGCGGTGAGGGCGGCGGCGCTGCATCGCGCGCTGCGGGAAGCGGTTGCGCAGGCATGGAAGAGGGTTCCGACGGTGATGCGCACTACCGTAATCGCTGCAGCTCCATATTTTATTGATGTAGGTCAACGGCAGCCAAATGCTTCGCGCAGGGCGGGTGATACGAATTGGAGCAGTGCATGTTCGCAATCTGCTCCATGACGGAACACCGGTCCTGCATCGTGCCGCCGTGCGCAGTGCCGCATTCCCGATCGGCAGGGCCTTTTTCCTAGGGAAGACGCCCTGCGCGAGCGCGAATTGCATCGGCTGGCACGCCGATTGCGCAATGCTTCACGTGCCTGGAGCACCCATTGTCACAAACAGCGACCCATCATCACTTAGGAGGAAGACATGAATCTGGCCGACATCAGCAAACTTGGTATCAAGAATCCGTACAAGCAGCGTTACGACAACTTCATCGGCGGCAAGTTCGTCGCGCCGGTAGGCGGCCAATATTTCGAGAACATCAGCCCGATCATCGGCCAGGCATTCTGCGAAGTCGCCCGTTCGACGGCGGAAGACATCGAACTTGCACTCGACGCTGCGCACGCGGCAAAGACGGCCTGGGGCAAGACCTCGCAAACCGAACGCGCCAACATCCTGAACAAGATCGCGGACCGCATGGAAGCCAACCTGCAATTGCTGGCAACCGCGGAAACCATCGACAACGGCAAGCCGATCCGCGAAACCATGGCCGCCGACATTCCGCTGGCCATCGACCATTTCCGCTATTTCGCCGGCTGCATCCGCGCACAGGAAGGCTCCGTGTCGCCGATCGATGCGGAAACCTATGCCTATCATTACCATGAGCCGCTGGGCGTGGTCGGTCAGATCATCCCCTGGAACTTCCCGATCCTGATGGCGGCATGGAAGGTCGCTCCGGCATTGGCCGCGGGCAACTGCATCGTGCTGAAGCCGGCCGAACAGACACCGGTTTCGATCCTGGTGCTGGCCGAGCTGATCCAGGACCTGTTGCCGCCCGGCGTGCTGAACATCGTCAACGGCTTCGGCCTGGAAGCCGGCAAGCCGCTCGCCAGCAACAAGCGCATCGCCAAGATCGCATTCACCGGCGAAACCGGCACCGGCCGCCTGATCATGCAATACGCTGCGCAGAACATCATTCCCGTCACGCTGGAACTCGGCGGCAAGTCGCCCAACATCTTCTTTGCCGACGTGATGGACAAGGACGACGACTACTTCGACAAGTGCCTCGAAGGCTTCGCCATGTTCGCGCTGAACCAGGGTGAAGTGTGCACCTGCCCGTCGCGCGTGCTGATCCAGGAATCGATCTACGACAAGTTCATGGAACGCGCCGTCAAGCGCGTGGCCGCCATCAAGCAGGGCAACCCGCTCGACAGCACGACCATGATCGGTGCCCAGGCTTCGCAGGAACAGATGGAAAAGATCCTGTCCTACCTCGACATCGGTCGCCAGGAAGGCGCCAAGGTGCTGATCGGCGGCGAGCAGAACAAGCTCGGCGGCGACCTCGCCGGCGGCTACTATGTGAAGCCGACGATCTTCGCCGGTCACAACAAGATGCGCATCTTCCAGGAAGAAATCTTCGGGCCGGTGGTATCGGTCACGACCTTCAAGGATGAAGAGGACGCGCTGGCAATCGCCAACGACACGCTGTACGGACTCGGGGCCGGCTTGTGGACCCGTGATGGTGCGCGCGCCTTCCGCATGGGCCGCGCCATTCAGGCTGGCCGCGTGTGGACCAACTGCTACCACCTGTATCCGGCGCACGCAGCATTCGGCGGCTACAAGCAGTCCGGTATCGGTCGCGAGACGCACAAGATGATGCTGGATCACTATCAGCAAACCAAGAACCTGCTGGTGAGCTACAGCCCGAAGGCGCTCGGCTTCTTCTGAGCGTTGCAGTAAACGGTAAAGCGGGTGCGCCCGCTTTACCGGCGATTATCCACGTATGTGCGAGGAACAACGATGCAGCAAACCATTCCACGCGTGATCGCCACCGAAGCGGCAACGGCATTCATCACTGCGCTTCGCGAAGAGCACGGCCCCCTGATGTTCTTTCAATCCGGCGGTTGCTGCGACGGCAGCGCGCCGATGTGCTACGCGCTGGGCGATTTCGATGTGAGCGATTCGGATGTCTTTCTGGGCACGATTGTCGATGCGCCGTTCTACATGGGCAGCGAGCAGTTCGAATACTGGAGGCATACGCAACTCATCATCGACGTGGTGGACGGCAACGGCGGCATGTTCTCGCTCGACAATGGAACCGGCAAGCGCTTTCTCACGCGTTCGCGCCTGTTTACGGATGAGGAGTGCCAGGCCCTGGGAGCCTGAACGGCGAATCCTTAGCCGCGCATGTTCAGCTTGCGGTAAATGGTATTGCGCGACACGCCAAGCGTCTTCGCCGCCGCCGAGACGTTGCCGTCGTGCGCGGCCAGCGTGCTGCGGATCAGGGATACCTCGGCGTCCGCGAGGCGTGCGCGTCCCGGCGCCGCGGATGTTGTGCTGGTGTGTGCCTCGCCCACATCATCGAGAAAATCATCCGGCATGTGTTCGCGCCGGATCTCGCGTTCGTCGCCCGCCATCACGATGGCGGTGCGCAGCAGATTGGTCAACTGACGGAAATTTCCCGGCCAGTTGTGCTGCTTGAACATCTGCATGATGTCCGGCGACACCGTGTAATGCTCGCCATTCGATTCGACCGCCAGCATTTTCTGAATCACGATTTCCAGGTCGGTGCGCTCGCGCAGCGGCGGCAGTTTCACGACCAGTCCATTGAGCCGGTAGTACAGGTCTTCGCGGAAAGCGCTCTTCGCGATCTGGTCGCGCAAATTGCGATTGGTCGCGCAGATTACCGCGACGTTGACCGGAATCGATTTGGTGCTGCCCAGCGGCGTCACCATGCGTTCCTGCAGCACGCGCAGCAGCCGCGCCTGCAAGCCGAGCGGCATGTCGCCAATCTCGTCCAGGAACAGCGAGCCGCCATTGGCCTGCAGGATCTTGCCGATGCTGCCTTTCTTGCGCGCGCCGGTAAAGGCGCCGTCTTCATAGCCGAACAGTTCCGACTCGATCAGCGTCTCCGGTATCGATGCGCAGTTGACCGCGACGAAGGGGTTGCCCGCGCGCGGCGAATCGTTGTGAATGGCTTGTGCCAGCAATTCCTTGCCGGTGCCGGTCTCGCCCATGATCAGGATGGGAATATCGCGCCCGATCACTTTGCCGACCTTGTCGATCACGTTTGCGATCTGCGGATCGCCGGTGTTCAGGTAGCGCAGGCTGGACAGGCGGCGCGATTGCTGCGGCGTGTCGACAACGTGGCGCGGGCGCTCCGTTCCGCCTTCCTGCGCAGACCTCGGTTCGGTCTGGAAGTAGCTGTTCGACAGGCGCAACTCGGCGCGCCCATACACGCGTACGCCGCTGTGCAGGCACATGTTCAGCAAGCCGGGAGCGGCGGTGCGGTAGTGATCGAACAGCGCGGACACCGGCAAGCCGAACAGCGAGCTGAAGGTGTGCGCCTTCAGTGCCGCCAGCGACAAGCCGAGCTGGAACAGGCCGCTGCGGTTGGCCGACAGGAAGCGGCCGCCCGGCGTAAAGGAGGCGATGCCTTCCATCAGTGTGCCGATGAACTCCGGGCGGCTGTGGAAGTGCAGGGTAATCACGTCCTGAAATGCGGCGGAGAACAGCTGGTTCTCGATCATCTGCGCCGACATGCGCACCAGTGCCATGGTGTGCTTGTGGAAGCTGTGCTGGTCACCGCTGACATCGAGCACGCCGATCACCTTGCCTTGATGATCAAAAATCGGTGCCGCCGAGCAGGTCAGGAAATGATTGGCGGTGAGAAAGTGCTGATCCGCATGCACCAGCGCCGGCGCGCGTTCCGCGATGGCGGTGCCGATGGCATTGGTACCCTTGCTTTGTTCCGACCAGGCCGCGCCCGGCTGCAACGCCACGCGGTTCGCCTTTTCCAGAAAATCGGCATCGCCGATCGAATGCACGATCAGGCCAGTCGAATCGGTCAGGATGACCATGTTGTGCGTGTTGACGATCTGCTCGTAGAGCGTTTCCATCACCGGCAGCGCATAAGTGTGCAGCACACGGTTCTGCTCGACCGCTTGCGAAAGCTCGGTGCGGCAGACAGGACTGAAGTCCGGTTTCGCATTGGGTGCGAGCCCGTACGCAGCGGAGCGCTGATGGGAATTCTGGATCATCGTGGACAAGAGATGGGCAGGATCCGTGCCATCTCCGATATGTTGTTTTTGCGGCAAGCCGCAAGCGGGAGGGAGGACGAGATGCTGACCTCCCTCGAGAAGCTTGTCATTCGAGTGCTGTTTCATCATGTCTCCACCACCGTCAATCTATCAGGGATTGATTCTGTCTTGAGAATCAGTCTATCACCGTATTCTGACGTGCATGTGCTCCAATTTGACACACGTTTCAGACTGTTTCGAATTGACCGTCGACGCTGCGCAACGGTATGATTGATTGCAAATAAAACGACCGTTCAGTTCACCGCCGCATCATTGCCGATGCGCATGTTCCGCGCGTGGAGACGACCCCAGGAATCCATCACAATGAACACCAGTACTTCAGACCGCGCAGGGTTTTCCGCGCCTCGCCTCGAAACAATCAGCAAGCGTATTCAGGCTGACGTCGATGCCAAACTCATTCCCGGTGCGATCATGCTGATCGCCCGCAACGGAAAGATTGCCTACGAACAGGCGCTCGGCGTGCAAGACCCTTCGACGGGTGCGCCGATGGCGCTCGACACGATCTTCCGCATCTATTCCATGACCAAGCCGATCGTTTCGGTCGGCATCATGATGCTGGTGGAGCAGGGCCGGTTGCTGTTGAGCGATCCGGTCTCGATGCACATCCCCGAACTGCGGAATCTGAAGGTCGGGGTTGAAACGCTGGATGCGAAAGGCAAGCGCATTCTGGAGCTGACACCGACGCTGCAGCCGATGACCGTGCAGGATCTGATGCGTCACACCTCCGGGCTGACCTACGGCATCTTCGGCGAATCGCTGGTGAAGGAGGAATACCGCAATGCCGGCCTCGGCAGTCCGCGCGCGACCAGCGATGAATTCATCAGGACACTCGCGCAATTGCCGCTGGCGTATCAACCGGGCACGGTGTGGGAGTACAGCCATGCAACCGATGTACTGGGCGTGCTGCTGGAACGCTTGTCAGGCATGTCGCTGGATGAATTCCTCGCCGAGCGCATTCTGAAGCCGCTCGGCATGCATGAGACCGGTTTCTGGGTGGAGCCCGACCAGCATCACCGGATCGCGGAACCGTTCGCGATCGATCCGGTCGCCGGGACGTCGGTCAAACTGAACCAGCCGCGCCGGCGTCCGAATTTTCTCTCGGGCGGCGGTGGCATGATGTCGACTCTGCACGACTACCTGCGCTTTGCGCAAATGCTGCAGAACGAAGGCGAACTGGACGGCGTGCGCATCCTGTCGCGCAAGATGCTGCGCTACATGGCGAGCGACCATCTCGCCGAACTGCCGCATGCGAAAAACGGCGCGAGCTATCTGCCGGGTGCAGGCTACGGTTTCGGTCTCGGCTTCGCGGTGCGCACCTCCGAAGGCAATGCCTTCATGCCGGGTTCGGTCGGCGACTTCACCTGGAGCGGTCTGGCCGGCACTTATTTCTGGATCGACCCGCGCGAGAACCTGCTCGCGATCTACCTGATGCAGGCGCCGGAACAGCGCACCCATTATCGGCAACTGTTCCGAAATCTGGTGTACGCGGCGCTCGAATAAGGACGCAAGCTCGGCCTCACAACATCCTGCGGTGGCATAATCAAAGTCCCGCTTTGCTGCAAGCCCGGAGTCATGCATGACCGATCATGTTGCCTTGGCGAATCAGGCCGCGCTCATCTCAGCGCTTGCAGCCTCTCTGTCGAAGCAATCGACTCGCTTCGCCGCGTTCGAGACGCATATCTCCCACGTGCTCGTCGCCGACGATGACGCCTACAAGTTCAAGAAGGCGGTGCGTTTTGATTTCCTCGATTTCTCCACGCTCGACGCCCGCCGCTTTTACTGCGAGGAAGAGCTGCGCCTGAACAAGCGACTCGCGCCCGACATCTATCTCGAGGTCGTTGCGGTCATGCTGGAGCATGGCAAACCGGTCTTCGGAGGTGCCGGCGAACCCGTCGAATACGCGATCCGGATGCGCGCGTTCGAGCAGGAGGCGCTCTGGGACGAGCGTCTGCGCAAAGCGCGGCTGACCGGCGAGGAAGTCGATGCGCTGGCGGAGCTGCTCGCGCACTTTCACCAGGCGGCGGCGATTGCGCCCGTTTCCAGCCCCTGGGCCGGAAAGGAGGCGCTGGATGCGGTGGCGGACGAGACCCTCAATCAGATTGCGGCTTCGGTCCAGGATGAACAAGACAAGGAGAAAGCCGCGCGCTTGCTGCGATGGGAAGCGCAGCAGCGCATCCATTTGTCCGAGACATTCGCCGAACGCAAATCGCGCGGCATGATCCGGGAATGTCACGGCGATCTGCACAGCGGAAACATCCTCACGCGAGGCGGCCGGGTCGAAGCCTTCGACTGCATCGAATTCAGCGATCGACTTCGCTGGATCGACGTGATGAATGACATGGTCTTCGTGTGCATGGATCTGCGCTTTCGGCGGCAACCCGGATTGGCCGCTCGTTTTCTGAACCGATATCTGGAAGCGACCGGCGACTATCACGGGTTGGCGGTGATGCGCTATTACGAAGTGCATCGCGCCCTGATACGTTGCAAGATTGCCCTGCTGCGCGCGGCGCAAGAGAACATCGACAAAGAAGAATGGCGCGCTCGCAGGCAGCAGGGCAGGGACTATCTGGCATTCGCCTGCGCGCGAATTGCTCCTGTTCACCCGGCCATCATGATCACGCATGGTTTTTCCGGATGCGGAAAGTCGACCGTGGCGAGACAGCTCGTCGAGGAGTGCGATGCGATCCAGTTGCGTTCGGATGTCGAGCGCAAGCGCATGCACGGTCTGGCACTGTCAACACGCGGAGAAGCCGGCTTGTATGAACGCGGTGTGACGCAGCAAACCTATGAGCAACTCGCCGCGCTCGCGAGGCAGGTCGCGTCATCCGGCGCGCGCGTTATCGTCGATGCCACTTTTCTGAAGCGCGATCAACGGACGCGCTTCCAGCGATTGGCGGCAGAACTGGAGATACCGTTTCTGATTCTCGATATCCGCGCATCCCAAGACGTCATGAAATCGCGTATTGCAGAACGCGAGCGGCGGAACGTGGATGCATCGGACGCCGGATTGGCCGTGCTGGAAGCGCAACTCGCCAGCCATGAGCCTCTCACAGCGGACGAATTGACGCAGGCCATCGTCATCGATTCTGAACGCGCGCTGGATCGCACGACAATCGACGGAATACTCGACAAGATATGCACGCGGCTCATGCAATGAAGTGACGGTATCGCATGACCGCAACGCATTGAAACAACGCCGCGCATTGCGTCGCGCGAGTTGTTTGTCGCGAGGAAAGATCAGCGAAAGACCGTCACCGGCACCGTCGAACCGGCAATCACTTTCTGCGTTTCGCTTCCCGCGAACAGCTTGCTCAGTCCCTTGCGGCCATGCGTTCCCATGAAGATGGCATCGCAGTGCAAGCGCTGCGCGGCGTCGATGATTTCTTCGTGCGGATTGTCGGACTGTTCCACCAGCGTTTCGCACGGCACACCGGCAGCGGTCGCGGTGGCTGCGACCAGTGCGACATGCTCTTTGGCGAGTTCGAGTGCCCGCTGTTCATAGGCTTGCGAGCCGCCGCTGTAGGCGCTGTCCGAGATCGGCGGAAACGGGTAGGGCTCGGCGATCGCGAGGCCGATCACCTTGCCGCCGGTCTGGCGTGCGAGGTCGACGGCTGCATGGATGGCCTTTTCCGAATGAGGTGAGCCATCGGTTGGAACAAGAATCGTTTTGAACATCACATTCTTCCTTTGTTGAAGCACTGCTGTCGCGCGAGACGTGTCCAGTTTCGCCGTTCGGCACTGCGCGCTATGACGGCCCTTGGCTTTTCTTGACTCAGATCAAACCATTTATCGCAAAGAAGACGGCGCGGCGGCGCTGCACGCTTGAACCAAATTGGATTTTACCTAAAATGACCATAGGCCGATCAAGGGTTTTCCTTGAAAACATCGGCAACTGCGAAAGCGAACATGTTCAAGAAAATTCTCGTGCCCACCGACGGATCTCCTCTGTCGGACAAGGCGATTACTGCCGCCGTCGAATTCGCCAGGACCAATGACGGCAACATTGTCGGCATATGCGTCAGCGAACCTTACCCGCTGTCGCCGATGTCCGAGATGGCGTTCTCGAACGAGCGCGAAGTCTACGAAGAAAGGTCGCGTGACGTGGCGCGACAGCATGTGGAAAAGATCGCTGCGGCAGCACGCGCTCAGAACGTGCCCTGCGAAACCATGGTCTCGGAATCGTTTGCGCCCTATGAAGAAATCATCAAGGCTGCCAACAAATGCAATTGCGATGTCATCTTCATGGCATCGCACGGACGCAAGGGATTAAGCAAGCTGTTCCTCGGCAGCGTAACGCACAAGGTACTGGTTAACTCCGCGATTCCGGTTCTGGTTTTCCGCTAAACGAGGCATTCCATGGAAACAATTAGATGGTCGCCGGAAATGTCGCTGGGCGTGCCGGCGCTCGACGTCGCACATCAGGAATTTCTGCAGGACCTGATGCTGCTCGACAGCATCGCGGACGAGCAATTCGGGCCGGCATTTCATGCACTGGTAGCGAAGATCGAGGCGGACTTCCACGAAGAAGAGGAAATGATGGAAGACCTCGATTATCCCGGCATACGAGCGCATTGCGAACAGCATGCGCGGGTTCTGGGCGCGCTGCACCATATCGAACCGCGGGTGATGGAAGGCGATATCGCACTGGGGCGCGACGCCGTCGGCCTGCTGCCGCAATGGTTCACGCTGCATCTCGCGACCATGGATACGGCGCTGGCATTTGCGGCGGAACTCGATAGCGAGGAGAGGGGAAAGGTGCCCGGCACGGCACGACAATGAGGTCATGACGGATACCTTTGGGGATAAAAACCGGCCCTGCCGCATTGCCTTCACGCCGGCATCATCGGCGCTCAAGGATTGCGGCAGCGCGCCGACCTTTTGGTTTCTGATACAGGAGCTTAATCATGGCAAGGAATTTGATGCACTTCGACCCGTTCGGAGAAGTCGCGCGCTTCGAGCCGTTCGGTCGTATCGGTGATTTCTTCAAGGATTTCAATCTGGCACCTGCGTTGCGCGCGTATGAAGCGGAGCCGCGCATCAAGATGGATGTGGTCGAGAAGGACAAGGAATACATGGTGAAGGCGGAAATTCCCGGTGTGAAGAAGGAAGACATCAAGATCGATGTCAGCGGCAGCCAGGTCACCATCTCCGCCGAAACCAGGCAGGAAAAGGAAGCAAAGGAAGGCGAGACCGTCGTGCGCAGCGAGCGTTATTACGGTCAGCAATACCGCAGCTTTACCCTGACGCATGACATCGACGACGAAAAGGTCGTCGCCCGGTATCAGGATGGCGTGCTGGAGATCGTGCTGCCGAAAAAGGCGGCTAGTGTCAGCAAGAAGATCACGGTCAGTTGAACGCATACGGCACCGCGGAGCCATGGACAGGAACATGGATCCGCGGCCGAAACAGCGCCGCCGCGGCGGCCTTTGATAAGCCTTATAAGGAAAGGGAAACATGATTCTGAAGTCACCTGGCGCAGCACACGCGTGCAGACGAGGAAAAACCGCGCGCCGCATTCGTGCGCTGATCTGGCCGATGATGTGCGCATTGCCCGCGGCGCATGCACTCGCATCGGATGGAGGCATCTACGTTGCCGGCCAGGGGACGTCAATCGACCAGACTTTCAAGCAGGCGCTCGCCGACAGTTCCGGCCAGTCGGCGGATCGGTTCTGGGTAGTCGTCGCCGGCAGCAATGTCCGGCAACTGGCACGAGGCAGCGCGAACAAGGACGTGCTGGCCTGGGTGCAGCGCGTGCGCGAACGTGGCGGCATGGTGTACGTCTGCCGCGCCGATCTCGCGCGTGAGGGCGTGAAGGAGGACGAACTGCTCGACGGTGTCGCTGAAATCTACGGTTACGGCAAGAAGGATTGGGCCGGACTGCTGCCGGCGCGCAAGGAGGGCATCGTACTGCCGGACAGCATGCGGCACAGCCAGTTGATCCTGAAAACCTGCAAGGGAGACGACATATCCGTAGAGTAATTTCGAAACAGGGGTTACATGATCGAAGAGGGAAGGAGACAAACATGTTCAAGCATATATTGTTACCGACCGACGGTTCCGAGGCATCGGAAGACGCGATCAAGAAGTGCATTCAGTTCGCCAAGGACATCGGCGCCAAAGTGACCGGTTTTCATGTGACGCCGCAATATCACCTGTTCACCTATCAGGCTGAAATGCTGGAAGACACCAAGGAGCAATTCATGCAGGCGGCCAAGGTTCACGCGGCCACCTACCTGGCGGTGATCGAGAATGCAGCGCGCCAGGCCGGAGTTCCGTGCTCGGTTGCTTATGTGTCCAGCGACCATCCCTACGAGGCAATTATCGAAGAGGCGAAGGAACTCCACTGCGACCTGATCGCGATGGCCTCCCATGGGAGGAAGGGTGTCAAGGGCATCTTGATGGGCAGCGAGACGCACAAGGTGCTGACACACAGCCAGATACCGGTGCTGGTCTATCGCTGAAAAGGGAACGGGGAGCGGGATGGACATCGAAGACGCATTGGAAGCCGAGCAGTCGGGAATCTGCACCATTGACGAGATCGCGAAGGCTTCCCGCCTTTCGCTGGACGAACTGCAGGCACTTGTCGACTTCGGCCTGCTCGTGCCTTTGGACGAGTTGATCGAACCGGCGCGGTTTCACAAGGACTATGTGCGCACCGCAGTCGTCGCGCGGAGGCTGCGCGACGACTTCGAACTGGACGCGCGCGGCGTTGCGGTCGCACTCATGCTGATGCAGCGCATCGACGCCCTCGAAGAAGAACTCCGCGCCAGGCGATGACACTTTTTCGCAACACTGGGTAACTGGCTGTGAATTGAACAGTGTTGATGCATGTCCGAAAACCGGACATGGCCGAAAACAAAATCCGACCGTGCGCATTCCTGCTGCAGCGCGTCGCGCCTGGTTTCCCGGCGTATCATTGGAAACCCGTCTGCAAATTCCGATGGCAATTTGTCAACGCATCGACGTACCGTCATTGACCTTCTCTACGAGCAATCGCCCGTTTACTGAACACTTCTCCGACTGTCCAATTATTGA
Source organism: Noviherbaspirillum sp. (assembly GCF_035254865.1). Lineage (GTDB taxonomy): Bacteria > Pseudomonadota > Gammaproteobacteria > Burkholderiales > Burkholderiaceae_D > Noviherbaspirillum. The sequence goes on from NZ_DATFAF010000075.1 coordinate 273,318, forward strand.
CCTGACTGCAAGTCAAAGTCTTCCGCTACACTCCCCTGGCTGGGGTGTATGGCAAGGGAGCTTTCGTCTGCATCCACAATTATTCGACCGGATGCCATCAAAGTCCGGCAGACAGGTTCCCGAGATGCCAGGAAATTGGATCGGGAGACAAGGCAATGAATCTACGTACGGTGAAAATCGGTACGAGGCTGGCGATCGGCTTCGGCATTATTCTGGTGCTGGTCGTTTGCGTGCTGCTCGCGGATATCGTGATCAGTGCAAACGGACGGAAATCCCAAAGCGAGGGACTGAAGTACGCGAACGCGAAAGCGGTCGTCGCCAATGTCATGCGCAGCGCCGTGCTGGAGGGCGGCATCGCGATGCGCAACGTCGGGCTGCAATACAGTACGCCCGACATGCTGCGCGAGGAAGCCAAGCTGCAGGCGCAGCGCAAGCGCTTCAAGGAGGCGGAGGACAAACTGCTCTCCATGGGCCTGAGCGGCGATGAGAAGACGATCGTCGCCCGCATCGCGGACCTGAACAAAAAGACCGAAGCGCCTTTCGCTGAAGCGATACAGCGCGTCAAGGACTATGCCAACGAATCCGCCGGCAAGCTGATTTCATCCCAGATCGATCCGCTCAACCAGCAGGAGATCGCGGAGATCGACAAGCTGGTCGGCATGCAGCAGAAGGCGGTCGATCAATTGCTGCAAGACGGCGAAGAGGCAGGCCATCGTCTCACGCTGCTCCTGCTGGCGATGGGCGTGATCACCTTCGTCACGGGCGGCGTGCTGTCCGTGATCACCACCCGCAGCATCACCGTTCCCTTGCAGGACGCAGTCGGTATTGCGAAACGTGTTGCTGCCGGCAAGCTCGGCGCGCAGATCACCATCAGCGGCAAGGATGAAACCAGCGAGCTGCTGCATGCCTTGCATGAGATGGACGAAAGCCTCTCGAGCATCGTGCGGCAGGTGCGCGCCGGCACCGACCGGATCGGCACCGCGTCGGGGGAAATTTCAGCAGGCAATGCAGACCTGTCGGCGCGCACCGAATCCCAGGCAAGCGCACTGGAAGAAACCGCGTCGTCGATGGAACAGCTCACCGACACGGTTCGCCACAATGCCGAAAACGCGCAGCAGGCGAATCGCCTTGTGAAGTCGGCATCGGAGTCGGCCGTCAAGGGCGGCGTCGTGGTCAGCCAGGTGGTCGATACCATGGGCTCGATCAAGGATAGCTCGCGCAAGATCGTGGACATCATCGGCGTGATCGACGGCATCGCCTTTCAGACCAACATCCTCGCCCTGAATGCCGCGGTGGAAGCCGCGCGTGCCGGTGAGCAGGGCCGTGGGTTCGCCGTGGTGGCGACGGAGGTGCGCACGCTGGCGCAACGAAGCGCGCAAGCCGCACGGGAAATCAAGGACCTGATCGGCGATTCGGTCAGGAAGGTCGAGAGCGGCAATGCATTGGTCGATGACGCTGGCAGGCAGATGGAAGAAATCGTCGCAGCCGTCAAGCATGTGGCCGAGATCATGAACGAGATCACCGACGCCAGCCAGGACCAGAGCGTCGGCATTGAAGAGGTCAATCGCGCGATTGCCACCATGGACGAGATGACGCAGCACAATGCCGCGCTGGTGCAGCAGGCCGCGGCCGCCGCCGCCGCGATGCAGACGCAGGCGACGGATCTCGCGCAAGCGGTCGCTGCCTTTGACCTCGGTGCCATCCTTCCACGCGACAGAACGGAATCGCCGCAGGTCCTGGTGTTGAAACCGGCGAGCCCGCCCGCGCCGTTGAGGATGGCACTCGGGATGAAGGCGCTTTAGCGCAGGCGTGCTACGCTCAGTTCATCCAGGTTCAGTCCGAAATCCATGATGTGCTGCGGTATCGGCGCGCCGCGCAACAGCGCGGCGTAGGCTTCTCCCGCCGCGGCGGAAGACTGGATGCCATAGCCGCCTTGCCCCGCCGCCCAGAAGAAGCCGGGTACGGACGGATCGAAGCCGCCGACGAAACTTCCGTCGGGCACGAAGGAGCGCAGCCCGGCCCACACGTTTTTGGGGCGGCGAATGGTCAGGGTCGTCATGGTCTCGATGCGATCGATCGCTATTGCGATGTCCAGTTCCTCGGCCTGCACGTCGTGCGGCTCGACCGGATCGGCATTGGCCGGGGAACCCAGCAGCACGCCGGCATCCGGCTTTACGTAATACGACTCGTCCACGCCGATAAACATCGGCCACTTTGTGACGTCGACATCGGGCGGAGGCAGGAAGGTGAACGCCGAGCGCCGCATCGGCACCAGGCCGATGGGCTTCACGCCGGCCAGCGCGCCAATGACATCGCACCATGCGCCCGCCGCATTGACCACCAGCGGCGCTTCATACACTTGTCCGCCGGTGCTCACGCGCCATGCGCCGTTCGCGTATTCCATCGCTGTCACCTGTGCATCGCAGACCAGCATGCCGCCGGCGGCGCGCATGCCGCGCAAATATCCCTGGTGCAGGGCATCGACGTCGATATCCGCAGCGTCCGGTTCATACACCGCTCCCAGCACGCGTTCACGGCGCAACACCGGCACCAGATTGCATGCGCCGGCCGCGTCGAAGCGTTGCACGCGCTCGGACACCGAGCGCACGACCGCTTCGTGATGATCGAGCAGATCGGTCTGTCCCTCGGTCGCGACCATCAATGCGCCGCGCGGAGAAAGAATCGGGTGATCGGTGAAGCCGGCCGGAGGATGGTCGAGAAAGGCGCGGCTGGCGCAGGTCAGCGCGCGGACCTGCGGAGGGCCATAGCTTTCATAGAACAGGGCGGCAGAGCGGCCGGTGCTGTGATAGCCCGGCTGCGCTTCGCGTTCCAGCACGATCACCTTCGCATGAGGCGCCAGCCAGTACCCGATTGACGCGCCGGCAATGCCTGCGCCGATGATCAGGACGTCGCACTTCATCACGGAATTTGCCACTTTGGTCCTCCCTCCGTTTCGGAAGGGCATATTATCCGCCGCGCGCGGGAGGTCCGTGTATTGATTCTCGGTAAAAGAACCCGTGATACTGTTGCCGGAGGCGGTTTTTGGCATATTATTTCTAAAATAGAAATAATGATTTGTATTAAATGCTATTTATTGTTGATATTCGAGTGTATAGACTGTGCTTCATCGATGAGCACACAACACAAGTGCGACTCAGCGAGCTGGTTCAGACGGATCACCAATTCCTTCACCGCCGGACCGCACTTCACAGTCAACCGATTTTTATTGGAGAAAAAAATGAATGCCAAAAACCTGATCGCCGCCGCTGCCGTATTCGCCATTACCGGTTCCGCTTTCGCTCAAGCCAGCAGCGAATACGTCGACTTCAGCAACTTCGTTTCGACCAAGTCCCGCGCCGAAGTGCAGGCTGAGCTGGCCCAGGCAAATGCGCAAGCGCAACTCGCCGGCAATACCGAGTACGTGGAATTCGGCAAGCTTGCTTCAACCACACCGCGTGCGCAGGTGCGCACCGAACTGACCGCTGCGCAAGCCACGGTGGGCAGCAGCCCGGAATACGTCGAGTTCAAGAATGTCGTTTCGAGCAAGACCCGCGCCGAAGTACGTCACGAGGCGCTGCAAGCCGCAGGCGGCGCACGCCAGGTTGTCGGTGGCTGAATGCCGCTGACGCGTGACGCAAGCCTTCTCGCCATGCCAGCCGTGAAACCGGCTGGCATGTTTGTTTTTGCGGGCCTCATTGATGCTGCGTGCACTCGCTGCTGACCGCTTCGCGGATGATCTCCGCCAGCCGGCGCGTCCCAGGTCCGGCACTGTCGGCATCGGCAAGCACGAGGTAGAGCTCCGCAAATCGTTCCCCGCCGTCGCGCATCGGCAAGGTTTTGAGTGAGCCGTCGCGCAACTCATTGCGGATCTTTTCTTCCGCGAACCACGCAAAGCCGTAGCCCATGCGTACGGCTTCGATCGAGGTCGTGATGTGGCTGACGGTCCATCGTTGCGTTGTATCGATCGAGGCCACGCGCGTGCTGCGCCGGGTGCCGGACTCCCGTACCACGAGGTGACGATGCTTGTGCAGATCCTCGATCGTCACGTCCCGGCCGAGCTGATGCAGCGGATGGTTGGGACTGGCCACCGGAACGAAGCGCAGGCGCAGCAAGGGCATGCCGAGAAATCCTGGCGGCACCGCGTTGGCGATCGCCAGATCGACCTGCCCATGCAACAAGGCTTCCGTAGTGCCGCTCAATACGGAATCGATGAACTCGATGCGCGTATGCGGGCTCTCCGTGCCAAGCTTGTCAAAGCATTCCAGCAACAGCCAGGTCGGAAAGATGATCTCGGCCGCGATCCGGATTTCCGGCTCCCAGCCGGCCGACAGCTTTCTTGCCGCACGTTCGAGCGCGCTCGAATCCTCCAGCAAGGCGCGCGCGCGGCGATACAGGAACTGTCCGGTCGGCGTCAGGATTGCCTTGCGGCCCTGGATCTCGAATGCCTTGACGCCAAGCAGCGATTCGATCTTCTGCACTGCATAGGTCACCGAAGACTGGCTCTTGTGCAGCACGTCGGCGGCCTGCGCATAGCCGCCGGTGTCCACCACGGTAATCAGCGTGCGCCATTGTTCCAGGGTGATGTATTGGTTGTCCATTATCGGGTGAATAGATAGATACGACCTAAATATTCTACTTTTTTATCGACTCGGTAAATAGTTTAATGGGATCTCCAACCCAACCCGAGGAGATTCCGCATGAAAACCTTGCTTCAGATTAACGCCAGCATGTTTTCCGAAAACGGTCAGTCCAGCCGCCTGGCCAGGCAGTTCATTGCCAACTGGAAGAGTGCCAACCCGGACGGCAATGTCATTGCGCATGACCTGGGTGCCGAGCCGGTGCCGCACCTGACCGCGCAACGTTTTGGCGCCTTGATTGCCAAACCTGAAGAGCGCAGCGCCGAGCAGCAAGCCGTGGTCGATTTCTCCGACGCGCTGATCGACGAACTCAAGCGTGCCGAAGTGATCGTGCTGGGCCTGCCGATGTACAACTTCGGCATTCCGTCGACGCTGAAGGCGTATTTCGACCATGTCGCGCGCGCCGGTGTAACCTTCAACTATACCGACAAGGGGCCGGCCGGCCTGTTGACGGGCAAGAAGGTCTATGTGTTCGCGGCCCGCGGCGGCGCCTATGTCGGCACGCCGATGGACACGCAGACTGCTTACGTACGCGACTTCCTGCGCTTTCTCGGCATCAGCGATGTGGAATTCGTCTATGCCGAAGGCTTGAACATGGGCGAGCAAAGCAAGCAAGCCGCCCTGGCGAATGCCGAAACCGCGATCAGGCTGTTGAGCGAACCGCTGCGCGCTGCCGCCTGAGGTCTTATGATCGATTGTCATTGAGGAAAAAGCCATGAACACTACTGTCACTTCACGCAGCCTGCAGCGCATCATCGAGGGTCTCGCCACGTCCGATGGCGCCGGTGTCAAATTGCGCCGCAGTATCGGACAGGGGCAGGGTGCCCGGCTCGATCCCTTCCTGATGCTGGATGAGTTCTCCTCGGACAATCCGGGCGACTACCTCGCGGGATTTCCTTCCCATCCGCATCGCGGTTTCGAGACGGTCACCTACATGCTGGACGGCCACATGCGGCATGAGGATCATCTCGGCCATGTCGGCGAGCTGAAAAGCGGCGGTGTGCAGTGGATGACGGCGGGGCGCGGCATCGTGCATTCCGAAATGCCGCAACAGGAAGAGGGCCGCATGCGCGGTTTTCAACTCTGGATCAACCTGCCGGCGAAGGAAAAAATGAAGTCCGCGCACTATCGCGATATTCCGCCGTCGGAAATTCCGGTCGCGGTCTTGCCCGATGGCGGGCAGGTGAAAGTGATTGCCGGCGCGGCGGAGGTCGACGGCAAGACGGTGAGCGGGCCGATCCAGGGCTTGAGCACCGAGCCCTTGTATCTGGATGTCGAACTGCCGGCCGGTGCTTCGTTCACCCAGGCGGTTGACGGTTCGCATAACGCCTTCCTGTATGTGTATGAAGGCGACGTGCTGATCGGTGAGGCGGCACCGCGCGCGCTGCGTTCGCAAAGCGCCGGCATTCTCTCGCCCGGCGACAGGATCGATGTCCAGGCCGGTGCGGGCGGCGCACGTTTTCTTCTGCTCGCCGGTCGCCCCTTGCGCGAACCGGTCGCGCAATACGGCCCCTTCGTGATGAATACCGTCGAGGAAATCGAGCAGGCGATCAACGATTATCAAAGCGGCAATTTCACCCAGCCTGCGACTTGAGCGGATAATGGGTCTCTCTGTGATCTACGGAGCTTCGTCCATGACCCAGCATTCATTTCATCTGATCAAGCCGCACGTCAAGGATCTTGGCGGCTTCACCGTCAAGCGCCTGTTGCCCAGCCATCCGCACAAGATGGTTGGACCCTTCATCTTCTTCGACCACATGGGACCGGCGACATTCGGCCCCGGTGCCGGGCTGGACGTGCGTCCGCATCCTCATATCGGATTGGCAACAGTCACCTATCTGTTCGAAGGCGTGATCATGCATCGCGATTCGCTCGGCAGCGTGCAGCCCATCCATCCCGGCGATGTCAACTGGATGACTGCCGGGCGCGGCATCGTGCATTCCGAACGCAGCCCCGACGAGGCGCGGCATTCCGGCGGGCCGCTGCACGGCATTCAAATCTGGGTTGCCTTGCCCAAGGTGCATGAAACCGTCGCGCCAGCCTTCGAACATCACCCCGCATCGACACTGCCGGCCATCACGCTGCCGGGCGTCAGCCTGCGCCTGATTGCCGGCACCGCATTTGGCCACACGGCGCCCGCGAGCACCTTCTCGGACATGTTTTACGCTGCGGGCGAAATGGCGCCGAACAGCCGGCTGACGGTGCCCGCCGATTACCCGGAGCGGGCGATTTACCTGGTCGATGGAGAGGTTTCTATCGACGGGACCGAATTCCCGGCGCAACATATGGCTGTCCTTCCAGGCGCACAAGAACTTACAATAGAGGCAAAGACGACGGCGCGCATCATGCTGTTGGGCGGAAAAGCTATCGATGGCGACCGCTTCATCTGGTGGAATTTCGTCGCCAGCAGCAAGGATGCGATCGCGCAGGCGAAGGAAGACTGGCGTGCGCAGCGCTTCGGCAAGGTGCCGGAGGAAACCGAATGGATTCCGCTTCCGGATGAGCCGAAACCGCCCGAGGCTTTCAGTTAAGGCAATTCACAGGATCACATCAAATGAACAAACCCGGAGACAAAAAGACGGCGACAGCCGGCTCCGACAAGATTTTCGACCACATCGTCTCTTCCGTTCTTCCGACCAAGCATGGGGAATTCCATATCCATGTGTACCAGCCGTCCGGCGAAACAGTGGAACACGTGGCCATGGTAAAGGGCGATGTCAGCGGCCAGGAGAGCTTGCTGGTACGCGTGCATTCGGAATGCCTGACAGGGGATGTGATGGGTTCGCTGCGCTGCGATTGCGGCGAACAGCTCGATGCCGCGCTGGCGAAGATTGCGGCCGAAGGAAAGGGTGTTGTTGTCTACTTGCGCGGACACGAGGGGCGCGGCATCGGCCTGGCCAACAAGATTCGCGCCTATCAGCTGCAGGACCAGGGACGCGACACGGTGGAAGCCAATCTCGATCTCGGCTTGCCGGTCGATACGCGCGACTACCAGGTCGCCGCGCGCATCCTGGAACATCTCGGCGTCAAGACCATCCGCCTGATGACCAATAATCCGAAGAAAATGAAAAAGCTGGCTGATTGCGGAATGCCCGTGGTCGAGCGCGTGCCGGTGCTCACCGCGCACACGCCGCACAACATCGGCTATCTGCGGACCAAGCAGGAAAAGCTCGGACACATGCTCGACTTCGAGTGAATCGTGACGGCAGTCCGTCGTTGTTGAAATCCGTTTCGCCTGCAGCGCATTTCGCATTCGCTTCGTGGCATTGCCTCTTGTCTCAAGGTACACTCCTGCCTTTTCAAGATTTGGCGGAATGAGCATGCTCCAATCGAAGCGTTTTTCAGCCTTGCTGGCCTTGTCGATTTCCTGCGGCGCATATGGCGCCGAGCCGATCAGGATAGGCATGATCGAAGGCTTGTCCGGACCGTTTGCGAACGCCGGGCAGGCCGTTGTGCGCAATCTGCAATTCGAAATTGAACGCGTCAATGCGCGCGGCGGCGTCCATCTTCCGGATGGCGCGCATCCTCTCGAGCTGACGACCTACGATAACAAGCAGGGCGTGGAAGAATCGCTGATCGGCTTGCGTCAATACGGCGACCAGGGCATCCGCTTTGTAGTGCAAGGCAATAGTTCGGCGGTGGCGGCGGCATTGATCGACGGCGTCGAGAAACACAATCTGCGCGCGCCCGACCGTCGCATGCTCTTTCTCAATTATTCCGCCGTCGATCCTGCACTCACCAATGACAAATGCAGCTACTGGCATTTCCGCTTCGATGCGAATGCCGATATGCGCATGAACGCGCTGACGGAAGTCATCAAGGGCGACAGCACGGCAAAGCGCGTGTATCTCATTGGCCAGGATTACAGCTTCGGGCAGCAGCTCGCAAAATCTGCTCGCGCGCAGCTTGCAGTCAAGCGTCCGGACATCAGCATCGTCGGCGACGAGCTGCATCCGATCGGGAAGATCAAGGATTTCACACCCTATATCGTCAAGATCAAGGCCAGCGGCGCAGACACGGTCATTACCGGCAACTGGGGCAACGACCTGACCTTATTGGTGAAAGCGGCCAAGGAAGCCGGTTTGCAATTGAAGTTCTATACCTTCTACGGCAACGGGCTCGGCGCACCGGCAGCGATAGGCGATGCCGGCGTCGGACGCGTGCGCGCAGTCGCGGAATGGCATCCGAACACCGGACAGGGCATCAGGAATTCCGCCAGCGACGCCTACTATCAGGACTTCCGCAAGCGCTACCCGCGTCCTGAGGACGACTATGTGCATCTGCGCATGCATGTGATGATCGACATGCTCGCATCGGCCATCGAAAAAGCGAAATCGACGGAAGCCGGCGCGGTTGCGAAAGCGCTGGAAGGCGCGCGCTTTCGCAATGCCTTCCACGAAGCGACCATGCGCGCCGCGGATCATCAGTTGCTGCAACCGCTTTACGTATCGGTGATGCAGAAAGTCTCGAGCGGCGCGGTCCGCTTCGACAATGAAGGCAGCGGTTATGGTTTCAAGACCGAGCGCTACCTGCCGTCCGTAGCCAGTGCTTTGCCCACCACTTGCAGGATGAAGCGCCCGAACTGAGCAAGGACCGGCGCTTCAGATCGCCATGTAACGGCCCGGCTTGTGGTTGATGGCCAGCGTCAGGTTGAGCATGGCGGCGCCGAGCAGCGAGACCGCGACCGCGGTCAGCGAAATCATCGGAATCGACAGCATCAGGATCGCCGCGTCGAGACCGAGCTGCACCAGGCCCGCCCGCAAGCCATAGCGCTCCTGCAGAAACAGCACCAGCACATTGATACCGCCCAGGCTCGCCTTGTGGCGGAACAGCACCAGCAAGCCGACGCCCGCCAGCAATCCGCCCATCACGGCCGCGTAGAGCGGATTCAGCATGCCCACCTTGAACACCAGCGGCAGCAGCTCCGAAAACATCGACAGCAGGAACACTGCGCCGAATGTCTTCAGCGTGAATTTCCATCCCATCTTTTTCACCGCCAGATAATAGAAGGGCAGGTTGATGGCGAAAAAGAGCTTGCCGAAGCTGATCCCGGTTACGTAATGCAGCAGGAAGGCGATGCCTACCGTGCCGCCGGTGATCAGATGCGCCTTGCCGAGCAAGGCCACGCCGAGGGACACGAGCAAGGTACCGGCAACGAGTGCCTGCATGTCTTCGAACAGCGTGTGATGCTGGAGCGACGCTGCGTCGTTCTGCCGGGTTTCTTTTGATTCGTTCGACACAATGGAGACGGAAGAGATGCTGCGCAATGGAAGTGGATTGTCCATGGGGAGATCAAAAGCATGGCACCCCCGGCTCGGGATGACAAGCCGGAGGCATGCAATAAAGTATTAGTGCGCGCAAGCTTATACCAACTGCTTTGCCAGAATAATTGACCTGAATCAAGAAAATCCAAGCAGTACTGTATGGAGCGCATATCGGCAGCTCCATGCACTTGGTTTATTGCACTCGATGAGAACTATTCATTTGAATGATTGTTCTGCCCCATCTAAGATTCGCCATAGATAGCGCAAGTCACGTCCCGCATCACTTCTTGAAAGTTCATCATGGATTTCGAATACACGCCGAAAGTTCGGCAGTTGCAAAGGCAGCTGCAAGACTTCATGGACAACTACGTGGTGCCGAACCTGCCGCTGTGGCGGCGCGAGATCGGTGACGGGCTCGAACATCCGCAATGCCTGGAAGACCTCAAGGCGCTGGCCAGGGAAGAAGGATTGTGGAACCTGTTCCTGCCCGGGCAGGGCCAGGGACTCAGCAATCTCGAATATGCGCCGCTGGCCGAAATCATGGGACGTGTGCACTGGGCATCGGAAGCCTTCAACTGCAGCGCGCCGGATGCGGGCAACATGGAGCTGCTGCACATGTTCGCCTCGGATGAACAGCGCGAGCGCTGGCTGCAACCGCTACTGGACGGGAAAATCCGATCCTGCTTTGCGATGAGCGAACCGGATGTCGCTTCTTCCGATGCGACCAACATCCAGATCTCGATCCGCCGCGAGGGCGACGAATACGTCATCAACGGACGCAAATGGTTCATCTCGGGGGCCGCACATCCGCTCTGCACCTTTGCCATCGTCATGGGCGTGACCGATCCGAACGCGGAAGTGCACAAGCGTCAGAGCATGGTGATCGTGCCTTTCGATACGCCGGGCTTCAAGGTCGTACGCAATATCGAAGTCATGAGTCATTCCTTCCCGGGCGGGCATTGCGAACTGGTCTTCCGCGATGTGCGCGTGCCGTGCTCCAACCTGATCCATCAGGAAGGTGCCGGTTTCGCCATCGCGCAGGCGCGGCTCGGCCCAGGGCGGATTCATCATTGCATGCGCTCCATCGGTCAGGCAGAACTGGCACTGGAGCTGATGTGCGAACGCGCAGCAGAGCGACGCACCTTTGGCCGTTACTTGCATCAGCATGCCAACATCGCCGAATGGATTGCGCTGTCCCGCATGGAAATCGAGCAGGCGCGCCTGCTGGTTTTGAAGACCGCGTGGATGATCGATCAGCACGGCGCACGTTCGGCCTTGCGTGAAATCGCCTCGATCAAGGTCATCGTCCCGCGCATGCAGACCACGATCTGCGACCGTGCGATGCAGGTGTTCGGTGCGATGGGCCTCAGTCCGGACACACCGCTCGCGGAACTGTGGACCTGGGGCAGGGTGCTGCGCATCGCCGACGGGCCGGACGAGGTTCACTTGCGCACCATTGCGCGGCAGGAAATGGATTTGGCCGCGGAGCGGCGCGGAGCCACTTTGCCCTACATGAATACGCCGGAATTCGTTTAAGTCTAGAATGGCGGGTGCCTGTTTCCGTTGCGGTGAATCGCTTTTGTAAAGGACCTCGCCGCGCACCCATCACATTCCATGAAGCATCCAGACGAATCCATCGCCACATCCAATCCGCCCATTCCTGCAATCGCAGTTCCCTTGCTTTCGCTCGCTGCTTTCGGCAGCGGCATCTCGCTGCGCGTGACGGATCCGCTGCTGCCGCAACTCGCCAATGAATTCGGCGTGTCGCTCGGCGACGCATCCTACGTCATCACGATGTTTGCAATCGCCTACGGTTTGTCGCAGTTGTTCTTCGGGCCGTTCGGCGATCGCTACGGAAAATATTTCATCGTGGCCTGCGGCACGCTGGCCTGCGCCATTACCGCAGGTGCCTGCGGCTTTGCGCCCGGATTTGGCCCCTTGCTCGTCGCGCGCCTGCTGGCCGGCGCCACCGCTGCTTCCATCATTCCCTTGTCGATGGCATGGATCGGCGACGTGATTCCTTATCAGGATCGTCAACCGGTTCTGGCGCGCTTTCTGATCGGTCAGATACTCGGCCTGTCGGCCGGTGTGCTGATGGGTGGACTGGCCGCGGATGCGCAGAACTGGCGGCTGCCATTCTTCGTGATCGCGGCGATTTTTCTCATTGTGAGCGTTGCCTTGTTTTCGCTGAACCGCCGCTTGCCGGGACACGCGCGACGCCTGCATCGGGCGGATGGGCCGGCGCTGCGTCGCATGGTCGGCGAATTCAGGCAGATCGCGTTGCTGCCATGGGCGCGCCTGGTGCTGCTGACAGTGTTCCTGGAAGGCGCATTCCTGTATGGCGCGTTTGCTTTCATTGCGTCGCATGAACATCACACCTTCGGCCTGTCGATGACCTCGGCCGGTGCGCTCATCATGCTCTTTGGCGCGGGCGGCTTTTTCTTTGCCGTGGCATCGTCGGTGCTGGTGCGAAGGATGGGCGAAATCGGATTGTCGCGCTGGGGCGGCATCTTCCTTGGCGCTTCCCTGTTAGCCATCGGTGCGTCACCGACCTGGTGGTGGGCGATCCCCGGATGCTTCATGGCAGGGCTGGGCTTCTACATGCTGCATAACACCTTGCAGATCAATGCCACGCAGATGGCGCCAGAGCGCCGCGGTGCTGCGGTATCGGCATTCGCTTCCTGTTTTTTCCTGGGCCAATCGGTCGGGGTGGGGATCGCGGGCAGGTTGGTCGAGCGCATCGGCACAGGAAATGTCATGACGATCGGCGCGCTCGGCGTGCTGATGGTTGCCCTATGGTTCAGTCACAGGCTGCGTTTCAAGGCACGCACGTCTTGAGCGTTTTTCGATAAAAAAATCAAAGGAGACAAACAATTGAGCGACATCCATCAACAAGCGCTATGGGCGCCGATGCCGGAACGCATTGCCAGTACCCGCATGCACGACTACATGACCTGGCTGGCGAAAGAGAAGGGCGTTCGCGCCGATGACTACGACGCCTTGTGGCAGTGGTCGGTCGATCATCTGGACCAGTTCTGGGCATCGCTCTGGGAGTATTTCAAGGTACAGAGTTCGGCGCCATACACCCGTGTCTTCGACAGCGAGAAAATGCCGGGCACCAAGTGGTTCGAGGGCGCGCGGATGAACATCGCAGAGCAGGTGTTCCGTTTCCATCGCTCCGAGCAGGAGAGCAGGGAAGCCGCCATCATCGGCAAGTCGGAGTTGCGTCCGACGATCGAACTGAGCTGGGGAGAAATGCGGCGCCAGATCGCTTCGGTTGCCCACGCCTTGCGTCAGATGGGCGTGCAGGCCGGCGACCGCGTCGTGTCCTATCTGCCAAACTTGCCCGAGACCGTGGTGGCGTTCTATGCCTGCGCGAGTATCGGCGCAATCTGGTCGAGCTGCTCGCCCGACATGGGAACCCCGAGCGTGCTCGACCGCTTCGGCCAGATCGCACCCAAGGTGTTGATCGCGGTGGATGGCTATCGTTACGGCGGCAAGGACTTCGACCGGCGCGACGTGGTGACCGGGCTGATGCAGTCGCTGCCTTCGCTCGAACACGTCGTGCTGTTGCCTTATCTGGATCAGGATGCGACGCTGGACGGAACGCACAACTGGAACGATCTGCTCACGCACGACAGCGACATCCGGTTCGAGCAGCTGCCCTTCGATCATCCCTTGTGGGTTGTGTATTCGTCCGGCACCACCGGCATGCCCAAGCCGATCGTGCACGGTCAGGGCGGCGTCCTGCTGGAGAGCCTGAAGGGCCACGGCCTGCACTCGGACCTGGGCGAGAACGACCGCTTCATGTGGTACTCGACCACCGGCTGGATCATGTGGAACTCGCAGGTCACCGGCCTTCTGCTCGGTGCGAGCATTGCGCTCTACGACGGCAATCCCGGTTATCCGGATCTCGGCGTATTGTGGAAATTCGCGGAGGAAGCACGCCTGACGGTGTTCGGCGCAGGATCGGCCTATTTCACCAATTGCATGAAGGCGGGCATCGAACCAGGCAAGCTGGCCGACCTGCATCGCTTGCGCACGATCGGGGCAACCGGTTCTCCCTTGCCGGCGGAAGCGTTTGCATGGATCTACGAGCAGCTCGGATCGAACGTCCTGCTTGCCATCATCAGCGGCGGCACCGATGTCGCTGCCGCCTTTGTCGGCGCCTGCCCGATTCTGCCGCTGTATGCCGGCGAGATGCAATGCCGTTACCTCGGCGTTGCGGTGTATGCGATGGATGATCAGGGCAAACCGCTCGATGATGCCGTGGGCGAGCTGGTAGTGACCAAGCCGATGCCATCCATGCCGCTGTATTTCTGGAACGATCCCGAAGGCCGGCGCTACCACGAGAGTTATTTCGACATGTACCCGGGCTGGTGGCGCCATGGCGACTGGCTGCAGATCACGCCGCATGGCGGTGCAGTGATCTACGGACGCTCCGACACGACGATCAACCGGCACGGCATTCGCATGGGCACCAGCGAAATCTATCGCGTGGTCGAGGGCATGCCGGAAATCGTCGATAGTCTGGTGGTCGATCTGGAGTATCTCGGCCGCGAATCCTACATGCCCTTGTTCGTCGTGCTGCGCCCCGGCGTCCAGCTTGACGAATCGCTGATCAAGCGCATCTTCGACAATATCCGCAGCGCCCTGTCAGCGCGCCATGTGCCGAACGAGGTAGTTGCGGTGGCCGAGATTCCTCGCACCTTGAGCGGCAAGAAGATGGAGCTGCCGGTCAAGAAGCTGTTGCTCGGCATGCCGGTGGCGGAAGTGGCAAGTCCGGACGCAATGAGTAATCCCGGCAGTCTTGCGTATTTCGTCGCACTGGCGAAGCAGCGCAGTGCGCAGCATGCCGCTGCGTGATCCGCGAGGCAATCGGGCCTGAGCAATCTCAAGGCCCGGTTCCTCGCCGGAAGTACGATGTCCGTAGACCAACATCAGGGTGGACTGCATGGAAAACGGACAGGATTGGCACACCGAATCGTACAAGGGCATGGAAGTGCACGTGACCGCGTTGCCGCGTGATGACAAGGCATCACGCTGGGACTACACGGTGCGAGTCACGCAGCCGGGAGAGGATGCAAGCTCCGAAAGCGAACTGAGCGCAGAATCCGGGGACGATGCCGATTACCCGAGCCGGGACGCGGCGGTCGAAGCCGGCTTCGTCAAAGGCTACACAATGGTCGACGCGCTTCTCGCCTGAATTCCAATCTTTCACGCAGACGTACGGTGCCCGGCTACACGCTCGGTGTACGCCAGCTAGTGCAATGTCTTCTCGCCGGGCTTTTTCCCGTCCGGAGAATGATGTTCAATCACGGCATTGATCTCCGCGCCGAACAACATTACTGCTGCAGAAATGAAGAAGTACAAAAGCAGCACGATGATGGCGCCAATACCGCCATAGGTCGCGCTGTAGTTTCCGAAATTGCTCACGTAATAGTTGAACGCAAGTGAGGCGATGAGCCAGACAAGCACCGCAAGCACTGCGCCTGGCGTGATGAAGCGGAATTCCTGCTCCACGTCCGGCGCGACGTAATAGACCACCGCCGCCGCCAGCATCAGCAGGAACAGGGCAATCGGCCAGCGCAGCCACGTCCACAAGATCACGAATAGTTGCTGCGCGCCGAATTGCTGCGCAAGCCAATCGATTGCCTGCGGCCCGACGACCATCATGGCTGCAGCGAGAATCATCATCGCGGCGATGCCGAGCGTGTACAAGATGGAAAGCGGATACAGCTTCCATGCGGGCCGGCCTTCCTGCACGTCGTAGGCGATATTCAACGCATGCATCGTCGCGCGCACTGCGGACGACGCCGTCCAAAGAGCGACAATCACACCGAAGGAGAGCAGGCCGCCCTTTTGCTGCTGCAGTTCGTCGATGACCTGATTGACCGGCTGCATCGCGCTCTGAGGGAGCACGATCTGCGCGCGTTGTCGCAACCAGTCGAAAAAATCGGAGAGATTGAAAAAGCCGAGCAGCGCGATCAGGAAAATGATGAACGGGAAAATCGAAAACAGAACCTGGTAGGACAACGCGGAGGCGTAAGTCGTCATGTCGTCGGCGAAAAAATCCGCGACGGCCTCCTTCAGCAGGGAAAGCGGACTCAAACCGCGAAGACCGGGTATTCGCATGGGATGATCCAGGATGAACGACCGCCGACGGTCCGCACAGGATGCGTGACGCACCCCGCGTCTGTCTCTATCGTATTCCTGCGGAAAGGCGACATGCTGTTTTCGATCAAGTACGACGATGCCGCGACTGGCCCTCAAACGTCCGTTTCGCGAAATACGTTCCCGCGATCAATGCGCCGGCGGCGAACAGCATCGAACTGGTCGGGAATCCTCGGATGGTATTGACGGCGATTTCGCGGGCACGCGGTGCGGCGAGCTGCAGCCGGCGCTTGGTCATCTGTGCGCCGAGTTCTCCCAGCCGGTCGGACAGCAGTCTCTCCGCATCCGGCAGCAGCGTGGTTTCTTCATCGGCTACATGGTGCATGACGTCGCGCATGAGTTGCATGAAGGTCTGGTCGTAACGCGGATCGGTCGGCTCCATCGCGCGCAGTTCGCCAATCAGTCGGCGCATTTCATTGTGCTCGGGAATGCTCTTGTCCACCGTTGCGGTGTCGGTGGCAAGCGTGCGCATGACCGGATAGAAGATTTCTTCCTCGAGTTGTGAATGAAATTCCAGGGCGAGACATGCGGTGTTTACCAAGGCTTTCTTTGTTTGCGGACTCGAATCGATTTCGTACTGGTGAAACGCCTCCAGTACGTGGGTGTGGTCCATGCGGATCATATTGGTAATGGTCGGCGAGAGCGTATTCGTCACGGTATTCTTGATCGAATTCATTATGGTTTCCTCCATCGACGGGGTGCGGGATGCACGCGCGAATGCAGAACGGTAGCAAAGGCCATACCTGGGTTTCTCCGTCGTGATGCGCGGCGCAAGACCCTGCCTCGCAAGGAGTTGTCGCGGCATCTTTACAGCGGCGTGTACAAATTACCGACCTCATGCAGGCAATCTATCGGAGCTCGCGTGGAACTATCCGAATGGGTGATGACCAAAACACATCCAGTTGTTATCCCGTGTTTGCTTCAGAAAGGAAATCCCATGCAGATGCAACAGATCCGAGAACGTTTTTCCCAGGTTGAACAATGTGTCGATGCTGCCGCACAAATGTGCGAGATGAGCAAGGATGTGCCCGACCGCTTGCGTACATGCCTGAATGAACTGGAGCAGGAATCCGATCATGCGGTGCAGGTTGCAGAGCAGCAGCAGAGCGAGGAGCAGATCCGCCAGTGCGTCACCAAGATGGAAAAAATCGGCGATCGCGCCATGCAGGCATGTTCGCAGGGCGGCTATGTCGACGAGCAGGTGCAGAACGCCGTGCGGCAAGCGCGCAAGGCCATTTCCACTCTCAAGCAACAACTACATTGATTGCCGCAACGCTTGTTGAAGCGGAGTGATTTCCGCTTTGACATTCGCATGCGCCGGATCGGTGAATGCCGATCCGGGCAATGGATTCTGTATGTGTTACACAACGATACAAAATGCAGGTCCCGCCGATTGAGTTCGCGCAAAACATTGCACATTCTTCTGAAACAGAATCCCTAAACCCGATGACTAATGTGCAATCGGTCGCGTCGGTTCAATGATGCCGACAGATAAAGCGACGCAATGGATTCGCTTATGGCCGTATTACCGGATCCGTTTCGTTCACCATTCGCATCGCAACTGAATCACCACTGATCATCATCTTGTTTCCGCCTGTATGCATGGGTTGACGCATGCAGCCGGACGCAATCCCATTCGCGGTCGTCATTCTTCGCGACCCGCAACACGCCTGCTTGAACTTGGAAGGGTATTTGCCAATGCTGGAATCCATTAGTGTGAACATCGATAGCGTGCCGCAGGGCACATCCGCAACGCGCCGCACACGCAGCGCGACATCCACTATCTCGGGCAGGCATACACGACAGACGCGGCTGTATCTGCGGCCGCTATGCGCAGCATTGATCGCCGCAAGCGTCTTGAGCGCATGCGGCGGCGGAAGCGACAGCGCATCCACGGTGACCACGAATCCATCATCCGGCAGTCAGACACCCGGCAGCACGACACCGGCCGATACGTCGAAGCCGGGTACGACCACGCCGGCCGAGCCTTCAACGCCCACCACACCGACCACGCCAACCACACCTCCGCCGACGGATGGCGGCACAAGCGGAGCGACACCGGCACCCGTTCCCTCCGGGACGCAAATGACCATGATCTGCGCCGACGGTGCCGGGTATCAGTGCAGCGGAAGCAGCATCATTCGCGTTGATAACGGGATTGCGCTCAGCAGTTCCGGCGTGGAAGCCTATGGCGTATCCACGAGTGACCTGGCAGCGAAGAATCCAACCATGACCGGCGCTTTCGGGCTCGCGCTCGCTACCGGCGGCACGGCCGAAGTCCGGCTGGCGAAAGGCAGTGACGGTACCGTCAGCAGTTCTGCCGTCTTGTTGAGCAAGCTGGGTCTTTCATGGGATGGCAAGACCGAGCGGCCGCCTATCATCGACACTTTTTCAACCACGCAGGGCAGAACCGTCCTGACGGCCAGCGGCGCGCTATCTTCGACAACTCTTCCCGCGAGCTCCGACCTCGGCTTCTACGATTACGCCTCGAAAGGCACGGCGGGAACGCAGGTCGATTACGCCAACAACCGCTACTTCCCGCGCAGCACCCCATCGCGCTGCCCGCCGGACCTCGTGCCATGTCCGACGACGGAAACCAGCGGCGTGCATTATTCGCCGGGCGACTGGCGCACAGGCGGCAAAATGCCAGATCTCGCATCAGTGTCGCGCGTCCATGAAGATGGCGACATCCACGCCGGCAACGGCCTTCCGGATGCCAATGGCAACCCGACTATCCTGCCGGGCGGCGACGGTATCGGCGTACCGTTCCCCGGCTCGAAGGGCTATCGCAGCCTGGACAACTGGGGTCTGCAGTATGGCAACCTCGCGGCCTGGCTCACGCAGGACACCGTCATTATCGAGGAGTGGGCGAAGGCCGGGAATGAACACAATAAGAATCGCCGCGGCATGGTGGCCTATGGCGATGTGACCAATCCGACCGCAGTGCCGACCAGCGGAACTGCAAGCTACTCAGGTTTTGCCTACGGCTGGTACACCCCGAACGGAACCGCTGAACCCGCAGTGTTCCGGGGGACGGTCGTGGTCAGCGTGAATTTCGCGACACGCCAGACAACCGTGACGTTCCAGAATCCGGTCACCTGGGATTCCGCAGGCACGAGCGTGCCCGTCGCGCTCACGACGACGGTTCCCATGGGCGCCGCCGGCAGCAACGTCGCCAACTACCTGACCGGGCCGGTGACGAACGGCGCATTGACGGGTGGAGTCGGTGGGCGCTACTTCGGGCCGGTGCTCACCACCGGGACGAGCGGTGCGGGGCCGGCGGAAATCGGCGGCACGATTACGCTGTCCAATGCGACCAGCGGACAAACGGTGCTGGGCGGTTTCATCGCTCGCAAACAGTAAGCCAGGCGTCCCGGTCGAGAAGGATGTGCTCCGCGACCGGGATGTCGCATTGCCCTCGGCGCGCTGCGCCGCCGCATAATTCGTTATCGGAACGTTAATGCAGGATTAATGCAAGGTCGCCGAGGATCTCGCGTAACAATTGTAAAGAAAGATGCCGACGCCTTTCGCAGGCTGTTAAAGTTGCGGTTTTTCCGGACTTTACAGGGAGCGACTGTGGTTCGACGTTCAAAACGTCCGCCGTCCAGGCCCAAATCGGGGAAGGGCTCAGTGAAAGTACGACTTCTGCAGCTGACGGCCATGCTGTTTGGTGCGGCCGCACTCGCGGGCGTTCTGGTGGCAGGCTATGTGCTGCTGGTGGTGATTCCCAATTTGCCGCCGCTCGATGCGCTGACCGATTATCGTCCCAAGATTTCCTTGCGCGTCTACACCGCCGACCAGGTACTGATCGGTGAATTCGGTGAGGAGCGGCGCGATTTCGTTCCCATTGCGGAAATGCCGGCGGTCATGAAGCATGCCTTGCTGGCGATCGAGGACAGCGAATTCTACGAACACGGCGGCGTGAACTTCAAGGGCGCGCTGCGCGCCTTTGTCATGAACCTGGGTAACAGCCGTTCGCAGGGCGCCTCCACCATCACGATGCAGGTGGCGCGTACCTTTTACCTGAGCCGCCAGAAGACCTATGCGCGCAAGCTCACTGAAATCGCGCTCGCCTACAAGATCGAGGAGAAGCTGAGCAAAGACCAGATTCTCGAGCTTTACATGAACCAGATCTACCTGGGCGAACGGGCGTACGGCTTCGGCAGTGCGGCGCGTGTCTACTTCGGCAAATCGGTCCAGGAACTGAGTATCGCGGAAGCGGCCATGCTGGCTGGCCTGCCGAAAGCACCGGCGAGCGCCAATCCGATCGTCAACCCGACGCGCGCCAAGCAGCGCCAGCAATACATCCTCAAGCGCATGCGCGAGCTCGGGTACATCACGCCAGCACAGTATGAGAAGGCAGCGCAGGAAAAACTGGTTGTTCGCGGCCGGGGCTATCGTTTCGAGACGCATGCGGAATACGCCGCCGAACTGGTGCGGCAATACCTGTACGAACAATACAAGGACGACATTTACACGGCCGGCTTGACCGTCTATACCACGCTCAACAGCAGCGACCAGCAGGCCGCGTATGAAGCAGTGCGCCGCGGCGTCCTCGAATATGACCGTCGCCACGGCTATCGCGGTCCGGAAGATGTCATCGACCTGCCCGGCGACGCGGAAGAGCGCGAACAGGCCATCGACGAGGCATTGCTGAAGCATCCGGACAGCGACGATTTGCGCTCGGCCGTCGTGCTCTCCGCTTCGCCGAAACTGGTGCGCGCCGAAACCCTGTCCGGCGAGGTCGTCGACGTCAGCGGGGAAGGGCTGCGCTTCGCGGCAGCGGCCTTGTCGAAGGCGCGCGGCGCAAACCGGATCAAGCCCGGCGCCGTGATTCGCGTGACGCGTGATGCGAAAAAGCGCTGGTCGATCACTCAGCTGCCGGAAGTCTCCGCCGCCTTCGTGTCCCTGAACGCGAACGACGGCTCGTTCCGCGCCATGGTGGGCGGCTTCGACTTCAATCTCAACAAGTTCGATCACGTCACCCAGGCCTGGCGCCAGCCCGGTTCCAGCATCAAGCCCTTCATCTATTCCGCGGCCCTGGAAAAAGGATTTTCGCCGGCAACGGTGATCAATGACGCACCCATTTCCGTGGATGTCGCGGAAACCGGCGGGCAGGCATGGGATCCGCAAAATGACGACGGCCGCTATGATGGCCCGGTCACGATGCGCACCGGCCTGAAGAAATCGAAGAATCTGGTCTCGATTCGCATCCTGCAAACGATCACGCCGGCCTATGCGCGCGACTACATCACTCGCTTCGGCTTCGAGGCGGACAAGCAGCCGCTCAACCTGACCATGACGCTCGGAACGGGATCGGTCACGCCCTTGCAGATGGCGTCGGCGTATTCGGTATTTGCCAATGGCGGCTATCAGGTGACACCGCACCTGATCAACAAGGTGGTCAATGCGCAAGGCAAGGTGCTCGTTGAAAGCAAACCTGCCATTGCCGGCGACGAATCGGGCCGCGTGCTCGACCAGCGCAATGCCTTCATCATGGACACCATGCTGCGCGATGTGGTGAATTCCGGCACCGGCTACGCGGCCAGCCAGAGGCTGGGGCGGCACGATCTGGCCGGCAAGACCGGCACCACCAATGATGCCATGGATGCCTGGTTCGCCGGCTATGGCGGCGACATCGTGGCGGTTTCCTGGATGGGGTACGACAAACCGCGATCGCTCGGCGGACGCGAATTCGGCGGCACGGTCGCGCTGCCGGTGTGGACCGACTACATGCGTGAAGCGCTGCGCGGCAAGGGGCCGTTCCAGAGAGCGGTTCCGTCGGGTGTGGTCCAGGTCGACGGCGATTGGATGTACGAGGAATACGCGGCACGCGGCGACGCAGTGCGTTCCGTCGGGGTCGATCCGATCAGAAGTTTCTGGGACCGCTTGTTCGGCAACCGGACGCCGGAACCGAAGAATGTCGAATCAGGCAAGCGAAGCGCCGATGACATGAGCTATCGCGGCGGGCAGTGACGGCAATGCGTCATGCCGCAAGCCTGTCACCTGCGCAGGATCAGCGAAAGCGCTCGACCCGATTGCGCCCCAGGCGCTTGGCCTGCAGGAGCGCGCCATCGGCCGTTTCGGTCAGACTGGCTGCGGTATCGACGGCGGGATAGGATGCCACGCCGGCGCTGAAGGTGGCGTGCAACGCGCCGCCGGGATGGGCATGGGGCAGTCCCGAAAAATCCGCACGAATGCGATCGATCACCGTGCTGGCTTGTTCCAGACTGACACCGGGCAGGGCGATAATGAATTCTTCGCCGCCGTAGCGACCAATCAGGTCGATCGAACGCAAGCGCCCCTTGAGCAGCCATGCCAAACCGCGAATGACCTGGTCGCCGACCGGATGCCCGTAGGTGTCGTTGATGGACTTGAAGTGATCGATATCGATCATCGCAACCGTCAGGTGGCCGTGCTGCGTCTCCCGAACCATGGCGTTCAGGCGCGATTTGGCGGCGGTATGGTTAAGCAGGCCGGTCAGGCCGTCGAGCCGGGTGGATCGCCGTGTCTCGCGAAAACGTTCGATGCGCGTCTTGACGACCGCGGCCAGCAGCACCGGGTTGAACGGCTTGATCAGGAATTGATCGCCGCCCAGGCGCAAGGCTTCCACCTGCATTCCGACATCGGATTCGCCCGACAAATATACGATCGGCAGTGAACTGTACGCAGCCATCTGGCGCAGCACGCGCGTGGCTTCGACGCCATTGAAACGCGGCATGTACATATCCATCAGCACCAGGTCGGGGCGATAGGATTCGAGCGCATCGAGCAGCTTTCCCGGATCATTGATGGCTTGCGTGTCGATGCCGTGCTGCGCCAGGGTGCGCTGTATGAGCGCCACCGCAACCCGCGAATCCTCGACGATCAGCACGCGATACTGTTCCTGCTCGTTGGTTTGCACCAGGTCCAGTACGCAGTTCAGGACCATCGAAGGCTGGTCTTCGGCCGGGACCGTGACGTCGATGCCGGCACGCATCAAGTCGACGATCGGTTCGATCGCCGATTGGCCGCCCAGATAGAACAGCTGGCTGGCCGGGCAGTTTGCGCGAATGGCGGCAATAAAGCCAAATTCCTCCGGTTTCGTCGTGTCCGCTGCGGGAATGAACAATACCGCCAGCGGCTTGTCCTGCGGCATTTGCTCGCCACCCCAGTCAATCTCGCAGACCTTGAAGCCGAAGAACTGCAACTGACGGCGCAGCGCATCGGCCATGTCGCGCTTTTCCTGCGCCGCAATCATCCACACCGAACGCGGCTTGATCCAGTCGATATCCGTTGCCGCAGTAACCGGCTCCTGCACGCGGCGGTTTGTGCCGGACGAGCGCGAGGTCGCCACCGAACCGAGCAGGGTGTCCAACTGGCGCTGCAGCGAAGAGATGTCCTGGGACGAAATGGGGTGCGTCGATACATCGCCGAGCTTGGCGAGAACGGCGTTTTCCAGTCCTTCGCACAGGCGGACCAGGCCGGGTAAGCGCAGGCGATTGAAATACTCGGCCAGACTGTTTACCGCCACGGCAAACTCGATGAATTGCTCGAACCGGCCTTGGGCAGCATAGTGCTCCCAGCGCGTCCGCAGGACGTAGAGCCGATCTTCAATCGTGTTGGCGGAATGCGTTGGCATGAATCCGGGTGAGGCGTTTATTGTTTTCATGTTTGTGCGGACTGCAAATGGCCGGTCCGAAACGATGCGGCATTATCACGGATCAGCCTTGGCCAGGCAATCTAATTCAGATCCGGACGGCAACGAATACGGGCATGTGGCAGAAATGCCGGTTTTTTATTTCACTGTTTATTTATACAGTAGTTGTGGTAAAGTAAGCTTTCATTCAACGCTGTATCGGAAATAGGGAGACATGCCATGACGCACCTGAATAATTCCTTCGGCTCACGATTTGGTCTCGAATACGCGCCCAGCTCGTTCCTGCTGCGATTGGGAAGGCGCGAGATCTTCGTGTGCCGCGACTTTCGCAAGCGTTATTACAATATCAATCCGATCATTGACGTCAGCACCGGAATCGAGCCGGGACATCTTGAAGTGCTCGTGATGCGGCGCTGGCTGGTGATCTTGTCAAAGGCAAGATAGGAGTCTGCAACGACCGAAGGCATTATCTTTCCAAATCAGATGCCTGAGCATCATACTTAAGATTACTTCGAGAGAAGATGAAGTGTGGTACGCAAGTATTTGTTTATTCAATTGTTTTGTTCAAACAGCTGAATATCTTCCTCGATGGAGCGCAGGTAATCGTAGGCCAGGCTGAACGCATTGATGGCCGCATGGAACGGGTTATCCCATGGGTCGACCGAGGCGACTGTGGCATTGTATTGCTGGAGTGCAAGCTGGAGATCCGTGGTTCGCTGCGAAATGCCCCCGGCCTGGCCTGGCTGGATGCAAGCCCGGAAGGCGGAAACAAGGCTGTCGATTTTTCGGCCGACGACGCGCAGGTTAAACGCCAGCACGCAGATATGCGTGTCGGGATTGTAGAGGTCTGGATGCACGGATCTCAGCGCTGTCTGTCCGGCGTGCAGCGTTGCCATGAAATCCAGGGCATCCTCGACAGCACGGTACTGTGCATAGAGCCGGCCAGGCGGATAGAGCAGATTCAGCGGCATAGGTAAGGCTGCGGTGACAGTATATGCATTGGTCCGCAGTTCTGGTTAGATCGTTCGATGTTTGGTAAAACAGTGATAAATCAGTGTCTTGCTGTGAAATCTTAAAGTAAATTCCTGGATTTCCTTCTGGGGAAATTCAAGGCGTCTTTCCAGCGCCCCGGGGGCTCGTGGACAACAGCTTGCAGACAGAAGGGGCAAGGTATTGCCCCCTTGCATCACTGAATCCCCAGTTCCTGTAATCGCTTTGTCTGGCGTTTCGTCAGCCGTTCGATATCGGCCACATCCGCTGCCGAAAGTTTTGGCCCGGGCCTGCGAACCGCTGCCGATGCAATTGCGCCACGCGCGGCCATGATGTGCTTGCGCACTGCGAGACCGGCTACCGGTTGCTGCTCGTAACGGGCCAGAGGCAGGTAGGCATCAAAAATGTCATGCGCCCGCTCGATGTCGCCGGACGCATGTGCGCGGCAAACACCGACCATCATTTCCGGATAGGCGAAGCCGGTCATTGCGCCATCGGCGCCGCGCGTCAGTTCCTCGGGAAGGAACAAGCCGCCGCCGTTGCCGGTGAGGACCGCTACCCGCTTGAGCTCGCCGCGGTCGCTGGCTGCGCGGATTGCCGAGAGCTTGCCCAGTCCCGGGCAGTCCTCGTGCTTGAGCATCACGCAATGCGGCGAGTTTTTCAGGATGGTCATCAGGACCGAGTTCGACATCTTGACCCCGGTGGACACCGGATGGTCCTGCAGCACCCATGGCGTGCTGCCCAGCGTTTCATTCACCATGTCGAAATAGGCAAGGATCTGCTCATCGGTGCGCACGCTCGACGCCGGCGCAATCATCACGCCGGATGCGCCCATGTCCATCACGCTTTCGGTGAGTTCGCGCATCGGCGCAAACCCGGCCGAGGAGGCGCCGACCACGACCGGCACCCGGCCGTTGACCCGTGCCAGCACGCGCTTTGCAAAAATGCGCGATTCCTCGGCAGTCAGCTTGGTGGCTTCGCCCATGATGCCCAGGATGGTCAGGCCGTTGGCGCCATGTTCCAGGTAAAAATCGACCATGCGGTCGGTGCTCTCCAGGTCGAGCGAGCCATTGTCGGCGAAAGGCGTGACGGCGATCAGGTAAACACCCTTGGCGTTGGCATCCAGCTTGTTCATATCCATTTCTCCGGTTCCGGTATTCGAAAAATCGTGCTGCTCATGCTTTCTTGCCGCCGGCCTTGAAGGCCTCGTAGCGCGCCTTGTTCTCGGCGTTCGGCGGATACAGTCCTGGCAAGGCCGCGCCGCCTTCCACTTCGGACATGATCCAGTTTTCCAGTTGCTCCTGTTCCGTTGCCAACGCAAGCACTTCATCGAGCAGTTTGGCCGGGATCAGTACCGCGCCATCGGCATCGGCGACCACCACGTCGTTGGGAAAGACCGCTACGCCGCCGCAGCCGATCGGCTCCTGCCAGTTGACGAACGTCAGTCCGGCTACTGAGGGCGGTGCGGCAACGCCGCGACACCAGACCGGCAGGCCCGTGCCCGATACGCCCTGGATGTCGCGCACCACGCCATCCGTGATCAGCGCCGCGACGCCGCGCTTCTTCATGCGTGAGCAAAGGATGTCGCCGAAGATGCCGGCATCGGTGACGCCCATTGCATCGACTACCGCAATGCAGCCGGGCGGCATGGCTTCAATTGCCGCGCGGGTGGAAATCGGGGATGACCAGGATTCCGGCGTTGCCAGGTCTTCGCGCGCGGGCACGAAACGCAAGGTGAAGGCGCGGCCGACCTGGCGCGTCTGCTGCTTGTCGATCGGGATGGTGCCGCGCATCCAGACATTGCGCAGGCCCTTCTTCAGCAGGACCGTGGTCAGTGTGGCGGTGGAAATGCTTGAGAGGGTGCGAACGATTGCGGAGTCGAGGGGGAGGGATTCGATAGCCATTGAAATTACCTTGTCATGGGTGAAACCGGGGCCTGTTGTTGGCCCGGCCGATCTCAAGCTCGTGGTGCGTCATGTAGTGTACGGGAATACCGTTTGACTTGCCGGACGCGGCAAGACTGCTCCGTCATGCGCTTGTTTCGCGGCAAAGCTCGCCACTAGCGCGCCACGATCAATCGGATGCCCAGCCCGACGAAGATGGCGCCGGCGATGCGATCGAGGACGATTCCTGCACGGGGCCGCCCATTGATCCATTGGCCGACGGCGCCGGAGAAGAAGCCGAGCAGACCGAAGAGTACGGCCGCCTGGGCTGTGAATGTCAGTCCCAGTGCCGCGATCTGCCAGTTGACGTTGCCGTGTTCGGCAATGACGAACTGCGGCAGGAAGGACAGAAAGAACAGGACGACCTTGGGGTTGATTGCATTGGCGAAAACGCCGCGGGTGAAAAGCCTGAACAAGGATTCGTCGGCGGGTCTGATGGCGGCCGCTTTCGCTCCGCCGCGGCTGCGCAGTGCCTGGATGCCGAGCCAGACCAGATACAAGCCGCCACCCGTCTTCAGCAGGGTGAATGCAAAAGGGGAAGCGGCAATCAAGGCGCTGACGCCGGCGACCGCCAGGACCGTGTGACTCAGACAGCCGAGTGCGCAGCCGAGTCCGAACGCCATGCCTTGCGCGCGGCCTCGTGAAATGCCGACGCCGAGGACCATCAGGTTGTCCGGGCCGGGCGAGGCCGTGATCAGCATGGCGGCGGCCAGGAAACCGATGAATTGTTCCGGAGTCAGCATGGTTTTTCCAGGCGCCGCTTGCGATGTGCAGCCTTGCAGTCGTACATCGCGCGATCCGCAAAGCGCATCAGGGCCGGGATGTCTTCGCCGTCGCGCGGATAGACGGCAACGCCGACGCTGGTCCGAATGTCGAGGGCATGATCGCCGATTCTCAATGGCTGGCTCACCGCTTCCTCGACCTTGCCCGCCACTGCGGTGGCGTCTTCGGCGTTGGTGATTTCGGTCAGGACGATGACAAATTCGTCGCCACCGAGGCGTGAAACGATGTCGCAGCCGCGCACCGCCTTGACCATGCGCTCGCCGGCGGCTTTCAGGACCAGATCGCCGACTTCATGACCAAGCGTGTCATTGATCTGCTTGAATCCGTCCAGGTCGAGGAAGAGCAGGGCGAACTGGTTCTTGTTGCGGATGGCCGCGGCCAGAGTGCGCTTGGTCAGTTCGAGCAGGAAGGAACGGTTGGGCAGCTGGGTCAGGCTGTCGGAGTGCGCGCGACGGCGCAGCTCTTCCTCCTGCGCCTGTCGCTCCGTGATATCGCGCGCAATGCAGAGCGCATATTGGGTGTCCTTCCATTCGAAGGAGCGCACGCTGATTTCGACCGGAATCGTTTTTCCGTTCTTCGTGCGGTGTTCCGTCACGAACATGGCTTCACCCTTGTTCAGCAGGCGTTCCGCGATCAGCGGAAAGTCGCCGAGACTGCCGGTGGCATCGACCGTGCTCGCCGTGAGGCTCAGCAATTCTTCTCTTGTATAGCCCAGGCGCCAGCAGGCGACGTCGTTCACCTCGACAATGCTGGTCAGTCCTTCCGGCGTCAGCAGGCAGACGAAGATCGCGTCGCTGCTCGCATTGAACAAGGCGCGGTAGCGTTCTTCGCGTTCGCGGATCGCGCGTTCCGCTTCGAGGCTGCCGCTGATGTCATGGAAACTGACGACGGAGCCGTCGACCTTCCCGTTTTTCAGGAGCGGGGTAGCCACGAGCGAAACCGGCAGCAGGCTGCCGTCCTTGCGAACGAAGTAATCTTCCTTGGCCCGGTGAAGGGCGCCGGCACGCAATGCCTGCATGGTCGGACATTCCTGGGCGGTCAGCAGGCTGCCGTCGGGACGCTTGAAATGAAACTGTTCATGGGTCTTCCTGCCGGCGACTTCTTCCGTCTTCCAGCCGAGCAGCGCTTCGCCGGCGGGGTTCAGATAGACCAGCTTGCCGTCGGGGTCCATGACCATCACGCCGTCACCGAGCGTTGCCATGATGTCATGCATGCGCCGTTCGCTTTCCTGACGCTCCTGCTCGGCGCGATGCAAATCCGAGAGATCCCGCCCCAGCGTGGCGATTGCCTTCCTGCTTCCGTCCGGGTGAAACACCGGGGTCCGGATGATGTCGTAGGTCCGGTCCCCTGAAGGAGACACGATGGTCTGGCTGGTTCTCAGCATGTGCCGGCTTGCCCAGGCGCGCGCATCGTCCTCCGCGCTCTGCGCGAGGGCGCCTGCCAGTGTCGGTTCGACCATGCCGGCCAGTTCTTGATCGGTGCGGCCCTGGTAAGGCAGATCATGCAGTCCGAACAGATCGACGGTGCTCTTGTTCACCTCTTGCCAGCGTCCGTCGCCATCCTTGAAGCAAATGTAATCCGGGGTAGCGTCGATCAGGGTGCGCAGGCGTTCCTCGCTTTCGCGCAGCGCTTCCTGCGCCTGCTTCTTGTCGGTAATGTCGGAAAAGGTTCCGATATAGGAGCTGACCGCGCCAGTCTCGTCGGTGAGCGCGCGAATCGACAGCCACTTGGGAAAGTCTTCGCCGCTCTTGCGCCGATCCCAGATCTCGCCTTCCCAGCGCCCGGTCGACCGGATGGCATTCCACATGTCCGTGTAAAACGCCTCCGAATGCCGTCCCGAGCGCAGCAGTCGCGGCGTCTTTCCCAGCGCCTCGTCGCGCGAGTAGCCGGTGATGCGGGAAAACGCCGGATTGACGGTGCGGATCACGCCGTCGGGGCTGGTGATCATGATGCCTTCGCCGGTCGCATCGAATACCTGGCGCGCCAGCAGCAGCTCCTGATCGGCCTTGGCCAGGCGTTGCTTGTGGTCCGAAAGAGCGTGCTGCAGGCTGTTGAGATAGTCGCGCTCATAGCCGGCCAGTACTTCGGTCTGGGACAAGATGCCGAGGATGGCGCCATTCCCGTCCGTGACGCCAAGATGCCGGATGCCTTTTTCGGCGCACAGCGCACGTGCGAAGAAGAGACTGGTATCCGCCTCCACGCTGATGAGCGGGTAGGTTGCAAGCTGACCAACGGGCAATTCGGTTTGCCGGCTATCCAGCGCTCCGATCACATCCAGTTCCGTAAGAATGCCGACATCCTTGCCTGATTCCACGACAATGGCATCGCGGCTGTGCATCGCCATTTTCCTGGCAGCGTCGGCCAGCGCAAGGTCTCCGGGCAGGATCAGGGCCGGGCGTTCGATCAGCGAACCGACCGTCTTCAGCTTGACGTCAAGTTCCAGGCTCGGAATCCCGGCCACGTCCGACTGGCTGAGCATGCCGACGGGCTGCCCGGCCTCGTCGATAACGAGCGCGTGCCGGATGCGATGGTGGAGAAAAAAGTGGGAGGCGACGGACACCGTGGTGTCGCTTCTGAGCGTCTTCACCGCCGGACTCATGACGGATGCGATAGGCGCCTTGATCGCTCCAGGATCCTTCAAGTCGATGCGCAGTGCGTCGCATCGTGTCCAAATCCCGATCGCCTCGCCGCGCTCCGTGATGAGGATGGAGCCGCAGCGGCTTTGATGCATGCTGCGGATGGCTTCATTGATCGGAGTGTGCGGAGGGCATTGCAGGATCTCGGATCGGATGATCTTGGAGATCGGCATATCGAAGGACATAGACAAACGCCTCTTTGCTATCCAGGTGCGCGACCTGCAATGGTGACATTAATTGCTTTGGATCAATTATACGCAAGCTGAGGCCGCAGCGCATACCAAGAGGCAAGCGAACGATGCGCGAATACGAGCGCACCGGGCGGATAGCGACGGACGCCGCCAAACTTAAATCATTGGCAAACGCAGCATGTCGACGATCTTGCGGATCAGGCCGCGGCGCGCCTCGGAAAAAGGCGGATAGAACAGTTTCACCAGCATGAGCGGCGACGAGCGCAGTACGGCGCGCTCGTGCGAGAACGCCTTGAAACCGTAGTGGCCGTGCGCATTGCCGATGCCCGAGTTGTTGACGCCGCCGAACGGCAGCTCGCCATGCGCGAACTGCATCACGCAGTGATTGATGCAGGCGCCGCCCGAGCTGGTTTGCAGCAACACCTTGTCGATTTCCTTCTGGTCCTTGCTCCAGATATACAGCGCGAGCGGTTTCGGACGGGAGTTGATTTCGGCGATGACGGCGTCGAGCCGCGAGTAGCCGATAACGGGAAGAATCGGCCCGAAAATTTCTTCTTCCAGGATTTGCGATCCGGTCGGGACGCGATCGATCAGGGTCGGCGCGATATAGCACTGGGCGACGTCCACTTCGCCGCCGGTCTGGATGGCGGCCCCGCGCGTGAGGGCATCGTAGAGCAGGGAGGCAACGCGCTGGGTGTGGCGCTGGTTGACGATGCGCGTCAGGTCCGCGGTGTGCTTCTGCTCGTGCGCGCTGGTGCCGTAGCGCGACTGAATGACCTTGCGGCATTCGGTCATGAAAGCGTCCTTCACGGAATCATGTACATAGACATGATCCGGTGCAACGCAGGTTTGCCCGCCGTTAAGGAATTTTCCCCACATCAGGGTTTCGGCGGCGAGCTTGACGTCGGCCGTTTCTCCCACGATGGTGGGCGACTTGCCGCCGAGTTCCAGGGTGACGCTGGTCAAGTGTTTGGCGGCGGCGGCCATGACGATCTTGCCGACAGCGGGCGAGCCGGTAAAGAAAATATGGTCGAAGGGCAGGTCGAGCAGCGCCTGCGCGGTGGCGGTCCCGCCCTCGAACAATGCCACTTCGGCATGGGGAAAGACCTCGCCGATGATGCGTCCCATGAGGGCCGACACGGCCGGCGTCATTTCCGAGGGCTTGATGATCACGGTATTGCCGGCTGCCAGTGCTGAGACCAGTGGACCGAAGCACAGGCTGAGCGGATAGTTCCAAGGTGCGATGATGAGCACACGGCCGCGCGGCTGGTACTGCACCCAGCCGGACGTGCCGAGCATGGTGCTGGTCGGCCACACCTTGAGCGGCTTCATCCAGCGCTTGACCCGCCCGATGGCGTGCCGCATCTCGTCCATGACCGGGAGAAATTCCGACGCTTCCACTTCCGGCGGCGACTTGCGGTAGTCCTGCATGAACGCCTCGTAGAACGCTTCGCGCTGCGCCATCATGGCGTCGCGCAATTTCTTGATGCGCGCGATGCGCTCGTTCGCGGTGGAGAGGCGCCAGCGCAGGGCGGTTTCGAGCTGACTGTCGAAAACTTCCCTGATGCGCCGGGGATCGCTTTCCACCATGGGAGAAACCGGCATGAATTCCTGCATGGACGGGTTGGTGCTCATTGTGTTCTCCGTATCGAAAAACAGCCCTACTTATTGCTTCAGCGTCTCGCTCGCCTGGAACTGCTGGATGGCGCATTCCATGATGGTATGTTTCATCAGTTCCGCCGAGGTCGAGAGCTTGCGATCCTTGAGCGCGACGATCGCGAAATGCGTTTGCAAAGCAGACGGCAGCGCGATGTTCAAGCGCACCAGTTCCTTGCGCCGGACCTGGTCCTTCACTGCGCTGGGCGGCGAAAAGAACAGCACATCGGTCAGCGCGGCGCTCGCCCGCAACAGCCCGAAATCATTGCTCGACACCGCGCTCGCGGACCACCTGCTTGGCGGTAATTCCGGGTACGTCTTCAAGGCGCGTTCCAGCTCTTTCGGAATTTTCGTCAGACCCGAGAACGGATACTTCTGCAGGTCCGCGGTCGTCAGTTTTCTCTTCTTCAATAGATTATGCCCATTCCGGACATATACGCATATCGGCTCGGAGGGCAACTGCGCAATATCAAACTCGATGATGTCTTCCAACTCGCGCGAATCCGCCACGAAAAAATCGATCTCGCTGTTCAGCAGCATGTGCTTGTGGTCATCCCAGTAGCCGGACTCCACCACGATATCGACATTGGCTGCCACCTCGCGCAAACGCGCCAGGCATTCCGGCATCAGCGACGAGCACAAGACGGTGCCGGCGGCGATGCGGACCGAACCGTTGGCCTGCCGCTTGATCAGGTCGATTTCGGTATGCAGTTGCTGGATATCACCCAGCAGCGAGGAGGAGCGCGACAGCAGCCATTGGCCGACCGGCGTCAGGCGCACGCCGCGGGGAGAACGGTCGAACAGCACGATGTCGAGATCTTCCTCCAGCACGCGAATGCTCTTCGACAGCGCAGGCTGGGAGATATTCAGCCTGGCACTCGCCTTGTGGACGTTGCCCGACTCCGCCAGCGTCACGAAGTGCTGCAACTGCTTCAGGTTCATGCGATAACTCCCGGATATCACTCACCGAAAAAAAGTCATTAGACCACGTATCGCCGTATGCAGGATACTACGGCCATAAAGCCGGGGCCAATCTCGCGCCAACTGCCGCGCCGTGCGTCGCCTGGCCTGCAAAGAATAATTCGGGAGACAAACCATGTTCGAGGCACGTCCGTCTTTTCTTCAACCGGCTTCGGCCGGCGACTACCGTGAGCTGGCCCGGCGGCGATTGCCGCGCCAGTTCTTCGATTACCTCGATGGCGGCGCATACGATGAAGCAACCATGCGCAACAACGTCGAGGATTTCCGCCGCGTTCTCCTGCGGCAGCGGGTCTTGCGCGACATATCGCACATCAATCTGAAGACCGAGGTGCTGGGCCAGAAACTGGCTATGCCGGTCATCCTCGGCCCGGTTGGCCTCGCCGGCATGTTCGCGCCGCGCGGCGAGGTGCAGGCGGCGCAGGCGGCGGAGCGCGCCGGCGTGCCGTTTTGCGAGTCGACGGTTTCCATCTGTTCGCTCGAGGAAGTGCGGGCCAACACCAGCGCACCGTTCTGGTATCAGCTGTACGTCATGCGCGATCGCGGCTATGCGCGCGAGCTGCTGCAGCGGGCGCATGCGGCCGGCTGCCCGGTCCTGGTCTTTACCGTCGATCTCGCGGTGGTGGGTGCGCGTTACCGGGACGTGCGCAACGGCATGACCGGCATCAGCAGCCCGTTCGGAAAACTGGCCAAGGCCTGGGATTTCATCTCGCATCCCGGGTGGTCATTGAGCATGGCGATGCGCGGCAAGCCACTGGTGTTCGGCAACCTCGTCAAGGCCATGCCGGAGGCGCAAAGTCTTCCCGCCTTTCGTGCCTGGGTGAATGCACAGTTCGATCCCGCAGTCACCTGGAACGACCTCGCATGGCTGCGCGAAAACTGGCCGGGCAAGATTGTCGTCAAAGGCATCCTCGATCCGGACGACGCGCGCACGGCAGCCAGTCTCGGCTTCGACGGCGTGGTCGTCTCGAACCATGGCGGCAGGCAGCTCGACGGCGTGCCCTCATCGATTTCGGCACTGCCTCCGATCGTCGATGCGGTGGGCGATCGTGTCGAAGTACTGGTCGACGGCGGCGTGCGCAGCGGACTCGATGTGGTCAAGGCGCTGGCACTCGGCGCGCGCGCCTGCATCATCGGACGTGCCTGGGCCTACGCGCTGGCAGGAGCCGGCGGGGCAGGTGTCGCGCATGTACTGCAGATCATGCGCAAGGAGATGGAAGTGGCGATGGCGCTCACGGCTTGCACCGACTTGAATGAAATCAACCAGGACATCCTGACATCGGCCTTGCCGGCGACAGGCATGAAAGACGCGGCAAGCGCAGGCATCCATGGCGTTGCGGGCTCCCGGGTGGACTATGCAGAAATATCAAAGTGAGGTCGTGATCGTCGGCGGCGGGCTGGCCGGCATTGTCGCCGCGCTGGAACTGCTGTCGGCCGGCAAGCGCGTGACATTGCTGGAGCGCGATAGCGAGGAGAATTTCGGCGGGCTGGCGAAGGAAAGTTTCGGCGGCATCCTGCTGGTCGGCACGCCGGAGCAGCGTCGCTGCGGCATTCGCGATACGCCCGAGCTGGCATTGCAGGACTGGCTGGCCTTCGGCGGATTCGGGCAGGATGCATCGGCGGAATTCTGGCCGCGCCGCTGGGCCGAGTCCTACGTCAATGACAGTTACGGCGACATCTACTGCTGGCTCAAGGAACGCGGTGTGCGCTTCCTGCCCTTGCCGCTGTGGGTCGAGCGCGGCCAGTTCAGTGGCGGCAATTCGGTGCCGCGCTGGCACGTGACCTGGGGCACCGGACATGGTCTGGCGACACAACTGATCAATGCATTGCAGGCGCATCCGCGGCGAAAGGCCCTGAGCTTGCACTTCCAGCATCGGGTCGACGGCTTGATCTCGGAAGGCGGCCGCATCATCGGCTGTCGCGGTGTCACCGAAGACACGAGGGAAGATTTCGTCGCGCAAGGCGATGCCGTGCTGGTTGCCAGCGGCGGCATCAACGGCAATATCGAGCGCGTGCGCGAACACTGGCACGCCGAGTGGAAATCGCCGCCGGAAGTCATCCTGAACGGCTCGCACAAATTTGCCAATGGCATGCTGCATGACGCGGTGCAGTCCGTCGGTGGCAATCTGACTTATCTCGACCGCATGTGGAACTATGCGGCCGGCGTGCATCACTGGCGACCGCGAAAGCCCGGTCACGGCCTGTCGCTGGTGCCGCCGCGCTCGGCACTGTGGCTGAACTGGCGCGGCGAGCGCATCGGTCCGCAACCGCTGGTGAGCGGCTTCGACACGCGGGAACTGGTGACGCAGATCTGCAGGCAGGAGAAGCAGTATTCCTGGCAACTGCTGAACCGGAAGATCGCGTTGAAGGAGCTTGCAGTGTCAGGCGCGGAATTCAATCCCTCGATCCGCGACAAGAAGATCGTCGGATTCCTGCGCGACGCCTTGCTGGGCAACCGATGGCTGCTGAAGCAGATGACCGAGAACTGCAA
>NZ_DATFAF010000076.1:0-21491 GCF_035254865.1 Noviherbaspirillum sp.
GAGCCAGGATCAAACTCTTCAGTTCAATCTCTGTTGTGGCATTGCTGCCAGGTTCCGTAGAACCGTCACTCACTCAAAATACTGACAGGTAATCTCTTGCGATCTTACCTATATTTCTCTGTGAGCACTTAATGCTTTAAGTTAAAGCAGCGATTCCTCGCCGCCGCACCTTCCACCAAGCGCCCACACTTATCGGCTGTTACTTTTTAAAGAACCGGATCCGTCCGCGCAACCTCTGCAGGTTGCGCATCGCTTTCAAAGCGCTGTGTTTGAAAGCGAACCGTGGTGAACGGAAGTCCCTGTCTCGACTCGGAAAAACCCTCAATTTGCAGAGTTTTCTTGTTCGCGTTTCGCGACGGGAGCCGAACTATAGCAAAGCCTTCGGCTCAATGCAAGACTTCTTTTATCCCAAAGGGAAAGAAAACAATTTATTAAAAAACCGACAGTTGCCAGGCAAGAATCAGTGCAGGCATGTGGGCGGGTCGTCGTTGTCGCGTCGGGACAGTGACAAGCCCTCAACCGGTATTGCGTAGTCCGGCAGCAATGCTATTGATGGAGAGATGGATGCCGGCCCGAACGCTTTCGTTCGTCTGACCATCGCGGAAGCGCCGGAGCAGTTCGACCTGTACAAGGTTAGGCGGATCGATGTAACTCATGCCGCTACCCGGTTGCTTCGCCATGATTTGCAAGCGGATCGCCTCTTCCGGCTGCAATTCGATCACGAGGCGATTTGCGACACCATGGGACGTCTCGGGAAAAATGGAAAACGGCGGGTTGGTGAATTCGACACAATCTGCGAGGACCACTTCGGCATTCGTTTTCCGGTGCGAAGGAAGAATGGAATCTTTGCCCATCGCCATATGTCGACATTTGCGCGCAAGGCAACGAATGTCTCGGTGGTGCTATCCGGCGGCACATCCTCCTCTTCAAGGTATCGCTTTACTGCTTCGCTCCCCACCACACCTCGAATTTAGCGGCCGCGAACGGTGTCGCGGGCGATGTCAGCCATAGTCATGCGACGCAGGGAACGGAGCACTTTCAGCTTCTCGTCGCGCACGCCATTGGGCGACAATGAAACAGGAGGCTCCATTGCGATGATGCATAGGAGTTGGAGCAAATGGTTCTGCACCATGTCACGCATCGCGCCGGCGCCATCGTAGAAGCCGGCGCGACTACCGACGCCTACCGTCTCCGCCACGGTAATTTGAATACTTGAAATATTCGGCGCGCGCCAGATCGGTTCGAGAATGGAATTCCCAAAGCGTAAAACCATCAGGTTCTGCACCGTCTCCTTGCCCAGATAGTGGTCAATGCGGTAGATCTGCTCTTCCTTGAAATGCATACCAACGGCATCATTGATTTCCGTTGCCGAGGCCAGATCACGCCCCAAGGGCTTTTCGAGAACCACCCGACTATTGCGGCCAACCAAGCCGGATGCAGCTATCTTGTTGCAAATGGTTGTAAACAACGATGGCGCCGTTGCGAGGTAGAACACGCGCTCAGCTTCCCTGCGCATCTTGCCGGCAAGCGCCGAGAAATCGCGGTCTTTCATGACATCGATGCAGATGTAATCAAGCAGCTCTAGAAAGCCGGACCAGGTGTCGGCGCCAAAATTCTCAGCGGATACGAACGGACGCGACTGATTTTCGACGAAGGCGAGATAATCGGAGCGGCTGAATTCATGACGGCCAAGCGCAATAATGCGTGTGTCGCGCGGAAGGTTCCATACCCTGCAATCCGGGAGCGGGCCGGCCGGTGACCGACTGGCGCCGCGTCCGGACAGTCTTACCTCATCGCGGCATGTGGATGCCAACGCAGACGATCGTATTGCCGGCACCTTGCTCGCAATACGATTTCTTGGGTTCGTAGACGTTGGTGTTGGGATTGTTGAACTTGTAGGGGCCGTACCACCCCGGCCCCTTGCTCTTGACCATGTCGATCATGCCCTTGATGAGCGCGTTGCCGTCGACATCTTTCATGCCGATCAGGTTCTTTCCGACCATCTTCGGATTGGCACCTTGCGCAAGGCAGTTGCCTTCGAAGTCGTAGACAAAAACGTAGAGGTCGCGGTCCTTGAACGCGCCATCGGGATGATCGGTAAAGCTTTTGTAGGCTTTTTCCGGTCCTGCCGATTTGATCAATGCGACGGCCCGCTTCACCATCGCTTGCGCTTCAGCCTCGGAACCGCGATCGCCCGCCGCCCATGCGCCTGCCGAGATGACGATTTGTGCTCCCAATACTGCTGCCGCGATCATGCTTTTTTTCATGTGTATCCCCTTGTGCTTGTCTGAATAGTGATAAGTCGCCGCCTTATTGCTTTTAACTATCTTTCCTAACGGCAATATAGAATTTACCATATGGTTGATAAACCTCAAGCAAAATCGGTTTCATTGTCGCTGCCATGCAAAACCTGGCGACTGCGAGCGATGCCGTTCGTGGCCGCCGCTGCTTTTTCCAAATCGAGGCCCGCTCAGTCAACGGATGGGGATGCGGTAAATCCCGTTGTTGGGATCGGCGCTGAAGTAGATATTTCCGCGTGCGTCGATCGCCACGCCCGTCGGGATGTACGACGGCGGCATGCCTGCGCCACCCACGAAGCCGATCGGCAAGTCACCCGCGATCACCCGGCGCGTGCCGTCAATCGGGTCGATTTCAGTCAACTGACGTGCTACCGCTTCCGCAACGACGATGCGCCCGTTCGGGGTTTCGGAAAGACCTTCCGGCAATCTGAGGCCTTCCGCGACGACCGACTTGCTCCAATCCTTCGTGTTGATGCGGACCGGCTTGTCTGCAGCGACGGTCACATAGAGATTGCCATCCCGCGCAAGGATTAACTGCACCGGCTCCCTCGAGTCCCTGAAGCACGACTTCCCAATTCTTGTAGCCCTCACCATTGAGCCGCACCAGATTGCCGGTAGCGATTTCGGATATGAGATCCGAACTGTCCGGCAGTTCAACCGCATCGGTCGGTGCCTTGAATCCGCTCAGCTCGGCAACAGTCTTCATCGCCCCGCGGTCGATGATTTGCAGGCTGCCGGTGAACCAGCCTGTCAACAGCAAGTGCTTGTCGCTGGCGCCGACCGTGAACGGATATTCCAGATCGGCGTCCTGCATGCGCTTGATGTCGGTGACTTCGCCTGTTTGCGTACCCACCGCCCGCAGAGCGAAGATATCTGCAACGTACAAGGTCTTTCCGTCCGCAGAGAGCTTGAGACCGCCCGGCACGGCGACTTCGCCCTTGGTGATATAGCGTGATTTTCCGCTCGTGGGATCGACTTCCTCGATCGAATTGTCGGCCATGTTGGAAACATAAATGTGGTCCTGCTTGTCGATCGCAAGATTGTCGAGCGCGCTCTTCAATTGCGCGACGGTCGTCTTGCTTCCCCTGGCCGGGTCGATTCGCACCAGTTCTCCGCTTTTGGTATCGACCGCGTACAGATTGCCTTTCGAATCGAAATTGGCAGCGGCAGGCGTCTTCATGCCGGATGCCAGCATCTTCACTTCGCCCGAATCAGGATTGATCTTCACGATCTGCCCCTTGAACCAGAGCGGTCCGTAGATCCAGCCGTCCTTACCGACTTCAAACCCGTTCAGGCCGCCCAGTTCCTTCCTGATCAGGCGCGGCGGTTTCTGACCACCGATGTCGATCTCCCACAGCGCATCGCCGAGGAACACCTGCGAGGCGTAAAGACGTCCATTTTCTGGTCAAAGGCAAGCGAATTGATGCCCGGCAGATCCTTGGCCAAGACCTTGATCGGCGCAGAATCGGACTCGCGATAGCGCAACACGCCCTGAAGGAAGGAAGTCCATGCCAACTCGCCCTTCGGGCCGATCGCAATGTCGTCCGCCTGCCCTTCCGGCGCCGGAATGAAAACCGATGTATTGCCGCTGCTTCGGTCGACTTCGTAGATCGCACTTCCGATCACGCTCCCGGCGAGCAGACGCCCCTTGGCATCGACGGCCAGGCCGTGAACGCCTTTGAAGTTCGAGGGAGCAACCAGCACTTCGGGCTTACCGTAGTCATGCCCGGTAGAGGGAGAAGTCGCGCACCCGGCGACCAGCGAGGAAAGTCCGAACAAGAAGGCTGAAGCAATTCGATTGCACATGGTGTCTCCTGATTTTTATTAATGGCAGCCGAAAACATCTGCTCGGCAAACCATCCCCGCGCCGGTGCGAACAATCGATGCATTGGGACCGCAAAGATCTGCATGACCACGGAGGAAGTTGTAAGAGAAAGGCTTAAAAGGATGAACAGACCAGATCCAATGATTTCATTTGAAATTCCAATATGCATTGCGTGCATATTGCGAAGTCTGGTGGCGCTTCCGAAGGAGATGTTCGGCCATGCACTTGCCCGGGAGCGGCACAGCAACGCGTCAATCGCTGTCCCGCCGACTATTCACTTTTTGTATGTCCCGCATTGCCTGCCTGCCCACACATCCTTGCGCCACCAGGGAAAACAGGCCAACGCCCTCCAACTTGACATCACGAGCCAAGCGCGACAAGTTAGATTGTTTCCTTTAAAAAATGATGATACATAGTAAGCAACGGCGAGTAACTCCGACCGTTGCACTGTAGGGCGCCGCAGCTTTTCCTGTGACGTAGGCACGGACTTATACAACAAATACAACCGCGCGCCGCCCTGGAAAAATGACGAAAAACAACCCTCTGGAGGCAATATGTTTGGAAAAAAACTATTGGTGGCGCTGTCCGCCTGTGCGGTCGTCGGCCTTGCATCCGCAGGCGAAGTCAGGATCGGATCGGTGACCGGCATTACCGGTCCCAATGCATCAACTTCGCATGACGGCATCACGATTTTCAGCGGCTACCTGTCGATGGTCAACGACAAGGGCGGCATTAACGGAAATATCCTGAAGCCGGTGGTCAAGGACGATCAGTACGACCCGGCAAAGACGGCCGCGATGACTGCGGAAGCAATCATGAAAGACAACGTCGTCGGTCTGGTGAACGCGGTCGGCACCGTCAACACCATCGCGATCATGAAAACCGGCATCCTGAGCAAATACAAGGTCCCGCTGGTTGGCGTCTTCAGCGGCGCGGACATTATCCGCGGTCCTGGTTCCGAGCAGATATTCCATACGCGGGCCAGTTATACCGATGAGGTCAAGAAGATTGCGCGCCTGTCCTCGACACTCGGTTTGAAACGCGTCGCGGTGCTGTATCAGGACGATGGCTTCGGCGCCGGCATCCTGCAAAGCATCGGCCAGGCTTCCCAGGAATATGGCTTCGAAGTCATCAACAAGACGCCTTACAAGGCTGGCGAAACCGATTTTTCCTCGCATGCCAGGCAAATCATCAATGCAAAGCCGCAAGCCATTTTCCTGATGGCCTTGCCTGAAGCGGTCATGCGCTTCATGAAAGTCTACGATGCTCCGGTCGGCGCCGCGCAGATCTACACCTTGTCCTTCGTGCCCGCCAATATGCTGGCTGCCGTTGCCGGTGAACGGCATGCACGCGGCGTGGGCATCAGCCAGGTGATCCCGAACCCGAGTTCGACCACCCTGCCGCTGGCCAAGGACTTCCAGACCTTCCTCAAGTCGAAATACGGCAAGGGCGTTCAATCCACGCCGACCAACTTCGAGGTCTACATGAATGCGCGCCTGATGGTCGAGGCCGTGCGCATGGCCGGTCCGAACCCGACTGCCGAGAAAGTCACGAAGGCGCTGACATCAATGAACGGCTACATGCTGGCAGGCTATCCGATCAACTTCAGTGAAACCAACAGATTGGGAACCCACTATCTGGATATCGGTGTCGTCGGTGCGGGCGGACGGCTGAATTATTGATCGCTGCCTGAGGCTATGCCCCGGACCCCGCAACGTTCGGATTCGGCAAAGTCAGAAAACGCGGCAATATCAAAAGGGAAGGAATGCACCAAGCGTTCCTTCCCTTTTTTCATGCGAGCAGGCGCTGTCGTTTTATTGTGCAAAATGCTAAACTGCACAGCGAACCAATTGAGTGAAAAATTGCCAAAGTATACTGGCCGCCCAATCCCGCATGAGAGATAACATGAACGATACGCTTGATCTCGATTCACCGAAAGCCGGAGAAGACCGGTATTTCATCACCGCACTGTCGCGCGGACTCGATGTGCTGGCATGCTTTCGCGCAGGAGACGCATCGCTGAGCAACCAGCAGATTTCGGAACGCTGCGGACTGCCCAAGTCGACCGTGACACGCATCGTCTACACGCTCATGAAACGCGGCTACCTGGTGCAGGTCGAGCCGGGTGGCCGGTATGCGCTGGGGACCGCCACGCTGGCACTAGGCAGTTCAATGCTGGCGCGCATGGATATCCGCCAGTATGCGCGGCCGCTGCTGCAGGAACTGGCGGATTTCGCCGGCGCCACCTTGGCACTGGGCGTACGCGACAGGCTTTCCATCATCTATACCGAAGTGGTCCGCAGCACCGCAACCCTGGCCTTGACCCTGCAAGTCGGATCGCGCATCCCGATTGCCTCCTCCGCCATCGGCCGCGCCTATCTCGCCGGCGCACCCGAGCAGGAACGCAATGCCATCATGCGTCTGGCGTCGGAGCTCGACGAGTCGGCAGCCGACGCGGTGCGCGAGGGACTGGAACGCGGGCGACAAGACTACGAGAAGTATGGATGCGCCACCTCGTTCGGCGAGTGGCAAAAGGACGTGAACGGCATCGCCGTCACCTTCCGTTCAGTCGGAACGATTCCGGTACATGTGCTGAATTGCGGTGGCCCCTCTTCCAGCCTGTCGAAAGAATTCCTGCTGAACGACGTCAGGCCGCGCTTGCTGGCCCTCGCCCGCAAACTCGAATCTTCGGCGCTTTCCTGACTGTTTTACCGTCGCGGGCAGCAGCCCGCCGAATCCTTCATCGCCTTTTCGTGTAAAACGGTCCATTACCGGATTGGCGAAGCATTTCAGAACAGCATTGCCTCATGAAATGGGAGTGCCGCTGATCGAGAGCGATGATGGCGGAGGTCGTCTCGCGCACGCCTCTCACTTCGCCGCGAAAACGCCGCTCGCGCGGAGGATGCGCTTCTCTCCAACCTTGAGATAGCAGTTGGCGAATGCCAGCCGGGAACCGATCTTCTGTATATCCACGTGAGCCTCGACCCAGTCGCCGGGATGCGCGGCTTCGACAAAATCGGTGGACAGATTGACCGTCACCATCGGCTTTTCATGATTGGCGATCGTGATCGCGATCCCGAGTGCGCTGTCCGCCAGCGTCATCAGCATGCCGCCATGCGCCAGCCCTTTCACATTCGTATGTTGCGGCCCCACCCGCAAGCCGAAAACGAGCTGATGGTCGCTGATCCTCTTGCAATACACCGGACCGATCATGGCGAGGAACGCACTTCCACGGTCCATGGGTTCGAAGCCCTCGGGAACATTTCCCGAATCACCAGCCTGGACAGCGGACGGCATGCAATCGATATTT
Source organism: Noviherbaspirillum sp. (assembly GCF_035254865.1). Taxonomy (GTDB): domain Bacteria; phylum Pseudomonadota; class Gammaproteobacteria; order Burkholderiales; family Burkholderiaceae_D; genus Noviherbaspirillum. Next base: position 7,436 of record NZ_DATFAF010000076.1, read on the forward strand.
TTCATTTCCTGATTATCCGATAAAATTTCGCACTGCGGAATCGCAGCTTAATATTCGGAACTATTATGCCAAAAACTTGCAGTTAGGCATTTATTCACCCCGCGTCAAATTCTACCGCGATTGCTCACCCCGTTATCTCGTTCTCCTCGGGAAAACTGGAACTTATCGAGCCCGGCTTTACAGCTTCACAACTGCCTGCTAACATCGCAGCATCATTTATGGAACTAAGTTTTGCTGTGCAAAACCCGAAGCAGCAAGCGACCTGCGATCGCTCGCAGCCGGATCGAGACTATTTCCGGGCCATCCCGTCCAACGCGGATGGCCGTTCATCACTCCAGGAAGCGAACAGAAAGAACACCGCCATGGAACACGCCGCCTACACCGTCAACCACGATGTCGCAGTCATCACCCTCAACAATCCACCGATCAACGGTCTCGGACTCGATCTGCGTCGTGCCATCATTGCCTCCATCGAGCGTGCCGCCGACGACCCGGCCGTACGCTCGATTGTCCTGATCGGCTCGGATCGCGCCTTCTCCGGCGGCGCCGACATCAAGGAATTCGGCACGCCCAAGTCCAGCCAGGAACCCAATCTGCTGACCGTCATCCGTGCCGTCGAGTCCTCGTCGAAACCGGTGACTGCAGCGATTGCCGGCGCCTGCATGGGGGGCGGTCTGGAACTTGCCCTCGGTTGCCACTTCCGCGTCGCCAGGCCCGACGCGCAGATCGCGCTGCCGGAGGTCAAACTCGGCATCCTGCCCGGCGCCGGCGGTACGCAGCGTCTTCCGCGCCTGGTTGGGCTGGAAACCGCGCTCAACATGATCGTGTCCGGCAATCCGGTGCTGGCGTCGCAACTCAGATCGACCGCCTTGTTCGACGCCGTCGTCGAAGGCGACTTGCTGAATGGCGCGGTTGAATTCGCGCGCCAGGTGGTCGGCGAGAATCGCCCGCTGAAGCGCGTACGCGATATCAAGATCAATGAACCGGCCGGCGAGGCCTTCCTGCAGTTCGCACGCAATACGATCACAGCCGCTGCCAAGCACTTCCCGGCTCCGCTCAAATGCCTCGATGCGGTCTCCGCTTCCTATTTCAAGCCTTTTGATGAAGGCATGAAGATCGAGCGCGAGGCTTTTCTGTGGCTGTTGAATTCGTCCGAATCGCGCGCCCTGCGCCATGCCTTCATCGGCGAACGCGCGGCCGCCAAGATTCCCGACGTTCCGCCCGATACGCCGGTGCGCAAGGTCGAACGCGTCGCGGTGATTGGCGCCGGCACCATGGGCGGCGGCATTGCGATGAACTTCCTCAACGCCGGCATTCCCGTCGTCCTGCTTGAAATGAAGCAGGACGCGCTCGATCGCGGCATCGCGACGATACGCAAGAATTACGAAAACACGGTCAAGAAAGGCAAGCTCTCCGCGGACAAGATGGCGGCTCGCATGGCACTGCTTGCGCCATCGCTGTCCTACGACGACATCAAGGATTGCGACCTGGTGATCGAAGCGGTGTTCGAGGACATCGGCGTGAAGGAACAGGTGTTCAAGAAGCTCGACGAGGTCATGAAGCAAGGCGCGATCCTCGCCAGCAATACTTCGACGCTCGACATGAACAGGATCGCCGGCTTCACGAAGCGGCCGCAAGACGTCGTCGGCCTGCACTTCTTCAGTCCGGCGAATGTGATGCGCCTGCTTGAAGTCGTACGCGGCGAGAAGACCGCCAAGGACGTGCTCGCTACCGTCATGCAACTGGCGAAAAAGATCAAGAAGGTTGCAGTGGTGTCGGGCGTGTGCGACGGCTTCATCGGCAATCGCATGTTGAAGTTCTACCGCAATCAGGCCAATGAGCTGATGGAAGAAGGCGCATCGCCGCAGCAGATCGACCGCGCACTGGAAAAATGGGGCATGGCGATGGGACCATTCCGCATGGGCGACCTGGCGGGTCTGGATATCGGCTGGTCGATTCGCAAGCGGCTCTACGCGGAAAATCCGGGCATGAAACGCTCGGTGATCGCCGACCAACTCTGCGAGCTGGGCCGCTTCGGACAGAAGACCGGAAAGGGTTGGTATCGCTACGAGCCGGGCAAGCGCGACGCGCTGCCTGATCCGGAAGTCGACGAAATCATCGCTGCCGCTCGCAAGAGCGCCGGCATCACACCGCGCAAGGTAAGCGATGAAGAAATTATCGAGCGCTGCATCTTCGCACTGGTCAATGAAGGTGCACGCATCCTGGAAGAAGGCATCGCGGCGCGCGCTTCCGACATCGACATGGTGTACCTGACCGGCTACGGCTTCCCCGCACATCGCGGCGGTCCGATGCTGTATGCGGAAACCATCGGCCTGTCCAAGGTGGTGGAGAAGATGCGCGATTTCGCGGCACAAGCCGGCGGCGATGCTGTTTTCTGGAAGCCGGCGGACTCGCTGGTGCGCCTGGCCCAGGCCGGCGAATCATTCAACTGATCTCACTGACAGGAAAAACTACCCATGATGAGTGACGCTGTCATCGTCTCGACCGCCCGTACCGGACTTGCGAAGTCCTGGAAAGGCGCATTCAACATGACCTATGGCGCAACGCTGGGCGCGCATGCAGTGCGCGCCGCCGTCGAGCGCGCCGGCATCGACCCGGCCGAAGTCGAGGACGTTCTGATGGGCGGTTCGCTGTCGGAAGGCACGACCGGCGGCAACATTGCGCGTGCCATCGCCTTGCGCGCCGGCTTGCCGGTGACCACCGCCGGCGCGACCGTCAATCGCTTCTGCTCATCCGGCCTGCAGACGGTCGCCATGGCTGCGCAGCGCGTGATTGTCGATCGCGTTCCCGTCATGGTTGCCGGCGGCGTCGAATCGATTTCCTGCGTGCAGAATGAAACCAACCGCCACATGCGCATGGATCCGTGGCTGGTCGAGCACAAGCCCGAGATCTACTGGAGCATGCTGCAGACGGCGGAACAAGTGGCGAAGCGTTACAACATTTCGCGCGAGCGCCAGGATGAATACGGCGTGCGCAGTCAGTTGCGTGCCGCAGCGGCGCAGGCAGCGGGAAAATTCGACGACGAAATCGTGCCGATGACCACCACCATGGGCGTGGTCGACAAGGAAAGCGGCCGCATCACGACGCGTGAAGTGACGATTGCCGCCGATGAAGGAATTCGTGCCGATACCACGCTGGAAGGCGTGTCGAAGATTCGCCCCGCCCTGCCCGGCGGCGTCATCACCGCGGGCAATGCCAGCCAGTTCTCCGACGGTTCCTCGGCATGCGTGGTCATGGACAGCAGGCTGGCGGAAAAACGCGGCATCCAGCCGCTCGGGATTTTCCGCGGATTCGCGGTTGCCGGCTGCGAACCCGATGAAATGGGCATCGGTCCGGTGTACGCCATTCCGAAGCTGTTGCAGCGCAATGGCCTGAAGATGGACGACATCGGTCTGTGGGAACTCAACGAGGCATTCGCCGTGCAGGTGCTCTATTGCCGCGACACGCTCGGCATCCCCGACGAACTGCTGAACATCAACGGCGGCGCCATCGCGGTCGGCCACCCTTACGGCGTATCCGGCTCTCGTCTCACCGGCCATGCCCTGATCGAAGGCAAGCGCCGCGGTGCGAAGTATGTGGTCGTCACGATGTGCATTGGCGGCGGCCAGGGTGCTGCCGGCCTGTTCGAAGTCTGCTAAGGGGAGCGCGATGGGCGTCAAGGAGTTGTTCAAGCTGGATGGCCGTGTGGCACTGATCACCGGCGGATCGCGCGGGCTTGGCCTGCAGATGGCCGAAGCACTGGGTGAAATGGGATGCAAGCTGGCGATCACCGCGCGCAAGGCCGATGAACTGGCCGAAGCCAAGGCGCATCTTGAAAAAATAGGCTGCGAGGTGCTGACGGTCGTCAACGATCTCGCCAAGGCCGAGCAGATTCCCGCCATGGTCGATCAGGTGCTGCAACGCTTCGGCACTATCGACATCCTGGTCAACAATGCCGGCGCCACCTGGGGCGCACCGGCGGAAGAGTATCCGGACGAAGCCTGGCGCAAAGTGATGGGGCTGAACGTCGATTCAGTCTTCTTCCTCTCGCGCGAGGTGGCTCGGCGCTGCATGATTCCCAACAAATTCGGCAAGATCATCAATATTGCGTCGGTCGCGGGCCTGCGCGGCAGCGCGACCAATGTCAGCACGATTGCGTACCACACTTCCAAGGGCGCGGCCGTGAATTTCACCCGTGCGCTCGCATCGGAATGGGGCAAGTACAACATCAACGTCAATGCGATCTGCCCCGGCTTTTTCCCCTCGAAGATGTCGGCCGGCTTGCTGGAAAAGGTCGCGGAAGGCGTCATTGCGCGTGCCCCGCTGCACCGCATCGGCGGCGACGAAGACCTGAAAGGCGCGGTTGTCTTCCTCGCCTCCGAGGCATCGCGGCATATCACCGGGCAGGCCTTGGCGGTGGACGGCGGCATCACTGCGGTGTAAGCACGCGACGGCCATTCCTTTCCAGTTTGCCTCTCAACGCATCAAGGATTCACACTCTTACCCTCTCATGAGCCAGGACAACAACCTCGCACGATTTACCGGCACGCGGCCGGTAGCGCCACAGCACGCCTTTGACATAGCCCGGCTCGCCGCCTTCATGCGCGAACAGGTGGAAGGCTTTTCCGGGGAACTGCAAGTCGAACAATTCAAGGGCGGGCAATCCAATCCGACCTTCCTGCTCAGTACCGGCGGCAAGCAGTATGTGATGCGCCGCAAACCGCCGGGCACCTTGCTTCCCTCGGCGCACGCGGTCGATCGCGAGTACCGGGTAATCACGGCGCTGGCCAGGACCGATGTGCCAGTGGCCAGAACCTATGCGTTATGCGAAGACGATTCCGTGATCGGAACCGCCTTCTACATCATGGACTACGTACAGGGCCGCATCCTGTGGGACCCGACGCTGCCGGGCATGCGACCGGACGAGCGCCGCGCGATTTTCAATGAAATGAATCGCGTGATCGCCGCGCTGCACAGCGTCGACTATGTTGCGGTCGGACTGGAAAGCTACGGCAAGCCGGGCAATTATCTGGAACGGCAAGTCGCGCGCTGGACGAAGCAGTATCGCGCCTCTGAAACAGAGCGTATCGACGCCGTCGAGAACCTGATCGAATGGCTGCCGAAGAATATTCCGGCGGGCGATGAGACGCGCATCGTGCATGGCGACTTCCGCATTGACAATGTGATCTTTCATCCCACCGAATCGCGCATCCTTGCTGTGCTTGACTGGGAGCTGTCGACACTGGGTCATCCCTTGTCGGACTTTGCGTATCACTGCATGACCTGGCGCATGTCGCAGGACAATGCACGCGGCCTCGCCGGCGTGCCCTTGCGCGAACTCGGCATACCGACCGAACAGGAATATCTGGCTGCGTATTGCGAGCGTACCGGACGCAAGGAAGTGTCGAAGTCGGCATGGGAATACTATATGGTATTCAACATGTTCCGCCTTGTAGGGATTCTTCAAGGCATCACGAAGCGCGCATTGATCGGCAATGCCGCCAGTGCCGAAGCAGCGCAGGCCGGCAAACGCACCCGGCCGCTTGCCGAGCAGGCATGGGCGCTGGTGGAAAAAATCGAAGCACAATAGTCGCGCGACGAGCGCCTCGGACAAACAACCCTCTACTGGAGACCAGCATGACATTCACTTTTTCGGAGAAGTCCCTCGATCTGCAAAAACGCGTCAAGGAATTCATTGATAACGAAATCATTCCTGCCGAACATGCGTATAAGGAGGAAATGGCCGCTGCACGCAAGGACGGTAATCCCTGGATCGTGTCGCAGACCATCGAAGGACTGAAGGTGAAGGCGCGTGCAGCGGGCTTGTGGAACCTGTTTCTGCCGGAATCGAAATATGGCGCCGGCCTGACCAATTTCGAATACGCGCCGCTGTGCGAATTGATGGGGCGCGTGGCTATCGCGGCCGAGGTGTTCAACTGCGCCGCCCCCGATACCGGCAACATGGAAACCCTGGTGCGCTATGCGACCGAGGAGCAGCAACAGCAATGGCTGGTGCCCCTGCTCAACGGCGAAATCCGCTCCGGTTTTGCCATGACCGAACCGGCCGTCGCTTCCTCGGACGCCACCAACATCGAAGCCCGCGTCGAACGCGACGGCGATCATTATGTGATCAATGGCCAGAAGTGGTTTACCTCGGGCGCCAGCGATCCGCGTTGCAAGATCCTGATCTTCATGGGCAAGACCGATCCGAACAGCCCGAACCGCCATCGCCAGCAATCGATGATCCTGGTTCCGACCGAAGCACCGGGCGTGACCATCCTGCGCAACATGTCGGTATTCGGCTTCGACGACGCACCGCACGGCCATGCGGAAGTACGCTTCGAGAACGTGCGCGTACCGGTCTCCAACATCCTGCTGGGCGAAGGCCGCGGCTTCGAAATCGCACAAGGCCGTCTTGGCCCGGGCCGTATCCACCACTGCATGCGCCTGATCGGCCGCGCCGAAGTGGCGCTGGAACTGATGTGCCGTCGCACTCTCGCGCGTACCGCGTTCGGCAAGAAGATCGCCGAGCAAGGTGTCTGGCGCGAGCGCATCGCCAATTCCCGCATCATGATCGATCAGGCCCGCCTGATGGTGCTCAATGCCGCGCACATGATGGACACGGTCGGCAACAAAGTCGCCGCCAAGGAAATCGCAATGATCAAGGTGATTGCGCCGAATATGGCTTGCCAGGTCATTGACTGGGCAATCCAGGCGCACGGCGGTGCGGGCGTGAGCCAGGACACCCCGCTGGCGCATTCCTATGCGAGCGCGCGCTCGATCCGCCTGGCCGACGGCCCGGACGAAGTGCACCGCAACGCCATCGCCAAGCTGGAACTGGCGCGCTATATCGAACGTTGATTGTCATAGAACCGTCCATGTCCGACCGTCATTTTGCATTCTGGCCAGCCGGCCATGCGCGGCACCTCACGGCGCCGCAGACCAATGTGTTCTACAACGTGGAAGTGTCAGCCACGCGGTATCCCGACAAGCCTTACATCCTGTTCTATGACACGCCGATCACGTTCGCCGAGTTCAAGGACGAGGCGGAGCGCATTGCCGGATATCTGGAACAGGTATGCAAGGTGAAGAAAGGCGACCGCGTCCTCCTGTACATGCAGAACAGCCCGCAGTTCGTGCTCGCGTATTACGGCATTCTTCGGGCCAATGCGGTAGTCGTGCCGGTCAATCCGATGAACAAGACCAACGAGCTGCTCCATTATGTGAAGGACACGGGCGCCACGGCCGCGATCGTGGCGCAGGACCTGTTTCCGCAAATGGCGCCGATCCTAGAGCATGGACTTGAAAACATTCTGGTGGCGGCGTATTCGGATTATCTGAAGCGCCCAACCGGCCTGAAGGTGCCGGATTTCATCGCTGCTGCGCGTGAGCCGCTCGCCGGCAAGGGCGTCACTTTGTGGAACGATATGCTCGAGCGCAAGCTGCGTCCTGGTCCGTTGACGGTTGGGCCGGATGATCTGTGCGTGATGCCCTACACCTCCGGGACAACCGGCCATCCCAAGGGCTGCATGCATACGCATGGCAACGTCATGTTTTCCCTCGTCGCGAGCATGCAGTGGTTCAATACCAACCAGGATGCGGTGACCCTGAGCGTGTTGCCCTTCTTTCATGTGACCGGCATGCAGGGCAGCATGAACGGCCCGCTGTATTACGGCAGCACTATCGTGATCCTGCCGCGCTGGGACCGCGAAGTGGCGGCCGAATGCATCCAACGCTACCGGATCGCGACCATGCAACTGATCTCGACCATGATCGTCGATCTGCTGGCCAATCCGCGCATCGACGAATACGATCTGTCGAGCCTGCGCGGCATTCGTGGCGGAGGTGCTGCCATGCCGGAAGCGGTCGCGCAAAAGCTCAAGGATTTGCTGGGCGTCGCCTATGTCGAGGGCTACGGCATGTCCGAAACGATTGCGGCTACCCACATCAATCCTCCCGACCGCCCCAAGAAGCAATGCCTCGGCATCCCGATCTATAACGTCGATGCACGCGTGGTGGACACCTCGGATTTCCATGAACTGCCGCCGGGTGAAGTGGGCGAAATCGTGGTCAATGCACCGCATGTCATGCTGGGTTACTGGAATCACCCGGAAGCGGCGAAGGATGCCTTCGTGCAGATCGACGGCAAGCGTTTCCTGCGCACCGGCGACCTGGCGATGACGGATGAAGACGGTTATTTCTTTATGATGGATCGTCTGAAACGGATGATCAATGCATCCGGTTTCAAGGTCTGGCCCGCCGAGGTCGAGACGCTGTTGTATCAGCACCCGGCGATCCTGGAAGCCTGCGTCATCGCGGCACGCGATCCCAAGCGCGGCGAGACGGTCAAGGCCGTGATCGTGTTGCGCGAGTCTTATCGCGGCAAGATCACCGAACAGGAAATCATGGAGTGGGCACACCAGAACATGGCCGCCTACAAGAGTCCGCGCATCGTGCAATTTGTCGACAGCTTGCCGAAGTCATCGACCGGCAAGCTGCAATGGCGCGAGCTGCAGGAGCGCGAGATAAAGGACTGACAGCGCAGTCTGACAGAGCAGTCTGATAACGGAGGAACATGATGCGATTTGACAACAAGGTAGCCATCGTCACCGGCGCGGCCAGCGGTATCGGCCGGGCGACAGCCCGACGTCTGGCAGCGGAAGGCGCTTTCGTGGCACTGGCGGACCGCAATGAAGACGGACTCGCGGAAACCGTGGCGACGCTGCCGGATCAGTCCAGGGTCTGGTATCGCGCACTCGATATTTCGCGCGAAGAAGAAGTCGAGAAATGTGTTGCCGACGTCTTCGCCAAATGCGGACGGATCGACGTACTTTGCAACAACGCTGGCATTGCCGGCGGCGATTATTCGAAGATCACCGAAACCGACACCGAGGTCTGGCAGCGGATACTCGCGGTGAACATCATGGGCGCAGTGCATTTCACCAAGTACGCGGCGCGCATCATGTGCGATCAGCACAGCGGCGCGATCGTCAATACCGCATCCGTTGCGGGCGTACGATCGGGCGCCGGCGGCAATGCCTACAGCGCTTCCAAGGCAGCGGTGATCAATCTCACGATGACCAGCGCATGCGATCTGGGCGAATGGAACGTTCGCGTCAATGCGGTTTGTCCGGGCCTGATCGAAACCGGAATGACGGCGCCGGTATTCGAGCGTGCCCGTGCCGCTCACAAGGAAGACAAGCTGGGCTCGCGCTGCGAGCTGCGCCGTTACGGCCGCCCGGAGGAAATCGCCGCCGCGATCGCGTTCCTGGCGAGCGACGACGCGAGCTACGTCACCGGTCAGGCACTGCCGGTCGATGGCGGCAATACGGCTTCGCTCAACCTGCCGGGCATGAAGGTGTGACTCCCGACTCCGCCGCTTCGTTCATGAAATCCGAGGAAGCGACTGCCGGGGAAGCGGCGCCATCCCACCCACAGGCGGAGGAAAAGCAAGATCGCGCGTTCGTGGTCGCGCTGGCGCGCGGGCTGGATGTTCTCTCATGCTTCAGCGCGGGCGACGACATCCTCACCAATACGGAAATCGCACGCCGTTGCAAGCTGTCGAAGTCGAACGTTGCCCATCTCACCCATACGCTTGCCCAGCTCGGCTATCTGACCCACGACGAAAACTATCCGGGCTACCGCCTCGGCACAGCGACCATCGCGCTTGGCAGCGCAACGCTGACCCAGCTCGACATCCGGCGCATGGCGATGCCTTTAATGAAGGAACTGGCGGAATTTGCGCGTGCCGATGTGTCGCTCGCCGTGCGCGAGCGCCTGAGCATGTTCTGCATCCAGACCTGCCGCAGTCATGCCGCCTTGACGCTGGGCCTCGATATCGGATCGCGCATTCCGATGGCGACGTCGGCCATGGGACGCGCCTGCCTCGCCATGATGCCGCAGGCGGAACGCGAGGAACTCCAGGAACGTTTGCGTGAGGCCGAAGAGATGCGCTGGCCTGAAATCGTCGCGGCGATCGACGCCGCCGTGGTGGAATTTCAGGAATCCGGGTGTTGCGTGTCGCTCGGTGAATGGCATGGCGCCAACGAAATCGCGGCAGCCTTCAGTCCTGGGGACCGGCTGCCGATCATCGCGGTCGGCGTCGGCGGTTCAGCGCACAACCTCACGCCGGACTACCTGCGCAACGAGATCCGGCCGCGTTTGCTGGAAATGGTGCGGCGGCTCACCTATCCCTTGCGCGGCACGGAATGGATCTGAAGTCAGGATCAGTAGTCGCTTACATCAGTAGGTGCTCAAGCGCGCCCAGCGATCTGCATGAAAATTCGCATCACCCAGCAACTCCTGTGCGACGCGCTGGCGCTTCATGAAAAATCCGATGTCGAACTCATCGGTCATGCCGATACCGCCATGCATCTGCACGCCCTCTTGCACCGCGAGCAGTGCCGTCGCACCGGCGCGCGCCTTGGCTGCGGACACCATGGCCGCTGCGCCGCTGTCTCTTTCGTCCAGCATCTGCTGCCCGCGCAGAACAAGCGAACGAGTAATTTCAATCTCGCTGTAGAGATGCGCAGCGCGATGCTGCAGCGCTTGAAACTCGCCGATGATTTTGCCGAACTGCTTGCGCTCCTTCAGGTAATCCAGAGTCCGTTCGAAAGCAGCGTCGGCAATGCCGAGCAGTTCGGCCGCCAGCGCGATGCGCCCGATGTCGAGCGTATCGTCCAGCACGGACCAGCCCTGTCCCGGCTTCCCGACCACTGCACCGGAACTGACATCCACTTCCGAGAAACTGATGCGTGCCGCATTGTGTGCGTCGACCATGACAGTCCGCTCGACGTTCACACCAGGCGCCTTGCGATCGACCAGGAACAAGCTGATTCCGCCTTGATCACCTTCCGCACCGCTGGTGCGAGCGGCGACGATCAGCGTGTCCGCAACATGTCCATCGACGACAAATGTCTTTGCGCCGTTCAGCCGGAAACCGCTGCCGCCGGGCACTGCGCGCAGGGCCTGCCGTTGCGGCTGGTGCTTGCTGCTCTCGTCGACAGCGAGCGCCATGACGATGGTTCCGTCGGCAATCTTCTTCAGGTATTTCTGCTTTTGATCGTCATTGCCGTGGCGTGCCAGCAGCGATGCAGCGACCACCGCCGTGGAAAAGAAAGGCACGGCGCTGAGATTGCGGCCGATCGATTCCATGATTGCGCCCGCCTCCACCTGTCCCAGCGCGAGGCCGCCATAGGCTTCGGGAATCAGCACGCCGGTGAAACCCATCTCGGCGAAGCTCTGCCAAAGCTCGCGCGAGAAGCCTGTCTCATCCCGGCTGTCACGCAGTTTGCGCAACTGTGAAACTGGCGCATTCTCGCGAAGGAAAACCATCGCGCTGTCGCGGAGCATTTCCTGTTCCTGATTCAATACGAGTGCCATGTCTGATCCGTATCGGTAAGTGTAATTGGGCGCCGCGGCTTATGCTCCGGGCAGGCCGAGAATGCGCTTGGCGATGATATTGAGCTGCACTTCGCTGGTACCGCCTTCGATCGAATTGGCCTTGGTACGCAGCCAGGAGCGCGCGAGCTCGCCGCCGCGGCTGCGCTCGCTTTCCCATTCAAGCGCATCGGCGCCGCCGGCTGACATCAGCAGCTCGTGCCTGCGCTTGTTCAATTCGGCGCCGTAGTATTTCAGCACGGAAGAAAATGCCGGTTCGGCACGTCCCTGCCGCGCGAGGTCGCCGGTGCGTTCAAGCGTCAGGCGGAAGGCGGCCTCGTCGATCTCGAACATGGCGATCTGAGTGCGCAGCATCGGATCATCGAGTTGCCCGCGGTCGTTCAGGCCGACGGCCGATGAGGCAAAGGCCTCGAGCGGCCGACTGACTGCACGATCGCCCACGGCACCGATCATTTCGCGTTCATGCGTCAGCAGGTATTTGGCAATTTCCCAGCCGCCATTCGGTTCGCCGACGAGATTCTCCTTCGGCACCTTCACGTCATCGAAGAATGTCTCGCAGAAAGGCGACTTGCCTGAAATCAGCGTGATCGGCCGGGTCGATACGCCCGGCGATTCCATGTCGAACAGCAGGAAGCTGATGCCGGTATGCTTGCGCGCATTGAAGTCGGTGCGCACGAGGCAGAAGATCCAGTCCGCCTTGTCGGCATAGGATGTCCAGGTCTTCTGGCCGTTGACGACGAAATGATCGCCATGGTCGTCGGCGCGGGTCTGCAGCGACGCCAGATCGGATCCTGCATTCGGTTCGGAGTAGCCTTGGCACCAGCGGATTTCACCGCGTGCAATCTGCGGCAGGTAGGTGCGCTTCTGCTCTTCGGAACCATACTTGAGCAATGCCGGCCCAAGCATCCAGATGCCGAAGCTCTGCAATGGCGGGCGACAGCCGAGCGCCTGCATCTCTTGCCGCAATACCTTGCCCTGCTCCTTCGACAGTCCGCCGCCGCCATAATCGCGCGGCCATTCCGGCACGGTCCAGCCCCGTTCCGCCATGCGCTGCAACCACACGCGCTGCGCCTCCGACTGGAAAACGAATTTCCGCCCGCCCCAGCAGATATCCTCTTCGCCCTGCGCCGGCTGGCGCATTTCGGGCGGACAGTTCGCTTCGAGCCATGTCCGCACTTCCTGCCGGAATGCTTTCAGGTCTTCCATGGTGTTCTCCTGGTCAGATAGTTGCGCCGCCATCGACGACGATGCTTTGGCCGGTCATGAAGCTGCCTGCCGTGGAAGCGAGATAGACCGCCGCGCCTGCGATTTCATCCGGCTCGCCGATGCGGCGCAGCGGCGTTGTGCTGGTGGCGCGCTTGAGCGTATCGGGGTTTTCCCACAATGCGCGCGCGAAATCGGTTTTGATCAGGCCTGGGGCGATGCAGTTGACCCGGACATTGTGCGGGCCAAACTCAACGGCGAGATTGCGCGCGAGCTGGAAGTCCGCCGCCTTCGAAATGTTGTAGGCGCCGATGACCGGCGAACCGCGCAGGCCGCCGATGGAGGACACGATGATGATCGCGCCATCCTTGCGCTCGATCATCTGCGGCGCAACCATCTGGATCAGCCAGTGGTTGGCGATGACATTGTTTTCGAGGATCTTGCGGAACTGCTCGTCCTCAATGCCCGCCATGGGGCCGTAGTAGGGATTCGATGCCGCGTTGCAGACCAGGATGTCGATCTTGCCGAAAGCCTGCATGGTCGCGTCGACCAGGTGCTTCAGTTCATCCTTGGAAGAGATATTGGCGGGGACTGCAATCGCGCGCCCTTCGCCATGGCGTGCATTGATGGCGTTGACGACCTCCTCGCAGGGACCCAGCTTGCGCGAGGAGATCACCACCTTCGCGCCCTGCTCCGCCATTCGTTCAGCGATCGCCCGCCCGATGCCGCGCGAGGAGCCGGTGATGACGGCAACCTTTCCATTCAAGTCGAACAGGGACATTGCCATTCCTTTCAAAATGCGTTTCTGCATCAGGAAACGGAAAACAATCCGTTTTTTCTAAAATATCGCTGAGTTGCCGTCGGGGCCAAACAGTTTTATAGCGTCTGACAAGTGTGAATGTCAATACCGTTTTTACGAAAAAGAACGAATTTGGAAATTGCGCAAAATTCGCTCGTTATCCTGAAGCAGCCTTGCTTCACAAAAAAGCCCTGACAGAGAAAGCCTTTACCGAGTACAGACGTGCCATAGCCGTTGCAAACCGGCTTAGCCCGCGCAACCGGGGAACAAGGTGACTGGCGAGAAGAGCGGATGCTGCTAGAGCGGCTTTCATATGAGTGCAGGGGGCGCGTTCGAGCCGGAAGGGATGCAGCGCAAGGCGCGGCGCGCCGCTCAGGGTGAGCCCCTGAGCAAGCGACGCAACGCCGCGATGCGCCCTTCCGGCTCGAACCCTTCGTGCAGCTCCGGGAACCGGTCGCCTGCGGTGTTGCGTCTCCTTGCCGTAGCACTGCTACGTCGCGTCGCCGCGCCTTGCACTAGAGGGTGTTATGAACCTTGACCCAGCATGGCAGCGGCCTTACTGAGCATGAGACATGCGAAGGCGACGAAATGAAGTCCTGCCAGCGTGTCGGCAAGCCGCTCATAGTCGCGCGCCAGGCGGCGAAAGCGAGCCGC
>NZ_DATFAF010000077.1:0-46308 GCF_035254865.1 Noviherbaspirillum sp.
TTGCGAGGGCTATCGTCTTATCCTGCGGCAGCGCCACATCCATCCTCAACTCGCCAAGCGCGGCACCGGGCATGGCAGCCACCTTGGCTTGACGCGCTGGGTCGTCGAACGCACTTTCGCCTGGCTGCATCAATTTCGACGATTGCGTGTGCGTTATGAAAGGCGAGCCGATATACATGAAGGTTTCCTCCGATTGGGCTGCGCCATCATCTGCTGGCGAACGTTACGCAAGGCTTGGCTCGATCCATTTCCATTCCCATTTTGTTAGACGCTCTTAATGTTCATAGAATTCATCCTTATCGTTCGCGAGCCGCCTCGGTAATTGCCTTCTGTACAGGCGATAGCAAATACTCCAGCACGGTACGTTTTGGCCGGACTGGATGGTGAGGGACAGGTTTTCGTAGACGAGCGGCAGGTGCTCGGCGTAGCGGAAGGCAATGTTCTCGATCTGGATTTCGCCTCTGCGTCGCGTGTCGCGCGCGGGGATCAAGGAATACGGTTCCATTGGCGCATTCATCAGGTCGCCGAGACGTGCCACCGACAGGCTCGCTTGCTGGAATTGCTGCCATAAGCCGACCAGGCGCAGCATCGGTTGCGACAGCTTGCCGGCGAACATCTGAAAGGCGACCAGCATGCCGATGGTGAAGGCGGTGCTGTGCATGACAGTGTAGGCGCCGATGGCGAGGATCAATAGGCTCAGCACCTGCTCAAGCAGGTTGGCGATCGTGTTGTAGGTATTGGCGAGCTGTTTGGTGGCGAAGCCGGCTTGCAGGTAGCTCGCCAAATAACCGCAGTATTTGGTGTTGAGTTGCGGTTCGAGTTGCAACGATTTGACGGTTTCGAGGCCGACGATGTATTCGGTCAGGAAGGCCTGATTGCGGGCACTGAATTGAAACTGCTCTTGCAAGCGTTTCTGGAAGATTGGTGCAACGAGCAAACTCAGGCCGACGATGGTTCCGAGCACGGCCAGGGCGATCAGGGTCAGCGTGACGCTGTAGTGGAACATGATCGCGACAAAGATTAGTAGGAACGGTAAACTTATATAGTGTTGGCGCAGTTTTGGGGCATCAAAGCGCGCAAAGCACGAAGCGCTATGCTCATCTGGCAACTGACACGCTGGCGGATGCAATTGCGTTGATAGGCAAAAAATCCCGCACCAGTTAAAAATAAGGCCGCAATTAAGCGGCCTTATTAATGATGCTAACTACTTGAATTTATGGCGGAAAGGGTCGGATTCGAACCGACGGTACGGTATAACCGTACACTGGATTTCGAGTCCAGCGCATTCGACCACTCTGCCACCTTTCCGTTCTTGGTCGTTTTGCGACGGGTCAGCGCCGCAAAGCATGTGAGTATAGCAGACTCTGATTGCAGACGGAATAGGTCATCGTTGCCATTCCGCGAAGCAAAGGCGTCGCTCAGGCGGCGTGCGCGAGGCGCTTTGCACCACCCATGTAGGGTTGCAGCGCTGCCGGAATGTCGACGCTGCCATCTGCCTGTTGATAGTTTTCCAGGATCGCGACCAGGGTGCGGCCGACTGCAAGGCCGGAACCGTTGAGCGTGTGTACCAGTTCCGGCTTGCCTTGGGCATTACGGAAGCGCGCCTGCATGCGGCGAGCCTGGAAGCCTTCACAGTTGGATACCGAGGAAATCTCGCGATAGGTGTTCTGCGCCGGCAACCACACCTCCAGGTCATAGGTCTTCGCGGCACCGAAACCCATGTCGCCGGTGCACAGCGTGATGACGCGATACGGCAGTCCGAGCTTTTTCAGGATGTTCTCGGCATGGCCGACCATCTCTTCCAACGCCTCGTAGGATTTCTCGGGGTGCACGATCTGCACCATCTCGACCTTGTCGAACTGATGCTGGCGAATCATGCCACGCGTATCGCGTCCGTAACTGCCCGCTTCCGAACGGAAGCATGGCGTGTGTGCCGTGAGCTTCATCGGCAATGCGTCGCCGGCGAGGATTTCATCGCGCACCATGTTTGTGAGCGGCACTTCCGAAGTCGGAATCAGATACAAGGCCTCGCCCTCGCCTTCCTGTCCACCCTTCTTCGCCGCGAACAGGTCGGCTTCAAATTTCGGCAACTGGCCGGTCCCGCGCAGCGAGTCGGCATTCACGATATACGGCGTATAGCATTCGGTGTAACCATGCTCGCTGGTGTGCGTGTCCAGCATGAACTGGGCGAGCGCGCGATGCAGGCGCGCGATGCCGCCCTTCATGACGGCAAAACGCGAACCGGTCAGCTTGGCAGCGACATCGAAATCCAGTCCGAGCCCGGCCCCGACATCAACATGATCCTTGACCTCGAAATCGAATGCGCGCGGCGTACCGACCTTGCGCACCTCGACGTTGGCCGTTTCATCCTGACCGACCGGCACCGATTCGTGCGGCAGATTGGGTACGGCCAGCATGAATTCGCTCATCTTCGCCTGCACTGCGTCGAGACGCTCGGCCGATGCCTTCAACTCGTCGCCGATGCCCGCAACCTCCGCCATCACGGCTGATGTATCTTCGCCCTTGCCTTTAAGCATGCCGATTTGCTTGGACAGGGTATTGCGCTTGCCTTGCAGCTCCTCAGTATGCGTCTGGATCTGCTTGCGTTCTGCCTCAAGCGTGTTGAAGGTGGCGACATCCAGTTGAAATTTGCGCGCGGCCAGGCGGGTGGCGACACTGTCAATGTCTTTGCGGAGAAGTTGAATATCGATCATGGAAATTGCGAGGATGTTGAATGCGAAACCGCCATTGTACCAAGCAGAAGCGTTTTCCCATCCATGGATGAGCGGTTCGAAGCTTGACGATGGCCAAGTTTGTTGACTCGAGCCATTCAGTTTTTACCGGGTAAAACCCTACTTTTTCTCGTTCTTCCTTGCCTCGCGGTCCAGCGATCGCAGGTGTGCGAGTTTGTCGCCGATCTTTCCCTCCAGGCCGCGCGGCGTCGGCTGATACCATCCCGGTTCCCGCATGCCCTCGGGCAGATAGGTTTCCCCCGCGGCATAGGCGTCCGGCTCGTCATGCGCATAGCGATACAGCTTGCCGTAGCCAAGCTCCTTCATCAGCTTGGTAGGCGCATTGCGCAAATGCTCCGGCACCGGACGCGACTTGTCCTTGGCCACGAAGGCGCGCGCGGTGTTGTACGCGTTGTAGACGGCGTTCGACTTGGCCGCACAGGCAAGAAACACGATCGCTTCCGCCAGCGCCAGTTCTCCCTCGGGCGATCCAAGTCGTTCATAGACCTCGGCGGCATCGAGCGCCAGCCGCAGCGCGCGGGGATCGGCCAGGCCGATGTCTTCGGTCGCCATGCGAATGATGCGGCGCGCGAGATAGCGCGGGTCGGCGCCGCCGTCGAGCATGCGCACGAACCAGTACAAGGCGGCATCCGGATTGGAACCGCGTACCGATTTGTGAAGAGCGGAGATCTGGTCGTAAAACGCGTCGCCACCCTTGTCGAACCGGCGCAGGTTCTCCGCCAGCGCCGTCGCCAGCAAGGCTTCATCGACTTCGTGCTTGCCGCTCGCAGTGGCGGCGCGCGCGACGATCTCCAAGTTGTTCAGCAGCTTGCGGCCGTCGCCATCGGCGCTCGCAATCAGCGTCGACTTGGATTCCGGCGTGAAATCCAGGCCGCCCAACTCCTGGATGCAAGCACGGTCGACCAGCTCATCCAGATCCTCATCCGACAGCGATTTCAGCACGTACACTGCCGCCCGCGACAACAAGGCGCTGTTCACCTCGAACGAAGGATTCTCCGTCGTTGCACCGATGAAGGTGAACAGGCCGCTTTCGACATGCGGAAGGAATGCATCCTGCTGGCTCTTGTTGAATCGATGCACTTCATCGACGAACAGAATGGTGCGGCGGCCCGAATTGGCACGGACGATCTGCGCGTGCTCGACCGCTTCACGAATATCCTTGACGCCGGAAAGCACCGCCGACAGGGCGATGAACTCCGCATTGAAGCTGTCGGCCATCAGTCGCGCCAGCGTCGTCTTGCCGACGCCAGGCGGCCCCCACAGGATCATCGAATGCGGCTCGCCGGACTCGAAGGCAACCCGCAACGGCTTGCCCGGACCGAGCAGATGCTGCTGGCCGATGACGTCGTCCAGCGAGTGCGGGCGTAGCCTTTCGGCTAAAGGAATCGAAGTCATGAGTAGCGCGGATCAGGTCCGCGAATTATTTGCCAGGGCGGGTCTCTGCCCGCCTCGCGTCATTGTCGAAAAACATCGGCGCCCTTGGGCATCACGAATTTGAACTGTTCCGCGCCCAGCGGTGGATTCTTTTCGAACTTCTGGAAGGACAGCAGCGACACCTGGCCGAAGGAATCGCGCAGCTCCATTGCCTGCGGCAGGCCGTCCTTCAAGCCGATGCCGATGCGTTCAAAGGTGGTGTCCTTGGTCTTGGGCGTTGCTTCCAGCCATTCGAGCCCTTCCTTGGCGCCGCCTTCCTTGAGCGTGAAATTTTTTTCCAGATCGTTACTGCCGAACAGGATCGCCGCCGGTGATGACCCGAGCGCATCGCCAAGCGGCTTGACCGTGACCTGGTTCAAATCCTTGTCGTAAATGTAGAGTTTGTCGCCATCGGCCTGCAACAGCTGCTCGTAGGGTTTCTGGTATTTCCAGATGAACTTGCCGGGGCGCGCGAACACGAAGCTGCCGGAAGCCTGGTTGGACATTTTGGTCGCGCCATCCACAACTTTTACCTGGCGCTGCGTGAACTCACCCTTGGCGGATTTCGTGCTGCTGACAAAGGTCTTGAACTGGTCAAGTGCCGAGGCGCTGGCAAGTGCCGGAATCGCCAGGACGAGCGCGCTGAGCAGGCTCGCTGTGCGTTGGAAACGAAATACGGATCGCGATCTTTCTTGTGTCAAGGTTTTTTCCTATTCAGTAGTATTGCCTGCGGGCACGAGGATTTCGCGGTTGCCATTGGATTGCATGGTCGAAACCAGACCGCTTTGCTCCATTTGTTCCAGCAAGCGCGCTGCGCGATTGTAGCCGATGCGCAAGTGCCGCTGCACCAGCGAGATCGAGGCGCGACGGTTTTTCAGTACCACGGCCACCGCCTGGTCGTACAGTGCATCGGATTCGCCGCTGCCGCCGGCGCCTTCGCCGCCGAACGCGGCATCTCCCCCTTCTTCCGCGACACCACCCTCTAGGATTCCCTCAATGTAATTCGGTTCCCCCTGTGCCTTCAGGTGTTGCACCACGCGATGCACCTCCTCATCGGACACAAAGGCGCCGTGCACCCGGTTCGGCAAGCCGCTGCCCGGCGGCATATAGAGCATGTCGCCCATGCCGAGCAAGGCCTCCGCGCCCATCTGGTCGAGGATGGTACGCGAGTCGATCTTGCTGCTGACCTGGAATGCAATCCGCGTCGGAATATTCGCCTTGATCAGGCCGGTGATCACATCGACCGATGGACGCTGCGTCGCCAGGATCAGGTGAATGCCCGCCGCGCGCGCCTTCTGCGCGATACGCGCGATCAGTTCTTCCACCTTCTTGCCGACGACCATCATGAGGTCGGCCAATTCGTCGATGATGATGACAATGGTCGGCAGTTTTTCCAGCGGCTCGGGCGCATCCGGTGTCAGGCTGAACGGGTTCGGAATCTTCTCTTCGTTCTTCTCGGCGTCGGCGATCTTGTGGTTGTAGCCGGCGAGATTGCGCACGCCGAGCTTGGACATCAGCTTGTAGCGACGCTCCATTTCCGCCACCGCCCAGTTGAGCGCATGGCCGGCCTGGCGCATGTCGGTCACCACTGGCGCCAGCAAATGCGGAATGCCTTCGTAGACCGACATTTCCAGCATTTTCGGATCGATCAGGATCATGCGCACATTGTTCGGATCGGACTTGTACAACAGCGACAGGATGGTGGCATTGATGCCGACCGATTTGCCGGAACCGGTAGTACCCGCGATCAGCAAGTGCGGCATCTTTGCAAGGTCGGCCACCACCGGATTGCCGGCGATATCCTTGCCGAGCGCGACGGTCAGGCTCGAATTACTGTCGTGATAGACCTTGGAGCCAAGGATCTCGGTCAGGCGCACAATCTGCCGCTTCGGATTCGGCAACTCCAGGCCCATGTAATTTTTGCCGGGGATGGTTTCGACCACGCGAATCGACGTCAGCGACAGCGAACGCGCCAGGTCGCGTGCGAGATTGACGATCTGGCTGCCCTTCACGCCGGTGGCCGGCTCGATTTCATAACGGGTAATCACCGGGCCCGGGTAGGCGGCGACGACCTTGGCATCGACACCGAAATCGGACAACTTCTTCTCGATCAGGCGGCTGGTGAATTCCAGCGTTTCGACACTGACCGTCTCCTGCGCCGGAGGCGGCTCATCCAGCAAGGACAAGGGCGGCAGATTCGTGTCCGGCAGGTCGGCAAACAGCGAGACCTGTTTTTCCTTCTCCACGCGTTCGGACTTCGGCACCGCAATGACCTGCGGCTCGATGCGAATCGGACTGGCTTCCACAATCTTCGCGCGCTCCTGCACCACCGTCACCTCGCGCTTGACGGCCGCCACCTGCCCGACCTTGCGGTCCTCGCGCGCCGCATACAGATTGCGTATGCGCTGAATGCCGTTTTCAATCGCGCCGCCGAGACGTTCGGCCACCGCCAGCCAGGACACATGAAAGAACAGGCTGAAGCCGACGCCAAACAGCAGCAGCAGGAACAGCGTCGCACCGGTGAAGCCCAGCGCGCTCTGCGCCGCGCGGCCGATCAATTCGCCCAGCACGCCGCCCGGCGCACGCGGTAATTGCGCTTTGAGAGAATACATGCGCAGATACTCGATCGCCACACTCCCGATCAACATCAGCACGAAGCCGATCGAACGAATCCATACCTCGTGATGATGCTCGGGCTCCGGCTCCTTTTGCAGGAGGAAGCGCTGCGAAAGACGCCGATAGCCGACCCACACCGAGCGCAGCATGAAAACGCAGCACCACCAGGCCGAAAAACCGAAGATGAACAGCATCAGGTCCGCCACCCAGGCACCAATGCGTCCGCCCCAATTATTCAAATGCGGCACGACGCTGGCGTGGGACCAGCCCGGATCGGCCTTGGAATATGTCAGAAAGATAATGATCAGATAGACAGTCGCCACCGTCAGCGCGAACCAGCGCGCCTCGGACAGCAGCCGTACCAGTCGGTTCGGCAGCGGCTGCGCTTCCGGCGGATTGGTGTTGCGGGTATATGCTTGATTTGTTCGGGTCATAACTGGTTGAAAACTCGGTGAAGCACCCCTGCGCGGCCGTCATCGGGCGAGAATTTGGCGTGCCGTGCGGCCTTGCGTGGCTTGTTCGTCTATAATCTTAACCAGTTTTTCAGGCGCAATACCGAATATCTCGGGATGCGGTTGAAATTTTGCCTTTTGGCGACATATGCAAACCGTCGAGAGCGGACTTTGTCAGTTTTGCGCTTCCTCGCCGACCAATTCCATCAATCCCCCAACATACTGCTATGGCAACCACCAAACACGCCAACGTACTGATTATCGGTTCCGGCCCGGCCGGGTATAGCGCGGCCGTCTATGCTGCGCGCGCCAACCTGAAACCTGTCCTGATTACCGGCGTCGAGCAAGGCGGCCAACTGATGACGACGACCGATGTCGAAAACTGGCCCGGCGATCCGATGGGCGTGCAAGGACCGGAATTGATGCAGCGCCTGCTGCAGCACGCCGAGCGTTTCAATACCGAGATCGTATTCGACTATGTCCACACCGTCCGCCTGAATGAAAAACCGATGCGCCTGATCGGCGACAACGGCGAATACACCTGCAACGCACTGATCATCGCCACCGGTGCCTCGGCGCAGTACCTCGGACTGCCGTCCGAAGAAGCCTTCATGGGCAAAGGCGTTTCGGCCTGCGCGACCTGCGACGGCTTTTTCTACAAGGGCCAGGACGTCGCCGTCATCGGCGGCGGCAATACCGCTGTCGAAGAAGCGCTGTACCTCGCGAACATCGCCAACAAGGTGACGGTGGTCCATCGCCGCAACAAGTTCCGCGCCGAACCGATCCTGATCGACCGCCTAATGGCCAAGGTCGCGGAAGGCAAGATCGAGCTCAAGCTCGACCATACCCTCGACGAAGTCACCGGCGACGATAGCGGCGTCACCGGCATCAACATCAAGTCGACGGTCGACGGCGCGATCAGTAAGGTGGTCGTGCATGGCGTCTTCATCGCGATCGGCCACAAGCCGAATACCGGCATTTTCGAAGGCCAGATCGAGATGCACAACGGTTACATCAAGACCAGGGGCGGCTCAGACGGCATGGCGACAGCCACCAACATCCCGGGCGTATTCGCTGCCGGCGACGTGCAGGACCATGTGTACCGTCAGGCGGTCACCAGCGCCGGCACCGGCTGCATGGCGGCGCTCGACGCACAGAAGTACCTGGAAAGCCTCGAAGGCTGATCCGGCGATTGACAACAGCAGTACCCGTTTGCGCCTGCGGTCCCTGCCCGGCGCGAACGGTTTTGGAATGATCCATCATGTCTGGCACCATCAAGGACTTCGCCTCGCTGAAGGCGCTGCGCGCGAAGATCAAGGCGCAGGAAGAAGCACGCAAGACAATAGAGGCGGAACGAGTACGTCGTGAAAAGGAATGCAGGCACGACAGCGAGCTGTTCCGCCGCTCGATCGGCGAAGTGGCACCCCTGCCGCCGTCGAACAAGGCCGAATCCAGCATTCCCCGCCCCTTGCCCATACCGCTCAAGCATCTGGCCGACGAGCAAGCCGCTCTCGAGGAATCGTTGTCCGATGAATTCAACGTCGATACCCTGCTCGATACCGACCACGAGCTAAGCTATGCACGGACCGGCATCAGCTCCGACATCCTGCGCAAGCTCCGCCGTGGCCATTGGGTGATTCAGGGGCAACTCGACTTGCACGGAATGCGGCGTGAAGAAGCGCGCGAAGCGCTCGCCGAATTCCTTCGCAATGCCGTCAAGCGCGGCCAGCGATGCGTGCGCATCATTCATGGCAAGGGCTTGGGCTCGATTAACAAGGAGCCTGTTCTCAAGAGCAAAGTTCGCAGCTGGCTGGTGCAAAAGGAAGAAGTGATTGCGTTTTGCCAGGCGCGCGCTGCCGATGGCGGATCGGGGGCTCTTGTTGTCTTGCTGAAGGCATGATCGCGCAAGAAGTTCATGCATCCCAGCGGAGGGCAATACGCTCACCTTGCATTCCCGTCCCATGCAAGTATCATGCAGGTCAAATCACCTCCCATCCGCCCGCATGTCCCTGATCAAAATCATCGAAATCCTCGCCATTCTGATCAGCGCGTTCTCGGGTTTCATCGAGGCGCGCAGCAAGAAGATGGATGTGGTCGGCGTGTTCACGGTGGCGTTCATTACCGCGTTTGGGGGCGGCACGCTGCGCGACATTCTGCTCGACAAGCGGCCGCTGTTCTGGGTCACTCATCAGGAATATGCGATCCTGATTTTCCTGCTGGCCCTGGTTGCCGCTCCGGTAATCCGCACGCTGCGCAAGATTGCGTCCGAGCGACTCATCGTGATTGCCGATGCACTCGGACTGGGATTGTTTTCAATTGCCGGCGTTTCCGAGGCCCTGATCGCGGGAATGCCGCTCTTCATCGCGTCGATGATGGGTGTGATCACAGGCATATTCGGCGGCATACTGCGCGACGTGATCTGCAATGAAATCCCGATGGTGCTGCGCGACGGCAGACCTTACGCGATCTGTTCCTTTGCGGGATGCTGGATGTATCTGCTGATGCAAAAAGCCGGCGTGCCGCCGGATTTTGCCTTGTGGTCAAGCGCGCTGGCGATCTGCGGCTTGCGTCTTGCGACCTGGGTGAAAGGTATCAGGCTGGATTGATCAATGGGAGACAGGCCCGGCAGAGACATCCGCTGCCGACTCCAACACGGGCCACGATCTGATTCAGACTGCGTCTGCGCCAGTCTCGCCAGTGCGAATCCGGATCACCTGTTCCACATTCCGCACGAAGATCTTGCCGTCGCCGATCTTACCGGTCCGCGCAGCCTTGATAATCGCATCCACCGCCTGATCGACCACCTTGTCGTCAATGACCGCTTCGATTTTGACCTTCGGCAGAAAATCGACCACGTATTCGGCACCGCGATACAGCTCGGTATGCCCTTTCTGGCGGCCGAAACCCTTCACCTCCGTCACCGTCAAGCCGGTAACGCCGATTTCGCCAAGCGCTTCACGCACTTCGTCCAGCTTGAAAGGTTTAATGATTGCAGTAACCAGCTTCATAACAACTCCTTAGATTGAATGTCACTCACGAAATCTTGATGTAATCGGGTAGCGCCAGTCGCGGCCGAATGCGCGGTGCGTGATGCGGATGCCGATCGGCGCCTGGCGGCGCTTGTACTCGTTGATCTTGATCAAACGCGTGACACGCTCGACGTCCTCGCTACGATACCCCGCCGCGATGATCTCGGCAATGCTGCGGTTCTCTTCCATGTACATCTGCATGATCGCATCCAGGACCTCGTAGGGTGGCAGCGAATCCTGGTCGGTCTGGTTCGGCCGCAGTTCCGCCGAGGGCGCGCGCGTCAGGATGCGTTCCGGGATCACCTCGGAAACGGAATTGCGGTACGTGCATAAACGGTACACCAGGGTCTTGGCAATGTCCTTGATCACCGCGAAGCCGCCCGCCATGTCGCCGTAGAGCGTGCAGTAGCCGACCGCCATCTCGCTCTTGTTCCCGGTTGTGAGAACGATGGAGCCGTACTTGTTCGACAACGCCATCAATATGGTGCCGCGGATGCGCGCCTGGATGTTCTCTTCCGTGGTGTCTTCCGGCAGTCCCTTGAACTCTTGCGCCAGAGTGCTGCGGAATGCGTTGAAGCAGTCGACAATCGGAATTTCATCGTAGCGCACACCGATGCGCTTGACCATCTCGCGTGAATCGAGCCACGAGATCTCGGCGGTGTAAGGCGAAGGCATCATCACTGCGCGCACCTTGTCCGCGCCCAGTGCGTCCACCGCCACAGCCAGCGTCAATGCCGAGTCGACGCCGCCCGACAATCCGATGAGCACGCTGGGAAAACCGTTCTTGCCGATATAGTCGCGCACGCCGAGCACCAGCGCCTTGTACACCTGCTCCTCGATCGATTGTTCCGGCGCAATCGGTCCGGAAACCGGACGCGCACCGTCGAACTCGATAATCTGAAGATCTTCTTCGCAGTGCTTCAACTGCGCGCAAACGGCTCCCTTTGCATCCAGTGCGAAGGAATTGCCGTCGAAGATCAGCTCGTCTTGCCCGCCGACCAGGTTGGCATACACCATCGGCAAGCCGAGCGAGCACACATTCTTGCGCATCACGTCATAGCGCAGGTATTGCTTGTTCATGTGATACGGCGAGCCGTTCGGCACCAGGAGCACCTGTGCGCCCGCGTCCTTCGCCCGTATCGGAGTGTGGCTGGCCCAGGTATCCTCGCAAATGTTGATGCCGAATCGAACGCCCTTCACGTCGAATACCAGCGGCTCATCCGACGACGAAAAGTAGCGTTTCTCGTCGAACACCGTATCGTTCGGCAGGTCATGTTTCCGGTAGGCGCCGAGCACTTTTCCGTTCAGGATGACCGATGCGGCATTGAAGCGCCTTCCGTGGTGCAAGATGGGTTGACCGACAATGACATGCACGTCCTTGAGGTCAGCCAGCTCGGCCGTCAATGCCTCAAACTGTTCCGCCGTTTTTGCGTAGAATGACTGACGCAACAACAAATCTTCCGGCGGATAGCCGGATAGCGACATTTCCGGCGTCAGGACGATGTCTGCGCCCAGCGCCGCTGCACGGCGAGCAAAATCCGCGATTTTTGTGCGGTTGCCGGCGAGATCGCCAACCGTACTGTTGATTTGAGCAATGGCAACTTTGACTGTCATGGTGAAAATTACAACGACCGAATCCGCTAAATGCATTAACAATCGTGAATTATCGCACGCGAATCGTCTCTTCTCTTTCCGATATCGGTCAAACGGCCTGGGATGAACTCGTCGCCACGCAGGCGAACACCAATCCTTTCCTTTCCTTCGCGTTCCTCGACGCCTTGCATGAGGCGGGCTGTGCCTCGCCGGAAACCGGCTGGCAACCGCAGTATCTGACGCTGTGGCATGCCAGCCGGCTGGAAGCCGCGCTTCCCCTTTACGTGAAATCCCATTCGTATGGCGAATACGTATTCGACTGGGCCTGGGCCGACGCCTACCGCCGCAACGGGCTGGAGTATTACCCGAAGCTGTTGTCTGCGATTCCGTTCACTCCCGTGACAGGAAGCCGGCTGCTGGCGCGCAGTCCAGACGCGGAGGGCGCGCTGATCGATGCATTATGCGAACTGCAGACGCAAAACGGCCTGTCATCGACGCACATATTGTTCCCGCCCGAGCGGCAGGCGCACGCACTACAGGAAGCGGGTTTCATGCTGCGCACCGGCGTGCAGTTTCACTGGATCAATCAGGGGTACCGGGATTTCGATGACTTCCTCGCTACACTCGACCGAAAGAAGCGCAAGAACATCCGCGCCGAGCGACGCAAGGTGCAGGAAGCCGGCATCAGCTTTCGCCATCTGCGCGGTGCGCAGGTCGGCAAGGCGGACTGGCGTTTCTTCAAGCATTGTTATGACCGGACCTATGCGGCTCACTACTCGACACCCTATCTGAACCTCGACTTCTTTCTTCGCATCGGCGCCAGCATGCCGGAGAATATCCTGCTGATCGTGGCCGAGCGCGAAAACAGGCCGATTGCCTGTTCACTCGTCGTCCATGATCAGAACAGCTTGTATGGACGCTACTGGGGGGCCGTCGAAGAAGTACCATGTCTGCATTTTGAAACGGCCTATTACCAGCCGCTGGAGTTCTGCATCGCACAGAAGATTCAGTGCTTCGAAGGAGGCGCGCAAGGCGAACACAAGATGGCGCGCGGGTTTCTGCCGCAAAAAACCTGGTCCGCGCACTGGCTTGCCCATCCCGCCTTTGCGGAGGCCATCGAACATTTCCTGCAACAGGAAAGCGGCGGCATCGATGCCTACATTGACGAACTGGAAGAGCGCAATCCGTTCAAATCCGGCGGCAACACTTTCAGTTAATGAATCATGGAAACCACGTGTTTCACGCAGATTCCTGAACGGCCGAATTTTCCGACACCCCTGATATAACGCCTTGCCAAAATCAAAACTTCCCGGCATGCTCTCGGCATCATGTCAGTTCCCGCCATTGCACCGGTCACTCCCGCCATCAGCCGAATCGGGCGTTTTTACGTCACGCGAGAGCTTGGCCGCGGGACGGTAGGCTGCGTTTATCTCGGCCACGACCCGGTCATCGGTCGCGAAGTCGCGATCAAGACATTCAATCCCCGCCTGACGCCATCCGAGCGAAACAAGTACGAACAACAGTTCATCAACGAGGCGCGTGCCGCCGGCCGCCTCGCGCATCCTCACATCGTCACGATCTACGACGCCTCCGTCGAAAACGGGGCAACCTACATCGCGATGGAATATCTGCAGGGACGCGGCTTGAATCGGGTGCTGGATAGCGGACATCGCTTCAAGCCGGACGAGGTCGCATCAATCGTCTGGAGGCTGGCAGACGCGCTCAATCATGCGCATCAGCACCAGGTCATTCACCGCGACATCAAACCGGCGAATATTTTCATGACTGAAGGCGACCTGCCGAAGCTGATCGATTTCGGGATCGCACGCGCGCCCAATCGTCTCGCAGACAAATTCGCGCATGTGGACGATCCCGTCACGCTACTTCACGGCAACAACGTGGTTGGCACGCCGAACTATATGTCGCCCGAGCAGGCATCCGGAAAACCGATCGATGAGCGCACGGACATCTATTCGCTCGGAGCGGTCATGTATGAAATGCTGGTCGGCCACCCTCCTTTTCATGCCGAAAGCGCGGACAAGCTGCTGCAACAGGTCATCACCAAGGCACCGCCAGCGCCCGTCGAACTGGATCAGCACATTCCTGTCGTGTTGTCCCAGATCGTGATGAAGGCAATGAGCAAGCGTCCGGAAAAACGCTACCAGAGTGCCGAGCAGATGGCGCTTGAAATCAAGCGCTACTTGCTGAAGGAGCAGCGTGCGCGGCGTCGCATGCGGCTTGCACTGCCACCGGAAGCGCAGAGCAAACGCGAAGGATTTCTTGCGAGTCACAGCATGATGGCCTGGCTCGGCTACTTTTCGCTGGCCGCCGCAACAGTATTGACCGGCTTCGTGCTGCTGCGCTAGCGCGAATTGAGCGCAGTCAGAATCTGCCCCTTGAGCGTCTTGATCAACGCCGTTTCATCCGTCGGCACACCTTCCGGCGCCGCCTGCGTGCGGTCCGCATAAAACAATCCGAGCTGCTTCTTCTGCACCACAAGCGGCAGCACAATGAAGCTGCGCGCATCCGAGAACATGGTGCGATACCAGGCCGGAAGCAGGTCGCGGATCTTTTGCGCAGTGGCGTCGGAGATCATGAGATCGGCATCGTTTTCCATCGAAAGGTGAAACAAGTCACGCGCCGTCGCCGCCGGAAAAACAAAACCCGCCTGACGGTCGACATTATTCTCGCCTATCGATATCCGCGCCTTGAATTGATGGCTCTGCATGTCTTTCAGGACGACCGTGGCGAAGCGAAATCCCATGCTGTTGTACAGCGTTTCAAGCACCAGCAGCATCAGGTCATTGACCTTGCAGCGTCCGGACGCCATCATCTGCGTCACGTCTTGTACGCCGGCCAGCAAGAGGTCGCGCGCATTCATCGGCTTTCCGCTGGCATGGCGCTCGGTAACCTGAAGCGGCAGTGCCTCCTCGGCCGTTTGCATCATCAGATCGTCAAGCAGGTCGGACTCGGCACTCTTTCCTCGCTTTGCCGCCGAACCTGATCCCGCGCTCTCGGCACCGGCGGCGTTTCCGGAGCCGGCCCCTGTCGGAGAATGGTCGAGATGCTCCTCCGTGTGCAGCGCCAGTTCGATATTGGCTGCAAGCATGCGCGCTTCCTGGGCCACGCTGGTAAACAGCAGGTTAAGCTTCGTCTGGTCGAGGCCGAGCGCGGCGCCGAAGCGGGCCAGAACGGCCTTCACCGCGGCATCCTGGCCGGCACCGTTGATGCCCGGGATCAATCGAGCGGCGGCAGAACTGAAGGCGGCCACCTGCTGGACCCATTCCTGCCTTGACCTGGCTGTTTTCAACACACCGCCAGGCAAGGGCGCAAGCGATTGCACAATCGTGTCGGGCATTCTCCATTCGCGCAGAACCGCGTCCCCCAGCATGTCAAAACTGCAGCCAAGCACCTGCATCGACGCCTGGGATGGCGAGTGGCTTCCGTTGTCCACCAGCCTGTTGATTCGGGAATACAGATCGTGATCGTGCGCCGCCACCAGCAGGCGTCCGATGTTCTTGAAAAGTGCGGCGATCGCCGCCTCCTCGCCGTCCTTGAAGTGCCCACGGCGCGCCATCTCGCGGCCGATGATGCTGGCGCACAGCGCGTGAGCAAGCTCATTGCGCACGCTCTTCGCATGCTTGCCCGACATGCGATCGACCAGCAGCATCGCCAAAGCCGTGGTTTTTACCGCATCGAATCCGAGCATGAAAATTGCCTTCGAAACCGTCGTGACCGGCGTTCCCGATGCGGTTCGATAGTTCACGGTGTTGGCGATGCGCAGTATCTTCTGGGTCAGCGCCACGTCGGACAGAATAAAATGCGCGAGATCGCGAACTGCCTCGTCGTCCGATGAGGTCATCTGCACAACGCGGGAAACCGAACTGCCGAGGGCGGGCAGGTCCGCTTCACTGCTGATTTTCTGCAGCAGGCGATCGCGCGCCGAAGTGGCGGATTCGTCACCGGCAACCGAGAATCCGCTATCGGCCCTGGACGGCCCAGTGTTTTCAAAGACCACTTCTAAAGACTCCCGCGTGTACGCAAGCTGACGAAACCTATGATGACCCATCCGGCACGAATTGTCGATGCGTCGACAATTCCGCAACAACAGTCTTATATCGGCCGATGTCCGGTTTAATTGAGCCTCGCAATCGATATTCGTTCAATCGACGACATCGCCGCCGAAGCCCTGCTCAAGGCACAAAAAAAGCGCACTGAAAAGTGCGCTTTCTTCCGCCGCGTAACAGATTATTTGCTGTGCTCTCTGTTGTAGGCCGCAACGCCATTGACGATTTCCTTCTTGGCTTCGTCCGGGCCGTACCATCCCTCGATCTTGACCCACTTGCCCTTTTCGAGGTCCTTGTAGTGTTCGAAGAAGTGCTGGATCTGTTGCAGGCGGAGTTCGTTCATGTCCTCCGGCTTTTGCCAATGCGTGTAGATCGGCAGGACCTTGTCGACCGGAACTGCCAGCAATTTCGCGTCGCCGCCGGCCTCATCCTTCATCTTCAACACGCCGATCGGGCGGCAACGCACGACAACACCCGGGATCAGCGGGAACGGGGTCACCACCAGCACGTCCACCGGGTCGCCATCGTCCGAGATGGTTTGCGGGATGTAGCCGTAGTTGCACGGATAATGCATCGCGGTGCCCATGAAACGGTCCACGAAGATCGCGCCGGTTTCCTTGTCCACTTCGTACTTGATCGGATCCGCGTTCATCGGAATTTCGATGATGACATTGAAATCGTCCGGCAGATTTCGCCCGGCGGGCACATTACTCAAACTCATATTGCTCTCTCAAAATGAAAAAATTCTGGAATGCCGGGATTATAACGGCTTTCATTCCCGCCTTGTGCGTCGCAGCAGACGGTTCGCCACGCGATTGCGCACTCTCCGCTTATGTCAGGGGCACGTCAGCAAGGGGTGCTAGGCGGCGGGCGCGTTACAGGATGGTTCGTTACAGGATGGTTGCCAATGCGCACTGCCGGTAATGCGCAGCTGCCTGATCGGTCTGGTTCAATGCCTCGTGGAGTTGCGCAAGCTTCAAATGCGCCTGCCGAACGGTTTCCGGTTCGGTGGTATCGGATAGCGCCTGTTCCAGGTGGCGCTGCGCCTTCCCCCACAGCTTCTGGCGCAGGCAAAGCGTACCCAGCGTCAGCGCCAGTTCGGGGTCGTTCGGTCGGGTCTGTGCCCACTCTTCGCAAAGTTCAATCTGCGCGAGCAAGGCGGGAGAGCCCTCGGCGGCCGCGGAGTTGCCGTAGGCACGCACCAAACGCTCGTCCCAGCCGGCGGCCAGTGCCTTTTCGACGATGCTGCGTGCCTCGTCCTGCAAGCCTCGCGCACTGAATGCTTTCGCTGCGCGTATGGCGACGTAGGGCTGTACCCGGTCCTCGCCGGGAATGTCGGCCCACACATTACGAAGCGATTCCGTGTCATGCGCATTGTTCGACAGCAAGGCTTCATAGGCCAATTCCCGGAGGCGGCGCGACAATGCCGGGTGCAAGGCATTGCGCTTGTCCAGCAGACGCACCAGGCGCAATACTTCCGGCCAGTTCTTCGCACGCTGGTTGGCCTTCAAGGCCAGCCGCAATGCATGAATATGCCGGGTGCCGCTGGAATTGAGTTCCTTGATCGCCTCCAATGCGGGTTCGGACTCATAGCCGTCGATCGACAGTTCCATCGCCGTCATGAGGCGCGCCGTCTTCAGCGACTGATCGTCCTGCGCCTTGGCAAGCCACACGTCGCGACGATCGGGTTGGCCGATGCGATGCGCCGCACGGGCTGCGATCAATGCCGACAATCCGGCGTTGTCCGCGCATTCGGCAGCACGTGCGGCAGCTTTCTCAGCGTGTCCGAAGCGGCCTTCGAACAAGGCCTTGAGCGCTTCACGCAATGCGCGATTGCCTTCGCGCTCCCGCTTTTCCCTGCGATAGGCGGCAACGCGCTGCGGCATTTGCTGCGTGCTGCGGATCGCATTGAAAATTGCGAAGAGCACGGCGAACAGCACCGCCATCAACACAATGAAAAAATTGAGCGACAGGTCGATGCGGTATGGCGGATAGAAGAACACCACGTTGCCCAGATTGAAGCGGGCACCGACAGCCAGGCCGATAGCGGCGGCGAACAGGATAACGAGCGAAAGGAAGATGCGCATTGTCCCGGACCTTTACGGCTTCGCCTTGTAATTCCGCACCGCGTTCAAGCTGTCCGCCAAGGTCGGCATTTCAATCGAAATGTTGCTGGCCTGGACTTGACGCAACAGGGCCTGCGTCGTTTGCGTCTGCTTGGCGCGCGTGTCGAAATAACGGCTGATCGCATCTTGCGCCGCCACCAGATCGCTGCGAAATGCGGCTTCATTGCGCGTCAGGAGCGCTACCCGCGCATTCAGCAGGCGCAGCTTCAAGTTCTCTCGTGCGTAGTAGGACTGTGTCGGCGAAAGCAGCAGCGCATCGGGAATATCGACATTGCGCACGCGGATCAGTTGGCGAACCTCGGTCCACATCTCGTTGGTCCAGCTGTCCCACTTGTCGCCCAGGTCCGCGATCCAGTCGGATGCGCTGTTCCTCACCTTACCGGCTCCGGCTGCCGGTTTGGCCTCCGCTTTATTAAGCGCGCGACGGGAAGTCTTCGGTTGAGTCGGCGCAAGAACGGGCTTTTCATCGGACAGCAGGGGCATGTTGTCGATCTGTCCGATGACGCTGTCCAGGCGCAAGGCAATTCCTGTCAGATCGACAGTCGGCAGCGCCTTGAGCCGCTCCAGGTCTTTCGCGATCGCGCGGCGAATCATGATGAACTGGGGTTTGTCCGAGCGCGACAGGCGGCTGTCCGCGTTTTGCAGGGCGATGATCGCTCCCTGCACGTTGCCGGCGAGTTGCAACTGCTGGCTGGCGGTGGACAGCACCTGTTCGATCTCGGCCAACGCCCAATCGTCGCGATTCTTCGACAATTCCTGGTAAAGCTGCTCCAGCGCCAATTGCTGGCTTTGCGCTTCCGTCTGTTTACTTTCCAGCACGTTGACCTTGGCCTGCAACTCCCGCATCCCGTCCTGAACCGTCTTCACCAGCACTTTGGTTTCAGTCGTGAGCGTTTCGCCGCTTTTCAGACGCTGCGCCACTTCGTCGCGCAAGCTGCTGATTTCGTGCTGAGCAGACCACCACTGCGCAATCAACAGCACGGCAAGAATGCTCAATCCGCCGTAGATCGGCTTGAGCGTTTTCTGTAGGCGTGGCGCATTATCATTTTGCAAAGGTGCGCGGGAAGTCGCCGGTTCCGCCTGTTGCGATGGCGGATTCGACTGGAAGGATTGACCGGGGTCGGAAGATGGAGGCAATTCGTTCATGCTCGAAATTGTAACGCGGCTAACACTTGTTCGTCGCCTGATCCGGTCTGCGTCAGCTTGGCGAATCCGAGCATTCGCGCATTTTCCGCGATGCGCGCATGGGGCACGATGAGTCTTTGCTGTTGCAATTTAACCACGCCCTGGTCACCAGCCAGCTCTCGCACCATGTCCACGAGGATGCGCAAGGCCTCGGAGCTGGTGATGATCCAGTCTGCTTCGCAATCCAGCAAGCGCTGCAATTGTTCGCGTGCCGGCTGGTCGAGAACCGGCGCAGCGCGCCGGTAGGCAGCAATTTGCTCGACCTGCACGCCTTGATCGCGCAAGGCGTCGGCGAGCAGCTCGCGACCTGTCTCACCGCGCACGATCAACACACGCTTGCCGCGCAATGCATCAAGATCCAGCACTTCAAGCAGGGTCTGCGAATCGGTTCGATGCGGATCGATCGGACTGATGATGTCGGCATTCATCGACGTCAAACCGTGGTTTGCCAGCGCAAGCTTGCTGCCCTCGCCCATCACGGCGATGGCGACATCTTTCGGCCACTCCTTGAGAAGACTGAAGGCAGCGTCAATGGCGTTCGGACTGACGAAGGCGACCAGTGCGTAGCTTGCCAGATCGCCGAGTACCGCCTTCAGTTTCGACTGATCGGGCAAGGGCTGTATGTCCAACAGGGGAAACACGACTGCCTCTCGCCCCTGCTCCGCGATGCGCCGGGCAAGCGGCCTGGCCTGCGCAAGCGGACGCGTGACAACAACGGGATGGGAAGATTGGTCTGTCATTGGCTGTATGAGCTCGGGCGTCATGCCTTGTCAGGCGCAAGAGATCGGCAAGAGATCGACTTCCGCTCCGTGGATGCAGGATGCGGTCGACTGTCATCAACCGCATCCGTTTTCGGTATCAGGCTGCGTCCATTGCCCGGCATGCTGCCAGGATGTCGTCCGCGCCTTGCGATTGCAAGGCCTGTGCAATCTGCTGGCCGAGCAATTCAGGCGCATTCGCCGGACCGGATGCGTCCGCGGTCGCGATGCGCTTGCCATCCGGCGTCGCGACCATCGCGCGCAGGTGCATCGTCGCCTGGCCGTCGACGGTTCCGAACGCGGCAAGCGGAATCTGGCAGCTGCCGCCGAATGTGCGCGACACGGTGCGTTCCGCGCTCACTGCCTGGGCAGTCGACTCGTGGTTGAGCGGTGCAAGCAGCTGCAGCAAGTCGTCGCGGCCATCCAGGATTTCGATCGCCATCGCGCCCTGCCCCGGTGCAGGCAGGCTCTGTTCCGGTTGGATCAGTGAGCGGATGCGTTGAGCCAGTCCGAGGCGCTTCAGGCCCGCCGCCGCGAGAATGATCGCGGCATATTCGCCGCGATCCAGCTTGCCGAGGCGCGTATCGAGATTGCCACGCAGCGGGCGGATCACCAGTTTCGGGAAACGGGCGGCGATCAGTGCTTGACGCCGCAGGCTGCTGGTGCCGACGACAGCGCCGTCGGGCAGGTCGTCCAGCGAAGCGTATTCATTGGAGACGAAGGCATCGCGCGGATCTTCACGTTCCAGCACGGCGGCCAGCGCAAACCCCTCCGGCAATTCCATCGGCACATCCTTGAGCGAATGCACGGCGAGGTCCGCACGGCGCTCGGCCATCGCGACTTCCAGCTCCTTGACGAACAAACCTTTGCCGCCAACCTTGGACAGTGCGCGGTCGAGGATCTGGTCGCCTTGCGTGGTCATGCCGAGAATTTCGATGCTGCACTGCGGATATAATGCCGACAACCTGGCGCGGACATGCTCCGCTTGCCACATGGCCAGACGACTTTCGCGAGACGCAATCACTAACTTGGAGGGAGGGGAAACTTTCACGGAGGGCTCTTTCGAATTTCAATGATGCTGACCGCATCGATTTTATCATGCACATACGTGCCTCCCGGTGGCCGCGAGCCACTTTCTAGTGTAAAGCTGATTGCAATCAATCAACATGCCAAGACAACAGAACCTCCCGGCGCCGGTCAACAAGGCCGCGAACGACAAAGACGCCCCACTAAAAGAAGATATCCGCCTGCTGGGCCGACTGCTCGGCAATGTCCTGCGCGAACAGGAAGGCGAAACCGTTTTCCACGTCGTCGAGACCATCCGCCAGACGGCCGTGCGCTTTCGCCGTGAGTCCGACGCCCAGTCCGGCGCCGAGCTCAACAAGATGCTGAAGAAGCTCACCCGTGACCAGACAATCACCGTGGTGCGCGCATTTTCGTATTTCTCCCACCTCGCCAACATCGCCGAAGACCAGCATCACAATCGCCGCCGCCGTGCCCACCTCCTCGCTGGATCGGCGCCGCAGCAAGGCAGCATCGCATTTGCCCTGTCGAAGCTGGACGACGCCGGCGTATCGGGCGCGACCGTGCGCCGCTTCTTCAAGGAGGCGCTGATCTCGCCGGTCCTGACCGCGCATCCGACTGAAGTGCAGCGCAAAAGCACGCTCGACGCGGAGCGCGAAATCGCCCGCCTGCTGGCTGAACGCGATCACCCGCTGACACCCAAGGAAATGGCCCGCAATACGCAATTGCTGCATGCCTGCGTTACGACGCTGTGGCAGACCCGCATGCTGCGCTACACCAAGCTGACGGTGGCCGATGAGATCGAGAATGCGCTGTCGTATTACCGCACCACCTTCCTGCGCGAACTGCCGGGACTCTATGACGACATCGAAAACGAGATCGGCGCGCAGTTTCCGCAACGGCATGTTGATGAAAAAGACTTTCCGCCCTTCGTGCAAATGGGGAGCTGGATCGGCGGCGACCGCGACGGCAATCCCAATGTGAATGCCGGCACGATGCAACACGCGCTGATGCGCCAGTCGACCGCGATTTTCGATTTCTATCTGGAAGAAGTACATGCATTGGGCGCGGAGTTATCGATTTCCACCCTGCTGGTCAGCGTCAGCCCCGAATTGCAGGCGCTGGCCGACAGCTCGCCCGACCAGTCCGAGCATCGGATGGACGAACCATACCGCCGCGCGCTGATCGGACTGTATGCACGCCTGGCCGCAACGGCCCGCAAGCTCGGCGCAGCTCACGTCCTGCGGCAGGAGGTCGGCTCTGCCGCTCCCTACGAAACCGCCGCCGAATTCACGCGCGACCTGCAGGTGCTGGCCGATTCGCTCAAGGCCCATCACGGCGCAGCTCTCATCAAGCCTCGCCTGGCAACGGTTAAGCGCGCCTCGGAAATCTTCGGCTTCCACCTCGCCACGCTCGACATGCGTCAAAGTTCGGATGTGCACGAACGGGTTCTTGGCGAATTGTTCTCCCGTGCCAAGGCGCATCCGAACTACAGCGGATTATCCGAAGACGAAAAGGTAGAACTGCTGCTCGATGAGCTGAGCAAGCCTCGCCTGCTGTATTCGCCCTATCTCGACTATTCCGCCGAGACCGGCTCGGAACTGGCGATCCTGCGCGCTGCGCGCGAAATCCGCCAGCGCTACGGCGATCGGGCGATCCGCAACTACATCATCTCGCACACGGAAACGGTGTCCGACCTGCTGGAAGTCTTGCTGCTGCAGAAGGAAACCGGTCTGCTGCATGTCGAGTGGGACCACGCATCGGGACAAGTGCACGATGCGCGCATGGAATTGATGGTCATCCCCTTGTTCGAGACCATCCCGGACTTGCGCTGCGCGGCCGGCATCATGGAAAGCTACATGTCGCTGCCGCAGGTCCGTCATCTGATTGCGAAACAAGGCGATCTGCAGGAAGTGATGCTCGGTTATTCCGACTCCAACAAGGATGGCGGCTTCCTCACGTCGAACTGGGAGCTGTACAAGGCGGAAACGCAGCTCGTGGAATTGTTCGACGGCGCGAACGTAAAGCTGCGCCTGTTCCACGGGCGCGGCGGTACGGTAGGTCGCGGCGGCGGCCCCAGCTACGAGGCGATCCTCGCGCAACCGGCCGGCACTGTCAACGGACAGATCCGCTTGACCGAGCAGGGCGAGATCATCGCGTCGAAATTCTCCAATCCGGAGATCGGTCGGCGCAACCTGGAACTGCTGGTGGCCGCGACGCTGGAAGCCAGCCTGACGCCGCATGCGCCGCAAGGGCGCAGGGCAAAGAAACTGGCCGAGTGCGAGAGCGTGATGGAAGAGTTGTCCGCTCGTGCCTATCGCGCCTACCGCGATCTTGTGTATGGAACGCCGGGTTTCACTGATTACTTCTTCTCGGCGACACCAATTGCGGAAATCGCCGAGCTCAACATCGGATCGCGGCCGGCCTCGCGCAAGTCGACGCGCCGCATCGAGGACTTGCGAGCGATTCCCTGGGGCTTCTCCTGGGGCCAATGCCGGCTCCTGCTGCCAGGCTGGTACGGCTTCGGCAGCGCGGTGTCATCGTGGCTGTATGAAGATGCGGAAGCCAAGGAGCAAAAGAAACGGCTCGCGGTGCTGCGCGCGATGTTCAAGGAATGGCCGTTCTTCGCCACCCTATTGTCGAACATGGACATGGTGCTGTCCAAGACCGATCTCGCAGTTGCATCTCGCTACGCCGAACTGGTTGCCGACAAGCGATTGCGCAACAGTATCTTCAAGCGCATCGTGGAGGAGCACGAGCGCACGACGGCGTGCCTGACGACCATCACCGGCGCCAAGGAACGGCTGGCCGGCAATCCGCTGCTGGCGCGCTCGATCAAGAACCGGTTTGCCTATCTCGATCCGCTCAATCACTTGCAGGTAGAGCTGATCAAGAGGCATCGCGCGGCGACTGCCGAGGGACGCAAGCTGGACGAGCGCGTGCGGCGCGGCATCCATCTGTCGATCAACGGCATTGCCGCAGGCTTGCGCAACACCGGTTGATCTTCGCGTTCGGCGAACAAGGAGAAAGTTCTCTCTCGCCGTCCAGATGGAAAAAAGTGCCCCGATAATCCGGGGCACTTTTTTTCACGAACTTACCGAACCAGCGCCTTGACCACTGGCCATTGCCGCCGCGAAATCGGCAGCCGCTCATCGACATCGCGCAGAATTACCTGCCACGATTCATGCACCTTGTCCGGCTCGCTGTCACTGTCGATGGCCTGCACTCCCCGTTCGACGCCGAGAATGGCGTTGCGGGCGACCAGCGCATTGCGATGCACGCGCACAAAGATGTTCCTGAACTCTTCTTCGATCGAGGTGAGCGATTCTTCGATCAGATAGTCCTGGGCCCTGGTGCGCAAGGTCACGTATTTCAATTCCGCCTTGAGATAAAGGACGTCACTGACCGGCACCAGGAGCAGGCGGCCGCGCTCCTGCACGGAAAAGTGCTGACGTGCCGATTGGAGGGTCTTCCCGGCGTCTGTAATCGCCTCTGCCTGCGTTGAGGATTGCGCGCGCATTGCACCGGCGCGCCGGATGGCGTCCGCCAGACGCGACGCGCGCACCGGCTTCAGGAGATAGTCCAGCGCGTGCACCTCGAATGCTTTCACCGCGAATTCATCGAAGGCGGTTACGAAGATCACCGTCGGCGATGGCGCAGCATTTCGGATGAGGTGCGAGGCCAGTTCGATTCCGGTCATGCCGGGCATTTGCACGTCGAGCAGAACAATATCCGGCCGGGCGTCGGCGATACCGTCCAGCGCTGCTTGCGGACTGCTCGCCTCGCCCGCAAGTTCGTGCGGGCACTCTTCCGCAATGTCCGACAGCAAGGTCTTGAGCCGCGAACGCGCCGGAGCCTCGTCGTCAACAATGAAGAGGCGCGGTTTCATGCACTCCCCTTCACATAAGGAAAGCGCAAGCGCACCTCGAAGAAACCACGCACGATTGTCGTCGTCAGTTGTGCCTCGACGTCGTACAACAATGCCAGTCGTTCGCGAATGTTTTCCAGCGCCATGTGATTGCCCATTCCTGCGGGTGCTTGTTCATGAAATGTATTCACAACAACAATTTCGATGCGATCGATGGACCGGCTGACCTGAATCCTGACCGGAGACGCTTCCATCGCCGGCTCCACCCCGTAGTGCACCGCGTTTTCAAGCAAGGGTTGCAGCAGCAGGACGGGAATTTGCGCCTTGTGCAGCACCTCCTCGCCGATGTTGCCGGTATCCCATGTCACTTGCAAACGTTCGCCCAAGCGGATTTTCTCGATCGACAAGTACTGCTTGCACAGCCGAATTTCATTCTCGAGCGTAGTCATGTTGCGCGGGTCGCTCATCAATACTCGAAACAAATCCGCCAGGTCTTCCAGTGTGGTTTCCGCGCGACGCGGTTCGGAGCGGATCAGCGACAACACCGCGTTCAGGCTATTGAACAGGAAATGCGGCCGAATGCGTGCCTGCAGCGCCTGCAAGCGCGCCTCCACCAGCGCCGGTGAATGCGCCCGCGTGCGCAGCTCGAAATAATGCTGGAACAGGCCTCCGAGGAGTGCGGCGGCGATGGCTCCTTTCAGGACGGTCAGGCTGGCAAATCCGCTCATCAGCCAGTCCACCGTCGAGAACATGTAGACAACGGTCGCCGTGACTGCGGCCGGCACGACCCAGCAGGCGGCGCGCTGAGTCCAGCGCCACAGCGCTTCCGTCGCGCCGGAGCGGGGAACCATGCGGCGCAATCCGCACAAGGCGAACAAGGACCAAAGGCATGCCAATTCGACCATCATTGACGCTTCGACAAATTCCAGCATGCCCCGCTGCCAGTTGCTGGCCTGGATGAGTATGCCTGCGAGCACTGCCGCGTTGACGCCGAGCAGCGTACGAAACACCACGCCAATGTTGCAACAGTCCGGAATGAGAATCTCGGTCGGGCGGTCGGCCTTGACGGAAGCGATAGATAACGGCATAGGCAAGGCTTGTTTTATAATCACATATTCACCGGAATCCGATTATGACAGCACAACTCTCCAAAAAAAGCGAGGCCTGGTCGGCCCGTTTTTCCGAACCCGTCTCCGATCTTGTCAAACGTTACACCGCGTCGGTGTTCTTCGACAAGCGCATGGCCGACGCCGATATCCAGGGCTCCCTTGCCCACGCCGAAATGCTGGCGCACCAGGGCATCATCAGCGCGCAGGACCATGCGGACATCCAGCGCGGCATGGCACAGATCCAGTCCGAGATCGCGTCGGGAAAATTCGAATGGCTGCTGGACCTGGAAGACGTTCATTTGAATATCGAAAAGCGCCTGACCGAACTGGTCGGCGACGCGGGCAAGCGACTGCACACCGGCCGTTCGCGCAACGATCAGGTGGCGACCGACATTCGCCTGTACATGCGTTCGGCGATCGACGATATCGGAGGCCTCCTGCGCGAGCTGCGTCTGTCGCTGCTGGATCTCGCCGAACAGCATGCCGGCACCATCCTCCCCGGCTTCACGCACATGCAAGTGGCACAGCCGATCACCTTCGGCCACCACATGCTGGCCTATGTGGAAATGTTCAGCCGCGATGCCGAGCGCATGATCGATTGCCGCAAGCGCGTCAACCGGCTGCCGCTGGGCGCGGCCGCCCTGGCCGGAACGACCTTTCCGATCGACCGCGAACGGGTCGCAAAAACACTCGGCTTCGACGAAGTGTGCCGCAACTCGCTGGACGCAGTGTCGGATCGCGACTTCGCCATTGAATTCTGCGCGGCAGCCGCATTGGTCATGACCCACGTGTCGCGCATGTCGGAAGAGCTGGTGATCTGGATGAGTCCGCGCGTCGGCTTCATCGATATCGCCGACCGCTTCTGCACCGGCTCGTCAATCATGCCGCAAAAGAAGAACCCGGATGTGCCCGAACTCGCGCGCGGCAAAACCGGCCGCGTGAACGGCCATCTGATCGGTCTGCTGACGCTGATGAAGGGCCAGCCGCTCGCCTACAACAAGGACAACCAGGAAGACAAGGAACCCTTGTTCGATACGGTCGACACTGTCACGGACACGCTGCGCATTTTCGCCGACATGGCGCGCGGCATTACCGTCAAGCCGGAGGCCATGCGCGCGGCAGCATTGCAAGGCTACGCGACAGCAACCGACCTGGCCGATTACCTGGTCAAGAAGGGCTTGCCGTTCCGCGATGCCCATGAAGCAGTGGCGCGTGCCGTGCGCACCTGTGAACAGCGCGGTTGCGATCTCACCGACCTGTCGCTGGACGAGATGCGCGCATTCTCGCAACTGATTGAAGCCGATGTCTTCGACGTGCTTACGCTGGAAGGATCGGTCGCGGCTCGCAATCACATCGGCGGCACAGCGCCGGATCAGGTCCGTGCAGCGATTGCGCGTTGGCGTGCGCAACTGGGCCAAGAATGAAGACGTGCCGCCGGCGCGCGCGCATTGCGTCGGCGGCACTGCTGAAGCGAGTTTTATGCTGCCGTCAGCACGATTCAAAAGAAGCGCGTACACTTCTCGGCATGCATCAATCCGCATCGATTCAATGACACGATGGTTGATGCACGCAACTCCTCCCGCTCCCACGCGACTGCGACAGTCGCCCTGTTCAGAAAACGAATGCAGTACGTGTTAGTACTTACGCATTGACACCTAAACATCGCTGTTTAGATGAAAAAAACACGCACCTATTGCGTCGCAACATGAAAAGAATATGTCCCCTCTCGGGGAACTATTCGCTTGCAAGTTGAAATGTCATATACTCCCCCCGAACCATGAACAGCCCCACTCTGCGGGGGAACCGGCCGCAAATAAAAATCAAGCGCCCCGGACCACTGATTTTTTTCATAATTGGAGACACAACCATGTCTTTCTTACTCTCGTTATCGAGGCTCATTGACACAATCAATGAGAAAATCGGACTCGGCGTCAGCTGGGCTCTCCTTCTCTCCGTCCTGATCTGCACGGGCAACGCACTCGTCCGGTATTCGTTCAACACCAGCTCGAACGCATGGCTTGAAATTCAGTGGTATCTGTTTTCAGCGATTTTCCTTCTCGCGACCTCGTATACGCTGCGCCGCAACGAACACGTCCGCATCGACGTGATCGCCGGCCACCTCTCCAAACGCACGCAAGTATGGATCGACCTGCTCGGCTTCCTGATTTTCCTGTTGCCGATGTCGATCATCATCCTCTATTACGCTGTCCCGTACGCATTGCTCTCCATTGAAAACCAGGAAGTCTCCAGCAACGCCGGCGGCCTGATCGTCTGGCCTGCCAAGCTCCTGATCCCGATCGGCTTCTTCCAGTTGACCATGCAAGGTATCTCCGAGCTCATCAAGCGCATTGGCTACCTGCAGGGCAAGGTAGATGCCAGCGCATTTGAAAAGCACGCCGCAACGCCGGAAGAAGAAATCGAGGCGATCAAGGCAGCAAACAAACTTAACTGATCGGCGGAGAAAAAATAATGGAGCAGTTCCTGATTGCGAATATGGCGCCGGT
Source organism: Noviherbaspirillum sp. (assembly GCF_035254865.1). Classification (GTDB taxonomy): domain Bacteria; phylum Pseudomonadota; class Gammaproteobacteria; order Burkholderiales; family Burkholderiaceae_D; genus Noviherbaspirillum. The sequence continues at coordinate 28,497 of NZ_DATFAF010000077.1, forward strand.
GATGTTTGCCGCGCTTGTGGTGTTCCTGCTATCCGGTTTTCCGGTAGCGTTTTCCCTGGCCGCGAACGGTTTGTTCTTCGGCTTCATGGGAATCGAGTTCGGCCTGCTGAAGCCCGAGTTGCTGCAGGCCTTGCCGAACCGTATTTTCGGCATCATGGCCAACGATACGCTGCTGGCAATTCCGTTCTTTACCTTCATGGGCCTGATCCTCGAACGCTCGGGCATGGCGGAAGACTTGCTCGATACGATCGGTCAGCTGTTCGGGCCTATCCGTGGCGGCGTTGCTTACGCAGTGGTTTTTGTCGGCGCATTGCTGGCGGCAACCACGGGCGTGGTTGCCGCTTCGGTGATCTCGATGGGTCTGATTTCCCTGCCGGTCATGCTGCGCTATGGCTACGACAAGAAGCTGGCCTCGGGCGTGATTGCCGCATCCGGCACGCTGGCGCAGATCATTCCGCCTTCGCTGGTGCTGATCGTGATGGCCGACCAGCTGGGCCGCTCCGTGGGCGACATGTACAAGGCAGCGTTCGTACCCGGTCTGTTGCTGACGGCAATGTATGCCGGCTACGTGCTCGCCGTGTCGATCTTCAAGCCGCACGCTGTGCCGGCGCTTCCGCCGGAAGCGCGCAATCTGCGTGAACCCAATGGTCGCAGCGGCGTGGTTTCGCTGTTGGCCTTGATTGTCCTGGCGGTCGCCGGATCGTATGCATTCGGCTCATACTACGGCGCAGGCCATCCCAATGCGCCGAGCGATGAAGTCGGCATCTTTGCTGCTTCCGTCGGTATTGCGGGTGCATTCGTCCTGGCGCTGCTCAATCGCAAGCTCAAGCTGGGCCTGCTGTCGCGCATGGCCGAACAAGTCGTGTTCGTCCTGATTCCTCCGCTGGCGCTGATTTTCCTGGTGCTTGGTACGATTTTTGTCGGTATCGCAACACCGACCGAAGGCGGCGGCATGGGCGCATTCGGTGCGCTGGTCCTGGCAATGATGAACCGTCGCCTGTCCTGGTCCTTGATGAAACAAGCAATGGATTCGACGACGCGCCTGTCCTGCTTCGTGGTGTTCATCCTGATCGGCTCCAGCGTATTCAGCCTGGTGTTCCGTGCGGTGAATGGCGACCTGTGGGTCGAGCATCTGTTGACCTCGCTGCCGGGCGGCACGACCGGCTTCCTCATCGTGGTCAACCTGCTGTTCTTCGGACTGGCCTTCTTCCTGGACTTCTTTGAACTTGCATTCATCCTGGTACCGCTGGTCGGACCTGTCGCCGACAAGCTGGGTATCGACCTGATCTGGTTCGGCGTGCTGCTTGGCGTGAACATGCAGACTTCCTTCATGCACCCGCCGTTCGGTTTCGCACTGTTCTATCTGCGTTCAGTGGCGCCGAAAGAGGTCAAGACGTCCGACATCTATTGGGGGGCGATCCCGTTCGTGCTGATCCAGATCATCATGGTTGCGCTGATCATCATGTTCCCGCAAGTCGTGTCGATCGGCAAAAAGACCGACATGAAGGAACAGATCGAACTGAAGATCGATATTCCGACCGGCGGCCAGAGCAGCGATGCGCCGCAGTTGAACTTCTCGACGGACAGCGACACGAAGGCAGACGAGACGCCGCAGTTGAACTTCTCGTCGGACGCAGACAAGAAGTAATCGGCTCTTCCCGCTCGAAACCCCGCACGGATATTCCTGCGGGGTTTTTTTATGGCTTGTCGGCCCGAAGACTCTTGTCCGGTGCTGTCTTCCGAATTGGGCAATAAAAAACCCGCAGGGCTTGCGCGCTGCGGGTTGATGTTTGCGTAGAGAGTTCCGCCTCAGCCGCCCGACCTTGCACGGTTGATCATGTAATTTTGCATGCTTGCTTCGGCCACCGAGAACCATTGCGTCTGATCCTGGCGGAAGCGTTTCCAAGGTTCGTAGATCTTCTTGAACTTCGCATTTTTGGAAGCCTCTTCTTCCATCACGTCATGCGCAGCCTTGTAGCAGGCATCCATGACTTCCTTGGAGAAGGTTTGTAGCTTGACGCCGTTCTTGAGCAAGCGTGCCAGCGCGGCCGGATTGCGTGCGTCGTATTCCGCCTGCATCACGACATGTGCCTCGAAAGTCGCGGCCTCAAGCGCTGCCTGATAATCCTTGGGCAGTTTTTCCCATTCCTTGATGCCGACATAGAAGGACAGTTGCGGACCGGCTTCCCACCAACCCGGCGAATAATAATATGGCGCGACCTTGAAGAAGCCGAGCTTTTCATCGTCGTACGGTCCGACCCATTCGGCCGCATCGATCGTTCCCTTTTCCAGCGCCGGATAGATATCGCCACCAGCGATTTGCTGCGGAACCAGGCCGAGGTGCTGCATCACTTTGCCAGCGAAGCCGCCGATGCGCATCTTGAGGCCGTTCAGGTCTTGCACCGTCTTGACTTCCTTGCGGAACCAGCCACCCATCTGCGTACCGGTGTTACCGCCCAAGAAGTTCACAATGCCGTAATCCTTGAAATAGGAACGCAACAGTTCGCGGCCGCCACCCTGATCGAACCACGCGGTCTGCTGGCGCGAGTTCAGCCCGAACGGGACGGCGCAATCGAACGCGAAGGTCGGGTCCTTGCCAAAATAGTAATACGACGCCGTATGTCCCATTTCCACCGTGCCCGCCTGTACCGCATCCATCACTTGCAGCGCCGGCACGATTTCGCCGCCGGCGAAAACGCGAATATTGAACTTGCCGTTGGTCATTGCCGAGACGCGACGGCTGAAAGTCTCCGCAGCGCCAAAGATCGTGTCGAGGGATTTCGGGAAGCTCGACGCCAATCGCCAATTAATGGTGGGTTGGGATTGTGCGAGTGCCGGTGCCGCAATGGCAGTAGCCGATGCGCCGACTGCAGCCTTCTTGAGAAAGGAACGACGTTGCATGTATATGTCTCCTGGATATAGGTATGAAAAGTCTTTACGACTTGACGGAAACACGCCTTATTGTTGTGTAACAAGGTGGCTTACGCCCGGCAAATTGTATTTCTTGAATACATTTACTGCAACGTGAAAATTTACTGACTGGAAAACTGTTTTTGGAGCAGACAATCATCCGTTTTAGCAATCTCGATTCACGCGGCCGGTATCCGGAGCGCAGGCAAAAAAAATCCGCAGTGCTTGCGCACTGCGGATCAAGGGACACTACTGAGTTTGCTTGAAACTGCTGCTACCTGATTACTTGTGAGTGATCATGAAGTTCTGCATGGTTGCTTCAGCCACCGAGAACCATTGATTCTGGTCCTGGCGGAAACGCTTCCACGGTTCATAGATCTTCTTGAACTTCGCATTCTTGCTGGCTTCTTCTTCGTTCACCTCATTGGTGGCCTTGAAGCAGGCTTCCATGATTTCCTTCGAGAAGCTGTGCAGTTTTACGCCATTGCGGAGCAGGCGTGCGAGCGCGGCCGGATTCTTTGCATCGTACTCGGCCTGCATGTAGACATGCGCTTCATAGGAAGCTGCCTCGATCGCGGCCTGGTATTCCTTCGGCAGCTTTTCCCATTCCTTGATGCCGACATAGAAGGAGAACTGCGTGCTCGGCTCCCACCAGCCCGGTGCGTAGTAGTGCGGGGCCACCTTGTACAGGCCGAGGCGTTCATCGTCGTAAGGACCGATCCACTCTGCTGCGTCGATCGTGCCCTTTTCCAGCGCTGGGTAGATATCGCCGGCGGCGATCTGCTGCGGTACGAGGCCAAGCTTCTGCATGACGCGGCCGCCGTAGCCGCCGATACGCATCTTGAGGCCCTTGATGTCGTTCAGGCTCTTGATCTCCTTGCGGAACCAGCCACCCATCTGCGCGCCGCTGTTGCCGCCGATGAAGTTGATGATGCCGTAATCCTTGTAAAAGTCGCGCAGCAATTGTTTGCCGCCGCCTTGCTCGTACCATGCGGTCTGTTGGCGCGAATTCATTCCGAACGGGACTGCGCAATCGAATGCGAAGGTCGGATCCTTGCCGAAGAAGTAGTACGGCGCGGTGTGGCCCATTTCAATGGTGCCGGCTTGCACCGCATCCATCACCTGGAGTGCCGGAACAATTTCGCCGCCCGCGAAGACCCGAATATTGAATTTGCCGCCAGTCAGTTGCGATACGCGCTTGCTGAAAACTTCAGCAGCGCCGAAAACCGTGTCCAGCGTTTTCGGGAAGCTCGACGCCAGGCGCCAGTTGATGGTTGGCTGGGTCTGAGCCAGTGCAGGCGCCGCTATCGCGCCGACCGACGCGCCAACCGCTGCCTTCTTCAGAAACGAACGACGTTCCATTTTGTCTCCTCCGGATTAAACAACATCAAAAAATTGTTGCTGGGCCCTTGTGCAATGGGTTTTGCACAAGGTGTATTGCGAGCCAAATTGTATGAGTCAGGCAATGCCCATGCAACGCAAATAACTGCCGCTATACAGCAGAAACCGAGTGATAAAAGCTCACAGGTGAAAATTATTGATGTCTCCTGCAAGCCTTGCGAAGGCAACATGCCGGTTTCAGGCGAGGCGCCATGCTTTTACCGATCAAGCCTGGTGTTCGGCGGATGCCTTTTGCTGAAAAGAATTCAAGCGTCCTGCTGCAACAAATGGTGTCCCGCCCGTCCGTCAAATGCCTTTGCGTCAGAGAAGGCCGCAGCACGTCTGCGCATCGGACCTCTCTGAATGACTTCCTGTCTTTTACTTGTGAGTGCTCATGAAGTTCTGCATCGGCGCTTCGGCGACGGAGAACCATTGGTTCTGATCGCGCTGGAAGCGCTTGTACGGCTCATAGATCTTCTTGAACTTGGCGTTCTTCGAAGCTTCTTCCTCCATGGTTGCCACCGCCGCCTTGTAGGAAGCTTCCATGATCTCTTTCGAGAAGAAGCGGAGCTTGGCACCGTTCTTGATCAGACGCGCCAGCGCCGCCGGGTTCTTCGCATCGTACTCAGCCTGCATGTAGACATGCGCCTCATAAGAGGCTGCCTCGATCGCGTACTGATAATCCTTCGGCAGCTTTTCCCATTCCTTGATGCCCACGTACAAGGCAAGCTGTGCGCCCGCTTCCCACCAACCCGGCGCGTAGTAATACGGAGCGACCTTGTAGAAGCCAAGTTTCTCGTCGTCGTAGGGTGTCGTCCATTCGACTGCGTCGAGCGAACCCTTTTCCAGTGCAGGATAAATGTCGGCGCCTGCCAGTTGCTGGGGAACGAGTCCGAGCGGCTGCAACACCTTGCCGGCAAATGCGCTGATGCGCATCTTCAGGCCCTTGATGTCATTGACAGTCTTGATCTCCTTGCGGAACCAGCCGCCCATTTGCGCACCGGTATTCCCGCCCAGGAAATTCATGATCCCGTAGTCCTTGTAGAACTCGCGCAGCAATTGCTTGCCGCCGCCCTGCTCGTACCACGCCGTCTGCTGACGCGAGTTCATGCCGAAAGGAACTGCGCAGTCGAACGCAAAGGTCGGATCCTTGCCGAAGTAGTAGTACGGCGCAGTGTGTCCCATTTCGACAGTGCCGTTCTGGACGGCGTCCACCACTTGCAGCGCCGGCACGATCTCGCCGCCGGCGAAGACGCGGATATTGAACTTGCCGCCGGTCAGTTGCGATACGCGTTTGCTGAAGACTTCGGCTGTGCCGAACAGCGTGTCAAGAGACTTGGGAAAGCTCGACGCCAGGCGCCAGTTGATCGTAGGTTGCGATTGCGCCAGTGCGGGTGCGGCAATTGCTCCAACCGATGCGCCTACAGCCGCTTTTTTTAGAAAGGAACGACGTTCCATTTTTTCTCCTGTTGAAATAAAGCACCGAAAACTTCTGCACAAACCAGCGCGCTGTTGATTCAACACGCTGCAACATGCAGCATTAACTCAACTTGGTCTCCTGAACCGACATCTTGGCAGGACAACGGCAGTCGGAACTTGGACAATGAGCCGGTCCATGCCGTTTCCCATTGAAAGTCCGGTTCCTCCTGGCACCAAAAAAAGAAATTGCCCGCAGCACCTGTGCGCTGCGGGCAATTTCAATTACTTTGGCAAACTGCGATCCACCGCCGCATCAACTGCATGGCATTGTGAATCGGTGCTACGTATCTTGCATCAATGAGACCTTCAACAGGATATCGGGACTGCTTCATCGACGGCGTGACCGAAACCACGATCGCTCTGCCGGTCGCCGGATTATTGATGAACAAACGACATCCCACTCTGTCTCCTCTTGTATCAAGCATGGTTTTGTTTAATCGCAGCTCGAATACAGCAAGCTTTTAATATTGCACAATTCTAGAAGCTTGTCCTTGCCATAAGCAATCTTAATCACAAATCCGGGTATGAGTGCTTAGGTAATAATACGTAGGAATAACGCCGACACCACCACCAAGCATTTCGCCCACCACCATCAGAAATCGTCCGACTGCGAACTTCGCTCAGCTCTGCTGGCAACGCCGCTCAAGTAAACGGCACCGCCTCCATCCGCGCAGCTTCTGTCCCGAATCCCACCTTTTCGAACGCAAGTCCATATCGGAAATCAAACAAAGCAAAGAGACTTTCTCTCGTTGCCTGCGTATGTCCACAATTGAGCCCCGCGGCCGGCACAAGCACAATGCCGCTCCATCGCCTGCGGATTGCCTCGCCTCACGCTTCGCGCCTAGGCTCACAGTGCGCGCCACCAATGCCATCGCCCATATCCCGTGCGAGGAGCGAGGCGTAACTCTTGGAGAAGCCACATGCGAAACAAGCCGATCTACAAATCACTCTACGCACAGGTCTTGACAGCGATCATCGCCGGCGTACTGCTCGGACACTTTTACCCCTCGCTCGGCGCCGAGATGAAGCCTCTCGGGGATGGCTTCATCAAATTGATCAAGATGATCATCGCCCCGATCATCTTCTGCACCGTCGTGATCGGCATTGCCGGCATGGAGGACATGAAGAAGGTCGGCAAAACCGGTGGACTCGCCCTGCTCTACTTTGAAGTCGTCAGTTCCATTGCGCTGATTGTCGGCCTGCTGATCGTCAACCTGGTGCAGCCAGGGGCCGGCATGCATGTCGATCCGCATTCGCTCGATACCAAGGGCATTGCTGCCTACACCGCTCCGGGCAAGATGCAATCGACCACGGAATTCCTGCTCGCCATCATTCCAAGCAGCATGGTGGATGCATTCGCGAAAGGCGACATCCTTCAGGTGCTGTTGATTTCCGTTCTGTTCGGTTTCGCCCTGCACAAGTTCGGCGGATGCGGCACGCTGGTGTTCGATTTTGTCGAAAAGATTTCCCATGTGCTGTTCGGCATCGTCGGCATCATCATGAAGGTCGCACCGCTCGGCGCCTTTGGCGCCATGGCATTCACCATCGGCAAGTATGGCGTCGGCAGCCTTCTCTCTCTGGGCAAGCTGATGGCGACGTTCTATTTGACCTGCCTGGTCTTCATCTTCATCGTGCTCGGCACCATTGCACTGATCCATGGATTCAGCATCTGGAAATTCATCAAGTACATCAAGGAAGAATTGTTCATTGTGCTTGGCACTTCCTCTTCCGAATCCGTTTTGCCGCGCATGATGGCGAAGATGGAAAATCTGGGTGTAAAGAAGTCGGTGGTCGGCCTTGTGATTCCGACTGGATATTCCTTCAACCTGGACGGCACCTCGATTTACCTGACGATGGCTGCCGTCTTTATCGCGCAAGCGACCGATACGCCGATGACCTTGCTTCAGCAGATCACCCTGCTGGCAATACTGCTGCTCACATCGAAAGGCGCCGCCGGCGTGACGGGCAGCGGATTCATCGTTCTCGCAGCCACCCTGTCCGCGGTAGGCGGAGTGCCGGTTGCGGGCCTCGCGCTGATCCTCGGTATCGACCGCTTCATGTCGGAAGCCCGGGCACTGACCAACCTGATCGGCAACGGAGTGGCGACACTGGTCGTCGGCAAGTGGACCGGCGACCTCGACTCGGCAAAGATGCAGCAGCACTTGAACAGCGAAGACTTGGAAGAAGCCGAATCGCCGGAAGACGTTCTCGACCAGCTTGAAGTCCCCTCGCTGCCCGGCAACAAGACCGCCTGAGGCACGACATCGCTGTGCCGGCCGATGGCGGTCTCACGAAAGAGACCTTCGACCCGAAACCGGGCCAGGACTTGAACGATCAGTTGCCGGCAACCGTCATGTTCTCGATCAGGATCGAGCCGGTCTCCTTGGTGCCCCGAATCAGGGTATCAGCACCAATGGCGGCAATCTGCAGGAACATCTCCTTCAGATTGCCGGCGATCGTGATTTCCTCGACCGGGTACTGGATCACACCTTTTTCCACCCAATAACCCGATGCGCCACGGGAATAATCGCCAGTCACATAGTTGACGCCCTGCCCCATCAACTCCGTCACCAGCAGGCCGGTGTCGAGCTTCTTCAACATCTGCTTGAAGTTGTCGGTCGGTTGCGTGAGACTGGAAACCAGCGAAAGATTATGCGAGCCACCGGCATTGCCCGTGGTTTTCATTCCGAGCTTGCGAGCGGAATAGGTGGACAGAAAATAACCTTGCACCACGCCGTCCTTCACCACATCGCGCCGAGCGGTCTTGACGCCCTCTTCATCGAACGGCGACGAGCCGACCGCGCCGATGACGTGCGGATCTTCCACGATCTGGATGTGCGGCGAGAAAACCTGCTTGCCGAGCGAATCGAGAAGAAAGCTGGATTTCCGGTACAAGGCGCCGCCGGAGATCGCCTGCACGAACGAGCCGAGCAATCCCGCCGCCAGCGGTGCTTCGAACAGGACGGCGCATTTGCGCGTGTCGAGCTTGCGCCCGTTCAGTCGCGCCAATGCGCGCTCGGCCGCATAACGACCGATGTCCTCCGGTTTCGACAGTTTCTTCGGGTCGCGTGTCGACGAGTACCAGTCGTCGCGCTGCATGTTGCCGCCCTTGCCCGCGATCGGCGCAACCGAAATCGTGTGCCGCGAATACGGATATCCACCCATGAAGCCGCGCGTGTTGGCGGCAACGAAATGCGATTGCTGCGCGTAGACGCTGGCGCCTTCGCTATTCGTGATGCGCTTGTCGACGGCAAAAGCCGCTGCTTCGCAACGCTGTGCAATCTCGACGGCCTCTTCCGTGGAAATCAGCCACGGGTAGCACAACTGCAAATCACGCGGATTCATTTCGAGCATGCCTGCGTCCGGCAAGCCGGCACAATCGTCTTCCGCCGTGAAGCGAGCGATGTTATACGCAGCCTCGACCGTGTCCTGCAAGGATCGTTGCGAAAAATCGGAGGTGCTGGCGTCGCCGCGCCGGATATGGCGATCCTCTCCCATATAGACGGTGACGCCGATACCCTTGTCTTTGTTCTGCTCGATGGTCTCGATCTTGCCTTTGCGCACAGTCACTGCCAGGCCATTGCCTTCGCTGATTTCAACGGCGGCGTGGGTTGCGCCTTTTTCCTTCGCGAAACGCAGCACATCCTGCGCGAGTTGCCTCAACTGGTCCTGGCTATGGGTAAATACTGGGTTGCTCATGAGCTTGTTTTTTTGGGAAGTCGATTAAAACAGTTATCATAACAGTCGTTTACAGAATGGCTTTGATTCATCATGGTTAATCCCAACAGAGGTGCGGTCGGCTTCAAGTCGAGCGAGTTTGAACAGCAGTACGATCGTCCGTCGAAATCCCAACTCAAGCGCGAAATGACCGCGCTGCAGGAGCTGGGAGAAGAACTGGTGTCGCAACCAAAGGATCGCGTCATGCGCGTGCCGATGCCGGAAGACGTGCGCGATGCCATCCTTGAATGTCAAAAGATCAAGGACCATGAAGGACGCCGTCGCCAGATGCAGTATGTCGGCAAGAAGATGCGCTTGCTCGAGGAAGACGAAGTCGCAGCCATCCAGAGAGTCCTCGATAGCTGGAAAGGCGCGTCGAAGGCGGAAACGGCGGCAATGCATGCACTCGAACGCCGACGCGAAAAACTGCTGGCCGACGACAAGGCACTGACCGAACTGAAGGAGCAGTACCCGGAAGTCGACGTGCAGCAGATGCGCGCCCTGATTCGCAACGCGCGCAAGGAGCAGGCTGAAAACAAGCCGCCCAAGGCCTACCGCGAAATCTTCCAGATTCTGAAGCAACTGAAATCGTCACCATCCACGCCAGCGGCAGAACACCATGACGAAGCCGAAGAAGACTAATCCGGACGAACTCCTCGTCGGCCTCGTCTCGATCTCGGACCGCGCCTCCAGCGGCACCTACGAGGATCAGGGCATACCCGCCTTGCGCGACTGGCTCACTGCCGCTGTGACGAGCGGCTGGAAGATGGAGACGCGCCTGATTCCTGATGAGCGCGCGCTGATCGAAAAGACCCTGATCGAACTGGTGGACGATATCGGCTGCGACCTGGTGCTCACCACCGGCGGTACCGGCCCCGCACGCCGCGATGTCACGCCCGAGGCGACGCTTGCGGTCGGCACCAGGGAAATGCCCGGCTTTGGCGAACAGATGCGCCAGATCAGCCTGAAATTCGTGCCGACAGCCATTCTGTCGCGGCAGGCCGCCGTTATCCGCGAAGCGCCGGACCACGCGGCGCTCATCATGAACCTGCCGGGTCAGCCGAAATCGATCAAGGAAACACTGGAAGGACTGAAGGATGCCGATGGCAAGCAGGTGGTGTCCGGCATTTTTGCCGCCGTACCCTACTGCATCGACCTCATCGGCGGACCGTATATCGAAACGAACGAAGCAGTTTGCAAGGCGTTCCGCCCGAAATCAGCTATACGTCCGAAGCAAGACGCGCATCGCCAAGACTGACCATGACGCACAAGCCGCTCGACACCATCGAACTCGAAACCGCGCCCGATCCGCGCGTTTCCATCATCTGGCTGCATGGTCTGGGCGCCGATGGCAACGATTTTGTACCGATCGTGCATGAACTCGACCTGACAGGCTGTCCGCCGATCCGGTTCGTGTTTCCACACGCGCCGGTCATGCCGGTAACCATCAACAATGGCTACATGATGCGTGCCTGGTACGACATCCTGGGCATGGATCTGGCGCAGCGCGAGGATGAAGCCGGCTTGCGCAAATCGCAGACAATGGTGGAGCATCTGATCGCACAGGAGAAATCGCGCGGCATTCCAGCCAGCCGCATCATCCTCGCCGGTTTTTCACAAGGAAGCGCAATGACCTTGCAGACCGGTTTGCGACATCCGGAGAAGCTCGCCGGCCTGCTGTGTCTGTCCGGCTATTTGCCGCTCCATGCCACCCTGCCCGCCGAACGGCATGGCGCCAATCACGAGACCCCAATCTTCATGGCACATGGCCGTCATGACCCTATTGTTCCAATCGACCGTGCAGAGAAGTCGCGCGACATGTTGCTTGCGCTGGGCTACAGGCTGGAATGGCACGAGTACCCGATCGAGCATTCGGTCTGCGGCGAAGAAATCGACGACATCAGCGCATGGCTCAAGCGCGTGCTGGCCTGAGCAGCGGTGCAATGCCGGCAGCGGCGGATGCCGCTGCGCATGAAAGAAAAATCGTCAGCCGACTTATTTGAATACGACCGTCTTGTGCCCGTTCAACAGTATACGGTGCTCGACAAACCACTTCACCGCACGCGCCAGCACCACACACTCCACATCGCGCCCGATTGCTGTGAGCGTGTCCGGTTCCATCGCATGATCCACGCGCTCGACGTCTTGCTCGATGATCGGCCCTTCGTCCAGATCGCCGGTCACAAAGTGCGCCGTCGCACCAATCAGCTTCACGCCGCGATCATGCGCCTGGTAATAGGGCTTCGCGCCCTTGAAGCTCGGCAGGAAGGAATGATGGATGTTGATTGCCTTGCCCCTTAATGCTTCGCACATTTCGGGAGACAGTATTTGCATGTAGCGCGCCAGCACCACCAGATCGATATCGTTGGCCTTCACGATTTCAAGGATGCGCTCTTCCTGCGCGCGCTTGGCTTCCGGCGACGCCCCGGTCGCCAGCGGCAAATGGTGGAACGGAATGTTGTAACTCGCGGAGAGCTGATAAAAATCGGTATGGTTCGATACAATCGCGGGAATCTCCACCGGGAGCAAGCCACTCTTGTAACGGAACAGCAAGTCGTTCAGACAGTGGCCGATCTTCGACACCATCAACATCATGCGCGGCTTCTTGCGCGCGTCGTTCAGTTGCGCATTCATCCCCAGTTCGCGCGCGACCGCGGCGAAATCCGCCCGCAGTTGCACATCGCTCACCGCCGGGTCTTCGGCGGCGAAATGCACCCGCATGAAGAACAAGCGCGACTGCGCGTCGCCGAACTGGGCGGAGTCGATGATATTGCAACCATGCTCGGCAAGAAAGCCCGAAACGCGGTGGACGATGCCGCGGTGGTCGGGACAGGACAAGGTAAGAATATATTCCGGATACGTCATGATGGATTGTGAAGAGTACGAAGAGCTATTGTCGCACGCCTCATCGCAGTAAAACAAAAACCCGGATACGCAGTACGTGATCCGGGTTAGCTGAAGCGCCACGGAGGCGCTTCCTGATTGCCGCCAGCGGCCGCAGGCGGCGGGCTGTTATTTGTGCGAAGTTGGCAGCGCGGTTACTCCAAGCAGTGGCAATTCGCAGCTTTCTTGCTATTTCATTCCCAAGGCGTGCGCTGGACGCTTAGCCTACTTTGGCGACGGACAGGCTGCTCTTGGCGCTGCTGGCCGTACCGACCTGGATGTCGCCCGACAGTTGACCGCCTTCTTCAATGACGACCTTGCCGTAGCGGACCTTGCCCGAGACCTTGCCGGTCGAATAGATCACCAACTTCTGGCGCACGGTCAGTTCACCGTCGAATTCACCGTGGATTTCGGCGATGTCGATTTCGGCGGAGCCCTTGAACGCACCGCGCTCGGCGATCTGGATCACGCGCGAATCGATCGTGGCTTCGACACGACCTTCGACGACCAAGGTGTCGCAATCGGTGATTTCAACGCCCTTGAGCTTGATATTCGGTCCGACGATCAGCTTGCTGCCGCCCTCATTCGTGCTGGACGTGGTGTCTGCATTGTTCGAAGTGCCGCCGACGGGCGGAACGGATTTGTTGAAACCAGACGTACCGGTCGGAACAATGCCGCTGGAGGTATGGAGGGGGGAATTTGGCGTGTTGGTTTCGCGCTTGCCAAAAAGCGTTTCGGAACGAAGCATGTGATCTCCTGAAAATGATGTGCGTAGTTAGAACGTGACTTTTGCGATGTCATGGAAACGCGTCGAGCATTCCCATCGCATCGAAAACGAGGCAACACTTAACTTGCGTTTGCGCTGCAGGAAGCAATCTCCCCACCTCTTGAGTCGCGGCAATGTCGCGGCTCCCCACTTGGTCCGCATGCCAGATGGAAAGTTCCGGCTTTGTTTTGATCTGTTACACTTTTCCAGAAAAAGCACGACCGTTCAATTTCATGTATAGTTAGCCGACCTAACCTCAGATGGAGACAAGAAATGACGATGACAAACCAACAGGTCCGACTGGCTGCTCGCCCGGTCGGCATGCCGAAGCAAAGCGACTGGAAATTCGCCTCGGAGCCGGTGCGCGACATTGCGGACGGCGAAATAATTGTCAAGACGCTTTACCTGTCGCTTGACCCGGCAATGCGTGGATGGATGAATGAAGGCAAATCGTATATCCGCCCCGTGGGCATCGATGAAGTGATGCGCGCCGGCGGCATCGGCAAGGTGGTCGCTTCCAAGTCGCCGAAATTCGCGGTTGGCGACTATGTCTCCGGCGGCATCGGCGTCCAGCAATTCTGGGCAGGTCCGGCCGACGACAAGACCGCCGCGTTTTACAAGGTCGATCCGAAAGCCGCGCCCTTGCCGAAGTATCTGAATGCGCTCGGCATGCCGGGCATGACCGCCTATTTCGGCCTGCTCGACGTGGGTCAGCCCAAGGCGGGTGAAACCGTCGTGGTTTCCGGCGCAGCCGGCGCGGTCGGCCAGACGGTTGGCCAGGTCGCGAAGCAAAAAGGCTGCCGCGTGGTCGGCATCGCCGGTGGCAAGGACAAATGCGATTTCGTGGTCAATGAACTTGGCTTCGATGCCTGCATCGACTACAAGAACGAATCGGTGCGCGACGGTTTGAAGAAGCATTGCCCGAAAGGCGTCGACGTCTATTTCGATAACGTCGGCGGCGAGATCCTTGATGATGTGCTCACGCGGATCAACATGAAGGCACGGATCATCATTTGCGGGGCAATCTCGCAATACAACAACACGACCCCGGTCAAGGGCCCGGCCAATTATCTGTCGCTGCTGGTGAACCGTGCGCGCATGGAAGGCATCGTGGTTTTCGACTACGCCGATCGCTATCACCTTGCGGCAGCGGAAATGGCGAAGTGGATGAAGGAAGGCAGCTTCAAGACACGCGAAGACATCGTCGAGGGCGGAATCGAAAAGTTTCCGGAAGCGCTGCTGATGCTGTTCGAAGGGAAGAACTTCGGTAAACTGGTACTGCAAGTCGCCAAGGACGAATAAGCACCCGTCTGCATTTACATCCTCGGCAAGCCCCTTTCCATTCCGGGAAGGGGCTTTTGTTTTTCAGTTCATGCGCCGGCACTGGCGCAATTCGCATTGCGCCAGAAAACTTGCTCCGGTGTCGCATTGAAGCCGATACACTTCCACTGGACCTTTGGCGGTAATCAGCGCCGCACCTGCGCGACCGGTGCAGCCATAGCTCTTCGCCAGGCGTTCGACGGTTGCAGATGACACGCCCGAGCGGAACGCGACTTTCTGCACCACCGCATTGCCTTCGGCATCGCGGATACTGATCTGGTCTTCCGGCAGGTCGGGGTTGCGCGCGACCTTCGTACGCGGCACGGGCTGCATCTCAGGTTCAAAGTAAGTCGCCGTGCCGCCGAGGCTTTTCGGCACAATCGAGCACGCGGTTGTCAGGACCGATACGGTCAGCGCGGCAATCAATGACAGTCGCTTCATTTCCCCTTCCTTCTCTCGTCGACGAATGCGGATGAATTCTCCGCGGCAACCCGGCAAACAGCCGCCAGTGTATACCGGCAAGGTACGAATGCATAGATGTCAGCGCAGCGCCGGAACCAGGCCCGATCGATCATGGCTCCTGGCGCATAAAAAAAGCGCTGTCGGACATCCTGACAGCGCTCTTTTGCGGCTGGGAAAAACGCTGCCCGCTGTGGCAGCGTTTTTATGAGCCCAGGCAATTTAGTTGCGAACTACCCGCTTGTACTCGTTGGTGCGTGTATCAATTTCGATCACGTCGCCCTGGCTGACAAACAAGGGGACTTGAACCGTGTGACGATGTGCCTCGATGGCATTTTCAATCCTGGCTTCTTTCAGCACGTTGCCCGAAGTATTGCCCTTGACGGCCGGCTCGGAGTACACCACCTCGCGTGCGATCGTGATCGGCAATTCGACGGAAATCGCCTTGCCGTCATAAAACACCGCTTCGCATTCCATGCCGTCTTTCAGGTAATGCAGCGCATCACCCAGGTTTTCTTCTTCGATTTCGTACTGGTTGTATTCTTCGTCCATGAATACATACAGCGGATCGGCGAAATACGAGAAAGTCACCGGTTTTTTGTCGAGAACAACGACGTCAAACTTGTCGTCACCGCGGAACACGTTTTCCAAAGGCGCGTTCGTCAGAAGATTTTTCATCTTCCATTTGTAGGTGAAGCCCGTGCGGCTCGAACCGTTGACGTCGGAACGCAGAACGATAAAAGGCTTGCCGTCAACCATAATGATGTTGCCAACACGAATTTCTTTTGCAGGTTTCATAAGGAATATACGTAAAAAATAAGTTGCATGAAAATCATCAGTCGCCTCGTGGCAGACGGCGCCGGAAGCTCACGCTTGATTGAAATCAAGCGCTAAAAATTAACCGCGCATTATACCTCGTTTTCCGCAGTTTCTGACCGGATTGATGCGGCAAATTTCAGCAAATTGGATGTCAGATCGCCATTTGCGAGCATTTTCTGCCGCCATTCATTCGATCGTGACGTCAGTCTTGGCATATCGGCCTGAAATTTTGTCCAGAGCTCGCGCCAGCCGGCCTGATCGCTTTCATTTTCCACAGTTGCACCGTTCCAGCGTAGCGAGAATGTATTCAGACTTTCAATATCGGCTGAATAACGCTGCAAGAATGCACGCAATTTCTTGTGATGCAAATTTTCGTCTTGCGGATAGATATGCCAGACGAAAGGCTTGCCCGCCCATTGCGCTCGAACGAAGGAATCCTCGCCGCGCACGAAATTGAGGTCACATGCCCACAGCAGCTTGTCGTAATCCGCTTGCGGAACAAAAGGCAAGACGCGCACCGTAAGCGCACCGCGCGTTTGCGCTGCTCCCGATCTCGCCTCCGCACCAAGAAATGCTTGAACCGCCTCGACCGCAACGCCTTCGGGCACCAGGCAAGTGATTGCCGTATCACCGAACTGCCATGCATCGAACAGGGCCGAAACCGGCGCATGCGGATAACAGAACAAGGACAGCTTCAAGGAAGACATTTCTCCCGGCGTCACTCCAAACTGCGCGAGAAAAGCCGTCATGGCCACTTGATCCGATTGAAACTGCTCACGCTGCGCTTCCAGTGAAGACTCATGCAGCAAGCCGCCCGTTTTACTCGTGAAACCGGGAAAGAAAAAATATTTCGTCAACGGCATGCGCGGATGCGGTGAAGGCAAGGCATGACAACCTTCAACCCACTCTTCGGCGCTCAGGCCTTCCAGATTCAGCCATACCGGACGCGGATTGCACTCTGCCATGGCGACGATGTATCCCGGCGGGATGTCGCAGCCAAAAAACTCAATGACAATATCGGCGATATCAGCAGTTGAAAATACGCCGTCCTGATTGCGCCAGTGGCGGACCGTCACGCCGTCAAGCTGCTGGACGTCAGCAGCGATCGCCGCATCCGGACAGATCCGTCGCAAGGTCTGCAAATCGTCGATCCACAAGGTGACGGCGATTCCATGCTCGTGATGCAGTTGCCTTGCCAGGCGCCAGCAGATACCGGCGTCGCCATAGTTGTCCACGACCTTGCAGAATAGGGCCAGGGACCTTGCCTGGTTATTGTTGAGGGACATTTGGGATGATTGGATTCGATCGCTGCACAGCCGCATTCTTGCATGAACTGGCGCGCTGGTCGCCGGCGGAATGATGCCGAAGCATGTGCATTGCGAAAAAGTATGCCGAAAAAGAAAAACGCCACGCGAGTGCGTGGCGTTTTAATTTGGCGTCCCCACGGGGATTCGAACCCCGGTTATCGCCGTGAAAGGGCGGTGTCCTAGGCCTCTAGACGATGGGGACAGTAACCTGTCGATACTACAGCCTATTCTTCTTATTGCACAACTTGTCGCTGGTGGAGGTAAGCGGGATCGAACCGCTGACCTCTTGCATGCCATGCAAGCGCTCTCCCAGCTGAGCTATAGCCCCACAGCGAATCGTGAATTATAGGGTGCGCACCCCTCCTTCGTAAACCATCGCAGCGCCTCGTGGCAGGCGGGCACGAGGCGCTGCGCGCTCGGAGCCTTCGGCTATCATCGTGCCGCGCTCCTACACCGCCGCGATGCCTCTGCCCGCTCCCGACACCGTATTCGAATCGCGGCTCGACGACCGCGTGATCGTGATCACCGGCGCCGCGGGGGGCCTGGGCCGCACCCTTTCGCTCGCCTGCGCGGCGCGCGGCGCGACGGTCGTCCTCCACGGCCGCGTTGTGCGCAAGCTCGAGGCCCTCTACGACGAGATTGTCGCGGCCGGTCATCCGGAGCCCTCAATCCTTCCGCTCGACCTCGCCACGGCCAAGGCCGAAGACTTCGCCAATGTCGCGGGCGCGCTGCAGGCGCAGAGCGCCCACGTCGATGCGATCATCCATACCGC
>NZ_DATFAF010000078.1:0-110752 GCF_035254865.1 Noviherbaspirillum sp.
TCATCCGTCGGATATCCGGACTCGCTCAAGGCCTTGACGACAATCGACGCCAGAACCTTGCCCTGCGTCACATCCTGTGCTTCCGAATAGAAGGCGCGCTGGATTTCATGAAACGCGAACAGCGAGGCTTTCGGCGCCAGCATGCGCGCTGCGACGACTGCGCGGCACGCCGGCTCGGTGTTATAGATAAAGCCTTCGCGCGACAAGCCGTCGTAGGAAAACGGCAGACCGGTCTGGTCGGCCACCTTGTGCCAGTGTTCCAGCAGCGATGCCTTCAATGATGCATCCATCGGCTTCGTCGCATACGGCCGCAGTCCGCCGACCACGATCTCGATCGGCATGCCGGGCAAACCTTCCAGCAGCGCCGCCAGCTCAGGACCGAAGCCGTAGCACCAGGAACACATCGGATCGGCTATGTAAATGAGGCTCGGCATAGGGCTCTTTCTTTGAGTTGATAAGGAATGTCCAGCTTGCATACTAACCCGGCACGCATTGCGTTCTAATGCCGAGCATCGCCCGAAATCCGGTCCTTTTCCCCGAAATACGCGCAAAATCCGCCGCCGATTCCTGAACTAACTTCATGGACAAATGATCTATCCGCAGGAGGCCGGTGTCGTCGCACGCCGGTAATTCGGCATGCGCGGGCCCCGTCCCCTGTTTTTTTGCGAAATGGGTTCTACACTGAATTATTTGCAAGCGACTCTTGGAGAGTTTTATGCGGAGCGATTACATCCAGCGATTTGGTACCGAAATTGATGACGCGCATGAAAAATCACGCAAGGAAGTGATGCGGATGATTGAATCTCACGGCACCCGGCCGATTTCCGACCTGGCCGAGATGAGCGAGGGCGAACGGGTAAAGTGGTTTTTCTGGAATCTGCACGAAAATCTCGACGAATTCCGCAAGCTGGAACCGACCCTGATCGGACAGGTCACCTGCACGCAGCTGACAGTGGCCGACGGCCTGTCGATGGCGACCGAAAAAGTGGGCATGGAAAAGAACATCACCCTGACCTGCCGCTGGCATCTGCGGCTGGCGTATGCGACCTTCCAGAACGAGGAAGCCTTCCCGATCGGCGAAGGATCGGTCGAACTGTCGGTCTGCAACAGCCTGCCGTCCAAGCCGCCGCTGCAGAAGAACCAGAAGGGCTACATCGAATCCGACAGCTCGCTATATCCGCATCAGTTGTACCTCTACGGCTGGGTCACCGAGCCGGTCTGGGATGAAATCAAGCCGCACTTGTACAGCCCGACGCCCAACTGCCATACCGACTTGATGCTGCGCGACAACTGCCTGTTTCCGGTGAAGCAAGGCTTCGGCTTTGTCGCCGGTCCGCCCGGAGCAGTCGGCATCACCAACCTCGAATTCCGCGTCTCTTCCCATTCCGCCGATCGTCGCGGGAACCGGCGCACCGAGACGCTGTAATCTCGATCTGTCACTACACCCGGCCGGGCATCGAGCCCGGCCCGGCCTGCTATTTCCGCGACAGCCAGTCATCCAGCGAAATCCGTCCAGCCCCAAAGCCGACCAGCACCAGCAGCAGCGCACCCCAATAGAAGTGGTCATTGATCGCCGCCGGGCATTCAAACGCGAACAATGCCGGGTACGACAGCACCGCCATCGCATTCACAACAAACAGACCCAGCGCGGCGGGCCGCGTCAGCAGGCCGAGCGCGAGCAGCACCGGGAACACCAGCTCGCCCGATGCGCCCAGCCATGCGGCCACTGCCGGCGGCAGCAGCGGGACGTGATATTCAACCTGGAACAGCGCTAGCGTCGCGTCCCAATCGCTGAGCTTCACCATGCCGGCCTTGAAGAACTGCCAGCCGACGAACAGCCGAATCGCCAGGCTCAGCAGTGAGCCGGCCCAATCGGTGATCCGTGCATCGTATCGGATCAGGTCGCGATGCAATCGCAGAATCGACTCCATCCTCTCACTCCTTCACAGTGTGTTCGTTCAATTCGATATCGACCAGCACCTTATGCCGCAAGCACTGCTGCAGATGTGCGCCAAAGTCGAAATCCGCGTCCAACGCAAGTGCCGCATCGAGCGCCGTACCCAATGCGTGCCCTTGCTGCAGCGCCATCAGCACGGCATGCTCGGCCTGCGTCAGCGGCAAGACATGGGCCTTCCATTGCGGCCGCACGATCAGTGCATGACTGGCATGCGCAATCTCGCGCGGAAATTCCGCATCCAGGTCCGTTTGGTGCGCCTGCCATAGTTCAACCACGGCCCAGGTCGAGGCGAACAGGCGGCATGCCGGATGCAGGATGAAGCGCGCGCCATCGAGCTGTTCGGGCTGCAGTTGCGTCAGCTTCCCCGGATCGATCGCATCCGCGTTTGGCGCAAAGTGCGCGCGGTGCAGCATCCACTCCAGACGTGCCATGTCCGGGAAATACGGATAGTCGGCCACCTGCGCAAACGTTTCGAGGAATTGCGGGAACTCCGCACCGAACTGATTCAGGTCGCCTGCTCTGGAGGGGTAGGCCTTGCCATAGGCGCGCACGAGGGCAGTGAAGAACTCCTCGCCGACCAGTTTCTTCATGACCGGATAGGCGGACGACAATGTCTTTTCCCAGTGGCCGGTGAGGTTGCCGCGATACAGGGCAAGACGCTGTTCCGCAAGCTGCGCATCGCCCTTGAACAGGGGCAGTGCCAGTACTTCGGTCTTCGCATCGAACAGCGCATTCGAAAACGCCTGTTGCATGGGCGCGATGCTATCGGCTTCCATGCATTGCTGTACGGTGTTCGCGATCTGCCGCGCATGCTGTGCTTCATCGAGCAGCACATCGAGTGCAGGAATGTCGGTATCCCATTCGATCAGGGTCGCTACACGGCCGAAGCGTCGTACGGCCTTTTCATATAAATTCCATACCGGGTCCGCCACACGGTCGCCATGATGATCGATGACAGCATCGGGCGTCACCAGGTGCCCGGCCAGATGCATTTCGACCACGCTGCCCGGTGCGATCGACGCCATCGCCGTGATCGGGTCTTCATGGTGATTGCAAAGATTGACGTAGAGATTATTGATGTCGAGCAGAATGCCGCAGCCGGTGCGTGCCGCAAGCGCTGCGAGGAATTCCGCTTCGCTCATCGCATCATCGCGGTAGCGCAAATAGGTCGACACATTTTCGAGCAGGATCTGCCTTCCCAGCACTTCCTGGATGCGATCGACGCGTTCGCAGATCAATGTCAAGGCTGCGCGTGTCAATGGCATCGGCAGCAGATCGTTCAAATGACGATCACCGACCGCGTTCCAGCAAAGATGTTCGGACACCAGCGCTGGTTCAATGCGCAAGACGAGCTCGCGCACCTTCTCCAGATGGCGTTCGGAAAACCCGTGCGCCGAGCCGATACCCATGCCGACGCCATGCAGGCTGACCGGATAAT
This sequence comes from Noviherbaspirillum sp., assembly GCF_035254865.1. Classification (GTDB taxonomy): domain Bacteria; phylum Pseudomonadota; class Gammaproteobacteria; order Burkholderiales; family Burkholderiaceae_D; genus Noviherbaspirillum. The sequence continues at coordinate 3,396 of NZ_DATFAF010000078.1, forward strand.
CCTCGCGCAAGCGCTGCAGCACATGCGCATCCCATCCGCCTGCCTCGACATAATTTTCCGTATGGACCTCAAGCCAATCGACCCTCGGGCGCTTGTCGAGAAATTCGCGGTAGTGCGGAGCCCGCAATCCGACTCCGAAACCCGGTCGTTCGAGCGATGGTTGTTCAGAATGCGGCATGGCGCGGCTCCGCGCTGACATTATTTCGACGCGCTCATCTTGCCGCCCATCTGGGTGCACGTGCCCTTGGCGACAAGTTTGAATTCAGTCGGATCCTTGTCCTTCCTGGCCTGACCGGCACAGGAATGCGTGCCGGTAACGCTGGCGCAATCGTTCTGGCCGGCCTTGGCGATCCCGAAGCATTTCTCCTTGTCGTTGTCGGCGGCATGGGCGGTGTCGAGGCAGGCGATGCAAACGGTAGCAAGGGCGGTCGCGAGCAGGGTGTGGCGTTTGTTCATGGAACTCTCCTTCAATCAATAAAAATGGATCGGATATATAAAGAGCCGGTGATCCGGCTGAACAGTAGTCGCGCCGGATCCGGATTGCTTACAAGGTCATCATTATTTTTTTGTGGGACGAGAGCCGGCGCCATCCGATGGATGGATGATGCCGGCAGGCGAGCAGGGATGGATGTGGCGGTGCTGCTTTACAGGTTCGGGAACAGCTTGCCTTGTGCCAGCAGAATCAGGGTGCGCAAGCTGAGGAATGCGATGACCGCCGACGCGAGTACCAGGGCCAGGATGCCGATCCATTGCGGCCAGCCGCCGCGGTGCACGGTTTCCAGCATCACGCTGGCCAGTGCCGCCAGAGGAAACGAGAACGACCAGAAGCCGATCGAGAAAGGAACCTTGGTCCACCAGTGATAGCGCACCATCACGCCGACAAAGGGACCGACCGACAGACCCAACCCGATCGCCAGCACTTCGCCCGGCAAGCCCGGCCAGATGGTCGCTGCCGTCAGGGTCGCAATGGCGGGCGGCGCCAGTTCCACGCCTATCGTCGGGCGCACGGCTTCCGGCATCGGGCCTTCAAACAAGGTGCTGAGAATGCGCGCTTCGAGCAGTGCCCAGCCCGATGTTCCGGTGCCGAACAGCAGAGCGCCCCATCCCGGATAATGCAGCGCGCCCAGCGTCATGCCGCCGATCAGCGCGCCGCCGACGACAGGCAGATAAAGTGCGGGCGTGACGGCATTGGAAGGCATCTGGCCCGTGGCGAGCACGGAGACGATGGGAAGCGCGATAATCAGGTTCAGGCCCAGCGTGAGCAGCGTCAATACCAGCCATACGTCCTGGCCGGGCTGCCTGAATTGGATCACGGCCAGCAGTATCGACAGCGGTATCAGCGCTTGCAGCGATCCGTGCACCGGATGCCTGTACTCGCGCATCACCGCCTTCGGATAGAACCTGCACTTGAGGATGTACAGCAGCAGGGACACGGCCCAGATCGCGGTCACCGGCCAGACCAGCAGTTCACTGACAGTGGCGGCGAAATCCCATCGGTAGGCGGCTGCTCGTCGCCACGATCCGAGCAGGCCGAACAAGCCGACTGAAATGGCGAATAACCCGGCCGGCAATCGTTCCAGCCATGAAGATTTCTGGGGGCTGTTTGCGCCAAACAGATAATAGAGGCGGGCGCGCGGATTTTCCTTGTCCATCTTTGCCTATCCCTGATAATTCGTTTCCCATGATTTCCGGGCGGACGAATCGACTGTACTTCGACGGAATTTTCATTTCATATTAGCCGGATTTTCAACAACGCGTATTGAAATGATACGAAGAGAATGCGTCTTCATCGCCAAGGATTATGCAGGTGACATCGAACATTATCAGGACGTACAGAATCGGGAAATAAAGTTCTGCATCGCACAAAAAGATGCTTGTACTTGCGGCGGTCGATCTCTAGAATTATCGATGCTGCTTCGCAGCAAAGTTTGATAACATTTTTCGCCACGCCACCCGCTTGTTTGCACCACCATTCAGGAGTTTCCATGTTTCCGATTCAAGACCAGATTTCCGTAGCCACCAAAGCCAACCTCGAAGCCAATCTCGCGCTGTACACCTCCCTCACCAACAAGGCGCTCGAGAGCGTCGAGAAACTGGTCAATCTGAATATCGCCACGGTTCGCATGTCGATGGAAGAAACTTCCGCCGCAACCCGCCAGATGCTGACCGCGAAGGATCCGCAGGAATTCCTGTCCATCCTCAGCTCGCAAGCCGCGCCGAAGTTTGAAAAGGCGATCGCCTACGGCAACCACTTTGCCAGCATCACCGGTGCTGCCCAGGCTGAATTCACCAAGGCAGCCGAAGCGCAGGTTGCGCAAATCAGTCGCAAGATGAGCGAGCTGGTCGAAGAGGCCGCCAAGAAGGCTCCGGTCGGCTCCGATAACCTCGTTACCATCGTCAGGACAGCGATCGGCACCGCCAGCAACGGCTACGAGCAATTGACCAAGACCGCGAAGCAGGCAGTCGAAGTCATGGAGTCGAACGTGACGACGGCCGTGAACAGCTTGTCGCAAGTTGCTGCTGTCACCAAGAGCTGATGCGCTGATGCGTTTCAAACCTTGAGGAACGGGCCGCATTGCGGCCCGTTTTTTTTTTTTTTGCGCGGGTGAATGCCAGTGCGCCAGTTTGTTCGCCTATTCATGCGGCGGAAAATCGCGCGGCATCCGGTTCGAGCGCGACGCGGAAGGCATTCGTCATGTACGAAATTGTGTGGTAAGCACCCGTCAACGCGACCAGCTCCAGCAGCTGTTCCGGCGTGAATGTGTCGGCCAGTTGTTCCCACAGCGCGTCCGATATGCAGGCGCTATCGTGCAGTTGGTCCACCAGTTGAATCAGCAAGGCATCACCACCAGTCCAGGCGTCGCGATTGTTTGCAGCCGGAAGCGTCGCGGCAACCTGTTCCTTGCTCAATCCCGCACGCTGCGCAAAAAAAGCGACATGCACGCCCCATTCGTATTCCGAGCCGCAGCGCGCGCAAGTGCGAAGAATCACGAGCTCCCGTTCGCGCAAGGAAATCGTGCCCCGGTCAAGCAGACTTCCGGCAAAGATGCGTTGAAGGACGCGCGGATTGCGCGCCATCGTCCGAAACAGCTTGAGGGGCTCACGGCCGGGCGGCATGACGCGCGCGAATGCTTCTGCAATGGATGCATCGTACGGCGCTTCCACCGGGGCAATGCGCGGCGCGGCGGGGAATGTACTCATCATGTTCTCCTGATGGTGAATGGAAAGCGCATCCGTCTGGACGGAAGGCTACGTTTACTGTAGCATTAAGCTACGTTTTATGTAGCGGAGGGGGAGATGGCTTTACCGAAACCTGGAACGCCGGTACGCGGATCGCGTACCGGCCGCCCGATCATGGTGCTGCTCGACTTGCTCGGACGGCGCTGGGTGTTGCGCATCCTGTGGGAGTTGCGCGAGGAGCCGCTGACGTTTCGCGCGTTGCGCGAGCATTGCGACGACCTGTCGCCCACGGTGCTCAACCAGCGGCTGCGCGAACTGCGCGACGCGGATATCGTTGTGCTGGAAGAACCGGGCGGCTATACCTTGAGCGGGCAGGGGAGGCAGTTGCTGGCGTCGCTGATGCCTTTGCATCAGTGGGCCGAGCAATGGCAGAAAAAGCAGCTGGCGAAGGCGCGCGGCAAGTAGGACTTATCGCGCGACGCGGGCGGCTTGCGAGGAATGGAGCGGACGCACTTCCACCTTGCCGAGCTTCAGTGCGCGCGACAGGATCTTGTAGTTGTCGAGATCGAAGTCAGGGCGGGCAGCGGCTTCCAGCAGCAGCTGCTGCACATCGTGTTCTTCATGCACGGTGCCGAGACTGCCCCAGTGATCGACCACGTGCATGTCACGCCGACCATCGGCGCCGGCCTCTACGATCGCAACCGGACCGCCATAGGGCCATGACTGGATGCGGATGGAAGACAGCGCCTGCAGCAGGCGTTCCTGCTGCCGATCGGGCCGGCCCTTGTCGACGCACTCCTGCATGCAGCGCTGGGCACGGCTCGCGACGCAGGGCTCGCCGGCCCGAGGACGATGCGCAAGGCCGAGCATCGCCAGGCACAAGCCGTGTTGCTCGGCCAATGCATGCAGGGCGGCTCGCGCCTTTTCGCGCGATGTGAACAGCCCGTGCAGACCTTGCGCCCTGCAGAAATCGACATCGCGCGCGTACACGAGGACCGGGCGCAAGGCGCCGGACGCATCGGGAAGCAATTGCCACGAACACAGCTCCGTTTCGCGGTGCTGACCGCAGTCATGCACCGGCTGCAGTCCCTTGCTCAACTGCGCGTGCAGCAATTGTGCGCCGACGTCACCGGCAGTCTCATGCCATTCCAGCCGGCGGACCTGGCGTGCCAGATGCATGTCCTTGTACGACGGATGGTCGGTATGAAAGTGCGACAGAATGCGCTGGCGCAAATGGGCGGCCTTGCCGACATGCAGCGGGACGTCATGTTCGCCGTAAAACACATAGACGCCCGGGCCGTCCGGCAGATCGTGCAGCAGATCGGGGTCGAGGTGCGCGGGCAGGTTGGGGCGATGCAGCAGCTCTTGAATGGAGTCGAGCAGCATCTCGGCGGGCAGGGTCGCTTCCAGCTTGCGCCAGAATTGCCATAGCAGGTCGGCATCGGCCAGCGCACGATGGCGGGTGTGCGCCGCCAGCTTGTGGCGCTCCACCAGCGCATCCAGGCTGTGCTTGATCTCATTGGGAAACAATTTTCGCGACAGCTTCACCGTGCACAGCACTTCGCAGTGCAGGTGCATGCCGAAGCGCTTGAATGCATGGCGCAGGAAACCGTAGTCGAAACGTGCGTTGTGCGCGATGAACAGGCCGTCGCCCAGCCGCCGCACCAGCTCGTCGCGCACCGTGTCGATGGTCGGGGCATGGCGCACCATGTCATCGTTGATGCCTGTCAGTTGCTGAATGAAGGGCGGAATCGGCATTTCCGGATTCACCAGCGTGGTCCAGCGCTGCACGCCGGCCGCAGAGACTTCGACCATGCCGATTTCAGTGATGCGGTCGCAGAGGGGATTCGGCCCGGTGGTTTCCAGGTCGATGAAAATCAGTTTGCTGTAGTGATTCAACATGAGGTCGCCATTCCGCGATGAGGTGCTGGCGACGCGCAACGCCGATCACAGCCAGGAATGAAAATTTCGCCGGCGGGGTCGCCGACGAAGGCATAACCCGATATTGACTGTGACTGCCGGGAAAAGTTCAGCCGGCAACAACGCGAATGCGCACATCGCCCAGCGTGACGACTTGCCCGGCGCGGATCTTGGCGGTCTTGCGCAATTCGAGCTTGCCATCCACCGACACCTCGCCGGCTGCGACGATCGCCTTGCCGGCTCCGCCGCTGTCGCAAACCCCAACCAGTTTCAGCAGCTGGTTGAGTTCGACATAGTCGCCATGAAGGCTGAATTCGAGGGATTGCATCATTATCCTTGTTGGTCTTGCGCGAGAAAAGGCTGCATTGTAACGGATCAGAGCTGCTTCGCCTCGAAGGTATTGCAGGCGCCGACCTTTCCGGTCTCGATGCCGCGCTTGAACCAGCGCACCCGTTGCGCGGAGCTGCCGTGCGTGAATGAATCGGGCACGACTTCGCCTTGCGATTGGCGTTGCAGGGCATCGTCGCCGATGGCGCTGGCGGCGTTGAGCGCGGCTTCCACATCGCCGGCTTCAAGGATGTCGCGCGTCCGCTCGGCATGGTTGGCCCAGACGCCGGCAAAGCAGTCGGCCTGCAGTTCCAGTCGCACCGACAGCGCGTTGGCCTGTTTTTCCGAAGCACGTTGTCGCGCGCTCTCGACCTTGGCCGAGATGCCCATCAGGTTCTGCACATGATGACCGACTTCATGCGCGATCACATAGGCCTGCGCGAATTCGCCCGAGACGCGAAAGCGTTCGCGCATGAGCCGGTAGAAGCTCAGGTCGATGTAGATCTTCTGGTCGCCCGGACAATAGAATGGCCCCGTCGCCGACACGCCGGTGCCACAGGCGGTCGGCGTGCTGCCGGAGAACAAGACAAGGTGCGGATCGACGTAACTCGCGCCTTGCTCGCGGAACAATTCGGTCCAGGTGTCTTCGGTGTCGGCCAGAACCGTCGACACGAATTTCTTCATCTGGTCCGACTCGGCGGATTGCTGCGGGGTTTGCTGGACCGTCGAAACCTGCCCCTGGCCACCGGTCAGGATGCTCAGTATGGTCATCGGGCTCACGCCCAGGAAATACGATGCGATCACCGCGATCGCGATGGTGCCCAGGCCGACCGAGCGGCCGCCCAATCCGAAGCCGCCCGCGCCGCGGCGGTCTTCCACGTTCTCGCTTTCGCGATTGCCTTCCCACTTCATGCCTTGTCTCCATTATGCAAACCTCTGTTCAGCATAGACGGTTTGCGCCAAACAAGCAGCGGGATCTGCACTTCGCGAAGTGCGTCAGGGAAAGATCAAAGCAGGCGAGCCAGCAAGGCCTTCTCGTAGCGGGCATCGAGCGGAATGCGCACGCGGTGTCCGCTGCCGGCGGCGACACGCAGCGGTTCGCCATCTTGCGTGCGCATGTCGGCAAGCGTCACGACCTGATTGCCGGCAGGGTGGATGATCTCGAGCCGATCGCCGACCGAAAAACGATTCTTCACTTCAACTTCCGCCCAGCCATCGACCACCGATTGCACATCGCCCACGTAATGACTGCGATGCACTTCGGATACGCCGCTCATGTAGTTCTGGTATTCCTGCGTATGGTGGCGCTGGTAGAAGCCATCGGTGTAGCCGCGGTTGGCCAGGCCCTGCAGTTCGCCAAGCAGGCTTTCGTCGAAAGGCCGGCCCGCGACCGCATCGTCGATGGCACGGCGATAGACTTGCGCGGTGCGCGCGACGTAGTACAAGGACTTGGTGCGGCCTTCGATCTTCAGCGAGTCGACACCGATCTTCACCAGACGCTCGACATGCTCGACCGCGCGCAGGTCCTTGGAATTCATGATGTAGGTGCCATGCTCGTCTTCGAGTATCGGCATCAGCTGGCCGGGACGTCCGGCTTCCTCGATCAGGTAGGGGCGGTCGGCCAGTGGATGCCGCGGCGTGTCGCCCAGCGGGGCGAAGGACTGGTTCGCTTCTTCCAGCGCCTGCTGGTAATTGAACTGGATGGCTTCCACCGGTACGCGAGCGATATCGCCGCTCGCATCTTCCGAGGCATTCATCACCTTGTAGTCCCAGCGGCAGGAATTGGTGCATGTGCCCTGGTTGGGGTCGCGATGATTGAAGTAGCCGGACAACAGGCAGCGGCCGGAATAGGCAATGCACAAGGCGCCATGCACGAAGACTTCGAGTTCCATGTCCGGACATTGCTGACGGATTTCCTCGATTTCATCGAGCGACAGCTCGCGCGACAGGATCACGCGCGTCAGGCCCATGCGCTGCCAGAACTTCACGTCGGCCCAGTTCACCGCATTCGCCTGCACCGACAGGTGGACCGGCACCTCCGGCCATTTGTCGCGCACCATCATGATCAGGCCGGGGTCGGCCATGATCAATGCATCCGGCTTCATCGCGATCACGGGTTCCATGTCGCGCAGGTAGGTCTTCAGCTTGGCGTTGTGCGCAAAGATGTTGCTGGCGACGAAGAACAATTTGCCGCGCGCGTGGGCTTCGCCGATACCCGCGGCGAGCGACTCCAGCGACGAGAATTCATTATTGCGGGCACGCAGGCTGTAGCGCGGCTGACCGGCGTAAACGGCGTCGGCGCCATAATCGAATGCGGCGTGCATTTTTGCCAGGGAGCCGGCGGGCAGGAGGAGTTCGGGAGAGCGGAGCATGATGCGATATCCAGGTCGAGCGGAACCCGACATTATACCGGGCAGGAAGTCGCATTATTCTTGACAAGCTTGCAAGTCGTGGTTGTGCCAGACCGGTTTTGACCAACCCTACATCGCCACCCGGTCCCGCCCATCCTCTTTTGCCCGGTACAAGGCTGCATCGGCGGACGAAATCAGCGCCTCGGCATTCTGCCCGGGCTCCAGCATCGCAACGCCGAATGAAGCGGTGATGTGCGGCAGGGGGTTCCGCAATTCGCTGAACACGGCTGCTTGTCGTACGCTGTCGCGCAGCCGCTGGGCGACCAGCAAGGCGCTTTTTTGATTGGCGGCGGGAAGGATGACGATGAGTTCCTCGCCGCCGAAGCGTGCGGCGAAATCGGTCGGACGCAGGCCGGAGCGGATCGCCTTCGCCGCGACTTGCAGCGCGTGATCGCCGGATACATGGCCGTGTTGGTCGTTGAATTGCTTGAAGTGATCGATATCGATCATGATCAGCGACAGCGGGCTGTTGACGACATGCGCGTTCTCGACCATGGCGGGCAGGTTGTCGTTGAGCCATGCGCGATTGTGCAGGCCGGTCAGGCCGTCGACCATCGACAATTGGCGGTAGAACTCGCCAACCTTCTGGCGTCGGCGCAGTTGCGCGTTGGCGGCACGGATGCGGAAGGACAGCAGACGCAGCAGGTTGCGCGCGACGCCGTTGGACTCGTCAACCAGCTTCCACAGCGTATCGGCGGGAATGACCAGCAGATCCGAGTCCATCAGGGTGCTGATATGGTCGGAACTGGCTTCGCCGTCGAGCACCGACAGCTCGCCCACGCATTCGCCGGGCAGAATCCTGGTGGCCGCCGCGTCGCCCGGAGCAGCATGTGCGTCCGTGTGCGTGAGACTGAGCGCGCCGCTCAGCACGATATAGAGCCGTGCGCCTTTCTCCCGCGATTCCTGCACGGACTGGCCGGCTTGCAGGTGTATCACCGGACAAGCGGCCAGCAGGGCGGCGATTTGTGAATGCGACGTTCCCTGGAATAGCTGGATATCGCCGAGCGCGTATCCGGATGCTTCGAAAGTGGTGTGTGGTTCCAAGGTCATTTCGCTCGCCGTCTGTTCCGAAAACCGGCTCTTACCACCACACTTGCCGGGTCAATGCCACTTTCACGATATAGCCGAACAACATCAGGGCGATGACGAATGCAACGGTGCGGATGCCTTTGGTCTTGCCGCGCTTGATGGCCACGGAGCCGACGAGAATGTAGGCGATCAAGGCGATCACCTTCGCGGTGAGCCAGTTCTGCACGAAGGGGTACTGGCCGCTCCATACCACCATCGTCAGCGCGCTTGCCAGCAGAACGGTGTCGATCACATGGGGCAGGATCTTCAGCGGGCGCCGGTTCAGCAGCGGCGAGTCGGCCAGCATCAGCATGCCGCGTGCGAGGAAGAGGAGGCCGCTCAGCGCGGCACAGGTCATGTGGAGGTATTTGATCGCCAGGTAGCTCATCGATTGTCGCGTGCCTTAGGTTGCATCATGCGTTGCGTCGTGCAAGTCGGGCTACATTCTATCAATGTCGGCCGGCGGCGGCGATTTTCTTCTGATTTAAGAAACGGATGGGCACTTTCATGTCCATCCGGGCCATCTCGAAGCGTGACGAACTCGTTGCATCAACAGGGTGGTTCGCGCTCGTGCCGGAATCGGTGCTGGCAAGGCGTGTGACGCGTCAAATAGCGATGCCTGTTTCGAGAGCGCAGAACGCGGCGCAATCAGGTCGCGCGAACTGCGGAACGAGAGCAGGATCTGCTTCAATCGCAGGAATAGCGGAATTTATCGTCCAGATACAAGGGCAATACCAGGGTCCGGATGTTGGCGGATCGTGCCGCCTGACACAGGCTGGTCCGCGCGCTTCCGCAGCCAGGATGCGGTTGTAGTTCGGTTGCGTGGACGCGTTGAGCGGAAATCCGGAGTTGTTGGTGTACCCGTCGACGTTGTCCGGCTCCACGCCATCGCAACCCTTTGCCTTGGCGAGGTCCAGTCGCTTCTGCATGATCTGACGCACATTGGCCGAACGCGTATCCAGCCAGCGTTCACCAGCCCAACCCGACAATGCGTTGCCCTTGTCGCTGGCGAGGAACTGATTCAAATCAGGCCGCCAGTTTTCGGAGCTGCCGGCCGAGAATTAGCAAACCATGTTTCTGCCCTGCGCCTTAAGCGAGTCGATATATGCTGCGGTTTGCCAGACGGGGATGTTTTTATGCTCGGCCTGAACAAGCTCCTTCAAGTGCAAGCGAAATGCATTCTGCAGCTGCTTGTCATCGTCGCGCAGATCCGGATACGCGGCGAGCAGTTTCGGTAAGGCCTTTTTGGCCTCGCCATAAACGGCATCGCGCGTGTGTTCGGGCAGTGGCGTGATCGGGATGATGGTGCCCTGAGTGCTCTTTTCATCTGCATCAAACGGGATGGAAACCGCCATCATCACTTCCTCGATCTGACGCGTATCGCAAGAATCATGGGCGAAAGCCAGATGATCGGTGAGAAGGCGTATTCCCTTGTTGAATACCTCATCCTGCCGCTCGGCAGGGGCACTGTCTCGCACTCGTTCGATATGCAGCATCACATAGGACAAAACGTGACCGGGAGAGTAGTGGAAATCATTGAACGATGCTTTTTTCAAACCGAAGGCTTTTTTAAACATCTCCGTGGCAACCTCGCGCGCTTTGTCGATGTCGGGATGGTCGTTGGCGCAAGTGGTCAGGTGCTTGCGCCACAGAGTGAGGCGTCGAAGCTGCTTCAAATCACCGATTTTCGGCGGCAGGCTGGTAAGTCGGTTGCCATTGAAATTGAGCTCTCGAAATTCTGCCAAATATTCGATTCCCCGCGGCACGGTGCTGAGTTGATTGCCACTCAGGTCGAGCACTTGAAGCCGCGTCAAACTGCCTTGCCAGTCCTGCCGAGAATCCGGGGCATATCTCGCCAGCCATGCAACGGGAATGTCATGTCGGTAGGCGGTGATCAATGATGTCCAATTGAACTTCAGCAGGTCGGAAAGCATGTCCCTGGGAAATGCCTCTCGATCCTCCTTGATTGTTTTCCAGTCTTTTTCAAGTTGATTCAAAAAGTGATGCCGATTGATGGTCTCTGGCATGTTCATACCGAGCACACGTCGCTGATACTTGTCCTGTGATGCGCGTAATGGCGTCGTGACGGGTTCGATAGCCGGTTGGTGCGAACCGGGGAATTGACCGGCTTGTGTATTCTGAGAGCGTTGACCGAGATGTAGCAGGTTGCGAAACATAATGGCTTCACTCTGGCAAAAAATTTCGTGATTGACGTCTTGAAAACGGCTATAAGTCAGGGCAGAGATCGCAATAGCCATTGCAAGATATTGCAGCAAAATAAAGTCTCCACTTCTTCCTGAGTAAGGATTTGCCATGCTTGGTTCCATGGAAATCCGGGGCGTTTGCGACCTTAAACCGGCAAAAGGGCTATTCACAGACCCAATATCTGATATCGGCAATCGCAATTGGATTTATCACTGTTGCGTCACTACACTGCACTTAAGCAAGAGACTTTATTGAAGAGGAATACATCATGTCTGCGCTGACATTTGGATCACATGCCCCGGCCGATGCCGGTGTCACTTACACACAGAACGTCGGACGCGCCGCTCGTGCGCTGCTCGCGGCATTGCTCGCCGTGCCGGCCCGCAGGCAAACAGCCGCTGACGTGGCTGCCGCATCGGCCCAACACGTCAACGGAGAAGACACGGCGCTTTTCCGTCTGTATCGCCTGGCAAGCCCGTATGATGCGATCATGCCGAACCTGCAGCAGGAATTGATGGTGATGGCGGGTCGCGACTGAGCGAAAGATTGGTTTTCCCCGGCAAACGGCGGTTGCTGCCAGTTGTTTGCCGGCTTGCTTGAATGGCACTGCATGTTTGCATGCATGCCGTTTTTTTTATTTCCGGCGCAGGATCGTGCGAAAGGTCAGATTGATTCTGGCCTTGCGGACTTCGCGTTCCTTGACGATGGCATGTTGCCAGAACTTTTGCGTCGCGCCTTCCATCAGCAGCAGGCTCCCATCCGTCAACGCAATCGATACCGGTTTCAGATCCTTCCTGGTCTTGTGGCGGAATCGGAATGTGCGCGTCTCGCCGAGGCTCAACGAGGCGATGACGGGCATGCTCCCGAGCTCCGGTTCGGCGTCGCTGTGCCAGCCGACGCTGTCCTGTTCATTGCGGTACAGGTTGAGCAGCACGCTGTTGAACCGATGCCCGGCCGCCTGCTCGATATCCTGCTTGATGTGCAAGAGGGTATCGGTCCAGGGATGCGGATTCAGCAGCACGCCGGAATAGGCGTAGCTGCTGCCGGCATCGCCATACCAGGCCGACAAGCGCGGTTGCAGATGCGGTTTACCCCACAAGACAATGGTCTCCTGCCGCCAGAGAATGTCGTGTATCAGACGATCCATTAGCTCGCCGGAAACTGGCGGCCGATAGAACGCCTGCATGAATCGCACTTGCGCATCCGGCATCGGAATTGATTCCGGTGCGCTGCTGCCGTCGAACAGGGAAAAGCTGTCGTTCATTGCGCGCTCAGTGAGCGTGAAGTGTCGAGCGGGAAGCAAGACACGCTATTTCGGCCACAGGATCATCTGCGTGCAACGAAAGGTCGCGATCAGCTTGCCGGTATCGCGGTGCCTGACCAGTGCGTCCCAAACCTGGGTCGTTCGCCCGGCATGGACCGCCTTTGCTTCGCACTCGATTACGCCTTCGCGCGCGGTGCCGAGAAAGTTGCTCTTGAGTTCAATGGTGGTAAAGCTGGTCGCGCCTTCCGGCAGATTGGCGATGCATGCGTAGCCGCAGGCAGTATCGGCCAATGTTACGACGCTGCCTGCGTGCAGATAGCCGTTAGGCGCCAGGTGCGTGGGTTGGACGGCCAACTCGGCGTTGAGCGTTTCCTTGCCGACGTCGGTGACGACGATGCCGAGCAGTCCCGGCAGGAAGTTCTTCCCACGGTGGTTGAAGGATTCGGGGTTGAGAGTGTGTTGCGAGTGTTGCATTTCATGCCTTTGCATCAAATGGAAATTGTGAATGACGGATCAGCTTGCCACGGACCCCTTCGTATCTTTCGCATCAAGCCGGCCAGCTCACTTTTTCCGGGCGGACGATGCCGTCTTCTATGTCGTTGGCATGCATGCTGCCGGCCATGGCCTGAATGACGATGTAGTACAGGTCTTCCTGCGAATGGTTGCGCCAGGTACGCACACCTTCGGGCGCCACCCGGATGACGGTGCCTTCACGCACGTCGATGAGCGCATCGTCGATCAGGAACTGTCCGCTGCCCTTGAGGAAAATGTACAACTCCTCGTGCTTGCGATGCTGATGATAAAACGGAACGCTCTGCCCTGCAGGCAGCTTGTTCAATGATACCTCCATGCTCGTCATCCGCAACGCTTCCTTGAGAAACAGCTTGCCCGGAAAGCCGCGACCCTTGCCCAGCGGATGAAAGAACTGATAGTTGTGCAGGCCTGTCAGCGCGCCGACCTGTGCTCCGGAAAAATTCGTTCCTTGGGTGACATCCAGATTTGCATCGCCCATTGCCTTCTCCTTCTCATAAATAAGTGTATATACACATAATGTGCTAAAAAAATCAGGCCGCGGTTTTCTGAACCAAATGAAACACCGCTCGCGTCAATCCATCCAGATCCACGTCCGAGGCCATCTGTGCGAATTCCTTTTGCGCTTTCTTCCACAGCGGAAGTGCTTGTTGCAGGCGGTCTTCGCCGGCGCGCGTGAGCTTCCAGTGGCGTTCCCGGCGGTCCTCTCCGGGGCGCGCCTCTATCCACTTGTTCTCTTCCATGATCTTCAGGGTGCGCGTCAAGGTGGTGCTGTCCATGGCCAGGGCCTGTGCCATCGAGCCGGTCGTCAGGCCGGGACACGCGCTCAACAGACGCAAAATGCCGAACTGTGTGATCTTGACGCCGGAAGGCTTGAGCGTCTGGTCGTACATCTGCGTCACGATGCGCGAGGCCTGGCGGATCGAACCGGCGTAGCAGGGCATTCTGAAAGGTTTCACGGCATGCGACAAAGAGAAACAGGATGGATGCAAGATAAATGCATATACATCTAATGTCAAGCCGCCATGCATGTTGCTTGCAAGACAGCGAATCGAGGATGGGCAAAGCAACATTGAACTTCATGCAGCAAGCCGCCTTCCAACAGAGACGTCAAACATCGCCTGGAGTGTACGAATGAATTTCCCATCGCAGCAGGAAGTCACACGATTTACCGGTCGCCGCAAGGAAAATGCCGGCATGCGCCGCAATACCTTGCTGATCGCCGCCGGTGCCGCGCTTGCGGCGGCAGCACTTGTGGTGCGCCAGCGCACGCTTGAAGCGGAGCGCGACAATCCGCCTTTGGGAAAATTCATCGAAGTCGAAGGCATCCGCCTGCATTACGTGGAGCGCGGCGAGGGGCAGCCGCTCGTCCTGCTGCATGGCGACGGCAGCATGATTCAGGATTTCGAAGTGAGCGGCCTGATCGATCTCGCAGCAAAGAAGTATCGCGTGATCGCCTTCGACCGTCCGGGTTATGGTTACAGCGAGCGTCCGCGTACGACAGTGTGGACGCCGCAGGCGCAGGCGGAACTGCTGCACTTGGCATTGCACCGGATGGGAATCGAGCGGCCCATCGTGCTCGGTCATTCCTGGGGAACGCTGGTCGCGATTGCGCTGGCATTGCAATCGCCCGACTATGTGAAAAGCCTGGTCCTTCTCTCGGGCTATTACTATCCGACCGCGCGACTGGATGTCCCGCTTCTGTCGCCTCCTGCGATACCGATCATCGGCGACCTTCTGCGCTATACGGTTTCCCCGCTGATCGGACGCATGATCTGGCCGGCCATGAAGCGCCGCATCTTCAGCCCGTCGCCGATACCGGAACGGTTCTCGTCCGACTTCCCGGTATGGATGACACTGCGCCCATCGCAACTGCGCGCCTCTGCCGGCGATGCCGCGATGATGATTCCGGCAGCGTACTCATTGCATGACCGCTATCGCGAACTGGCGATGCCGGTGGTGATCATGGCGGGCGACGGCGACAAGCATGCCGACATGCACGTGCATTCGGAAGCCTTGCATCAGGACATACCGCACAGCATTTTGCATGTGACGCGCGGCGCGGGCCACATGATTCATCATCTGGTACCGGAGGAAGTGATGCGCGCCGTCGACGAGGCGGTGGAAGCGGCCAGTGTCGAGCACCGCGTCACGGGCAAACATGTTTTTCCGGCGTCGGTACGGCTGAACTAGCGCCATAGCGCCGCGCGCCTAATACGACGCGCGGTAGCGATATCCCTTGTAGTTCAGCACCATCCCGTTGGGCATCAGCTTCTCCAGGCGCAGCCCAGGTACGACCTCGTCGCCTTCATGCAGCAGCGTCTTGTTGATCAACACGGTGCGGTCCGCCTTGCTGCTGGAATAGATGTAGCCGCCGACGGTGAGCGGAGGGATCTCTCCCTGAATCTGTGCCGGCAGTTCGCGCAGCGTGGCGACGGCCGGCTCTTCGGGTGCCTTGGCTGTCGGTGCGGGCTTTGATTCGGCGGGTTTCGGGTGCGTCTTCCGGTCCGGCGCCTTGTGCGCAATGCTCTCCCGCGCCGGAGCAGGTGGTTCAGCTGCGGCCTCCTTCGCAACCGGCACAGGGGACGCAGCAGTCTTGGCTGAGGGGGCCAGGGCTTTCTCTGCAATCTGCACCTGCGGCGCTGGCACGACAGGGACCGTTGCAGCAGCAACCGGTTTCTTTTCCTGGCTTGCACCCAACCACGCGCCGCCTGCGGCCGCAATGGCCAGGGCGGGCAGTGCGATCCACCATCGCCGCGGCCAGCGGGAGCTGGAGCGTTCGCTCCGTCCGGCGAGAACGGACGGCGAGTAGGATGCATTCGATGCGCCGACGCGGCGTTCCGCCTCGGCCCTTCTGAGCGCGTCGAGAATATACGACATCGATTACTCTCCTGACGCCGGATATTCGCGCAAGTGCGGCTCGACGATGCCGGCGATGCGATTGAGGAACATGACTGTCACCGGACCGGCAACGCCGTCCACGAACAATCCATGCGCGCGCTGGAACTGGCGTACCTGATTCTGCATCGCCGATCCGAATGCCTGGCCGGCGGCTGGCACCTCAATGTTGTTGAGCGTCGCGAGCTGGGTTGCGATCCAATCGACCTCCGGTCCGATGCGGCCGAGGCCCACTGTACCGGCGAAGCCCTCCGGGGCACGCCACAAGGTGATGAATTCGCCGCGAAAGTAGCGTGTCAATTCGGTCAGCGTCACATTCTGTACTGCGTCGCCCACCCGCAGGCTCGCTCCGGCGTCGCCGAGGCTGGTCAGCAGGGCATAGGATGTCTTGTTCTCCGCATCGTAAAGCTTGAGGACGGCGGGGCGGTCCAGCTTCCTCAGCTCGGCGAATCCGCCGGTGCTGCGATGGCAGCGCACACCGCTGTCTTTGGCCGTATCGCATGGCTCGTCGCCCGCAAGCTTCACATTCCACAGTGCCGACAGTTCGCGTACGGCCTCCTGTTCGCTGCCCAGCCCGGCGAGGATGCGACCGTCCTGCACCGAGATGATGGGCTCCCTGTTCTTCTCGGCTTCGACCGACGGTGCGGTGGAGGCCGCGGGCTGCACGATTTTTTCGGGGACGGAAGCGGGCGCGTCCTTGTGCTCGACCAGCTTGATGCGTTCCTCGGCAGCCGGGGCGGACCATCTGGCGCGCAGCTCTTTCAATACCGATGCGTCGCTCAGCGACCATGCGGCGCCGCCGGCCAGAAGCGCGGCGAGCAAGCCGAGTGCCGTGGCGCTCCAATTGCGCCGCTTGCGGGGCGCCTGGCTGTCCTGATTGATGAACAGCTCGCCGGATGCGTGCTCGATGGTCTCGCGATCGATTTCATGCGCACCGTTTGCGTACGCACCGAGCATCGCCCGATCGCATAACAGGTTGATGCGTCGCGGGATGCCGAGCGTGAGCCGATGGATCTGTTTCATCTGCGGCTGCTGGAAGGGCGACGCACCGATCAGGCCGGCGGTCGTGAGCCGGTGCTGAATGTAGCTGGCGGTTTCCTGTTCCGACAGGGCCGAGAGGTGATAGTGCGCGATGACGCGTTGCGCCAACTGCTCCAGTTCCGGACGCAGCAGCATCGCGCGCAGTTCCGGCTGGCCGATCAGGATGATCTGCAACAGCTTGCGCTCGTTGGTCTCCAGGTTGGTCAGCAGACGCAACTGCTCGAGCACGTCGGCGGAAAGATTCTGCGCCTCGTCGATGATCAGCACATTGTTCCTGCGCTCGGCATGCGCCGACAGCAGGAAGCGGTTGAGTGCATCGATGTAATCCTTGACGCCGCCGCCCGGTTGACACACGACATGGAATTCCTCGCAGACCGCTTGCAGCAGCTCGATGACGGTCAGCTTGGGATTGAAGATATAGGCGAGGTTGCAGTTGCCCGGCGCCTGTTCGAGGAAGCAGCGGCAGATGGTGGTCTTTCCGGTGCCGATGTCGCCGGTCAGCAGCACGATCCCGCCGCCGGCGTCGACGCCGTACAGCAGATGCGCCAGCGCTTCGCGATGACGCTCGCTCATGAACAGGTAGCGCGGATCCGGCGAAATCGAGAACGGCGTCTGTTTCAGCCTGAAAAACTGTGTATACATGACAAGGGCAAGGCTACCACAAGTGCATGAACGAGGGGCTGCACTCAAGCATATTCCAGGCCTTCCGATGCGGCTTTGATAGAATGCAATACACGACGCGGGCGTCCGCCCGATCCTGTGTTCATCCTCTTTTTCACCATTCCGGGAGGCCTCATGCGCACACTCACTGCCTCGCTGTTGCTCTGTTGCATGTTGTCTGTTTCCGTCGCTGCACTCGCTGCCGGCCAGATGAAGCCCGGCCTGTGGGAAATGAAAATGAAGTCGGATGAACTGAAGAACATGCCGAAGATGCCGCCCGAGCAGATGGAGCAGATGCGCAAGATGGGCGTGAATGTACCGCAGATACAGGATGGCGCAATGGTAACCAAGGCGTGCATCACCAGGCAGATGGCCGAAGCCGACCAGCCTCCCGCCATGAATCCGAAGGACACCGGTTGCCAGTCGAAGAATTATCAGCGCAGCGGCAACACCTACAGCGTCGATGTGGTCTGCAATGGCCAGCAAATGAAGGGCGAGGGCAAGGCGAAAGGCACGTTCTCGGGCAACGAGAGCTTTACGTCGACCTATGATTTCAAGGGCAGCATGTATGGACAGCCCGTCAACCAGCATCACGAGAGCAGCGGCAAGTGGCTGGCTTCCGATTGCGGCAACGTGAAGCCGGTCGGCGAGATGATGCCGAAGAAGTGATCGTTTGGTGCGCAGGGATTTTCCGCACAGGGGACAGCGATGGGACGCCGCTACCACTATCACGTGTACGTGGTGGAACTGTCGAAGGATGTCTTGTACGAAGGGCGCTTCCGGAAATCCAATCCCGATTACATCGAGGGCAAGCCTTGCGTGTATGTCGGCATGACCGGACTCAATCCGGACCTGCGTTTCGACAAGCACAAGGCCGGCATCCAGGCTAACCGCTACGTGCAGGAGTTCGGGCTGCGGCTGCTGCCCGAACTGTACGAGATGTATAACCCCATGCCTTACAGCGGCGCGCGAGAAATGGAAGTCGAACTCGCGATCGGCCTGCGCGAAGCCGGATACGGCGTGTGGCAGGCCTAGCCTGCACGCTTCAGAACCCGAGTCCCGCTCCCGAACTCATCCCTGAACTCGGTCCTGTATCCGTTCCCGTGTCCGTTCCCGGCATGCCGCCCGGGATGCTGATGGTTCCGGTCGTGCTTCCCGTCGGCCCGAAACTGGAGGGGGGCAGCGCGCTACTGCCGGATGTGCCCGTACCACCGATATTGAGCGGGTTGGCGAGGCCGCTCAAGTCGCCGGTATTGCTCGCCTGTACCAAGTGCCCGATAAAGTGCTGCTGCGGTAAGATCTGCCCGCGGATTTCTCCATCCGGAAACGCCGCACTATGTACATTGAAGTAGAGCTTGCCATCACGCAGCGCGTTGTACTGGTCTGTCGTCAGTGTTGTGCGGGCCAGCCAGACCGGACTTCCCGGACCGGCGGAAACCAGCGAAACGATGATAGGCCCGGCAATGCCCGGTGCGCCTTGATGAATATGCGCGGCGGTTCCCGCGATCCCGGTGGTGGTGAGCGCAGCGATCATTTGCCGCGTGTTCGGATCGATCACGATCGTCCCTGAACCGCGCGCGCTGCTCGCGTTGGGCGGCACTTCCTGTGATCCGCGCAAGGCGGAAAGGAAATTCGCGATGGATGGAAGTGCGGCCGGGACGTCGGTAGTGTTGCTCGTCGTGCCGGTATTGACGCTGGCGGTTCGAATGGCGTTCGGGTCTTCCGACAGGATCTGGCCGCGGATTTCACCGTTCGGAAATGCGGCACTGTGTACATTGAAATAGTAATTTCCTGATCGCAGCGTGTTCACCTGGTCATCCGTCAGCGTGGCGTGCGTGGTCCATATTCCGCTGCCGGGAATGGTCTCGCTCAGCGGAAAAACGATCGGGCCCGCTGTGCCTGGGGGACCCTGGTGGATATGCGCGGCGGTGCCGGTAATGCCGGTCGTCGTCACGATCGCCGTCATCTCGCGCGTGCTCGCGTTGAGCACCAGGGTTCCCGATCCCAAGGCGACACTGTTTGTGGGCGGTGTCTCTTGCGGGCCGGACAGCGAGGCCGCGAAGGCGTCGCCCAGCTCCCGTTCCGCTGCCTGAATCGAGGCGGACGCCGCGGAGGTATTGGTCGTGACCCCGCTGTCGCCGCCACCGCCGCCGCAGGAGAGCAATGCCATGGTCGCGATGGCAAGGCATGCATGGGAAATGAACCGGTTGCTGAAGGATTTCATGGAGGGCCTCCTGACTGTCTCGGGCAGATGCGCACACTTCGAAGCAGGGCGGCAACGGTTGATGAACGGTGTTCCACGCGACCGGTCGACGGCAACAATGCATGGGTCAGGCCGCGCGTACTTTTCCCATCGGAACACGGGTGAATGTCGACATGCCGGACAGAACACCTTTCGAAGCAGCGACGCTGCGAATGTTCTTGAGATGCGGTCCCGGCGGCGGAGTTCAGAAGGAAGTATTGAGGCAGTCGCAGTGTGCGTACGCCGCCGTCATTGCCGCCGCCCTGCGCTTTGGCGGCAACGGTGGTTTTGCGCCAGGCTTGATTGCTGCTGCGGTTCTGCTTGCGCCCGGCATGTGCGCGTTGAAGGCGCTCAGGCGGCTTCCGGCAGCGCGGATGCGGCCGGAAGCTTGCACGCCCACCATGCGCCGCCAATCAAGGCGGCGTGTGTCACCAGCAATTCGAGTGCGACCATCTCGGCTTGCGCCGGATGCATGATCAGACTCGCTATCTGGATGGCGCTCATCAGGACGGCCAGCACCAGATATCGTGCGCGGTTCTCCGCGACACGTCCCAGGCAAAGCAGCACGCCCGCCCACAACAAGGCCAGCTCCAGCAGCAAGGCGAAAGCGCGGTAATTCCACCATCCCAGGCCCACTTTCACATCGTCGAACCACAAGGGCAGATCGGGAACGTGCACCAGCAGGTCAAGCAGCCAGTGCGAGCCAACCGCCATCCCGACCGCCGCCGCTGTGCGGAAGCGCGCTGCAAGTGAAGGGGTGAAAAGCCAGAACAGGAAGGCGGCGCCAAGCGACCAGATGATTGCGGCCGCCAGACTGTGCGTGTACGGCATGAAATAGAGATCCAGGCCGTTGGATGCGGTAAAGCCCGGTATCACGCGCAGCTTTTCCACGCCGAGAAGGACCAGCACGCTCCAGCACAGGTCGACCAGTTGGCACGCGATGAAATACGTTGGCAGCGACGCGGCGGGCGCGGCACGCCTGGCGGCAAAGGCAGCGGAATAATGACCGATGAACATTGTTCGTTAGGACGCGGAATACTATTGTCGACTTGTTACCATAACACAGGCTTGTCGCCTGAAAATTGCTGATCGGAACAATTAGTGGCATATTTCTAGGGAGTGGCAGGCCGCCCGTTCGGCCTGTGTCGAATCAAAGTAAAAGGAAAGCGATGCTATTTCTGAAGAGTACTTCGGCGCCGGTTGCTCCGGGTGTGTACGCAGTCGATGTTGCAGCCAAGCCACCGGGAAAGACTTTCATGATTTACGTCGCGGTCGATGCCAGCGAACCGCCGGCCGGTTTCATCGAAGCGGTGGAGTCGATGGGGTTCAAGCAGGTGCTTTCCAAGCCTTATACGCATCACGACGGGAAGAAAATCGTCGATCTGCATTTCCAGAAAACCGGCACGGATATCTTTGACGGCTGGACCGATGGCGAACGCGAAGCTAATCTGAAAAAAATGGATGAAGTGTTTGCCGGCTTCAACATCACGATTCAGCCGCGTGTCATGTCGCTGGCCGAAGCATTTCGATGAGCGCGCAAGGGTGTCGTCTTTGCACAAAAGCGATGCCATGCAGATCATAGTGTGCTAGGCTATATGCTCTTTCGGGTCCGTCCGTCAGCAAGCTGAACGGTACCCGCAGGAGAATGCTGTTTGCCTCCTTTCCCCTATCAGCGGGAGAGACCAGGAAATGTCGCAACGCACTTTGCGACATGTTGCCTCCCTACGGAACGCCAAAGACTACCCGCCTTTGTGCACACCGCAAACGATGGCAAGAACGTTTGCACGAGAGATCCCTAGTGTTGCGTCTCTGCTTCGCGCCCGCGCGCGAGCGGATGTCTTTTGCTTTCTCCAAACCCATTCCGGGTGGAGTTCGCATGCGACATCGAGAAGCAATTCGAAGCCCGCATCAGACGGGCCGCAGATGCATTGACTTACAACGAGCCCGTTCGAGAAACGTGGCGTCGCCGGCAATCCGGCCGGCGCCCTGCCGCGCATGGCAGCGCATGTTGCGACTTTCGAACGGACTCCGACAAGAACTGCTGACGATTACCATTTACTGACAACGACAACATGAATACGCTGGAAAAACAAGCACTCCAATATCATTCCGCCGGCCAACGCGGCAAGCTCGCCATCCAGGTCACCAAGCCGGTTGCCACTCAGGCCGACCTCGCGTTGGCCTATTCCCCCGGCGTCGCGGTCCCTTGCGTCGAAATCAACAAGGACCCGGCCAAGGCCTATGAATACACCGCAAAGGGAAACCTGGTGGGCGTCATTACCAACGGCACCGCGGTGCTGGGTCTGGGCGACATCGGCGCGCTCGCCGGCAAGCCGGTCATGGAAGGCAAGGCGGTACTCTTCAAGAAGTTCGCGGGTATCGATTCCTTCGATATCGAGATCGACGAAACCGATCCGGAAAAACTGGTCGAGATCGTCGCCGCATTGCATCCGACCTTCGGCGGCATCAACCTGGAAGACATCAAGGCGCCGGAATGCTTTTACGTCGAGCGCCGCCTGCGCGAACGTTTGTCGATTCCGGTTTTCCATGATGACCAGCACGGTACGGCGATCGTGGTCGGCGCCGGCTTCCTGAACGCGGTGCAACTGACCGGACGCGATGTCTCCAAGGTGAAGGTCGTCTGCTCCGGCGCCGGCGCGGCGGCAATGGCCTGTCTTGACATGCTGATCGATCTCGGTGTGCGCCGCGAAAACGTCTATGTCTGCGACAGCCGCGGCGTTCTCAGCACCGAACGCGAATTGAGCGAAGAAAAGCGGGCCTGGGCGCAAGCGACATCGGCCAAAACCCTTTCCGACGTGATCGGCATGGCCGATGTCTTCCTCGGCGTGTCGGGACCCGGCCTGCTCAGGCAGGAGGATGTGCAAAAGATGGCTGCCAGGCCGATCGTCTTTGTGCTTGCCAATCCCGAACCGGAGCTGCGGCCGGAACTGGTGCGCGAAGTGGCACCGGACGCGATCATCGCCACCGGCCGCTCCGACTATCCTAACCAGATCAACAATGCCTTGTGCTTTCCCTACCTGTTCCGCGCCGCGCTCGACTCCGCCGCGACGACGATAAACCAGGCGATGAAGCGTGCCTGTGTTGTGGCACTGGCGGCAATGGCACGCGACGACGAACAATTCGGCAAGGAGTACATCGTGCCGACCTTGCTGGACAAGCGCTTGCTGACCGGCGTCACGCCTCTGATTGCAACAGCCGCGTTTGAAAGCGGTGTTGCACGCAGACAGCTCCATGAGCAGGAGTACCGCGTGCAGCTGGAGGCACTGGCGAAGACGCTTCTTTAAACCTTAATCCGTACTGACAACGCGGTCGCGGCCGCCTTGTTTTGCGCGATACATGCGCTGGTCGGCAATCTCGACCAGCGCCTTCCAGTCGGCGCTCGCATCGGCGATGCGCTCCGCGATCCCGATACTGGCCGTGATGCTCAGGTTGTTCGGGCGCATGCCGAAACCAATGGCGCGCAGTCGCGCGACTGCTGCCTCGGCCTGCGGCAGATCGGTATTGGGCATGATCACCACGAATTCTTCCCCGCCCCAGCGCGCGAGCGTGTCGCCGCGGCGCAGGTTGGCGCCGATGATTTCCGTGACGCCGATCAGAACCTGGTCGCCGGCTTCATGGCCGAAGCTGTCATTGATGCTCTTGAAGTGATCGAGATCGATGAAGGCAATCGCCATCGGCGAGTTGCCGCGGCTGGCGATATTGAATTGCAGGTCCAGCATTTCCTCTCCGCTCTTGCGCGAGAACACGCCGGTCAGCGGATCGCGGTTGGCCTGACGTACCAGCGCGATCATGAATGCCAGTTGACTGATTCCGGCCAGCATCGATACCCCGGTGATCAGCACAAGAAGCCAGAAAGCGCCGGCGAACGGCGACCAGCCTGATGCGCCTTGGGCAAGAAACGCAGACGCGCCCTGTGCCATGAGGATCGGACTGGCGATGAGGAGGTTTTCCAGCAGCGTGAGCGGAAAGATCGACAGCCCGGAAAGGAGTACGAACGGGAGGAAAGCATAACCCGCGCTGATCGCGGCTGAAAATCCGGTCAAATGATAGCTCGTGAGCAGCGTGTGCGAGCCGATGTAGAAGGCCGTCGGAATGAAGAACAGCATTGCCAGCGCCCGGTAGGCGTTGGGCAGGTTGCCCCTCGGATGAAACCCGGCGAGCAGGAAGGCAAATGCGAACGATGCAAGAAGACGCATCAGCGCAAGACTGCCCCAGAGCGAAAAGGGAAATACCAGGAAATCGACAACGCTCCATAGCGGAGTCACGACCGCGAACAGGACGGCAAAGAGCCGCACGCGATTGACCACCAGCATCGCACGCCGGCGTGTCAGCAGGGGGGAGTGCTCGCGTGAGAACGCCAGCCACCCGGGTCTTGGTTCATTCAATTCTCCCGGCATGAGGCCGGTGAGTCGATGCCAAAGGACATCCGTGAAGCGCTTCATTGTCGTTGGAGATGTCTGGCAAAAACAACGGGTGCCGCGCAGTGCGTGCGCGCGGTATGCATCCTGTGGAAGCCGAAGCAGGATTCAGGAGTTGCGAATGACCACCAGTCTGGACAGACCGAGGAAATTCACTTTCTTCACCGACAGAATCTCCCAATTGTACTTGAGGATCTGTTCGTCATAGCAAAAGTCGGAGCGGAAGCCGATCTTGTTGGAGAGCTTGCGTACAGCGCGCTCCAGGAACCACCAGAATCGGCTGCCGCTGAAGTGGTTGAGAATCAGGATGGTGCCGCCCTTGCGGCATACGCGGCGGATTTCGGCGACCAGGCGTTCCGGATGCGGCGTCACCGACAGGACATAAGGAATCGCCACGCAGTCAAAACAGGCGTCGGGAAAGTCCATTGCTTCGGCATTCATCGCTGCCAGATGGATATTCCGGCCCGCAAGTTTCGCGGTGCGCTCGCGCGCGATGTCGAGCATCTCGTCCGAGATGTCGATACCCACTACGGCGGAACCGGCAGGGTAGCGCGAGAGCGTCAATCCGGTGCCGACGCCCACCTCGAGTACCGACGCCGGACGCAACGCGCATACAGCCTGCGTCAGAGCGCGTCGTCCAGGTTCTAGCACCGCGCCGAACAGCCGATCGTAGTGGGGAGCATAGAAACGATAAGTACTGACAACGTTGTCGACTGAAATCGGGTTCATGGGCCGTCGGTTGTGCTTGTCGAATTGGAATGTAAGACCCTTGGACGCCAGAAAGTTCATCGCCAATGCGAGTGGAGCTCGACGCTTGTCCGAACGTCGATGACAAGCGATGCGCTGATTCGCTCCGCGCCCGGTCCGTCTTTCGAGATTGCGATACAGCACAACTACCATGAATATGGTTTGGCAATTTGATATCAAACAAGCATAATGCGCGGTTCATTGACAAAAAGACAATGAAACTTGGGTGAGCAAAGATCTATGACCACATTTCAAACAGGGAGTTAGTAATGATCAAAGCAGTATTGGCAGGGATTCTGACGGGCGTAGTTCTTTTGGGGTGCGGCGGTGGCGGTGGGGGCGACGGCGTTGCAACCGGCACGTCCTCATCAAGCATCTCGTCAACGGACACATCATCGACGGGCTCGACATCTTCGAATACGCAAGCAAGCACCGGAACCGTCTCGAGCATTCCAGTGACAAAGGGCGATTCCTATACCTATCGCCGGACCGATACTACGATGGCTACCAGTTCGGCGACAACGTTTGACTGGACGCGGGAATTCACCGCAGTCAATAGTGACGGATCCCTCGCATATAGCGACACCTTCTCGAACGGAAGCTTTGCCGGTTCAAGTGCCAATATTTCTGCTGACGGTAGTATCTCATCGACAAGTTCGATTAGCTCATCGACGGCTACATGTACGTATGCCGGCGTCAACGCAAGCAGCGTCGCGCCCTTTGCCGTGGGCCAATCGTGGAATAACGCATGGACTAAGACATGCGGTACGGCCGTCGTGGCGGGGGCGAACAAAGGCTCGATTGTCGGACAGGAAACGGTGACCGTTCCGGCCGGGACGTTCAATGCCTACAAAGAGGTCTACACGGTTACCACGCAGCAGACCAGTCCCTCCAGTCCGACAATCACCATCACCAGCTACACGTGCTGGCGAGATGCCATTCTGGGGCAGCGAGTGAAGTGTGAATGGACAATGGCCACGACGACAGCAGGCTCGACAGCACAAACTCCGGTGTCGTCGACAGTCTTTGAGCTCACCAACTATATTGCGCAAGCCTCGACGACCAGTGTTTTGTCGGCGTCGCGATTTGCCGGCACATGGACCGGAAGTTTCAGCGGCACCGACAGCGGTACGTGCTCGAACCTCAGCATTTCGACCAGCGGCGTGATCTCGGGTACCTGCGTCGGCAACCAGTCGGGAACGTTCTCGGTCTCGGGCACTGTCGACTCGCAAGGTGCTGCAAGCTTCAGTTCAGGGACGACCAGCAATGGTGCCCATTTCACCGGGCAGTTCGCCTCGAGTACTGCCGCAAGCGGCACATGGTCGGCCGGCACCGGCTGGACTGGCAACTGGACAATCAGCCACAAGTAATCGAAGCCAGGCGGAAGAGCAATTCTTCCGCTGTCTGAGGATTGCCCCCATCCCTCGGCGGCATCAGGATCGACCGCCGGGTCATCAAGCACGCTGCCTCGCAATATGGGAAACTAGCCTGATATCCCAGCGAGAACCGCGATGCACATCAACGACAAGACCACGGATGCCCAGACTGCGCAGCGTCCGTGGATCGATCTGAAGTCGACCTACGACGTCGAAGCCTGGATTGACAATTACAACCGGGAACTCCAGCGCGCCATCGAAAAGACCAACGCCACCGGCTACGGCATCTGCTTTTGTCTCGAGTACGGCGGCGAAATCTACATGCACACCACTGGCGAGGGCGATATCCTGCTCGACGTGACACCTGAAGCCGAGTGGGCCGTCCCGGTCATTTCTGCGGCAACGAACATTCAGGCGCCGTCGGGCCAGATATGGGCTGTGCCGGGAACAGCGCTGACGCAGCTTGTACTCGGGCTGAGCAGCCTGATCGGATCGACCAGGCTCGTGTTGCAGCACGATTTCAGGATCAGGAAGTACTGAAACGCCTGGCGGGCTTCGCTTTTTGCGGAAATCCTGCAACCCGGGAACGCGTCGAAGATTGCCGTCATCTAATGCCTTGAATTCAACAAAAACGCAGAGGGGCCATGCCACAGCCAATCAGGACGACAGTCGACAAGGACATTTCCGATGTCGAACTCGCAAGCAGGATCGCAGGCGGCGACCAGCAGGCATTCGAATTTTTGATGCGGCGCTATAACCGCGTGCTCTACCGCACCGCGCGCAGCGTGCTGAAGGACGACGCAGAAGCGGAGGACGTGCTGCAGGACGCCTATCTGCTGGCGTATCGACGCATCAATCAATTTCGCGGCGATGCGAAATTATCCACATGGCTGACGCGTATCGTGGTCAATGAAGCGATTGCACGTTCCCGCAAACGCAGCCGCAGGGCACAGGTGATCAGCCTGGGCGGCGAGATCGAATGGGATAGCGAGGCCGCAGAGACAAATATGAATGAAGCCAGCCCAGAACAACCGGAACGCGCTGCGCTGCGCGCCGAAGCGCGTCGCTTGCTCGAAAAGAAAATCGACGAGTTGCCCGAGGCGTTTCGCACGGTGTTCATGCTGCGTGCGCTGGAAGAAATGAGCGTAGAAGAGACTTCGGCCTGCCTCGGCATTCCGGAGGCGACGGTGCGCACGCGCTTTTTCCGCGCCAGAGGTCTGTTGCGCGAGTCGCTTTCACGCGAGATCGATTTCGCCTTCGAAGAGGCATTTTCTTTCGATGGCGCGCGCTGCGACCGCATCGTCAACGGCGTGCTGGCGCGGGTTGCGGATATGCCGTCGGACGAGGCCTGACGGGTCATGGCGCTGCGCTGGGGGATGACGCGGCGAGTGCTATCATGCGCCCAACAGGAGTGGCAATGCCTGCTTTTTCAGCCGCATGCGGAGCGTCCGCACGGCACATGGATCAATGTGCAGCCGGCACGCGCAACGGACCTCGCACGGAGTGCAGATGCAGTATTCGAGCGCAGCAGCTTGTTGCAAGACGTGCATGCCACCCGCACTCAATTTCAGAAACGAAGGGATCACATAATGGATGAAAACAATTTCTCCGAAAAAGACTGGCGTCGTCTGTTGCGCCACCTGGGCGAAGACCCGAGCCGGCAAGGACTGCGCGACACGCCGGCGCGCGTCGACAAGGCATGGCGCGACTGGACATCGGGCTACGACAAGGATCCGGCCGAGATCCTGAAGGTGTTCGAGGACGGCGCGGAACAATACAATGAACTGATCGTGGTGCGCGGCATTCCTGTGTACAGCCATTGCGAGCATCACCTGGCGCCGTTCTTCGGGACGGCAACGGTCGGCTACACGCCGAACGGAAGAATCGTCGGACTCTCGAAGCTGACCCGGCTGGTGGAATGTTTTTCCAAACGCTTGCAGGTCCAGGAGCGCCTCACGATCCAGATCGCCGAAGCCTTGATGACGCATGTGCAGCCCTTGTCGGTCGGCGTCGTGATTCGCTGCCGCCATATGTGCATGGAGAGCCGCGGCATCCAGACGCCCGGCGAGGAGACCGTCACCTCGGCGCTGCTGGGGGAGATGCGCACCAATCTCGGTCTCAGGACTGAATTCCTTTCCCTGGCGCGCGAGAAGGACTAGCGCCTGTCTTCGCTCCGTTCGCTCAGTTCGCCCAGAACCGGAGCTCTCCCGTCATCGATAGCGAGCCGTTGAGATTGGTGCGGCCAAGGCTGTCGGTGACGGGTGCCAGCGGGTTGGTCTGCACGCTCAACGACTCATAGCCGAAGTTGGTGTACTTCACGGATCCCGGCAATCCCAGCGCCACATAATCACCGCCGCCGTCCGTCCGCTTGTGCACGCTGATGGTGACCGTCCCCATATCGACAATGCCACGCAGGTTCTTGATGACCATGTAGTTGGTCTGTCCGTCGACCGTAAAACCCATGGAGATGCGGCTGTCGGTGACGGGATCGGGTACGGTCGGATCATTCAGCGAGAGGTGAATGGCAAAGCCGACTCCATCCGCGCCGCTGACTTGCGACAGCTCTGCGTCGTCCAGCGGAACGGGCGCCTGCGCGAATGCGGCGCTTGTGCCGGCGGCGAGGAATGCGGCGAGCAGCGTCTTGAGCATGTCAGGGTCTCACCTTGATGTCCAGGTACTGGATCTGTATCGAGCCGATGCGGCTTGATCCGAGATCGAGATTGCCGGTGATGTCGCTGCGGAAGGAAACGTTGTCGATCTGCAGGCCGCCCAGTGCAGCGCCGCTTGCATCAGGCCAGTCGATGCCGACGTGCAGGCGCGGATTGCCGCCGGCGTCCGTTACCGCATTGAAGATGCCCGGCTGGGTCGCCACGTCGGCGATGCGCCAGGGTGTATTCAGAAAATTGCCGTTACTGTCGACCGCGCCGATTTTCACGCCGCGAATATTCATTTGTTCGGCAACGCCTGCTGGTTCGGCCTGGGTAATGTCGTCCCGGCCGCGCGGGCGCAGCAGAATGTTACCGATGTCTGCGCGCAGGGCGAGGCCGAAAGCGATTCCTTCGCCGCGTCGCGGCGTGGTCCATTGCATGCCGCCGCCATAGAACACCGCATCCTTGAACACGGCACTGCCGCCTTCGAAGGCAATGCCGTCCGCGTTGACTCCCCAGTCGAACGCCGCCTGCCATCGCTTCAAGCCATTGGCGTTGAGCGGATTGGAAAGACTGATCACATCGGCCATGCCGGGCGCGCCTTTTACCACTGCCAGCCGGTAGGGATCGGCAAATTCGCTGACGCTATCGTCCGAGCGCGAAAGATAGGGGCTGCCGATATAGGCGCTCGCCGTCGAGGGTGAGGGCGCGTAATAGGTGTACCGTGCGTCGCCGGACAGGGAGAAATTGGACAGGTCGAAACTCAGTCCGTCACGGCCGGTGACCGACGACAGCGCCACATCGTTGAGTGGCTGCAGTCCTTCGGCGCTCGCTGATGTCGGCACACCGCACAGCGAAATCAATCCACAGAGCGTGGCGACAGCGTGGCCGGCCGATATTGCGGTCAGGTCGAGTGCACGCATGCGTCAACGGGGATACGGGAGGTTGGGAGGCGGCGTGCCGGTCGTATTGATGGCGGCGAGGCGGTCGCGCCAGTTCATCCAGAAGCCTGCTTGCGCGACCTGCGGCGCGGTAAGGCCCGCAGGCGGCTGGAATTGCACGGGCGTCTTCAGTACTGCCATCCAAAAGTCGCGGCTGGGACCGTTTGCATCGCCGGCCCGAACGCCGCCCAGTTGCGCCAGCGTGAGGCAAGGTGCGGTGCAACTGCCGTCCCAGCGTTTGCCGCCGTCCGGTGCGGTGCTGGAGTCCAGCATGCCGGCGGCGCCGCCGTCAACGAGCATCGAACCGCTCAGTGTATTCAGTGTCAGGCCGACGTCGCCCTTGATGCCGTCGAAACCGAAGCGAATGCCGACGACCTCGCGTTGGGCGGCATTCGCGACATTGCGATAGATGAATTCAAGGTAAGGATTGGTGATCTGCACCAGGCGCTGATCGTAGGTGCCGTCGCTGCGGCCGAACTGCAGCAGCGGCATGTCGATGTCGGCACCCGTGCCGTTGCGTGCTGCGTAGTTATACTCGCCGAGGCGGATGTTGCGGAAATTGGCGTTCAGCGTGACGTCCGCGCCCAGCGCGATGCGGGTGAAATCGAATCCGTCGAAGCTGCTGTTGTTCAGCACCAATAATCCCTGGGCGTGGGTCGACGACATCTCTTGCTCGGACATCGCGCGCAGTTGCGCCGATGCGGTACCCGTGCAAAGCAGCGTGGAGAGCGCTGCGCTCATCAAGACAAGAGGAAATCGTTTCACGCTCATGATTGCGAAGCAGTCGGTGTGTCCGGCGGAGCAGTGCCGCCAGGCGATTTGCCGGGAGCGCGCTCTTCACCGATCCGTTAGCCAACCATCGGGACCGATGAAAAGCGCTGCTGGAAACCCCCCGGCATGACACCGGGGGCAGGTCGCTAGATCAGGCCAGTCGCTGTTGCCAGCGGCGGCTGATTAGTGTGCCCACATCCAGACGCTGGTGCCGCGCAGGTCGATCTGGTTCATCGCCATCTTGCCGAAGGAGGCAGTGCTGCCGCCCATCGTGACGCTGTCAACCGATACGCTCAACAGGGCAGGAGCCGGCAGCGAGACGTGAGTTGCAGCCGGAATAGCGATCTGGACCACGTCGCTTGCCGGATTGAAGAAGTCGCCGCTCACACCGGATGCAGTGCGAATCGCACCGAAGGTGGTTCCGCTGATCACGTCGATGGTGGCTGCAATCAAACCATTTGCCTTGATGTGATTGAAGTTGATGTTTGCATTGTTGTCGGTCGTGTTGGTGTACTGGAACGAACCGATGTCAACGTTCAGGTTGGCAGCGATCGACACGCCGTCCTGGCCGGAAACTTGGCTCAGGCTGTCATCTTGCATCGGGGTCATGGCCGAAGCGGCCATAGCGACTACGGACAGAGCAGCGGCAATTGCGGTCTTCTTGATCAGTTGCAGTTTCATATATAGTCTCCAATTCGATAAAAAAATTTATTCAAAAGGTTTTTTTCTTCATTTGCCGCTAACGCTGGCTCCCTGTTTCTTGTGGAAACATGTTTGCGCTGCCCGGTCGGCGACTTGCATTGCCATCCGGACGTGAAATCCAGCGCCGTACAGCTCTTAATATTTCAACAATACTAAGAGCCTTCATAGTAGGGCAACACGACGCGGAAACGGTGTGCGACGCCCTTACCGCCGAAGCCAAAACATTGGCCGCGAGAGCCAAGCAGAAAAAAATTTCCCCATCGAAATGAAATGCGATCGCGGCATGATTCAGCCACCGTCGCCGCCGGGATGAAATGACTCGCACGAGTACTCCGGCATGCGCGTGGTGCAGCGCAAGAAAAAGTACGACCGGTCGAAAATTAGAGGAAGTCCTCTATTGGTCCGCCGACAATCTTATGTAATCTCCTAATTTTCTTCGCGTCATTTGAGTGCTATACGGAATCGCAACCGTGCATCGCTCGACATGTTGCAGGGTCCACTTCTTCGGGTGATCTGAATGGCAGCAATACCTACTACGCCTTGGGAAAAGCCCACGGTTCCCCGATCGCCGCCATCCAAATTCAGGCCACCGGCGATGGGTGCACCGTTCGTCGCGCGCGATCGCCTTACCGAGCGTATTCGGCAGGCCGCGGGCGCAAAACTGATTCTCGTGCAGGCCCCGGCCGGATTCGGCACAACCACGCTGTTGCGTGATATCCACGATCTGTTTACTGCGGTCGGATATGCGATCGTCTGGCTGACGCTGGACGCGGGCGACAACGATCTTGACCGATTCATGACTTGCCTGAGCCAGGCATTCGCGCAACTGGATCAGATCCCTTCCGCGCTGGCGGCGGCATTGATGCCGGGCGAAACGTCGCATGCGCGCGACAGCGACAGCTTCGATCTGATGGAGGCGGTCGCGTCGACCCCCTTGCCATTCATGCTGATCCTCGACGAGTTTGAGCATCTGCAGAATCCGGCCGCTATTTCCGTCGTTCAACAATTGATTGAACTGCTCGGCCCGCAACAAAAGATCGTGATCGGTTCGCGCGAGCAGACCGCGCTCAGCCTAGGGCGCTTGCGCGCGCGCCAGCAGCTTCTGGAAATCGATGCGGGACAGCTGCGCTTCACCCTGGAGGAAACGCGACAGTTCCTGTGCGAGAAGCGCGGGCTGAAGCTTGACAGCCAGGATGTCGAAAAACTGCATCAGGTCACCGGAGGATGGGCGGCCGCGCTGTGGCTGTCCTCGCTGGCACTGGAGGATAGCGAGGACCCGAAGCGTTTCATCCGGACCTTCTCCGGCTCCAATACGGTGGTCGCCTCCTATCTCGCCGAGGATGTGCTCTCGCAGAAACCGAAGCATCTGCAGGACTTCATCCTGCAGACCAGCATCCTGCAGAAATTTACTGCTGAAAGCTGCAATGCCGTGACCGGCCGCAGCGACAGCAAGGAGCTGCTGCAGGAAGTCGAGCGCTCCAATATGTTCATGACCGCGCTGGACGAAGGGCGCAACTGGTTCACCTATCATCCGTTGTTCGCGGGCTTCCTGCGGGCGCAGCTGGAACGCCAGTATCCGGGCCTTTCTCCCAGTTTGCATCGCCGCGCGGCCAACTGGTATATCGAGCAGGGACGCGCAACGCATGCCATTGATCATGCAATGGCCTCGCGCGATAAAGAGCTAGTGCTGGAGTTGCTCGACAAGCATGCCGAGTCGCTGTTCCTGCAGGGGCGCGTTCGCCTGCTGGTGCGCTGGTTCGACGTGCTGGAGCGCGCCAGCCTGGCGAAGCATCCCAAACTGATGTCGGTCTATACGTGGTCGCTGATTCATATCAACCGGAGTTCGGAAGCGCTCACGCTGCTGGAAACGGTGACCAATCCCGACGGCGTGTCGCCGCTGCCGCATCCGAACTACAACGTGTTGCGCACCTTCACCCTGGTGATGATGGATCGCATCGAAGAGACGGCGCCGATGTGGGACGATCCGCACATTCTCGGCAGTGCCGCGCAGGAACCGTTTTTGCGCAGCATGCTCATGATCGGTTGCGCCTATTACTATGCAACGATCGGACGCTTTCAGGACGCGCGTCTGCTGCTGGATCAGGCGACCCAGGAGCAGCAGGCGGTAGGGCCCCTGTTCAGTATCGCAGTGGCCGGATATGTGCGCAGCATGCTGGACCTGGCGCAAGGGCACTTGCGCGCTGCGGTAGCGCGTTTGCTGGCCTTGATCGGCGACGAGTCGCAGATGCGTTTGCGGATCGCCGGCGCGTTGATGGGCTTTGGCGCCAACCCGCCGGATTTGCGGCAGGGCGGCGACAGCGGTTTTGCGAGTGTCTATCTGGCCGAAGTGTTGTATGAGATGGATTCGCTGCACGAAGCCAAGCGCTTGCTGAAGCAATACCTGCCTTTGGTCAAGGACGCGGGCATTCCCGACCAGCTCATTGCCAGCCACCTCATCCATGCCCGCATCCTGCGTTCCGAAGGCAATGTGAACGATGCCTTGCAGACCTTGCTTGAACTGGAGCAGCTCGGCATGGAGCGCATGCTGCCGCGCGTGGTGGACATCGCGCGGCTGGAACAGGCACGCATGGCGATCCTCGACCAGGACATCGAATCCGCCAAGGCCTTGCTGGCCCTGGTCGGAAGCGCGCCCGCGTGGCAACGCCGCAAGTTGCAGATGATTGCGGACGATATCGAAACGCCGATGCTCGCCAGGGCGCGCCTGCAATTGCATTGCGGCCAGGCGGCACATGTCTTGCCCTTGCTGAAGGAACATTTGCAGGACGCATACAGCCGCGGCCGCTTGCGCTACGCATTGCGCGTCAAGGTCTTGTATGCCTTGGCGCTGTCCTTCGCGGGGCAGCGCAACCCGGCAATGCGCGCGATACGCGAAACCCTGCAGGACGCCATGTCCGAAGGCTTCGTGCGCGTGTTCAAGGATGAAGGGCCGGCGCTGCTGGCCTTGATCCGCGAAATGCTGGAGGGCACCAAGGATGTCGCGAACAACGAGAACATTGCGCTGCGTGCATTCGTTGAAAGAATCCTTCGTTCTTCGCAGGAAACCATGCTCGCCGTGCCGCTTCCTTCGCATGCCGAAGGCGGCGCGCAGGGCAAGGCGCATGCCGCGATGGAAAATGAACTGACGGGCCGCGAACTGGACGTGCTGATGCTGCTGGCGCAAGGCTATGGCAATCAGGTGATTGCCGAAAAGCTGTTCGTCTCCGTCACCACCGTCAAGACACACCTGCGCAACATCAACATCAAGCTCGGCGCACACAATCGCACCGAAGCCATTTCGCTCGCGCGCAAGCTCTGCATTATTTCCTGAGCACACGCGACGCGTCCTGACGCAACAGCGCATTCAATTTACCGAAAGAAATATTTGCGGCGCGGAGGCGTGACTCCGGCCGCAATGGCGTACATTCGCGACGCAATCCGCAGCGCGCGCTGTCTCTGTATCACCTATGCATGACATGGTTATTTCCATCAAGAATTTATCTGCATCTGTCAAGCAAGCAAATGCGGCCGGCTTGATGCGGCGCAATCCAATCTCGTCCGTTCGGATGAGTTCGCGTTAGCAAGTCCCTCGTACATTAAAGCCACTTCGCAACGTACCCAAAACGACAAGAATTGCGGGCCGTTGAGTTCGATCAGAAGCGAAGTCGAGCGCGGGACACATCGCGACGCCGGACACAATTCACGTTTGAGGAAAAGACATGAAGGGGACAGCCACATGTTCATGATTGCGCTTGGCGCCATCGCCTTTTTGATTGCGGGTTCGGGCGCGACATCCCGCTTCGAGCCCGTCGATCGCCCCAAGGAGCAATTCGAATTGCCGCTCGCCGCCGTCGGCGGCGGCCCCATCACCGAGTCGGTCACGCTCGAGCCGTTTTCCGAACTGAAGTATCGCCACATCGTCCGCCAGGCGTTCGACTACAGCTGCGGCTCCGCGGCACTGGTGACGATCCTCAATTACCACCTTGGACTGAAGGTATCCGAACAGCAGGCGATGGAAGGCATGCTGGAGCGCGGCGAGAAGGAAAAGATCATCGAGCGTCGCGGCTTTTCCCTGCTCGACATGAAGCGCTATGTCGCCTCGCTCGGCATCAACAGCGCGGGCTTTCGCGCCGACGTGAAGGACTTGCGCGAGCTCGACCATCCGGCCATCGTGCCGATCGATTACGCCGGCGCCAAGCACTTCGTCGTGCTGCGCGGCATTCGCGGCGAGCTTGTCTACATTGCCGACCCTTCGGCCGGCAACATCGTGTTTTCGGTCGACGAGTTCGCAACGCTCTGGGACCGCAATACCCTCTTCATCCTGTATCCCCCCAAGGACCGGCCGCCGGTCGCTCAACTCGCCCTGTCCGACCAGGAACTGGGCGTGA
This sequence comes from Noviherbaspirillum sp., assembly GCF_035254865.1. Lineage (GTDB taxonomy): Bacteria > Pseudomonadota > Gammaproteobacteria > Burkholderiales > Burkholderiaceae_D > Noviherbaspirillum. Next base: position 39,152 of record NZ_DATFAF010000078.1, read on the forward strand.
TCGACACGGACCGCGTACGGGATGTCGCTAACCTCCAGCCGTTCGGCAATACCCACATGCTTGAACGCGCTATCAACTCGGGCTTCGGCGGGGTGTACCTGCGCAGGCAATAAGGCAGGACAGGCATCGCCACACCATCCATCTCTAAGGGAGTTGTTGTCATGAAAATTCATAAGCTATTGGGCTTGATTGCCGCTGCATTGGTGTTGCCTGCGTATGCGCAGCAAGAGTCGTCTTCGGCGGCGAGCGACGCGCCCGGTACGGCGGCGGCACGCGAAGCGCTCAAGCAAAAGGAAGGCGATACCGACCAGACCACCTTGCTCAAGCAGACCCTGACCGCGGTGGACAAGCAGTACTCGCTGATCAAGCGCGGCAAGATCCAGGCTACCTACGACCTGAACTACACCTACATCGGCCAGGAAAAGATCAACGCCAACTTCAGCGACGGCACGCTCACGCTGTTCAATATCGAGAACGACAGCTCGCATGCGATCACCAACACGCTCTCGCTGGACTACGGCCTGCGCGACAACCTGACCGGCAGCTTCAGCCTGCCGCTGGTGAGCAAGTATTCCGAAAGCCCGACCAGCTCCGGCCTGTCCCACTCGCTGGGCGACATCGGCATCGGCGCACGCTTCCAGCCGTGGGAAGCGCACCGCGGCAAGCCGTCCACCACCTTCACCGCAAACCTGCGCCTGCCGACCGGCCGCAGCCCCTTCAAGGTCGATCCCAACCAGAGCCTCGCAACCGGTTCCGGCGTGGCGACACTGACCGGCGGCCTGAACGTCAACCACATCGTCGATCCGGTGGCCTTGTTCGGTTCGTTTAACGTTTCCTACAGCACCGCAGCCAAGCACCTTTCGCAACGGCGCGACGGCAACCTCGTGCTTAACCGCGTCGATCCGGGCGCGAGCATCGGTTTCGGCCTGGGCTTTGCGTATGCGCTGTCCTATGGCATCTCGACCTCGGTCTCGATCCAGGAAACGATTTCGCGCGGCACCAAACTGCATTTCGACAATGGCAGCGTCTATCGCACCAAGACGCAGACCGCAGGTGTACTGAGCCTTGGTCTCGGCTATCGCGTCTCGCCGAAGACCACGCTCAATTTCACCGCCGGCATCGGCCTGACGGCGGACTCGCCTAACTTCAGCCTCGGCATGAGCATGCCGTTGTCGTTCTGATCGAGGTGACAAAGAGATGACCACTCGCGTGACAAGGCGCCGATCGCGCGCCGGACTGATGACAGCAGTCTGTCTGCTTGGCGCCGGCGGGCTGCCGGCGGCGCATGCGGCGCTTACCGAAAATCTGGTCACCGGTGTCGTCGCCATGTCGCTCGGCAATGCAGTGACAGCGGATCCGCCAGGCATTGAATCGATCCATTTCAATCCTGCGGGCCTGACGCGCCTGAAGGGCGAGCAGCACACCCACAGCTTCTTCGCGGCGTCGATCCGCACCAGCGCGTCCTTCCATCAGCCGGACGACTTCGACATCGGCGGATTCAAGCAGGACCCGATAAACGGCACGCATACCGGCGAAGAAAGGCAGCGGCTGTATATTCCCGGCATCGGCCTGCTTGGCGCACGCCTGCCGGCGGCGGTCGCCGGCGGGCCGGGGTTTTCGTTCAACAAACCCGATTCACCCTTTACCTACGGCACCGCGACCTATGTGACGCAGGCGATGAGCGTCACGCGGACCGATCCGAACGATCCGGGGAATTTCGACGGCAAGGTCACGCACATACAACGGATGGTGCTGGCGTCGCCCGCGGTCGGCTACAAGGTGTCGGACACCTTGAGCGTCGGCGTTGCGGTGCCTCTGGCGCATGCGGCCTTCGTACTGAATACCGACATGCGCATGCCGAATACCTTGATCGGCATCACCGGCCAGTTGCAGAACGGCTGGTGCCCGAAGGACGGCGGCAACCTGCTCGACACGCTGGGACCAGGTCTGTGCAGCGGCGGCGAGGAAGGGCGCCTGAATCCGTTCAAGCGCGCCGCCAACATGAAGATCGACATGACCGCGCCGGTCGATCCGACCATCAACCTCGGCATCCTGTGGGAGCCGAAGGACTGGTTCGCGCTGGGCGTGGTGTATCAGAGCGGATCCAAGACCCGCTACAGCGGCCGTTATGAATTCAAGACCGATCCGATGATCCGGCGCTTCGTCGAAGGTCTCTACAGCAGCCTGATGGGCCCGATCATCGCGGCGACCCTGGGCATGCCGCAATCGGTTCCCGAAGTCCAGAGCGGCAACATGAGCGCCACCATTCCCTTTCCGGCGCACATGCAGGTCGGCTTCAAGTTCAAGCCCACCAAACGCGTGCAGTTCAATGTCGATGCGAATTACACCGACTGGGGGAGCTGGGATGCGATGACACTCAAGTTCGACCAGAGCATCAAGCTGCTCGAAGTGGCGCGCATGTTCGGCATCAACGACTCCACGCAGCTGCGTCTGCCACGCGGCTACAAGAGCGTGCTGCACTGGGGATTCGGCCTGCAGACGCAGGTGACGGACAAGCTGCTGCTGCGCTTCGGCTACGAGCCGCGCAAGAGTTCGATCCCGGCCGACAAGCTCGACCTGGTGGCGCCGCTGCCGGATACGAAGCTCTACAGCATGGGCTTCAATTACAAGATCAACCCGGACACCGACATCAACGTGACGGCCAGCTACATGAAGGGCGATTACAACGTGCCCGCCGGCAGCAGTTGCAACATGAACTGCACCAATTTCTTCAACATTGTTTACAACCCCTATGCGGGATTGGATGTGGCCGGCGGGATTCGCGTCCGGTATCTGGGTTTCAGTTTGACCAAGCGTTTCTAGTGTCGCGTGCAGAGCGCGACCGATTTTTAGAGGAGTGTTTCCATGATCAGATCCATTGTTGCCATCACCGTCATGATCGCCGCCAGTGCGGCCAGTGCACAGACCGCGATTCCGCCCGCCAAGAAAGAGCTCGTGCAGAAGGTGCTCCAGTTGTGGCAGGTCGATGCGCTCGGCGAATCGATGCTGCAACGCCCGGTGGCGGAAGCGGTGGCGCAAGCGCGCGTCGTGCTGCAAGGGCGGGTGCCGCCGGACAAGCAGGACGCGGCAATGAAAGACATCACGGCAGATGCGAAGAAGTTCCTCGACGACACGACGCCGATGGTGCTCGACAAGACGCACAAGCTGGTGCCGAGCACCATCGTGCCCATGCTCGCCGAAAAATTCAGCGAGGATGAACTGCGCCAGATCATCGCCATCTTCGAGTCGCCGGTGAAGCGCAAATTCGAGGAAATGGTGCCCGACATGCAAAAGGCGCTGGGAGAAAAACTCGCCGCCGAAACGCGTTCGCAGGTCGATCCGAAACTGGAAGAACTTCGCCAGCGCATCGGCACACGCCTGCGTACCGCCGCGATCCCCTGAGCCGTGCCCGGGAGATTCCGTGGTTGCGTCATGAATGGCGAGGCGCAAAGCCTTGTTGGTGTGAGGAGTGCATCTTCAGTGGGAGAAGCAGCATGACATACTCGTCGGCGATTGATTTGGTACGTGGCATCAAGTCCCGTCTTGCAACGCGCGGGTTTGATATCGACGCATTGTGCAGGCAGGTCGGCCTGGAAGAGAGCGAATGCATGACGGACGATGCGCTCACGCTCTCGGACAAGCTCAGTCATTTGTGGGATCTTGTGGTGCAGGTGTCGGGCGATCCCTTGCTTGGACTGAAGGTGGCATCACCGCAACCGCTGGACCGATCCGGCTTGATGGGACACATCATGCGCGCGTCACCCGACGTCAAGACCGCGATCGAGAACCTGGTGCGCTATACACCGCTGGTATCGCCGACCGTCCACAGCACCATCGAAGCCCTCGACGGACGTACGCGCGTCAGCCTGCAATTGCCCGGTGGGCAGCGCCGCGTTCCGCAACAGCACTACGACTTCGTCTGGTGTCTGGTGCTGCGCACGCTGCAATCCGCCACCACCAGCGAAGACGTGCGGCCGGTACTGGTCACCTATGCCTTTCCCGCACCCGAGAATGAGCAGGCGTATGCGGAGGCGTACGGCTGCGAGGTGCGCTTCGGCGGAGCGGTCAACAGCATGGAGTTTGACGACGCGGACCTGACGGCCACGATCCCGACCGCGTTTCCGATGGCGGCCGACTGGGCCTTGCGCATGCTGGCCGAGCTGGCGCAGTCGCAGCGCAACTGGACCTTGCGCATGCTGGCCAAGCTGGAGCAGGCGCCGCAGCCGAACAACAGCTTCAGCACCAAGGTGCAGGCATTGCTGGCCGATATGCTGCCCGATGGCGAACCGCAACGCGAGCAAGTGGCAAAGCAGTTGATGATGAGCGAACGCACCTTGCAGCGCCGCCTGGCGGAGGAGGGCACCAACTTCACCAAGCTGGTCGACGATACCCGCCGCGAGATGGCGCAGCAATATCTCAGCAAGGGTGAAGTATCGCTGAAGAAGCTCAGCTTCCAGCTCGGCTTTTCCGATCCGAGCGCATTCTGCCGCGCATGCAAGCGCTGGTTTGGCCGCTCGCCGAAGCAGCTCCAGGGCGGTCGTGTTTCCTACCAGTCGATCATGGCGCCGCCGGCATCGCACGCGGTGTTGCCCGCCATGTCGCTGGAGCGCTCCGAAAATGCGGCCAATTACTACTTGTACAAACCGAGTTGATGCATGCCATGAGAACCCTGCCCGTACTCGCCTTTCTTGCCTGTGCTTGCGTGCAGGCTGCGGTGCCGCCGGCGAGCGGCGCGAATCGCCAGCCTCCGGGCCGAAACGGAGCCAAACCATTGCCGGTGCCATCCGTCGAGAAAACGCCATTCTCCAAGTCCTGCAACATGATGCCGGGGATCCGGGGCAACCTGCGCGCTTGTCACATCGACTGGCAGCCGATGCCGGCAGATACATTGCGCCAGACGGTTGTCGGCGCGTGTGGATCCACGCAGCGGAACGCGCCCGCAGGAATCGAAGCAAGGCTGCCGGTCTGACGGGCAGAGAGCAAGGTTGTCAAGGAAATCCGGCGCCGGGCACATCGACACGGATGGCCTCGATTCGGCCCTTGCGTTCGGCCAGTGCGCGCTCCGCTTTCGAAACGCGGCCAACGACCATGTACAGTGTGCGGCGGTCCGCGTCGCCCAGCGCGCAGGCAATCGCCTGACCGTTGACGCCGATCCTGTCGCAGATGGCCCCGCCTTCCCGCACGCGCAGGAATTCGGCGGTTGGCGGCGATGCCACCCAGACGGCGCCTTCCGCATCGAGGCAAATGCCGTCCGGCGACGCCTCGCCCAAGTCCGCCCATACGCGCCGATCTGAAAGCGAACCGTCGTCGGCGATATCGAAGGCCGTCAGGCGCTTGCCGAAGGTCTCGGCAACAATCAATGTCGCGCCGTCCGGCGTGATGACGCAGCCATTCGGAAAGAGCAGATCGTCGGCCACCACGCACGTCTTGCCGTCGGGTTCCACCAGCATCAGCACGGTCGAACGGACCGGTTCCTTGTGCATCATGTCGAAACCGAAATTGCCAACATAGGCGCGTCCGTGGCGATCGACAACCATGTCATTGCAATGCGAATGCGCATACGCGCCGAGATCGGCCAGCGCCTTCAAGCCATCACTGTCCTGCCGCAGCAGCCGGCGGTCGGTCATCGAGACCACCAGCATCCGGCCATCCGGCAACCATCCGAGTCCGGACGGCTGGCCGGGCACTTCGGCGACCGTCTCCAGTTTGCCGTCGGCGCCGATGCGATGGACCTTGTGCGTGTAAAAGTCCGAGAACCAGAGCGCGCCGTCGTGCCAGCGCGGCGCCTCGGCAAACGCGAGGCCTTCGATGACGATTCTGGCTTGTGCAGTTGTATCCATGCTTGTCTCCTCGGGAAGTCGCGGCCGCGTGCCGGTGGCGGGCAGAGGTCCGACTCTCCGGGCGGCGGTCCGTTGATCGGGGCATTGTAACAATACCCATTGGAAACTCGCCGGGCGTCGCATGGGAGTTTTCATTTGCCTCCGGAAGACGCTCGCGTGCAAGCTTGCGGATCATCAATCGGCGCCGGAATACCGCGGGTACATTAACTTGCGGTAGCTATTCTTTTGATAACAAGACGGGACCGCGGAAAACATGATCAATTTCATCGTATTGGGAAAGTGCAGACGCGTCACGTCGGCGGTTTTGCAATCGATTCGCAGTTTTACCGATGCCAAATGCATCGTGATCGGCGGTCCGGAAACCCGCATTCTTCGCTGGTCGGCATTATGCAAGCGACAGATTACCGTGGACCTGGAGGGAAAGGACGACAATCTGTTTGTCGACCTGGTCAACAGCATCGTCCGGCAACGGCCGCATGTGATCCTGATACCCGTGGACTGCGACGCCATTCGTCTCGTCAGCCGGGTGCGCGCACGCCTGATGCTGCCGGTGACGCCGATCCCGGAGCTGGCAACGCTCAACATGTTCGATGACAAGTGGCAATTCCACCAGTTCTGCACATCCCATGACCTGGCCGTTCCGCAGACGCGCTTCGTTCCCTCAAAGGCCGATCTGGACTATGAGGCGATGGTTGAAGACATCGGAAGTCCGTTCCTGCTCAAGCCGCTCGGGCTGGCGGGTTCGACCGGCGTGTATATCGTGCATGACAAGGCCGATTTCGAACAGGCAGTCCTGCACAACGATGCGTATGATTACGGTCCGCTGGTTGCCCAGCAGTATATCGAGGGCGACGATGTCGATATCAGCTTGCTCGCGCTGGGTGGCAGGGTTACCGCCTTCGCGATCCAGCAAGCGGGCGATTCAAGCATCGTGTTCCGCCCCAGCCGCGAGCTGGAAGCCATGGCGGCCAAACTGTGCGAGGTCAGCAGCTATCACGGCGTCATGCACATCGACGCTCGTATTGAAACGGCCAGCGGCAAGGTTTATCTGATCGAATCGAATCCCCGCTTCTGGGCTTCGTTGACGGCTTCGGTGTGGTGCGGGCTGAATTTTGCCGCGCAAGTCATCCTGCCAGCGTATAGCACCAGCGGCGTACGCCATTTGACTTCGGGGACGGCCTATACGAGATATCCGCTGATCCGCCCTTCCTGCTGGAAGCGGATGGTCCTGGACACCAGTGAACGCGGACGCTTGTTGCGTGCCATGACCTTCGATCCCCTGGCCTTCAGCGATTTCATCAAGGAGCTTCCCGCGGCGTGCTGGCGCCTGGCAACTGCGCGCGTGGCGGGCCTCACAGGCGGCCTGCGCCGCACGCGCACCTCGAGTGCGTTTGCGAAAGACATTGCCTGAGGTAATCATGTTGCGCGGCATGCGCAAAGGCCGGCAATCTTCCTGCGGTCATCTTGAGAGCTGTCAACGGCTTTCCTGCTGCATCTTCTATGTTAATGCGTGCGCCTTTCAATCGGCGTCTTGCGTGATCCTTGCCTGAGGAGAAGAACATGGAATTCCTGTGGTTCATTCTGATCGGTCTGATCGCCGGCTGGCTCGCCAGTGCCATCGTGGGCGGCGGCTTCGGCGTAATCGGTGATATCGTCGTCGGCATCGTTGGTTCCTTTCTCGGCGGCTACCTGTTCCGCACCTTCGGCGTATCGGCCGGCGGCGGGCTACTTGGCAGCATCATCGTTGCGACGGTCGGCGCGATCGTTCTCATCCTCTTGCTAAGACTGATACGTCGCGCCTAGCCATCAGCGACGCCGCAGTGTCGCTATACTGCGATGCTTGTCCACGCAAGCGAGAAAAGGGGATGCCATGCCTTCCGCAGGAAAAATGATTTCAATGACGATGAGTGACGGAGCGACACTGGGCGTGTATCACGTTCCGGCGCAGGGCCAGCGGCGCGGCGGACTTGTATTGATTCAGGAAATCTTCGGCGTCACCGAGCATATCCGCGAACAATGCGACGCCTATGCTGCCGAGGGATATGAGGTGCTGGCGCCTGCTCTCTATGATCGCGAAGCGCCGGGGCTGCAGGCGAGCTACAGTCCCGAAGATCGGCAGATGGCTATCAAAATCGCGCGGGAAGCGCATCCCTTCGATCTGTCGGTGGCGGATACGCAAACCTGTATCGACCGGCTGAAAAAAAAGGGGCCGGTCTTCATCACCGGCTATTGCTACGGCGGTTCGGTCACCTGGGCCGCGGCCTGTCGCTGCGAGGGACTTGCCGCCGCATCGGCTTACTATGGCAGCATGATTCCGCAGATGGCGAACGAAACGCCGCGCTGCCCGATCATTCTTCATTTCGGCCGGCATGACCAGAGCATTCCCCTCGACGGCGTCGAGAAAGTGCGAGCCTTGCATCCAGCGGTGCCGGTGTATGTCTACGACGCAGGTCATGGATTCAATTCCGACCGGCGCAGCGATTTTCATCAGGAGAGCGCGACACTGGCGCGTCAGCGCACTCTCGATCTGTTCCGCGCCCGCGGCGGATAGGCCGCAGGTGGAAATGTCCGGAACATGACAGAACCGGATTTGACGAATCGCGTATCATTCATATGTTGCATTGCCGCATACGGGCTTGAAACGACTTCCGGCGCTGACTGGCGGGCACAAAGGAATTTCCACCAACAATTTGAGCAAGGATTGAAAATGGCAAATACGAAGGATGTGGTGATCGTCGGCGCGGCGCGTACCGCGATCGGCAGCTTTGGCGGCGCACTGAAGGATATTTCCGCCTGCGACCTGGGTGCGGTGGTGGTCAAGGAAGCCTTCGCGCGTGCCGGTATCGAGGCGGCGCAAGCCGGCCAGATCGTATTCGGCAATGTGATCCACACCGAGCCGCGCGACATGTATGTCTCGCGCGTGGTCGGCATCAATGCCGGCATGGTCAAGGAATCGGCCGCATTGACGCTGAACCGCTTGTGCGGATCGGGCTTGCAGGCGATCGTGACGGCGGCCAATGCGATTCAGCTCGGCGATACCGAGATTGCGGTCGGCGGCGGCGTGGAAACCATGAGCCGCGCGCCCTACACGGCGCAGGCGGCGCGCTGGGGCCAGCGCATGGGCGATTTCAAGATGATCGACATGATGGTGGGTGCGCTGTCGGATCCCTTCGGCGCAGGCCATATGGGGATCACCGCCGAGAACGTCGCGGAGAAATTCGGCATCTCGCGGGAAGAGCAGGATGCCTTCGCGCTGGACAGCCAGAAGAAGGCGTTGGCCGCAATCGCGGCAGGCCATTTCAAGTCGCAGATCGTGCCGGTCGAAGTGAAGGGACGCAAGGGCACGGTGCTGTTCGATACGGACGAGCATCCGAAGGCTGACACCACGCTCGAATCGCTGGCCAAGCTCAAGCCCGCATTCAAGAAGGAAGGCGGTACCGTGACGGCAGGCAATGCGTCCGGCCTGAACGACGGCGCCGGCGCCTGCGTGCTGATGGAAGCCGGTGCAGCCGCGCGTGCCGGCCTGAAACCGATGGCGCGCCTGGTGTCGTATGCGGTGGCGGGTGTCGATCCGTCCCTCATGGGAACGGGGCCGATTCCGGCGGTGCAGCTTGCGCTCAAACGCGCCGGCCTGAGCCTGAACGACGTGGACGTGATCGAATCGAACGAAGCATTCGCCGCGCAGTCGCTGGGCGTGTGCCGCGGCCTCGACCTGGATCCGGCGCGCACGAACCCGAACGGCGGCGCGATTGCGTTGGGCCACCCGCTGGGCGCGAGCGGCGCGATCATCACGATCAAGTGCCTGTATGAACTGATTCGCACCAACAAGCGCTACGGCCTGATCACGATGTGCATCGGTGGCGGCCAGGGTATCGCGGCGATCATCGAACGCCTCTGATACGCGTTCGCTGCTTCAATAAAAAAAACCTGCGATTTTGGTCGCAGGTTTTTTTATATCCGGCATCCGCTAATAGCTGCCGACGAAATCGCGCTTGCCGATTTCCACGCCATTGTGGCGCAGGAGTGCGTAGGCAGTCGTGACATGGAAGAAAAATTGCGGCAAGCCATAGTGAAGCAGGTACACGGACTGGTTCGCGAATTTGCGCTCCCTTGGCGTGCCGGGCTGGATCACGATCTCCTGTTCGGCGCGGCCGTCGATCTGGGCGGGCATCAGGCTGCCGATGAATGCCAGCGTCTTCGCAATGCGGGCATGCAGATCGGAAAAACTCTGCTCAGTATCCTCGTAGGACGGTACATCCATCCCGGCCAGGCGCGCGGCCGAGCCCTTGGCGAAATCGCTCGCGAGTTGCACCTGGCGGAGCAGTGGAAACATGTCGGGAAACAGCCGCGCCTGCAGCAAGGCATTCGGATCGATTTTCTTCTCGTTCGCATGCGCTTCGGCTTTGCGAAGGATGTCGTCGAGACTGTTCAGCATTTGCTTGAATACCGGAATCGATGCAGTGTACAAAGTGACGGACATGGTGGTTTCTCCTCGATGGACCATAACGCGCAATAACAGCCAAGTATAGCGGCGGATGGAACCGGCTGCCGGGCGCGCTTCACACTACTCGCCTGCGCCGCCATACCGATGTGCATGGGGCGGCAAGCAGTGTTTGCAGGAGCTGTCCGGCGACGGCCTTGATCTGCGCTTCGGATCAGGCGCATCGGTTCTGTGCGCGCAGAGCGGACGCTCTTATTTGCCTTGCTGGCGCAGCAGTTCTTCGGTGACTTCGACGATCGTTCTGGGACGGGCATCGCGTCGCATTACGCGCTGCTCGCTGGCAGGGACAACGGTCTGATAACCGGCGAGTTTTTTGATGAGGCGAATCACTGCGTTTGCCTCATTCAGGTTTTTGCTGTCGTTATCGTGCATGTGGCCTCCAAAGACAGCTTAGTTTCCTCTTTTAAAGTTTGGTTCTCAAGGGCAATAAATAAATTTGTGGGCCACGCCGTCCGCATGTCGCGTTGACAAGCCGGGAAGGATCCGACGCCATTCAGGCGGGATGCGATTTTTGCCACGACAGAGTCATGACGAGGACCAGCGCGGCAATGAATACAGCCAGTCCGATCTTGATTGCCAGCGTGGTGGTGTCGATCCATCCATCCATGGGAGCGACGCTCAGGGTCCAGGTTGCGTTCGGCACATGCACCGTGCGTTCTACCGGATTGCGCAATTCTTCCCTGGTCGATGCGTCGATGATGTGCTTTTTCCCGGTATCGGGATGGACTCGCCAGATCTGGTAGTTGTAACCGCTCTCCACCAGCTCCGACAGCCGCGCCGGAACGAGCGTTTCCGGAAAACGGATCAATACGACGACAAAGCCCCAGAACTGCGACTCGCCTTTTTCATCGGGAAGGAATACCGGCAGGCGGCCGGCGGCGCCCAGCCCGCCCTGCAGCAGTTCGAAGGGGCCGGCGAGGGTTAATTTGTGCGAGGTCCTGGCGAGTAGGGCTTCCTTTTCCCGTTGCGGGTCGGTCAATAGGTTGTGCCCGATGGCTTTTTCATTTCCCGCAAGGGGCACAACGCGCTGGATGACGCCGCCCGGCGCCAGTTCCAGCGCAGAAATGCCGGGATAAAACATGCGCAGCGTATTCGCAAGCCGATCGAATTCCTGCAGATCGCCCTTGGTCAGTTCCACCATGCTTCCCAGTGCATAGGCCGAGGACAGTGCCTGTTCGATGTTGGATTGGATCGCGATGGCGCGTTCGCCGGCCAGATACGAGACGCGAGCGCGTTCGTGCTCGACGCGTACCTTTTCGGAATAGCAGATCAGCGCTGTGGCCAGTACGGCATACAGCAGCAAGATAATCGTTACGCCAAGACGCGAGCGCCGTGTTGGCGGGTTCTTCGTATTTCCCATGAAGATTCAGTCGAAGTGCATTCTGTTTGAGGGCCATTATCTGGAATTTCCCTCATTGGAAATATGGTTATTAAGGCCTATTGCAATGATTGTCGTATTTTGGCAACGCCGGAACGCAGTCGCAAGACAGGGAATTTTGCGCGAGGCGGGTAGGGGCAACGCACTTCCGGCTTAGTTGACCATTATTCACGAATGCATGTTCCATGCTCCTGATCGCAATACCAGAACGTGCATATCAACAGGAAGGGCATGATCGGCGTGATATCGGGAATCGTCAACTTCGGGATGCACAATTCGCCATCCGCCGGCGAAACCGGTGATTCCCGAATGGCAGGCGAGGCGCAGGTCGGGACAAAAATCCCTGGCGCTGTTAGTCGCCCACCGTTACGTTTCTTTACAGCAATGTCGATAGAACTACGTTAATTTGGTGACGAATTGCAACTTTTCGTGCATATTTTCGATCGCAAGCGTCCATGTGGTGAGCGGCCATGCCATGCAAACGACCTATTCCTGCTTTCATCGCGGTATGCGTTCTCGGCGCATGGCCGGGCGCCTTGCTTTTTGCCTCCGATCTGACGATCGCGCCGACCTCGCATCCGGTACTGACTCCGTCCAGGCTCTCCGCCAAACCGCAGCATCCGCCCAAGCCTGTCCTGGCCGCGAAAAAGCATGCGCTTGCAAAGAGCGACAAAGACAGGCGCAGCAAGATGGAACGGCAGCAAAGGATTCTGACCTATAACCTGTTTCGCGACCCCGTTCTCAAGCTGGGCGGCGCCGTGAGCGACAAACGTCATTTCGGTCTGGGAGATGGCAGGAGCGTTTCGGGCGGCGGTTTCGGCACTGCGACCACGCTCGATCCGATCCTGCGCATACGGGATCGCGCCGCCTCCGACCCCGGCTCACCGCTCAAGATGGCGCCGGTGGATGGCGAAGGCATCGCATTTGATTGCCAGGACAAACCCTTCGCCGCCATACCAAGGCGGAGCAGCTTTACAGCCTGCTTCAAGCAAAAGCTGGACAGATCGTGGAAGACGCAAACCTATGTGTCGGGTGCGCGTGCCGACGGCAGTCTGAACTGGGGCGGCGGCATGGCATTCGGTTACGATTACTGATTCGCTTCCGGCAGATCGGGCGGCATGAGTTGCGGCAGCCGTGACGGTTCATAGGCCGCGAGCAGTTTCTGTTCTTCGGCACTGAAGCGCGCATCGCGCAGTTGCTGCAATGCCGCTTGTTGCGCGTCCCCGCCAGACAAGGCGTTTCTCTCCGCAAGATAGGCATCGACGCGCGCCTGCCACATCGACTCCGCACGTTCCATCTCGGCGAGGCGAGCAGCTGTTTCCGGCGACAGGGCTTCGGCGCGCATCCGGTAAATCTCGTCATCGCTGGCACCCTTCGCACGCAATTCCCGCGCCGCCTGCTGCACGTCGGCCAGCTGGCGCAAGCTTGACGGCTGCGCCTGGCCTGGCAGTTTGTCGCGCGGGCTATCGTGGTGCGTCGAATCGTGCGCGATCATACCGCGCTTTGCATCGGGGCTGTCGGGGTCCATGCCGTTGGTGGCTTTCAGAAAGGGGAAAAGGTCGGGCTCGACAGCGGCCTTCGGCATCGCCTGCTGCTCACGCGTCATCCATGAGGCGCCGGCAAGAAGGATGGCGGCGACTGCCGTCCACGTTAGAGGTCTTCGCATTCCCATCATCATCTCTTCCCTGAGCTGTTGCAGCTTGAGGAAATGCGGAGCCGCCGCAGCGACCCCGCATCGTTTCGAACTCGCGGTATTACAGGCCGTACAGGATGCTCGTCAGATAGTGGTAGATCGGATAGACCTCACTGCTCGAACGCAGCCAGCCGATCACATCGAAATGATCATACTGATTGTAGTACCCGAGGTAATTCCATGCGCCGCGCACCGGAGTGCCGTCGAAGTTGCGCAGGTTCTGTCCCTTCGGGCCGCGCATGCTGATGGTATTGACCACGCCATCGTTGGGGAACCAGCTGCTGTCGATCAGCACGCGGCTCGGATCGGTTTGCGTGTAGGAGCCCATGCCGCGCGTGAACAACGAGGGCACGACCCATTCACCGGCGGTGTTCTTGGTGAAGAAGATCATGTCGTCGCGTGCATACTGATAGCTGCTGCTCTGGAACGGTGCGATCAACCGGTCGGTGCCGTTGCAGCAGAAGCTGCCCTGTTCGGTGGCCTTGCTGCCCACCGAGAAGTAATACACGTTCGGCGACGTTTTCACCCAGCTGTTGAGCTGCTTGGCGCCATCCGGCCCGAGATCCCATTGCGCGGCATCGTGATTGCTCAGCGACCAGAAGGGTGCGCCCTGGGTGCGGTTGATAAAATCAGCCAGGCTCTCCGACGGGCCTTGCGCCAAGCCATACTGCTCCAGGTCGAAGCCATAGAGTGCGCTGCTGCCGCCCAGGCCGGCTACCTCGACGATCTTGCCCAACCAGTCCGCCACATTGGGCACATAATCGATCACCACGTCGCGCAGGGTCGTGCCGTCATGCGGCGTGGAGATGGTGGTTGCGCTCTTGACCCAGCCGATCTTGCCGCCTGTGTACAATGCGCCGCCGCCTTCATCGCCATTGGGCGACCCGTTCTCCAGCAACTGGATCAGCGTGCGCACCGTTTGACCGCCCTGGCTGTGTGCGACGAAATGGACGGGATGGGCTGCATCCCAGCTCGGGTACAAGGCGAGTGGGTAGTGGTTCGGATTGTTGTTCGGATCCGCCGCCCAGCATTTTCCTGCCGGTTTCTGGATCTTGCCGTAGGCGGCGAACTGCGCGGTGCGCTTGGCGCCGTAGTCGGCGCAACCGCCCTTGATCTGATAATACAACTCGACCGCGCGGTCCCAGTTCGAACTGACCGGTCCGACCGACGCGGTGTACACCTGGTGCGTGCCGTTGTAGCTCCGCATGTGGCCCTCGATATCGTTGAAGCCGCCCCAGTATTTGAAATTGGTCCCCTGCAGTTCATTGGGGCCGAATCCCAAAAATCCGTGCACCAGTACGATCGGATCGTTATTGGCCGCAACCGCCGCGCTGCCCGCGAGTAACGCGGACAGCGCGACTGTTGCCTTGGCCAGGAATTGTGCTGCCTGCTTCCATGCCTTTCGTGCAAACGCCATCATGGTCTCCTTGGTTTGTATGAATATTCGCTGCTGCGTGATATGACAAAAGTCCTATCCCGTCAGGGACCGGAGCGGTCGCGACATGGCGACGTCGCGCACGGATGCGCGACACAGGTCGGCGTCAGGGAAAGCGATGTGCGCGATCCACGACGGGATAGGCTCTTGTTGAATCTCAACGCGGTCGCGCGCGTTCTTCCCGAAGGAAAGGCGGTGCTGGCAAAGGAAAGCGAAGTCGAACGGGCAACATGGTTTGTCTCCAATATGGTTGAACTTGTGTTCTTTATTTTTTATGTGTTCTCTTTGCGTGTGCCGTGCTGTGCAAAAGAGGCTGGATTGATTTCACCATAGTTGGCGAGAACGCTCGGTCTTACCGGTTGTCCTGCGAAGCCAAGGGATTGACGTCGGAAGCCGAATGAAGACACGGGACAACAAACATGCAGAAAATTGTGCTACAAGAAAGAAAAACAGGGCTGTCGCGCAACTCCGCGCAATCGTACGTCCTGACGCCTTCCTGCCGCGGATGACGAAGAACAGTCGGCCGCATCGAACGACCTCGCATTTCTCCCGTACGCACCTATCCTGAAGATGGGATGCAGCCATGCGCCCATCATGACGACACGCATCCCGATCAACACCAACAACATAAGGAGATCGCGATGCGTGCCTCATTCATCTTGTGTGCCGCGGTTGTGTTGCTCGCCGGTTGCGGCACCGCGCAGGAAAGAGCGGCTTACCGCGAAGATCCGGTGCTGGCGATGTCGCAGGAGTACGGACCGCTGTGCGTCGAACACGGTTTTGCACAAGGAAGCGAATCATGGCGCCAATGCATCATCCGCTCCAGCACGCGGGCTGATCTGATGCAGCAGGGTTTGTATTTCGATCGGTACATGCAGTGGTACTGGTTGCGCTGACGACAGGCGATGGCGTTTTGATCAAATGTGGCATCAGCGCCTTGGATCGCCTGCGCGGTGGGAAAGGCCGGTTGGAATGCTTGTCATCGCATTGCGCCCCGAGATGCTCCCCTGGCGCGGGGAGCATTTCTCCTCAGCTGTTTTCCAGGAAGGTCTTCAAGCGGTCTGCGCGGGATGGATGACGCAGCTTGTTCATCGCCTTCGATTCGATCTGACGGATGCGTTCGCGCGTGACGTCGAATTGCTTGCCGACTTCTTCCAGCGTCAGGTCATTGCCGGTATCGATGCCATAGCGCATGCGCAACACCTTGGCCTCGCGCGGCGGCAGCGAGTCAAGCACATCCTTGATCACGTTGCGCATCGAAGCCAGCGCGGCGGCGTCGGCCGGCGCAAGGGTCATGCTGTCCTCGATGAAATCGCCCAGATGCGAATCGCCGTCGTCGCCCATCGGCGTGTCCATCGACACCGGCTCCTTCGCGATCTTGAGGATTTCGCGGATTTTCTTTTCCGGCATGTCCATTTTCATCGCGAGCGTGGCCGGATCGGGTTCCGAGCCGGTTTCCATCAGGATCTGGCGGCTGATGCGGTTGATCTTGTTGATCGACTCGATCATGTGCACCGGCACCCGGATGGTGCGTGCCTGGTCGGCAATCGCACGCGTGATCGCCTGGCGGATCCACCATGTCGCGTAGGTTGAAAACTTGTAGCCGCGGCGGTATTCGAACTTGTCCACGGCCTTCAGCAAACCGATGTTGCCTTCCTGGATCAGGTCGAGGAATTGCAGGCCACGATTGACGTACTTCTTCGCAATCGAGATCACGAGACGCAGATTGGCCTCGGTCATTTCGCGCTTGGCCTGGCGCGTGCGCGACTCGCCGGTCGTCATCTGCTTGTTGATCTTGCGCAGCTCCGCCAGCGGCAGCCCGACGCGCGTCTGCAGGTCGATCAGCTTCTGCTGCAACTCGTGTATCGCGGGAATGTAGCGACGCAATGCGGCGCCGTATGCCTGGCCGCTTTGCGCCTCCGCATCGGCCCAATCGAGGCGCGTTTCATGGCCGGGGAAGGTGCGAATGAAGTGCTCGCGCGGCATGCCGCACTTGTTCACCGCGATGTCGAGGATCTGCCGTTCATTGGTACGCACCTCGGCCATCTGGGCACGCACGGTATCGCACAGTTTTTCCACTAGCTTGGCGGCAACCCGCACGCCGAGCAGCTCGGCGGAAATCGCCTGTTGCGCCACGCGATAGACGTCGGAACCATGACCGTCGCTTTCGGCGGCGGCGCGCATCTTGTCGAACTGCGCAGCAATCACGGCAAATTTTTCCAGCGCCTTTTTCTGCAACTGGTCGAGTTGCTCATCCGCGATGCGCACCGCGCTGCCTTCCTCGGCACCGTCTTCTTCATCTGCCAGGTCGTCGTCCAGGCCTTCCTCATCGGACTCGTCCGCGTCGGCGGCGACGATCACGCTGTCTTCCGCGGCATCCGCATCCACCAGCCCGTCGACCACCTCGTCGATCTTGATCTCGTCTTTCCTGACGCGTTCGACCTGCACCAGCAGCTCTTCCACCGCGATCGGGCAGGCGGAAATCGCCTGCATCATGTCCTTGAAGCCGGCTTCGATGCGCCGCGCGATGTCGATTTCGCCCTGGCGCGTCAGCAAGGGAACGGTCGCCATTTCCCGCATGTACATGCGCACCGGATCGGTGGAGCGGCCGTAATCACCATCCACGCTGGTGAGCGCGGTCACCACGGCGGCTTCCGTGTCGTCGTCGTTGGTGACGGTGGTAACGTTTTCGGACAACAGCAGCGTTTCCTCGTCCGGTGCCTGCTCGTAGACCGCGATGCCCATGTCGCCGAGGCTGAGGATCAGGCCCTCGATGGCCTCCTGGCCGGTGGAATCGTCCGGCAAATGGTCGTGGATCTCCGCGTGCGTCAGAAAGCCGCGCTCCTTGCCGATGCGGATCAGCGAGGCCATTTGCTTGCGGCGCTGTTCCAGTTCTTCCTCGCTCAGCGCGGCTTCCGCCGCGAACGCGCCGGATCGCTTGCCTTGCTTGAGCGAACGTGCAGCGGCATTCAGCTCGGCGCGCTCAACCGCATTCAGTGCCGCGATCTCATCGTTCTCCTGGCCGAATTCCGAGGGCCGACGTCCGCGCCGACCCGGCGTTTTCTGTTCCGGCAAGACGTAGGTGCTGGTGTCGATTTCCGCTGGTGCCGGTGCGGCGACTCCGGCGGCCGGGTGCGTTGCCTTGACCTCCGAAGCCGGGTTGATCTTGGCCTGAACGGCCGCAGGTGTGACAACGGGTTGTTGCGGTTTGCCGACTGTCGGTTTGCCGAGAACCTTCGATACGACCTTGCGAACGACGACTGGCTCTTTCGGCGCCGCCGGCTCGGCCGCTGGCGGCGAAGGCGGGACGGCACCGGCATTGTGTTCCGCAGCGCCGAAGATGCCCGGCGCCAGGCGTCGCGGCTTCGTGAGGACGGTCACCTTGTTCGCTTCCTGGAGCGGATCGACCGGATGGCTCACGGTGCGAACAGGCGGTGCCGTTGTCGGGCGCGGTGCTTTGGTGCTCAATGTCAGAGTTTTAGTCGGTTTTGTCATTGCGTAAATAAGGTTTACAAGACTAGGCGCGTTTAGACGTGGCGGAGGCCGCGAGGTTGCATGATTTCTGCGGCAAACGGCCGGCAGGCAAAATCTCGGCATGAGAGCGGCGACTTGTCGCCGCGAGGTCTCTCGCGCGCATGAGTGAATTCTTCGGGATAAAGATCTTGGTTAATTCGGAAAACTGTCAGCAGCGGCTGCGCGAGAAGGAAGGCGTGGGCTTTCACGTTCCCGGCGCAGCGAATAGAGCAGGGCGCCGTATTATAGGTGGGTTTGAAAAAAATATCATGCGCTTGGAGCAACTTGTGTGTTCATCGACACACTGAAATCGCGCGACGATGTCACTGAAATAATTGATGCCACGCCACAAAACGCCTTCATAAGCAATTATCATACGGCTGCGTTGCCCCCGCCTTACCCGGGCGGAGTGCAGGCACGGCAGGCCCGGCCCATTCGGCTGCGCCTCTCATTCCACACCCAGAAGACATGAGGTCATTCATGCTTGCAGCTCACGATCAGGCTCGCCTTGACGCGCTCTACGAGTCGATGCGGGACGCCAGCCGGGAAGCGCTCGGCTACCCGGTCGCGCGGGATTTCGATTACGCGTCGCTCTACCGGTTCCTGCAATTTCCTTCCAATAACATCGGCGACCCGTTCCAGGCCAGCACCTATCGCGTCTGCACGCGCGAGATGGAGCGCGAGGTGATCGATTTTTTCGCCGCACTGTTCCAGGCACCGAAAGACGATTACTGGGGCTACGTCACCAACGGCGGCACGGAAGGTAATCTCTACGGCCTTTATCTGGCGCGCGAACTGTATCCGAGCGGGATCGTGTATTTTTCCGAGGACACGCATTACAGCGTGGCCAAGAACGTGCACTTCCTCGGGCTGCGGCACATCATGATCCGTTCGCAGAAGAACGGCGAGATCGATTACGAAGACCTGAAGGAAAGCATACGCCTGCACCGTGACGTGCCTGCCATCATCTTTGCCAACATCGGCACGACGATGAAGGAGGCCAGGGACGATATCCGGCGGATACAGGACATCCTGAAGGATCTTGTCGTGCATGAGCATTACATCCACAGCGATGCGGCCTTCTGCGGCCCGTTCGCGCAATTCCTCGATCCCAAGCCCGCCTTCGATTTCGCCGAAGGCGCGGATTCGATTGCACTGAGCGGCCACAAGTTCATCGGCGCGCCAATGCCGTGTGGCGTGGTCATCGCCAGGAAGCGCAATGTCGACCGCATCGGCCGCAGCATCGGCTATATCGGCAGCATGGACACCACCATCACCGGTTCGCGCAATGCATTCACGCCGCTCTTGCTGTGGTACGCGGTCAAGGTGATGGGCGAGCAGGGTTTGCGCAAACGCCTGGCGCGCTGCCAGGAACTCGCGCAGTATGCGGTGGACGAAATGAACCGCAGGGGCATTCCCGCCTGGCGCAATGCGAACGCGCTGACCGTGGTCTTCCCGAAAGTCAGCGAGACCATCAAGAACCGCTGGCAACTGGCGACGCAGGACGTCAGCCACCTGATTGTTGCGCCCGGCACCGAGATGGCGCTGATCGATGCGCTGATTGCCGATATCGTGAAGGAGCAAGCATGAAATCGATCAAACTGATTGTGGAAGACCGCCCCGGCGTGATGGCCGACATTGCCGACCTGCTGGCGCAAAAGCAGATCAACATCCAGAAGATCGAAGGCGAGACGGTGGACAGTTCCGCCGTGCTGGAACTCGTCGTCGATCGCCCTGACGATGCCATGCGCCTGCTGCATCAGCTGGGCCTGCACGCCGTTTCCGACGACCTGATCACGATCCGCATTGCCGACCAGCCGGGTGCGCTGGCGCGCGTGACGCGCGAACTGAAAGACGCCAAGCTGTCGCTGCGCGGCATCAGCACGCTGCAGCGGCAGGACGGATTTTGCTTTGTCGCGCTCAGCACCGACAACGATGCGGTGGCGCGCAAGCTGCTGCAGGACGTATTGATCTGAGACGGGCAAAACCTGTTTCCCTGCGAAGGGGAGCATCGTTTTCCCCTCGAGCTTGCCTTTCGCAGATTGAAGGAGTGTTGCGCAAGGTCATGGACCGGGGCGGGGCGATCACGTATTTTGTACTCGTTGTGCCTCGTCAACATTTCAGTTCGATCCCATGGGGGCGCATTCACTTATTGCACCAGGCAAAGGAGAGCGTGGCGGTGCGAATGCCTCGTCGGAGAATGCGCGAACCGCGCTGAACCAGTTGGGCGGTTTAAGGACTAATCCGATAAATGCATCGTCATCGCCAGGATCGAATACGAAAGGCAGGTTTCCCATGTCCCCCGAACACGTTTCCATGCTGAATTCTCTGTCGCCCAGGCCCGGCTTGTTCGGCGCGCGGCCGGAGGATATGTCGAGACAGATTTCCGCTGCGCCACCGACGACACCGACGGCGAGTACCGAAAAGGCGACGAGCCTGCTCGGCGAGCATGGCGGAAAACTGGCAGTCGGCGCTGCGGCGATGCTCGGGCTGGCAATCTTTTACAAGTGGCGCGAGAGCCAGCTCGCCAAGAACGACCCCGAAGAGTACGCGCGACTGCAGCGTCTGAAGGCGGTTATCGCAAGCGGCAAGGCCAAACCGGCGAAAAAGACCCGGTCGCAGCAAGCCGCGCACAATGAGTCGCAATGAGTTGAGTCGTCATGAGTAAACGGCTGAAAATCGATTTTGTATCAGATGTTTCCTGTCCATGGTGCGCAATCGGCCTGCAGTCGCTCGACCAGGCGCTGCAGCGTCTCGGCGACGAAGTAAGCGCCGACCTGCATTTTCAGCCGTTCGAACTCAACCCGGCCATGCCGCCCGAGGGCCAGGATGTGGTCGAGCACCTGACCGAAAAATACGGCGCTTCCCCTGAACAGATGGAAAGCAATCAGGAAGCGATCCGGGCGCGCGGAGAGTCGCTGGGCTTCACTTTCCGCATGGACAAGCGCCGGCGCATCTACAACACCTTCGATGCGCATCGGCTGCTTTACTGGGCACAGCTCGAAGGGCGGCAATTGCCGCTTCAGCGTGCCTTGTTCAAGGCCTATTTCACGGATGGCGACAACCCCGGCGACCATGAAGTGCTGGTGCGCCTGGCGGAAAAATCCGGGCTGGACCCGGAGCGGGCGCGCGCCATTCTCGCCGGCGGCGAATACGCCGACGAGACGCGGGAGCAGGAACAGTTCTATCTCGATCAAGGAATCCACTCCGTGCCCGCGGTCATCATCAATGACCGCTTCCTGATCCGCGGCGGGCAACCCGTCGAGGTATTCGAGCAGGCATTGCGACAAGCGGCCGACGCAGTCTGAACTGCCTGTATCGCCCTACACCTTCGCGCACATCAAGCGAAACCCGCCTCCGACACGCAATCCATCCTTTCGTTCGGTGAAGTAGCGCGCATTCAGATCGTCGGGCCCGAGATCCTGCAGACTCTTGAACCCAAGGCCGCGTAGCGTTTCCTGCAGCGCCGCCGGATCGAATGAGGATTTCCATGGTTCGCCCTGCGCGCTGACATAGCGTGCAAGACGCTCGCCGATTGCGCGCTGCATGGGATCGAGCATCGATGGCTGGACGCGATAATCGAACACGATCACGCTACCCGCCGGCAGGCCGCCGACAAATTTCAGGGTGTCGACAACCGCCTCGGGCAGCAAATAGACCGTCACACCCAGCCATGCAAAGAAGGCCGGCTGATCGGGACGGAAGCCGGCGTTCTGCAGGCATTCGTTCAGGGAATCGCGCTCGAAGTCGACGCCCACGAAACGTATCGACGCCGGCTGAGGGATGGCCGCTGCTTCCAGCATGGCGCGCTTCCAGCGCTGAGTGGATGGATGATCGACTTCGAACATCTGCAGTCCGTCGGCAGTGTCGGCATGGCGCAGTGTGGAGGTGTCCAGCCCGGCGCCCAGCACCACGTACTGCCTGACCCCGCCCTGAATCGCGCGCGAGAGCTCGTCTTCGGCCAGCCGGCTGCGCGCAACGAGGGAGGCACGCACGCCGAGTGAAAACGGGTCGTTGAACTGAAACAGGTTTTCGCGCAAGCGCGCCTCAGCCTCCGCGCCAAGAATGCTCAGCGACAGCGGGTCGTCGAAGATAACCGGCTCGTCGAGCAATTGATGGGCGGCGCGCAGGGTGGCGACGCCCAGTGCTGTCTGGCTCGGCTGGCCGGAATGGATCAGGTTTTCTGGTGGCGTTTCCAATCGCGTTCTCCTGTTGCTGACGATATGCAAAAGATAAAGCCTGACGCCACGTAAGAGTCAAGACTTGTGCGTCTTATTCTGATATTCACAAGATCCATATTGGTTATGAAGAATATGAAGTGGATAAATATTGCGGGAAGCGGGAAGATGGTTTCCCGTGACATCGCGCGTCATTCGCAGCGAAGAAAGGAAGGCATCGCATCATGCTCCGGCAAACACCAGAAGACATTCCGCTGACAGAAAGGCAGTTCCGCCACGTCTTGTCCATGCGGATCGCGACCATCATTGTCGTTTTTTTCACGATCGCGTGGTGTCTGCTTCAGTGGATGCTTCAAAGCGAGCAGCAATTCATGATGGAAGGGCTGAAGCGCCAGTTCGTGCAGCTTGAGGCAGTACTGTGCGCCGTCATCGCCGCATGCGCGTTCCTGCATCTGATCGCAAGCGGCATCGCTTGGCTGGCGACACGCCTGCAAATGCGCCGTCACGACAGGCATGCGCCGCATTTCGGCCATGGCCTGCCTTCGCGGTAAACAGGGCAGGGCCGTCAAACCCAACTTTTGCATTCCCGATACACCACCGCAGTATTCCCTCCCACGTTTCCTCCAAGCGATCACAGGTCCGTATAGCACCTGCTTTCCCTGCCGCCAATGGCATGTTACTTGCACCTCCGCTTGTCTATTTTTTCATTTGTTCGTGAAGGAAATATGAAGGGTCTCGCATCGGCGACGCTTCTCGTTGCATTGATGACTGCCGCCGGCATCGCGTCGCCCCAATCGTCTTCATCGCGTGAAGCGGGGACACGCGCCGGCAGTGTCGACAGCACGGCGCAGCGGAATACGCCGCGTGGCGCGACCGGCGACTCTTCCAGAAGCAGTCTAGGCAGCAAGTTAAAGGCAGGTAAAAAAGACACGGGATTGTGAAGATTCCAATGTGCATTCGGGAGACGTGAAATCGACAATGTCGAAGGAGTCCAGGCAATTGCGCCTGAAGCTTTCATCGCGGCATGTTCGGGCGGATCGGCCGCGCGCAATGTGCGTCGCGTTACACGGTGGAGGGACTGAGGGTGAGCCTGAACTGGATCGGAGGCAACAAGTTTTCTCTGCTGGAAAATGGCGAGCAGTTCTTTCCGCGCGTCTTCGAATCGATCGCCGCCGCCCGGCAGGAAGTGCTGATCGAAACCTTCATCCTGTATGACGACAAGGTCGGCAAGGCCTTGCATGCGGCCTTGCTTGCCGCGGCGTCGCACGGTGCACAGGTCGACATCACCATCGACGGCTTCGGCTCGCCCGCCCTGTCGGAGGAATTTGTTTCGACGCTGACGGCGGCGGGGGTGCGCCTGCATGTTTTCGATCCCGCGCCGCGTCCGTTTTTACGGGTCAATTATTTTCGCCGTCTGCACCGCAAGCTGGTGGTGGTGGACGGCAAGCGGGCATTTGCCGGGGGCATCAACTATTCCGCCGACCATCTCGCCGATTTCGGCCCCGAAGCCAAGCAGGACTACGCGGTCGAAATGGAAGGCCCGATCGTGGCCCACATTCATGCCTTCATGCTTGCTGCACTGGCACAGGGCAAGGTGCGGCGGCGCTGGTTCTGGCGCCGCCAGGCGCAACCCGCTGTCGCTGCGCTGCCCGTCGCCGGTCCTGCAGACGCGGTCTTTGTCTGGCGCGATAACGGTGAACACCGAAACGACATCGAACGCCAGTACCGGCTGGCGATCCGGCTGGCGCGACGGCGCGTCGTGATCGCCAACGCCTACTTTTTTCCCGGCTATGCCTTCCTCCGCGATCTGCGCAAGGCGGCGCGGCGCGGGGTCGAAGTATCGCTGATCCTGCAGGGCAAACCCGACATGCCCATCGTGCAGACCGCCGCCGCGATGTTGTACCGCCACCTGCTGCGCGGCGGTGTGCGGATCCATGAATACTGCGAACGGCCATTGCACGGCAAGGTGGCGCTGATTGACGACGAATGGTCGACAGTCGGTTCCAGCAATCTCGATCCGTTCAGCCTGGCGCTCAATCTGGAGGCCAATGTCATGATCCGCGACCGCGACTTCAACAGCCGGCTCAGCGGTGCGCTGGAACGCTTGATGGCGACCAGTTGCAAGCAGGTCAAAGCCGAGGACCTGCAGGAACCGAGCGCATGGACCAAGCTGCGCAGCTTCGTCCTGTTTCATCTGCTGCGCCGTTACCCGGCATGGGCCGGACGTCTGCCCGCGCATGCGCCGAAGCTGGCCTCCTTGCCGCCCGCCAAGCCTCCCGACGACGCGGAATGCCTGAACGAGACTGCGCATCTATGAACAGCCAGGCGCCGGCGGAGAATCGGTCGTTTGCGGCCAGGCGCTGGTGGCGCTGGCTGACCCGCGCGCTGACGCTGGGCTTCTTCTTGCTTGTCGGCTATCTACTGATGAACCAGGTCCGTTCCGTCGAGTGGGACGAAGTCGTTGGCGCCATGCGCAGCCGGCCATCTTCGGAACTCTGGCTCGCATTGCTGCTGTCCGCAGCCAGTTTCGCGCTTTACAGTTGCTTCGATCTGCTGGGCCGTCATGCCACCGGCCATGGCTTGCCGCTGCCCAAGGTGATGATGGTCAACTTTGTCAGCTACGCATTCAATCTGAATATCGGCTCGATCGTCGGCGGTGTTGCCTTTCGCTATCGACTCTATTCGCGCTTCGGCCTCGATGCCGATGTCATCACCCGCGTGGTGGTGATGAGCATGTTCACCAACTGGATCGGATATGTGCTCCTGTCCGGTGCGGTATTCGCACGGCCGCCATTCGCGCTGCCCGACGAATGGCGGCTCGGGGCCGCAGGCTTGCAGGCGCTCGGCATCGCGCTCCTTGCAGCCGCCGCATCGTATGTATTGTTGTGCGCGTTTGCGCGTCGGCGCACCTGGGAGTTCCGGGGAAAGAAGCTGACCTTGCCCTCGCTGCCGCTGGCGCTCTTGCAGTTATGCATGTCATGCGTCAACTGGCTCCTGATCGCGGCGATATTGTTCGTCTTGCTGCGACAGCAGATCGCGTTCCCCGTGGTGCTGGGCACCTTGCTGGTGGCCGCCATTGCAGGCGTGCTCGCCCATATTCCTGCTGGACTGGGCGTGCTGGAGACCGTCTTCGTCGCGCTGCTGTCCGACCGCCATCCCAAGAGCGATCTGCTGGCGGCCTTGCTCACCTATCGCGCGGTCTACTATCTGCTGCCGCTGGCGATGGCGGCATTGATTTATCTGATTGTAGAACTGCGCGCAAAAAAAGATGGTCGAAGGATGACGAAGCAGACATGAGCCATTGGAGGATGTGCGCAGGCGGTGTGCGGGATGCATCGCACTTGATGTAGATCACAGTTTCTTCAAGCGGCAAAGCGATCTTGTTTGTGTCGTTGGTGTCCTTAAGTGATGCAGAGGACAAAGGCTGCAAGGCGAATGCCCGCCGCGGTATATCACACTGTGGCGGCTTGATGCGAACGACGCGCAGAACGACGCGCATCAAGGCTTGTCGTCAAGAGCAACGCGCGAAGAAGTCGGCGGCCTGATCAGGAAGGGAGTTTTTCCAACCCGGATGGCAAGGAGCAAATGATGAGAAAAGCACTCGAATCGAGGATCGGCGAGATGAGCATTATGGATGCGTCTGGCCATAAGGAACTGAAGTGGAACATGGGCGATCCGAAAGAAATCGCGGCCGCGCAGGAGACATTCGACCGCTTGCTCGAAAAAGGTTATTCCGCTTTCGGCTCCGAACAGAAGGCGGAAACGAAACATGTGGTCAAGGAGTTCGATCCCACGCTGGAAGATCTGGTCATGGTGCCGAGGACGGTAGGGGGCTGAGATGCCCGCACCGAACAGAGCATGGCAGATGCTCGGCAGCGTGGGGCGTGTCTTCGATCGCGTCATGTCCTGGATGCGGAAAGCGCAACGGGACAGCGACCGCACACGTCGCGACGTCATACGGTGCGAGCGGCGGGCCAATCGCAAGTCGCTCACACTGTTGCTGAAACAGTTGAATCCGGAGCAACGCCGGGAATTCCGGCAGTACAAGCATTTTCATGTCATCGGCGGCAACACCGGCGAACGCTACCGCATTCGCGTGGACCTGATCGGCAACATCGATGTGCTGCGCTATGACGGCAAGGTGAAGTATCGCTTGTGCGTGCGGCCGGCCGGCGAGATTCCGGTCTATGACGTGATGGCGGCGCAATTGCTGCACCTGCAGGACGCAGAGACCGAACAGCGCTTTCTGCAACGCGGCAATGTCCTGTCCGCCCTGCCGGAAGATCATATCTGCCTCCGCTCGACCTGGGCTTCCTGAGGAAAGCCACAGCGCTATCCGGGTAACGCTGCCATTGCCTGAAACCTGAAGCCCGAGGTGTCACCGCCTCCCGCATGTGGCAAGCGCCGTGCGGGTTTGCCCGACAGCGGCCGTCTCCCTGCGGCGGGACGGCCGCTGTGCCGATCGGATCATTAGTTGTCGACGCCGCCGTCATACCGTGTTTAAATGATGCATGACGGCAACACCGGCGCCGCCGCCCCGGCGGTACAACACGACAACTCTTCGACCGCGATGATCGACTGGATCCGACGTCTCTTTTCCGATTCCGGCAAACAGGCCGCTGCGCCGCAAGCAGCCGCCATTGCAGCTCCGACGGTGAAAACGCGGACAGCCCGATTCGCCGCGGACGATGTGACGTCCATGCAGCGTTACCAGGTCGATTTCATGTTTTCGAGCTGGCTCTTCGAATCCGAAGACCAGACCGAGATCTTCACCAACCGCAATGAAGATACGATCCTCGCCGCGCTCCAGGAGGTGGTGAATTCGAAGGATTCCGGCGCCCACATGGTGCATCGCATGCCGGGTGTGATCCCGCAATTGCTGCAAAGCCTGCGCAATCCGGAATTCGACGGCGTCGATCTGGCGCGCCGCATCTCGCACGATGTCGTCCTGGTCGCGGAAGTCCTGCGCCTGGCCAACAGCGTCGCCTTCCGGCCCGGCACGCCGATCGACGGCATCGACCATGCGATCCTGGTGCTGGGGCAGAACGGGCTGCGCCAACTGATCTCCGGCGTCGCGTTCCGGCCCATCATCAATCTCAATTCCGGCGCGTTCACGAAAAATCTCGCGCCACGACTGTGGGCGCAATCCGAACAATGCGCCTTCGCCTGTAACATGCTGGCGCAGGATGAGCCTGCCGATCCGCTCGATGCCTTCCTCGCCGGACTGGTGCAGAACGTCGGCCTGACGGTCTCGCTGCGCATCATCGACAAGATATGCGATCTCAGGCAGCCGATCGGATCGCCGACCTTCTGCAACGAGCTTGCCGCGCAGGGCCGCATACTCACCGGCAACATCGGGCGCGAATGGCATTTCCCCGACGCCGTCATGACCGCGATCCGCGAACAGGAGTCCGACGAAAAACTCGCAAGGCTGTCGCCGATCGGAAAAATCCTCTGGATGGGCGATTACCTCAGCAAGATCGACATCCTGGCCCGGCGCGGCCGTCTCGACATCGAGGATCCCAAGGTGCTGGAAGGATTGTCGGACAAGGAAATCGATTGCCTCAAGAAGCTTGTGGAAGTGGATGAGCGCGACTGGTTGTCGGCGGCTGTGGCGGCGAAGTCACGCTAGATTCTCGGCTCGCGAAGCCAAGTATTTGTCCTCCAGGGTCAGCCCTGCCGCGCCGTGGGCGGCATAACATGCGTATTCATGCCGGCACGGCATGCAACGACACACAGTCATGGGAATATTCCGATGGACGCACTGATCCGAACAACTTGCGATGCACCCTCCGGCGCGATGCCGTTCTCGCGTCGAAGCGACTTTGTGACCGCCGAGGTGGTCGAGAAGGGCATCGCACTGCAGGAAGTCCTCGGAACGAAAGCCGCAGCCGATTTCCTGCGCCACAAGATGATCGACATGGAGGTCGCGAGCCGCGTCCTGTTGCGGCCGGCGGAACGTCGCGGCTAGCCAAACTGCCGCCGGAAGCGCCACACGCACATGCCGAACAAGGCGCCGCCCAAACCGATCAGTGCCAGTACCGAAGGCCACAATACGTCGAGCCCCGCACCGCGAAAAATAATGCCGTAGGAGCATTCGATGAAGTGATGCAGCGGCGACCAGTTCACCAGCTCGGCCAGCCAGGGCGGCATCGATTCCGGCGCGGTCCAGGTACCCGACAGCATGGTCATCGGCGCCGAGATCAGGATGGTAAGCATGCCGACCTGCGCCTGGTTGCGCACGAAGGTCGCCATCAGCAAACCCAATCCGGAAATGTTGAACACGTACAGCGCGTTGAGCGCAAAGAACAGCAGCGCGTCGCCGCGAAAAGGCACGCCGATCAGCGGTTGCATGATCGCGTACATGCTGGCGGCGGAGCCGAGCAGAACCAGCAGCGTGGTGGCAATCACTTTCGACAGCATCACCTGGAACGGCGTCACCGGCGAGACGAGCAATTGCTCGATGGTGCCGCGCTCCTTCTCGCGGACGAAGGCCGCCGCCGGCAGCAATACCGCCACCACCGTCATCATGGTGAGCCATTGCCCGACTGCGTTGAACCAGTGGCCATTTAGATTGGTATTGAAGAAGACGCGGGTGCGATTGTCGATCGAGGCAATCACCGGCGGCGGATCGCCCGACGAGATCGGCGACATCCGCACGCGCTGCGCGTAGTCCTGCGAAAAATACCCGATGATGCGCTCGACATAGGACGGCGCCAGATAGCCGAGCGCCACATTGCTGGCATCGACCTGCAATTGCAGGTGCGCGGTTTCCTGTCCATTGCGCAGAGTCTCGTCGAAGCGCGCCGGAATGTCGAGCACCATCATGGTCTTGCCACGATCCAGCAAGTCCAGCCCATGCACGGGACGCGTGACTTCACCTGCGAAATCGAAATACGGCAGCATGAAGCGATAGCTCAGTTCCCGCGAAGACTGGCTGTGGTCGGCATCGTGCACCGTCAGCTTTGCATTCAGCAGATCGCCGGTCATGCCGACGCCGGCGACGTAGATATCGAGCGTGAACACATAGACGACAAAGATCAGCAGCGGGATATCGCGCAGCAATTGCTTCAGGTCCTTTTGCGTGAGTACCGCCACGCGGCGTATCCACAGCGTGAGCGGGCGGCGTGGCGCAGCGCTTCGATCGTTCATGATGGCGTACGCTTTCTGAAGACCGCGTAGGAGACGATCAGCAAGCCGGCCGCGTAGACCGCGAGGAACAGCACATCGGTCCACAGCATCGCCCAGCCGGTTCCCTTCAGGAAGGCGCCTTGCACGATGTTGTTGTAATACACCGGCGGGAAGAGGTGCGCCAGCACGCGCGAACTGGTGGGCAGGAAAGCCACCGGCGTGAACATGCCGGAGAACTGCACCGCCGGCACGATCGCGAGAATGACCGTGATCAGGAGCGCCGAGCCTTGCGTGCGCACCAGCGTCGATACCAGGAAGCCGATGCTGCAAGTGCAGGACACGTAGACCACCGAGGCGAGGAAGAAGAACAGGATGCTGCCCTTGAAGGGCGCGCCGAAATGCAGCGTCGCAATCAGCCAGAGCACGATGGCGTTCACGGTGGAGATCAGGATGTTGGGCAGTAGTTTGCCGAGCAGGTATTCCGCACGGGTGACGGTGGATGCGTAGATGTTGTAGATCGAACCGGTTTCCTTTTCGCGTACGACCGACAGCGAGGTCAGGACCGCGGGTGCGACCATCATGGTGAACATGATCAGCGAGGGCGCAACCGACCAGATGCTGTGCAATGCCTGGTTGAACAGGTAGCGTACTTCGAGGTGGACAGGCTGCACCATCACCTGCGCGCGCGCCGGCGGCATGCCGAAGCGCTCGCTCAGTTGCTGCACCTGCAAGGCGTTGTTGGCATCGCGGTTGATCGCATCCACATAGCCGGCGATGCCGCGCACGCGATAGGCAAAGGTGCCGTCGAGGATGGTCTGGATCGCCACCGATTTCCTGCCCTTCAGGTCTTGCTCGAAGCGCGGCGGGAGAACGATCACCACGCGCAGCTTGCCGGCCCGCAGCAAACGGTCGCCTTCATGCAAATCGCGCAGATAGCCCTTGAATGAGAAATAGCGCGAGTCGATGAAATGGTTCGCATATTCGCGGCTCATGGCGGACTGGTCCTGGTCGAGCACCGCGAATGGCACGTTCACGGTGTCCATGTTCATGCCGTAGCCGAACACGACCATCCATGCGACCGGCATGATGAAGGCAAGCAGGAAGAACACCTTGTCGCGCACGATCTCGCGCCACTCCTTGAGGAACAGAGTGCTGACGCGCTGGAAATTCATGCCGCCTCCTCGGGTCGCGTGCCGTTGCCGTCTTTCTCCAGACGCGTGATGCGATGCACGAAGACATCCTCGATGGACAGGGGCTGTGCTTCGATTGCCGGATGTTCATCCAGCGCGGCCAGCAGCGCGCGAATGCGCCCGCTGTCTTCTCCGGGATTGCGGGAGAACACATGAATGTACTTGCCATGCAGCGACGCCCCGGCGTATCCGGCTTCGTTCAGCAGCGACAAGGCGCGCTGCAAGGGGCGGGCGGAAATCTCCAGCAGGACGCCTGCCTGCGCTTCCGTCTCGTGCTTCAATTCGGCGGGAGCGGCATCGGCGATCATGCGGCCGCCGTGCATCAATGCCAGCCGGTCGCAGTATTCGGCCTCCGACATGTGATGGGTGGTGATGAGGATGGCCACGCCGTCCTGGCGCGCGAGATCGAACAGGATGTTCCAGAAACGCCGCCGCCCGATCGGGTCGACACCCGACGTCGGCTCGTCGAGAAACAGCACTTGCGGCCGATGCAGCAGCGCGCAGCCGAGCGCCAGGCGCTGGCGCAAGCCCATCGGCAGGCTGGCCGCCGGCGTATCGCGATTGCCGCCCAGTCCGGCCATCTCCATCACCCATTCCATGCGCGCGGCAGCCTGCTTCCGGTCGAGGCCGTAGATGCCGGCGTACAGGCGGATGTTCTCGACCACGCTCAGGTCGGTGTACAGAGAAAACGCCTGCGACATGTAGCCGATGCGTTCCTTGATGCCTTGCGAGGCGGAACGCATGTTGACGCCGGCGACATAGCCGGTGCCGCTGGTCGGGCGCAGGATGCCGGTGAGCATCTTGATGACGGTGGTCTTGCCGGCGCCGTTCGCGCCCAGCAGGCCGAAGATCTCGCCCGGCGCGACGGAAAAATTCGCATGGTCGACGGCGCGAAAGTCGCCGAAATCGCAGGTGAGATCGTTCGCTTCGATGGCCTTGGTGCCGGTGGCTTCCTTCGGCGGCGCGGCGGCCGATGTGGTCGCCGGGAGCACCGAATCTTTGCCTATCAGTGCAACGAACACCTCTTCCAGCGGCGCGCCGGGCGAGAGTCTTCCCTGCGGCAGTTGTTCGTGCAAGGCATCCGGTTCGCCAGTGGCGAGAATCCTGCCCTCATGCATCAAGGCCACGCGATGGAAGCGGCTGGCCTCATCCATGTATGCCGTCGAGATCAGGGCCGTGATGCCTTGATCCTGCACCAGCTTGGACAGGATCGTCCAGAAATCGCGGCGCGACACCGGATCGACGCCGGTAGTGGGTTCGTCGAGAATGATCAATTCCGGCTCGTGCATCAGCGTGCATACCAGCCCGAGCTTTTGCTTCATGCCGCCCGAGAGGTTTTTCATCGGACGGTCGCGGAAGCGCGTCAGGCGCGTCATCGCGAGCAGCGCCGCCTTGCGCTCGGCCAGCACGCGTTCGTCGACCAGCCGCAGACGCGCAAAGAAATCGATGTTCTCCTCGACGCTCAGCTCGCCGTACAGGTTCTGTCCCAGCCCTTGCGGCATCAGGCCGATGCGGTCCTTGATCTTCTCGCACGCGGCTTCGGAGTCGAGGCTCACGCCCAGCACCTTGACGGTGCCGGCATCGAAGGTCTGCACACCCGCGATCGCCTTGATGAGGCTGGACTTGCCTGCACCGTCCGAACCGATCAGTCCGAACAGTTCGCCGCGCCGCACATGCAATCTGATGCCGTCGGCGGCACTGGTTTTGCCGTAGGCCTTGGAAAAGCCTTCGACGTCGACGACTTCTACCAGCGCGGGCGGGTCCACTCCACACCTTCCTTCCATCGTATGACTGCATCGGCTGGCAGTCCCGGCGTGAGACGATGATCCGGATTCTTGTCGAGGTACAGTCTTACCGCGTAGGTGAGTTTGGTGCGTTCGTCCTGCGTCTGCACCTCCTTGGGCGTGAACTCGGCGCGCGACGAGATCGTCTTGACTGTCGCCGCGAAAGGCGTGTCGGGAAAGGTATCGGTGTAGAGGCGCGCGGGCAGGTTCAGGCGCACCTTACCGATCAGGGTTTCCGGCACGTAGACGTTGAGATAGAGCTTGTCGAGGTCGACGATGTCGAAGATGGGGCTGCCCGCGCCGAGCACTTCCCCCTTGTCGCGAAAGCGGGTCAATACCACGCCGGCGGACGGCGCCTTGATCGCCAGATCGTCGAGCACGCTGTGCGCTTCTTCCAGTGCTGCCCGTGCCTGCGCCAGCTGTGCTTCCAGCGCGGCGATCTCGGCGGCTTTCGCCTGCAGCCGGTCCCATCCCAGCCGCGCATCCGCCAGTTGCTTGTCCGCTTGCCGGACTGCGTCCTGCGCTGAGTGCTCGTCGGAGCGGGCTGCGGTCAGGGCGAGGTCGGCTTGCTCCGCGCGCTGCGCATCGATGAAGTGGCGCTCGACCAGCATGTGCACGCGCTCCGACTCGCGCGCCGCCTGCTGTGCCGAGGATTGCGCCTTTGCCGCGCCATTGCGTGCGCGCGACAGATTGGCTTCGGCAATGCCGATCGCATTCGGCACTTCTTTCTTCAGGACGGCGTAGGCGCTTTTCGCCGCATCCACCTGGGCGCGCGCGGCATTCGCTGCCGATTCCAGTTGCTTTACGCGCGCATTCGCCTGCGAGTCGTCCAGCATCGCCAGTATCTGTCCCGCAACCACCGTGTCACCCTCGCGCACGCGCAGATCGGCAATGCGATTGGCAATTTTTGGGGAAACAATCACATGGTCGCCTTCGAGGCGGCCATTGGCCTGGATCAGTCCGTCGGGAAGCGTGCGCTTGCCGGACTGCACATAGAAAAAATAGGCCATTCCGGCAAGCACGGCTACTGCCAGAAAAATCGCGAGGGATCGTTTGTTGGCCCACATGCTGGGATAGTAAGCACCGGCACGCGCGGGTTTCGTTGACGCAAGTCAAAGCCGTTCGAATGGCCGGACTGAAGGGCTCGATAAACGTGAGCACAGACAATTTTTTGCCAAGAAGTAAGCCCTCGGTCACAAACCGCGCAGCCGGAACACCATCAACTGCTGAGCGCGCGCATCTCGCTGTAAAGGTTCGCCTTGCCCTCGAATCCGATGCCCACCAGCTCCGGCATCGTGACATAACCGTTCACCACCTCGACGCCATCGGGGAAGCCGCCGAAAGGCTGGAACAGGTCGGGATAGGATTCATTGCCGCCCAGCCCGAGGCCGGCCGCGATGTTGAGCGACATCTGATGTCCGCCATGCGGAATGCAGCGCAGCGGCGACCAGCCATGCTGGCGCAGCATCTCGAGCGTGCGCAGGTATTCGACCAGGCCGTAGCTCAAGGCGCAGTCGAATTGCAGCCAGTCGCGGTCCGGGCGCATGCCGCCGTAGCGGATCAGGTTGCGCGCATCCTGCATCGAGAACAGGTCTTCGCCGGTGGCCATCGGCTTGTCGTAGTAATTGCGCAGCACCGCCTGCAATTCGAAGTCGAGCGGATCGCCCGCTTCCTCGTACCAGAACAGGTCGTATTGCGACATCGCCTTCGCATAGGCGATCGCGGTATCCATGTCGAAGCGGCCGTTGGCATCGACGCACAATTTCTGTCCGTCCTGCAGCACCGACAGCGCCGCGTCGATGCGGCGCAGGTCGTCATTGAGCGAGGCGCCGCCGATCTTCATCTTCACCACGTTGTAACCGCGGTCGAGATAGCTGCGCATCTCGTCCTTCAGCGCGTCGTCGTTCTTGCCCGGATAGTAGTAACCGCCCGCGGCGTAGACGAAGATATCCTTGTTCACCGTGCCGTCGCCGTAGCGCTCGGCCAGCAGGCGGAACAGCGGCTTGTTCTCGATCTTCGCGACCGCATCCCAGATCGCCATGTCGATGGTGCCGACCGCCACCGAGCGCTCGCCGTGGCCGCCCGGCTTCTCGTTGGTGAACATGCAATTCCAGATCTTGTGCGGGTCAAGATTGTCGCCCTGCTCGTTGACCAGCGATTCCGGGCTGGCGGACAGGATGCGCGGAATGAAGCGTTCGCGCATCAGGCTGCCCTGGCCGTAGCGGCCGTTCGAGTTGAAGCCGTAGCCGACCACCGGCTTGCCGTCGCGCAGCACGTCGGTGATGACGGCGACCAGGCTCAGCGTCATCTTGCTGAAGTCGATGTAGGCATTGCGGATGGGGGAACTGATGGGAATGGTTTTTTCGCGGATTTCAACGATTTTCACGGGCGGCTCCTTGCGTGAGGAAAGTCAGAGAGTGTTACGATACGCCGCCGCGGCGGCTCTATAATTCACTTCAATTCACACCATTATTGAATTGAAGTGAAAGCCGACACCGCTTCCGAACTCGTCTTCTTCGCGCTGCTTGCCAAAAAAGCCAGTCTGTCCGCCACGGCGCGCGAACTCGACATCACGCCGCCCGCCGCGACCAAGCGCCTGGCCCAGATGGAAAAACGGCTCGGCGTGCGCCTGGTCAATCGCACGACGCGTACCTTGAGCCTGACTGCCGAAGGCGAGCTGTATCTTGCGCACGCAATGAAGATCCTGGCCGAGATTCGCGAGATGGAAGAGCAGGTCGCCGGCGGCCGTAGCGCGCCGAAGGGTTTGCTGCGCGTGAACGCCACCCTCGGCTTCGGCCGCACCACGGTCGCGCCCATCATCTCTGCCTTCGCGCAGCGCTTTCCCGACGTCGAGGTGCAACTGCAACTGACCGATCGCCCCATCAATCTGGTGGAGGAAGCCTTCGACCTCGGCATCCGCTTCGGCGAGCTGCCGGATGCGCGGCTGGCCGCGCGCAAGCTCATGTCGAATCGCCGCTTCCTGTGCGCCGCGCCGTCCTACCTGAAGAAAAACGGCACGCCGCGCACGCCCGAAGAGCTTGCACGGCACCGCTGCATCATCCACCGCCAGAATGATGAAGCGCACGGCATCTGGCGACTGACGCGCGGCCGCAAGACCGATTCCGTCAAGGTGGGCGGCACCCTGTCGAGCAATGACGGCGACGTGGTGCTGAACTGGGCGCTCGACGGGCACGGCATCCTGCTGCGCTCGGAATGGGATGCGGCCAAGTACCTGCAAAGCGGCCGTCTCCAGCTCGTCCTGGAGGAATACAAGCCGGCACCGGCCGACCTGTTCGTGTTCTATCCGACCCAACGCAACCTGCCTGCGCGGGTACGCGCCTTCATCGATTTCTTCGTCACCGCCCTCAACAAGCCGTAAGCCTGAACGGCAGGTCCACAAGTTCACCTTGCGTTTTCAGCCAGGCAATGTCGATTCAGCATTCTTGTTTTTTTGGTATTAAAAAACACGTAAATCCGCGCTTGACAGGATGACTCAAGCGCCTATACTCCATCCACATGGATGGTTTATAGATGGTTTAAGGATGGAATCGGAGAGAAAATGACCCGCGAAATAGCAAGCCAGGATGCCCGGCAAAAGGTACCGGAGACAGAAAAGATCACGATCAATCTCGGTCCGATCGACCTGGGGCAGATCGACCTGCTGGTGCAGGAAGGCTTCTATTCCAACCGCACCGACCTGATCCGCACAGCCATCCGCAATCAGCTGCAGGCACACGGCGACGTCATCAAGCAAACCGTCGCACGCAAGAGCCTGGTGCTCGGCCTGCAGCATTACTCGCGCGCGGATCTGGAGGCCGTGCGCGCCGCCGGACAGAAATTGCAAATACAAGTGTTGGGCCTGGCCAGCATCGGTGCGGATGTCACGCCCGAACTGGCGCTGGCAACCATCGACTCTGTGACCGTGCTGGGTGCCTTGCATGCCAGTGCCGCCGTCAAGGCCGCTTTGGCCGGACGGATTTTTTAAGGAACGATTTCCATGAAACTCAATGAAGGCTTTCTCGCGCAAATGCGCGAAGCGACCGAACTTCTACGAAGCTCCGGCCCGATGGCAGCGACCGCCGCCATCCAGCGCGCGCTGCATGGCGCAGCGCCGAATACGACCGCGCAGCAAGTGGACTGGACCGCTTTCCTGCCGCAGCAGCCGGAGCTGCGCGACATCAATCCCGCGCCCGCCAAGCCGGATCCGGCCTCGAATCCGGCCGCGGACATCCTGGCACGCTTGCGCAAAATGGGACAGGGCAAGTGGAAAGGCATGTCGGCCCTGCAACCTGTCCAGGACATCGATCCTGACATCGACCTTGCCGGCAAAGGGCGCTATCTGTCCGGATCGTGCAGCAATCGCGCCGGCACGCGTGCCTACAAGCTCTATGTCCCCAGCAGCTACCGGGAACAGGGAGGCGAGGCCCTGCCGCTGATCGTCATGCTGCACGGCTGCAAACAGCATCCGGACGATTTTGCGGTCGGCACCGGAATGAATACGGTGGCTGAAGAGAACAACTGCTTCGTCGTCTATCCGGCGCAAATGCAGGGTGCCAACGGATCCAATTGCTGGAACTGGTTCAAACCGGAAGACCAGCGGCGCGACGGCGGCGAACCCTCCATCATTGCCGACATGACGCGCGAGATCATCCGCACCTACAACATCGATCCCGCTCGCGTCTATGTTGCCGGCCTGTCCGCGGGCGGCGCAATGGCCGCCATCATGGGCGCCACCTATCCGGAACTGTATGCCGCAGTCGGCGTTCACTCCGGTTTGCCTTACGGGGCGGCGCACGATCTGCCATCCGCGTTTGCAAGCATGCGAGGAGGCAAGGGCAAAGCGGAGCCGCAAGGCATCGGCGCCAAAGCGCCGGCATCGCTGGAACAGTCGATTCCCATCATCGTGTTCCATGGCGACCGTGACACGACGGTACATCCCAGCAATGGCGACCAGGTGCTGGCGCAGTGCACATCGCCATCGCGCGACACAGCGCATCAGCCCGAACACAAGGTGGAAAAAGGCGCAGCGCCCAATGGACGCACGTACACAAGAAGCATACGCCTCGACCGCGAGGGCAGGGCAGTTGCGGAACACTGGGTCGTGCACGGCGCGGGGCACGCGTGGTCAGGCGGAAGCGGGAAGGGCTCGTACACTGATCCGAAGGGACCGGACGCATCGCGCGAAATGCTGCGCTTCTTCAGGAGTCATTCGCGCGGCGCGACGCGAGCTTGAAGCATGGCTGCTGTGGCGTCAACGTAGATGGAGCCCGGTGCCTGAAACGGCATCGGGCTTAGCGCGTCAGCATTGATGCGACTGGAGGCGGCGAGAACCAAGGGGTTATGAATTGCGCGCCAAAGAGCGTCTGATTGCCTGTCCGGGCTTAATGCGCCTAGTCTACATCGCATCAACTTACACGCATCCTTTGCTGGCGAATGTCCGATGTTTGGCAGACAGTGGGCAGGCGTCCTACAACCCTTACATTTTCCTGCCAGTCAACTGAATTCCGCCTCTGGCCGAGGAGCGGTGTATTGTCGCCGGTCGTCGTGTTTGTCTCGTCTCCAGCGGTGTATCTACCTCGAATCTACCGCCTGCTTACCAACCAGCGCCGGTGATAGCCCGGCCGCATTCACTTCATACTGCCGACCGCACAATTGTGGCGATAGTTGCAATTGCTGCTCGACGTCGGGATTTTTTCGTGCGGGACGAGCACGTGAGTTATTTTGCCTGCAGCGGCATGCTGTCGAACTTCACGCCGGCCCAGCCGGTTTTCATGAAATTGCGGATGTTCTGATGATCAGTGCCGGCCGGATTGTTCAGCACATCGTCGCGGTAGTAGGCGCCGAAACATGCAAGCGTCTGCGCTTCCGACAGGTGATGGAGCTTGGCGAAAGCAAACAGCTTGCATGAACCGGAATTCTGCCCGGCTTCGTTCCTGAGTTCGCCGTTAGTGAATGCCGCCGGCGTGAAATCATAGGCCGCGTTGATCGCTGCCATCGTCTCGTCGAAGGTGACGGAAGATGGATCGTCCTGGAGTTTTTCGAGAAAGCTATCGAGGTTCATGGTGTGTATGGCGCAGGTGGAGAAACGCAGCATTCTAGCGCCAATTTCCTTGCCGCTTTGGAACACGCCCCCAGACATCATTTCTTGCCCGCGTGAACCCGGCCGCGCCTGACGATGTCAACATTCACGGAACCGTCAGAACGTCGCATCGATTTATGCCGATCCCGGAAATTGCCATCAAGACGATAGGAGATCTTTCGCGCGAAGTAAGAGCTCTCGCGCCGATCGAGAAATGGTTGTTCCGCGGACAAACCGACGCCTGCTGGGATCTTGCACCGAGCGTGCATCGCGGCTATACCGCGCAACAGGAGCGCTACCTGACCAATGAATTCCGTGTGCGCGCGCGCAGCCGGCATTTCTCCTGTCCGTCGAGCGATGATTATCCGGGATGGCTTGCGCTGATGCAGCATTACGGCTTGCCGACGCGTCTACTGGACTGGACCTACTCGCCCTTGATCGCGGCCTTCTTTTCGGTGCATCCGGATTATGTGCCGCCGAGGCAGAGCATCGATCGTGATGCGTGCATATGGGTGTTGGATGGACGCAAGCTGAACGAGTCGCAGGGTTTCGAGCCTTTGATTTTTCCCCTGGACGCGTCGTCTTACGAGCCGCTCATCGCGCCGGCATTCAAGAACCGTGACGAGCTCGATACCGTCGGCGTCGCAATGGCGATCGAACACGATCCGCGCATTCAACTGCAGCAAGGAGCATTCACCATCCATTCCAGTCGGACGCCGATCAATCTGATCGAGGGTGCCGATGGCTGGCTGCGAAGATTGATTGTCAGAAGCGAAGATATCCAGTTCTTCTTTGAAGAACTGACTGCGCTTGGGATCAGGAAATTCACGCTGTTCCCCGATCTGTCGGCGCTGACCTCGGAACTGAGGTCCATGCATCGGCCGAGCGACGGATGCTATTAAGCCTCGCCTGTCGCGCTCCGTTCGTAGCAGCAACTTGCGGCGGGGCAGCTTGAGCAATCCTTTGTGCGGCGCTTGTTTTGTTTGCTATTGCGGCAAATCGCGTGCACTATCGACCGGGTAATTGTAAGGAGTCAAACTCATGTCCCATACCACAGCAGAACCCATGCTCACCAGCGCCGGCGTTGCCTTCACCGTGTGCGTCGATTCGATCAAGCGCGCCTGCGTGATTTCCAATGATGCGCTTGCCAAGCTAAGCAAGCTCAAGAGCATCGACAGCGATCCGATGACCACCTTCCGCGCCTTCGAGGCCACCATCACTGGCGTCGCGCGCCGGCTTGTCGCCGCCAACGTGCCGGGCACGCCGCTCCTGATCCTTCCGCAGTTTTTCCGCTGATCGCTCGTCGCAAGCAAGCGAAAAGACAGACGCAAAAAAGCCCGCCGAAGCGGGCTTCCATTCAACACAAGGTTCAACTCGCCGAGCGCCCATGCTATCTGCATGGTGCCCGCGGCTTTAGAAGAATTTTCCTGCGATTACCGGGCGCTGCATGGCGGCGGCCCGATAACATATGAATTCTGCTGCTGTGTGATCTGAACTGATCAGACCGGGCGGATGTTGCTCGCCTTTTCGCCCTTGGGGCCGGTGCTGCGTTCAAACGACACGCGCTGGTTTTCGGCCAGGCTCTTGAAGCCGCTAGCCTGGATGTCCTGGAAGTGTGCGAACAGATCCGCGCCACCGCCGTCCGGCGTAATGAAGCCGAAGCCCTTGGAATCGTTAAACCATTTTACTGTGCCAGTAAGAGTACTCATGTATTACCTCTAAAAAAATAAGGGACGAAGCCCATAAGGGCACGAAGCCCGATAAGCACTTGCGACCAAGAGATGCAACTGAGGTATTCAAACAGGAATGGCTCTGAGGCAGAGCAAGACGGGAAAGAGGACCAGAAGGAACGACAACTTGATGAAGTGCAGAAGTCAATATACAGGGATTAGCGCTATTCGCCTAATCTTATTTTCGATTTGGTGAAAATAACTGAAAGCACCAGGGCGGGTTCGTGTGCCGGGCCTGATGCCTGCGCAGTATTGCTGTGACAGCAAGGATGCAACGCGGTCAACGCGATGTCATCTTTGCCTTGCCGGATCAATACCGGCGGTGTTGCGGGCGGGACGGGCCGCTGCCGCGATTCTCGATGTGACGGAAGGTGATGCGTCCCTTGCTCAGATCGTACGGAGACAATTCGAGCGAGACCTTGTCGCCTGCCAGGATGCGGATGTGGTTCTTGCGCATCTTGCCGGAGGTGTAGGCGACCAGTTGGTGCCCGTTATCCAGATTGACGCGAAAACGCGAATCCGGGAGGACTTCAACGACGCTGCCACTCATTTCAATCAGTTCTTCTTTAGCCATGTGTAATTCCCATTCAAAGTTGGTGCGGCGGCCGAATCATCAGTCGGCAGCGGGCTGAGTCTTGACCGTGCGCGTGCGCACAGCGCAGGAGAGAGCGGCCTGCGCGCAGATTCATGCGATTTCTCTCTTGCGGCGCGCCCGGACTGCGGGCGGGCTTGATGCGTGTCAGTGATGCGGTCTTTGCACAAGGGCGCGGCCGCAGACTTGAACGATTGTCGACATACCCGAGTTGCCAGGCCGGATGCCAACGGTGGGTTGACGGGTTCCGGGTACGAATGTGATCCCGGAAAGGTGTTTGTTGCGTTGAGATACCACATTGTACTCCACATGGGGGCCACGCGACGCGACATTTGCCCAATCGTCGCCGACGCGAGCGTGCAAATGCCATTCATGCATCAAAGTGCAGGCGCTGCTTGCATCGGCTGGGGAATTCATTTGAGCGCTCTCAACAAGAGCGAATCTGGTGTGAATTCGACGGCCCGCGACGAACCAAAATTCCTGACCGCGTGCTCAAGAGACGCGGTGCGGTATTTCCTTGTCCCATTCATCCGGGTTTTTTGTGGGTCGCGGATGCCGGCATATCGATGTATCCGGCAACCGCTCATTATTCAGAATGAGAGAAAACCATGCACTCGGAAAACACGACTATCTCGCTGTACCAGAACCCCATTCCACCACAGATCGAAACGGACATGGAGGAGTTGTATCAACATCGGTATGCGTCCTACCTGCAACTGCAGGTCTACGAGCACATTACCGAGAACACAAGAACCTATGTGGCAAGCAGAAACGGCAAGACTTCGGTCGCGCTGATATTCCGCCTCGAGGCGGACAGGGCCTGTGTTCTCAATGAGCAGATGTGGATAGCCGAGGAGGAGATCGAACGCTTCGTGCACCACGTCTTCGATGTCTTTCCGAACGTAAATGTGGTCTCCTTTCCTGTCATCCGCGCCGACATCCGGCGACTCTCGTTTCCCCATCAGCAGTTTCACTCCACGCAGGATATCGTCCTCGGCCTGCCGCGGTCGATCGAGGAATACATGGCGCGCCTGGGGAAATCGACGCGCAACTATCTCAAGCGGTATCTCAACAAGTTCAAGCGCGACCACCCCTCGTTCCAATTCCAGGTCTTTGCCGGCGAGGAGATCCAGG
Organism: Noviherbaspirillum sp.; assembly: GCF_035254865.1. Classification (GTDB taxonomy): domain Bacteria; phylum Pseudomonadota; class Gammaproteobacteria; order Burkholderiales; family Burkholderiaceae_D; genus Noviherbaspirillum. The sequence continues at coordinate 81,330 of NZ_DATFAF010000078.1, forward strand.
AGGCTGACGTGCGCGCCATCATCGCCTTGAACAAGGCAAGGATGCACGGCAGGAACAAGACCTCGTACATCGACGACGAAGAAGAACGCCGCATGCTCACGCTGCTGAAACTGCGCGGCTTCGTCGGTGTCGTGACCGCCAACGGGCGGGTCTGCGCCGGCACCATCAACTATCGGTTCGGGAACAATTATTTCCTGCAGGTGCTGTCGCATGACCCTTGCTTCGATGAGTACGGACTCGGAACCCTGTGCTGCTACCTGACGATCTGCGAATGCATCGCGCGCCAGGGAACGGAATACCATTTCCTCTGGGGCCAGTACGAGTACAAGTACCGGCTGCTCGGCGTGCAGCGCGACCTCGATCACCTCGCGGTTTATCGCACGCGCATGCAGATGCTTCGCCATCTGCCGATGGTGCTGCGGATTGCACGCGAGGGCTGCAACTACTCGGCCAGAAGCTGGCTCCTGAACAAGGCGCGACGCAAGGACGACACGAGCATCGCCTCGACCTTGATATTCCATCTCGTGAACGGTTTGCGGGATGCCAAGCATGCCGCGGCACGCTTGATGCACCGCGAGCATGGCATTGCCGATGGGCTGCCGGCGCCAAGGGAACGGCAGTAAGGCAGTCCGCCTTCTGCGGCGCTCGACATACGATCAGCCCGTTTTCATCCTCGCTGCCTGGGAAAGAGAGGTCGTCATTCATGAATACGCTCAGCAGTGCTCCGTCCATCGGCAAGAAAACCGGTGAGAGTCTTCCGGAACAGCAGGCACGATCCGTGGAATTCAGCATCGCCTGTTACGACCGGGAGGTGCCGCCGTTTGCCGGCGTCGAGATAGAACGCCTGCATGGCCATCTCTACTGCCTGCCCTCGTACCTCGCGATGACCGGGCAGCTCGATGGCGCGAGCACCTATGTCGCCAGCAAGGATGGGGTGCCGGCCACCGTTCTCCTGTTCCGGATGGAAGGCCATGCAGTTACCGTCATCAGCGAATTCGTGCAACTCGATGAAGAGGAAATCCGGCGCTTTGCGGCATACATGTTCGGCACGTTCAGCTCGGTCAGACGGATCAGCTTCAACCGGGTGCGGACCGTGCTCCGAAGTCTGCCTTACCCATGGCATGCGGTGAACCATACCGAGGACATGATCGTCGAACTGCCGGCCACGCCGCAGGAATACGATGCCCGCATCGGCAAGAACATGCGGCGCAACATCAAGCGCTACACCAGTGCCTTGCAACGCGATTTCCCGACCTATGCCTACCGCATTTGCGACGCGGAGGACATCGGCGAACAGGACATTCGCGACATCATCCGCCTGGGCTGCGTCAGGATGGAGAGCAAGAACATCGAACCGCGCTATACCGAAGAGGAAACGCGATGGATCGTGCAGTTGGCGAAACGGTGCGGCCTCATTGGTCTCGCCACCATCGACGGGAAGGTGTGTGCGGGCGCAATCGGTTTTCGTATCGGTGAAAATTACTTCATGCACGTGATCGCGCACGATCCGCAGTACAACGATTACAGCCTCGGCATTCTCTGCTACTACCACACGATATGCGAAGGCATTGCACGCGGCGGCAAGCGTTTCCATTTACTGCAAGGACGGTATGGCTACAAGTACCGGTTGCTGGCGGAGCGCCACGACATTCAACACCTCGACATCTACCGCAATCCGGTACACGCAATCGCGCAGGGCAAGCGCATCGTCAGGAAGGCGCTCGATGGACGCGTTCTCGCAATCAAGCAGTGGCTGCTGCATGATGCGGAGCGCTCCGATGCGCCGGGCGCGCGCTTCATCGCGCAAGTCGTGAACCGGCTGCGGCAGCGCAAGAGGTCGTCCGGCGATGCCGTTCGGCCGCCTCAGGAATCCACCACCACCCATCCCTCCGGAAAGAAATCCTCCGGATGATTCAGGTGATCCAGCGCATTCATGCGCCGCGTCCTGACCACGATCTTGTCGGGATTTTTGTTGAGGTACGCGGCCCACCAGCTGAACGAGCTGAAGCCGGCCGTCACATTGTGCTTGCAGCGGCTCATCAGGTGCAGGTCCTCGTAGCCGCGCTCCGGGCCGTTATGGTCGACGTAGCTGACCTGGCCGCGTATCGGAAGATGCGCTTTCGCCCATGCGATTTCATCGGAAAAGACAAAGAAGTGGGGATGCGCCAGTTTTTCCTCGAAGTAGGCAATCGCATTCCGGTAATACTGATCGGTGACCACGCCTTCGTACCAGCTCCGGTATTCCGGGTTGGTGACGACGTCGCCGCGACGCACATGCAGGCTGACCGATTCGCACGCCAGAATGCGTTCTTCAACGATCCTGCTCTGCGAAGACAAAGGCGCTTTCAGTTTCAGTTCGTCCACGATCTGATCGCGCAGCGAATCGAAATACCGATATGAAAGGAAGCAGCCCCGCAGGATCGTCTCATCGGGCAATTCGAAAAAATGCGGCTTGTAATGCCAATCGCCGCGCGCTTCCATGAACATGCGCTTGTGGGTGCCGGATAGTCTCATTGCCAGCTTCGACAAGTCCACGCCCTGATCGCGCAACAGTCTTACCGCGCTTCTGAGAATCTTGATGTCGCGCAGGCAGCTCTTGATGGCGCTATAGGCGCCGATGCCCGATGCCTGTCCGGCCGGCACGGCTGCGGACATGTCCGGGTAATCGGCCTTGATATCGAATTTGTCGAGCTGAAATGAATGCCCGACATATTCGCCGAAGTTGCGTCCTTCCCTGCAGTCAGTATCGACATCCAGATAGAGCGAAGTATGGTGCTTGTGCGCCAGGGCGCGTGCTGCGGCGTACATGAACAATTGGTTGCCGAGGCCGCTATGAATTTGTACGACGATCATCCGATTTTTCTCCTCGTTACGAGCGGCTGAATTCAATGCCGTCTTGCCGTTGACATGCGGGCGCACGGCATGCCTCCGCCTCTTGGCGGGAGGCGGCACGATCGAGAGAAGTGATTGCACTCGGCGCGATCCGTTCAGTCCTTGCGACGATCCATTGAGGCGGCCCAAGCATGTGTCCTTGAAGCTCGCCTTTACGACTTGAATTGCCCTCGCCGCATTGCGCTTTTGGGGCGGCTCGTCATACTGGATGGAACGTCTGGCCGGCTCGCATTTTTCACAGGAGCAGCTTATGAAATCCGTTTCTATTCTTGTTGCAGCACTCGCGCTACCCGCATCCCTTGCATTTGCGCAGACACCTGCACCCACCACAGGAAGTACCAGCTCGATTCCCTACATTCCCTTGATCGGATCGTCCGGTACCTCGAGTACATCCAACACATCCACGGCCACGGCATGGTTCATTGATACGACGAACAAGCTGGTCGTATTCTGCACCCAGTCGAGCACAGCGACGACCAGCGGAGCGCCCAACTTCAGCTGCACCGCGCAGCCGGTACCGACCACGGCCACTGGTGCAATGCCGGCACCCGGCGCAGCGCCGCCGGCTACAACGCAGTAAGCAGGAAAATCTTCCGCAGTCGGAAGGGCGGCCGAAAGAGATTCGCCGATCAGACGTGGCCGCTGAACGATTTGGCAAGCATGGAATCACAATAGGGTGAACTTCTTCTGCTTGCGAAGACAATGCCTGCCATCCACCAGCCAGTCAGGAAACGCGCCCGGGGTGTGCCGCCGCAGGACGCACCGCGCATAGCCCCCGATACCGATGCCTTGCCGGAAGTGCGCGAAGCCGCGAAGCACTGCAGGGACTGCCCCTTGTGGGCGAATGCAACCCAGACCGTATTCGGCGAAGGGCCGGCGCATGCGCCCATCATGCTGGTCGGCGAGCAGCCCGGCGATCAGGAAGACCGCAGCGGCCACCCCTTTGTCGGACCAGCGGGAAAGTTGCTCGATCGCGCGCTGGAAGATGCCGGCATACACCGCGATCAAGTGTACGTCACCAATGCGGTCAAACATTTCAAATGGGAAGCTCGCGGCAAGCGACGCCTGCACAAAAGGCCGGGCGACAGCGAAATTGCTGCCTGCCATCAATGGCTGGAGCGCGAGCTTGAGCTGGTTGCGCCCGCACTCGTGGTCGCCATGGGTGCCACCGCCGCCCGCGCCTTGCTGGGACGCGCCACGCCGATCGAAGTCAATCGCGGCGGGCTGAACGCGTTCAACGGCGCAATGCAGATGCTTATCACCGTGCATCCCTCCTACCTGCTGCGCGTACCGCCCGAGGCGCGAGACGGCGCGTATGCGCGCTTTGTGCAGGACCTGCGGCTCGCCATGCCCTTCGCGGAGCATGCGTCCGGTCCGCCCGGCGACGCTTCTTGAGGGCGCGCAGTCAACGGGATTGATGCGAAGCATCGGCATTTCAGGGTGAAAGAACAAGTCCGTTACGACAAGATCAAAGCGATCTTCTGCGAGTTGCGAGATAATGCGCCCCCCGATACCTTTTTGCGCCCGCGTCACGAATGGCGAGGCACATGCATATCAGTAACTTTTCTTGAGGCACATTACATTGGTCACATCACGAAGCAAGCGCTGGAACGGCAACTTTGACACCCTTCCGGTCGAATATCTCAAAGGCGTCCTGGAGAAAATGGGCGAATACGGCGACCGCGTGCAGTTTTCGCTCATCAGCGGCGGTGCCGAGCCGAGCTATCAGGTCGTGAATACCTTTGGCAAAACAATGGCCTTCGATCGCAACCATCATCTGTTCCGCGTCGAAGGCGATGAGTTCACCGGCGTCAACGCCAGTCCGATCTTCACCGAAGAGCAGATCAAGGCCGCCATCTCGGGGATCGGCGCCAGTTCGCGCCCCGCGTCGCGCACCTCGCGTGTCGTTCGCGCCAGCAGCGGCGGCACACGCACCAGCGCGGCCAAGCTGGAGGAACAATTCGCCGCGCAGCGCTATGAGTACTTCAAGAACAACCGGCAATCGCTGCCGCCGAGAATCTCCGAATACACGGAAGAAATCACCCAGTTGATGAAGCAGGGCAAGTCCGTCGAAGACGCGTTCGGCGAAGTCGTCAAGAAATATTTCTGAACTCCGGTGTGAATCCTGGGGGCCGCGCGCACGCGTGGCTCGGACAGGATTCTAGCCGGGCGGCGAGGGAGGAGCTTGTGAAGCGGCCACCTCGCCCGCGCTCTTCAAGCCAAGCCTGAGTTTCAAGGTCTCCTCGTCGATATTCATCAGCCTGGCAATCGCACGGAAATCATCCGGCAGGGCCGGATCGTCCCAGCCCTGGGATGAGTGGCGGGCCAGGTCGACGGCGAGCTTGACGTTCTTGACCCGCGGCCGCTCGCTGTGCGCATCATCCATCAGGTTCAGCAACAGTTCAGGCAATTCCCAGGTCCGGCAAAGCGACTCCTGCAAGCCATTCAGCGAGAACCGCAGCACGCTTTCCTGCGCGTCGGCACTGCGCATCGCGGGATGCGCCTTGCGCAGCTCGGCAATCTCCATCGCCCGCTGCGGCGCGAAACACCAGAGCAGCATCTCGGCCAGGTCGTGCAGAAGGGCGGCCACCGCCACTTCCTCGCTGTTGAGGTCGCAGCGCCACATGGCCCAGTCGGACGCGTAACGCGCCGCTCGCTGCGCGCGTCGAATGACATGCAGCAGGCCGAGCAGCGCCTTCGGATGCTGCGCGAGACGTTCCTCGGCGATGTCGAATTGCGAGAAGTGGTGAAAGAAGGGTTCGACGCCCAGCATCATCACTGCGTGCTCGACGGTCGAGATGTCCTGCAGCTGGCGCCGCCCGCGATTGCGCGCGCTGAAGCGCAGCAGGCGTACCGTCATCAGCGGATCATGCAAAACGATGTCGGCGATTTCGCGGATATTGATGCGGTCGGCGCGTTCGCGTGCCTGCGCGATCGCATGCGCGGTCTGGCGCAGGACCGGGACTTCCTTGGCGCTCAGGAACTCTGTCCAGGGCGCGATGCCGGAGGGGAGTGTTGTCATGCCGACCACTGTGCGAAAGCAGCTTGAGAAATTTCATTGTACGTCGTGTAGCCGCGCGCGTGGGCCGGCCGCGAAAAGTCGTGCACCGGCCGAGGCAGCCAGGCTATTCGAGGAAACGAGAGCGCTGAGCGGGCCGGAGATCACGGGCCGATCGGGTCGGAGGGCGTCAGTGATGTCGCTTGCGACGACTTGAACAGGCAGGTGCAGTTGCGTCCCTTGTTTTTCGCTTCGTACATCGCCAGGTCCGCGTCATGGATCAGTGACTCTTCTTCGGAAGCGCTGTCGGCCACCACGGAATTCACGCCGATGCTGACCGTGACAGCGATGATGTGCCCCTCGAACCTGACCTCGACGCGCGCGACTTCTTGCCGTATGCGTTCGGCCACGTGGAACGCCCCTTGGGGATCGGTCCCGGGCAACAGTACGACGAATTCCTCGCCGCCGAGGCGGAACACGCCATCTGCCGGGCGCTGCAGCACGGCGCGTATGGCGTTTGCAACCTGTTTCAGGCACATGTCGCCCGCCAGATGGCCATAGGTGTCGTTGACCTTCTTGAAGTGATCGATGTCGAGCAGGAGCAGGCTGACCGGCTCGCCGGCGCGTAGCGAACGCCGCCATTCATTGCACAGGACCTGGTTGAAGTAGGCGCGATTGCCGACGCCGGTGAGGCCGTCGATATGGCTTAGCTCGGTCAGCTTGCGGTTGGCGTCTGCCAGGTTGTTCAGTGCCTGATCAAGTTCGGATGTCCGTTCGCGGACACGCCGCTCGAGCGTTTCCGTGATGCCGCGCTGAATGCTCTCATTCTCCAGCCGCAGCAATCGCAAGCGGTGTGCCAGCGCATAGGACAGCAGGATGGTTTCCAGCGCTGCGCCGATCTGCAGTCCGTATTCCGTGATGAATACGTGCGGCAGTATGCCGAAGGTCTTCAAGGTGTAGACAAAGACAAACACCAGCAGGACCGTCCACGCCAGCATGAAGTATTTGGCGTGGAGCACGCCATTCTTCAGGCACAGCGAACCGGTGAAAAAGAGGAGCACCGTGGCAATCATCGTCAGGATGGTTCCCATCTTGATCGCCACGGTGTAATTCAAGGCAAAGGAAACCAGCATCACCATAACGAAGAGCCACAGGAAAACCTTGAACACCTTGTCCATCCGCGGCAGGTTTTTTCGCAATTGAAGAAACTCGCGCGAAAACTGCATGATCGCGGCATACACCAGGCCGATGGAAAAAGGCGTCGAGACATTTCCCCACCATGGATTCTCCGGCCACAGGTATTCGAATGCGAGGCCGTTGAGCGTACTCTGGAACAGCAGGATGCTGGCGAGATAGCCGACATAGAACAGGTAGTTGATGTCGCGTATCGACAGATAGATCATCAGGTTGAAAAGCAGCATCGCGATCAGGATGCCGTAGTAGGCGCCTTGCACCAGATGCTCTTTCTGGTCGCGTTCGAGCAGGGCGTGCGGACGCCACAAGGTCATCGGTACCTGCATCGAACTGTCGGTGCGCACGCGCATCAGCAGGCGTACCGCTTCGCCCGCCTTCATGGGCACCTTGAACACCATGTTGTGATGTTTTATCTGCCGTTGCGAAAACGGAAGCCTGTCGCCGCCGCGATAGGACACCACGCGCTTGTCCGGCCCCGCATAGATCAAATGGACGTCGACATAGTCGAGCAGGGGATACTGCAATTCCAGAAGCCATTCCGAGGCGATGGGCTCGCGATTGAGCAGGTCGATCCTGAACCAGTAGGAGGAATCGGTAAAACCGAAATTCGGCGAGTTGCTCCGGTTAGGCGCGAACTGCTGGTCGAATTTGCCTGACAAGAGATCCTGCAGGGTCAGGGCGCCCGAAGGATCTTCCAGAAACCGGAGATGGCGGCCAAGCGGGTATTCGTCGACCGATGCGGACAGTTCGGCCACTTCGCTCGCCACGGCAGCGGGGGCGGCGCCGAGGATCAGCGCATGCAGCACGCACAAGGCCATTGCACGCGCCGCCGATCTCGCCCAGCCGCCAGCCATGAATAAGTAGCCAAAACGCGCCATGTCTCCGATCCCCTGTGCTCGCGTGCCCGTCTGCGGAAACTGCTGCGGGCGATCCACTTCCCGTGGTTTTTGCTCACGTCATGACATTTCCACAAGGAAAGCGTCCTGTCACATTCTACGCGTAGTCAGGGAGAATTGCCCGGCCTTGGGGGGGGCGCATCGACGCCTAGCGCCGATACGGGCGCACATCCACCGCATTGCCGTCCGCATCGAACTTCATGGCGAGCGACACCGCCTTCACGCCTATCGTCGTCAACGCATCGCAGGCATCCTCGACTTCGCTCATCAGATCGGCCGCCGTGCCGATCGCTTTTTCCGACGAAACGAGCAAGTCATCGTCCGCGTTTGCATGCAGGTTCACGCGCACGAACATTTCGCCGTCGATGTCGGTCGGGCCGACGACCGCGTGGGCATGCTCCGGGTCGATGCCGTGATCGTCCAGGCCATGATGCAGCTCGGCCATCATTTGCAGCGTGTCATACTCGGCGAATCCGCGCGCGGTCCCGCCATGGAACAGATCCTGATAGAGGAAATCGATCTCGACATCGCGCCCGTCGTTGACCAGGCAGCGCGTGACCAGCGGCGCGACCTGCTGTGCCCATTGCTGGAAGCGCTTCGCGCGCGTCTCGAAATATGCATCGGCCGCTGCTTCTTTTTTGGGCACCTGGTAAAACGGATCATCCAGCCGCTTCAAGGTGAAGCCGAGCAGGAATCGCAGTTCGACCGCGACGTCGTCCGGCGCGAAATGATTTTCCGGCCAGCCGCTCATGCTTTGCTCGATGGCCGGCGCGGCTACCGCCTTCTTGCGCGTCATGGAGTCGTACGCTTCCCGCACCATGGCATTGATCTGGCTGTAGGTAATCCCGCGAATCTCGTCGGGATGGTAGGCATGGCTGACCAGCACCACGCTGGCATCGCGGCTTTCCAGTTGCGCTTCCAGAAAACTCGCGCGCAGCAAATCGAATGCTTCCTCGTCCTGAAAGCATTGCTCCGCGCGCAGGCCGCCGCCGGAGCGCGCGAACAGCGGAACGACGAAGGCATTGACCTCCAGCTCGCGTCCGTCCTCGCGCCGGAACACCACGTTTTCCGAGGCTTCCTCGATGTTCTCGCGCAGAAGTCGGCAGGCGTCTCGGTCGCTTTCTTCCGCGATATCGATTGCCTCCTGCAAGGCTTCGTCCCTTTTTTGTTGCAGGCACTTGCGGATGAGCCGATGAAAATCGGCCTCGTCGTTTTTCGAGTTATCGGTTTTTGCAACGCGATCCTTGCGCGCATCGAGTTCGATCGCCAGCGAGGCCAGCTTGTGCGCCAGCGCATCATCCTGATTTTCTTCAACGGGCTTTTTCGGGGCAGGGTGTTTGCTTTTATGCATGATTTTCTATTGTCAGGTAAGGCAAGCTTGCTTGGTGTACGCTAGAACTCATTTCATAAATAGGAGGGTTCGCGTTCGCACCAGAATCGGGGCTGGCAAGGCGTGCGACGCGTCGAATAGCGGTGCCTATTCGCAAGGAGCACAACGCAGTCCAGCGCCGATTCTGGTGCGAACCCTTCGCGAGCCTTCCTATTTGTGAAACGAGTTCTAACATGGACAGCGAAAACCTCATTCAGCTCAGCGGGCCGTTCAGCGTCACCGATTCATCGGGCCGCGCCTGGGACATCCGCGGTATCCGGATCTTCGATGAAGGCTATGCCATTATCGACGTCTACGTCGATTTCGTCGCGTCGATGGAAGACGAACCGCTGTACGAGGACGCGCTTCTGATCAAGCAGATCATGTCGCGGCTGCGCTTCCTCGGCTACGTCGGTCCGGACTTCGGCGCGGGCGACATTGGCCTGCAGGACGACAAGCTGATCGTGCTTGAAGCGCCGGAAGAATTCGGCCGCTTTGCCGCCAGCAAGGGCTGGAAAAATCTTGCGGAAGCGTATGCCGACGACGATGCGGCCGTCGCGTCCGGCGACATCATAAGCGATTCCGTGTCGCACACCGTCTTTTCCGACCTGATGCGAAGGCTGAAGGTAAAGTAGTCGCATGTCTGTTGCAGAGCGAGGAGTCGATCAATGAAGAAAAGCTTGGGATGGTTGTTGGTCGTCATTGTGCTTGGCGTGGCCGGATTTGCGGTGTACCTCTGGCGACAAGGGCCGACCTATCAGCCGCCGCCCATGGCGCCCGCCGAGCCGCCTGCCGCGGCGCCGGCCCCGCCCGCCGCAAGCGCCGCGCCCGCGATCAAGTATCCGGTCCCGGAACAGGCCGAGAAGCCGCTCCCTGCGCTGGCTCAAAGCGACCCGCTGGCCTTGAACGCGCTCACCGAAGTCTTCGGCAAGAAGGCGCGCCAGTTCTTCCAGCCGGAGGAAGTGATACGCCGCATCGTGGTGACCATCGACAATCTTCCGCGCAAGGTGGTCTCGGCGCAGTTGATGCCGACCAAGCCGGTGAGCGGCAAGCTGCGCACTGCCGGCGAGGGCGAAGCGCTCACCCTGGCGCCGGAGAATTTCGCGCGCTACACGCCCTTCATTCGCCTCGCCGAGATGGTGGATGCCAAGACTTTCGTCGCTACCTACACGAGGTTGTATCCACTTTTTCAGCAAGCCTATCGCGACCTCGGTTATCCCGACGCTTACTTCAACGATCGCCTCGTCGCGGTCATCGACCATTTGCTGGATGCGCCGCAGAGCGAGGGTCCGATCGCGCTGGTCCAGCCGCACGTCTTTTACAGGTTTGCGGACCCCGCGCTGGAATCGCTGTCGGCGGGCCACAAGCTGATGCTGCGCATCGGCAATGACAACGCAGCGAGCATCAAGAAGAAGCTGCGCGAAATCCGCAAGGAACTGGTCAGCATTCCGCGCTCGGGTTGATTGGCGCGAGGGCGGGAATTCCGCTTACTCGCGATAGAAGTACAAGCCCGCGCACAAGGCAAGGCCGACCAGATACAGCATCCATGTCTGCGATACCGCATAGGGATAGAGCATCAGCCCGACACCGATCCACTTGGTGGTGCCGCGCGAGGTTTTCTTGCCATAACGATAAGCGGCGAAACCGATGATGCCAAAGAGGATGGCGCCGATCAGGTAGGCCGGCGACGGAAGTGTCAGGCCCAGTGCTCCGAGGGTATTCAGGTTTTCCATGCAGGGTCAGCAGTCTGTTGCTGGATAAGGGTTCAGGCATAGCCGGGAGGATTTCACGGGAAGTATAACGAGGTCTGACCGAGACCGCGCCTGGCTCCTCAATTGCCGGCTTTCAGAAATTGCGTGGCGCGCTCCTCGGCCCGAGGCCCAATTCAAGAGCAATTGAACAGAGCTGACTTCACACCATGCAGGCGATCCACTCAGTGCGTCGGCGCTTGCGCATGCAAATTTGATATGCCATTAGGCCAACTTCGGTAGCATCGTCACAACGAACGGCCATCCGAAGTTAAAACTTTCATATCGTATCGTGGCAATTGATTTCCCTCTTGCAAGCAAAGACGCTATGCTCGTACTGAACGCCTGACTTGCATGCCCGGTTTCAGCTGCATGCAAGCCAATTCAGTAATCGTCCCGATATGGGCAAACCCGTTGAAAAGCGGGGACGCAAAGCTTCTGGTCTAAGGGTGCTGAACCTAAGACAGCAGGGCTGCCAGAACGAATGACACGGGGGATGCTTTCTTCCCGAGCGCGATCGCCGATTGCCGATCGCCGCCGTCTTCCTGCTGCACGCCGCTTTCCGTCTTCACCGCCGCTTCTCTCATTTGCACAGTGTCGGGATGCCATGCCGCGTCCGCGCGGCGCAGTGGTGAGGGAAACATGTCTGCCAATCATCTACATCCACGACGGATCGCCACGGGCCGTCGCTCGCTTGCACGAAGGAAGGCAATCGCTGCTGCACGTCATGCGAAAAGTGCTGCCATTGCCGTTTCCGCCGCGGCCTTGCTCTGCGCCTGCGCGGGCACGCCGGATTTCCTCGGCGGGCATGCCGAACAACAAGCTGTCACACACACGGCGTATGTCAGTACCGCCCCGGCAAAACATCGCCGCATGCGCGTCACCAGTCGCGACATCCTGCTGGAATGGACCACCTTCGGCATCGACCCGCTGCCGCGCAAGCACAAGCGCGTTGCCAGCGCATCGCCCTTGAACGACATGCTCGATGAGCCGGATTACATCCTGACCATCGAGCAGATCATGGCGAACGCCGCATGCAACGCCTGTGAAGAAAAGCCTTATCACCAGATGGTGCTGAACGCATCCAGCCAGTACGGCGTACCGGCCAGCCTGATTCATGCGGTGATTCAAAAAGAGTCGAGCTACAACCCGGGTGCGCGATCGGTCAAGCATGCGCGCGGGCTGATGCAGATCACGCCGGCAACCGCAAGGTTCGTCGGGGTGCATAACAGCAAGCGTCTGTACGATCCGCAAACCAATATCAATGCGGGAACCGCCTACCTGAAATACCTGATCGCCAGTCACGCGACCGTCGACGAAGCGCTCGCCGCCTACAACTCGGGGCCGGGCAACGTGCGCAAGTACAAGGGCGTGCCGCCGTTCAGGGAAACACGGCGTTATGTGCGCGACGTGAAGAAGCTGTACAAGGTGACGGTGAAATAGAAGGAAGCCCTTCTACAGCTTCGCATCTTTCTTCAACTGCTTGAGCGCGGTCACCAGGCCGACGAAGGCCTTGGCGCAGGGCGTGCCGCTGGCCAGCATGGCTTCGGCCTGCTCATACTCGCCAAGATTGATCTGCCGCACCACCTTTTCCACTTCCGCGTGAAAGGCGGCATGCGCGTCGACGCAAGGGCGATAGCTCTTCACGAACGGGAATTTGCGTTCCGCCTCGCCATGCAGCCAATTGCCGAGCATGCAGACGTCGACCTTGGCGACGGCTTTGGCGTCGAGCTGATACTTGCCGGCGATCGCGGCGAGAAGCTTCGCACGCATTTCTCCGTCCTTGACCAGCGCTTCTTCGATATTCATGGCTTCCCTCTTGTCCTCATGAAAACTCCGGTTTGGGCAGCGGCCGGAGTCGGTGATGAACCGCTCTTGCAGTGATGTTGCTCGCAAGAAATTCATCATATCAGGCTCAAATCGGGATGCCAAATCAAGATGTGTAGCCGTGGCGCGTTTGCCGCAGATGCGCTCAGTCTCCCAGCACCGTGACCACGACGCGCCGCGTTTGCGCGCCGCTGCGGTGTTCCCAAAGATAGATGCCCTGCCAGGTTCCCAGCAGCAAACGGCCGGCGCCGACCGGAATGGTCAGTCCGGAATCGGTGAGCACGCTGCGCGCATGGGCAGCCATGTCGTCGTCGCCTTCGAGATCGTGGCGATAGGCGGGATCGCCGTCGGGCGCAAGGCGCGCAAGAATGGTTTCAAGGTCGCGCCGCACATCGGGATCGGCATTTTCCGTGATCGTCAGCGAGCAGCTGGTGTGCTGTACGAAGACTTGCGCGAGGCCGGTCCGGGTCCCGGATTCCGCCACCACTTTCGCCACGGCGTCCGTGATGTTGCGGGTGCCGCGGCCGGACATGGAGAACTGGAGAATGGATTGATGTGTCATCAGCTTGCCCCGACATATTGATGATGCAGTGCTGAAGAGGAAGGGGGATGGCAGGGCGATCGCCTGCCAGCGTCGCAACCTCAAGTCTTGGGCTTGCGTCCCATCCCCTCGCCCATGCGAATGGCGCGTCCCGGTTCCCAGTCGGGATTGAACTCCACCACGCCGCGCGGAAACAGCAGCACAACGGTGGAACCGAGCAGGAATCGGCCCATCTCCTCGCCTTTCTTCAACACGATTTCCTGATCCGTGTAATGCCACTCACGCACCTTGCGCGAGCGCGGCGGATTCACCACGCCGTGCCACACGGTCGCCATGCTGCCCACGATGGTCGCGCCGACCAGCACCAGCACGAAGGGGCCGAAGGCCGAGTCGAACACGCACACCACGCGCTCGTTGCGTGCGAACAATCCGGGCACACCGCGCGCAGTCGTCGGGTTCACCGAAAACAGCGATCCCGGCACATAAATCATGCGCGTCAGCTTGCCGTCGCAGGGCATGTGAATGCGGTGGTAATCGCGCGGGCTGAGGTAGAGCGTAGCAAAGCTGCCATGGTCGAACTGCGCAGCCAGCTTGCCGTCGCCGCCCACCAGCGCGGTGGTCGAATAGCGATGGCCTTTTGCCTGGATGATCTGGTCGTGCTCGATCGCGCCGCACTGGCTGATCGCGCCATCGACCGGACAGACGAAATCCGTATCGGCCAGAGGACGCGCACCGTCGCACAACGCGCGCGTGAAGAATTCATTGAAGCTGGTGTAGCTCGCCAGGTCCGGGTTGAGTGCTTCTGCCATGTTCACGCCGTAGCGCTTCGCGAACCAGCGAATCAGTTGCGGCGTGAAGCGCTCGTCTTGCGAACGCGCAACGCGTCCGGCGAGCGAGGTCAGCGCCTGCTTGGGCAGAAGATATTGGTGTAACACGGAAAAACGCTTGGGCACGGCCTACCTCGTGGAAAAGAGTTGGCCTGATTATAGCTTCATGCGTCAGTCCATTTACAGCACGCGCATGAGCCGGCAAGGCGTTCCGGTGTAGGGCGCGTGCGATGTTCTGGTAATGGATTCCTGTCTCAAGCGACTCAGGTCTATTCAAGCCGAGCGATGGCAAGGTGCGGGTCGAAGTGAAGGCGAAATCCAAACGGATATCAAGCCTGTTTGTGGCGCTGTACGAAAACCGATTGCAGACGCATGTAAAGGCTGGCGAGAATGGTGGCGTGACGCTGCGGCATGATTACGTCGCACGCGAATGGCTCGGACCGGTGTCAGTGCCGCCGGCGGGCGAGGGCGTTGCACTTGTGCGCACGATCGCCTTGCCCGAGCATGCTTCGCTGAAGAATCTTGGTGTCGCTGCCTTTGTGCAGGACGAGCGCGGCGAGGTGTTGCAGGCGCTGTCCCTGCCGCTGTGTGAATGAAGCGCGCGGAGCGTCCCTACGGCTTCCCGCTCTGCCTGGCATCGATATCCGCCAGCGACTCCCGACCGCGTTCGGTCAGCGTGAACCCGTCCGCTGCATTTGGCGCGATCAATCCCTTCCTGCTCAGGAAGGTGGCGACATCCGCATCCAGCGTTGCCGGTGCGGCGGCCACCGCCGCGGCGTTCGCCACGGTGCGTAGTCCATCGATGCAGCGCTTGACGAACAAGGTCTGCTGGCCTTGCTCCGTCAGCGCATACGTGCCGTCCTTTGCGCCCGTGACATATTTCAGTCCGATGAGCCGCTTGGCATTTCTTGCCACGCAGGCGCTCACCCGTTCACCCTTTTTTGCCCGTCGAATCTGGGCAAGCGCTTCAAATTCATCCTTCGTCAAACTGTCGTTCATGTCATGTTCCTGAGAAATCTCGTTTAGCGATACGCCCATGCGGCAGGGGAAGGATCGCTCATCTCCTGCAAGCGGCGCAGCCGTTCCTCTTCTTCCTTACGTGCCAGCGCGATCTCCCGCATCACGGCACCCACGTCCGCCGGCCGGTCGTCGGCTGCAACGCAGCCGGTCAGCACGGTCTCCGGCGTCAGCAAGCCGGCGCCGTAGAGTGCCCAGATTTCCTTGCCGTACTGGGTTGACGCGAGCTGCGGCGCAAACCGGCTGAAATAGGTGGCGAGGTTGGCGACATCGCGCTCGAGCATGGGGCCGGCTTCGGTGTTGCCGGCCGCGTCCACCGCCTGCGGCAGATCGATGATGACCGGACCATCGGCATCGACCAGGATGTTGTATTCGGACAGGTCGCCGTGGATGACGCCGGCACACAGCATCAGGACCACTTGCCGCAGCAGGTGCGCGTGGCAGGTGAGCGCCAGTTCTTCCGTCATGTCGACATCATTGAGGCGCGGCGCCACGTGGCCGCCGGCATCCGTCACCAGGTCCATCAGCAGCACGCCTTCAAAGCAGATATGCGGCCTGGGAACCCGCACGCCGGCCGCGGCAAGGCGATACAAGGCGTCCACCTCGGCGTTCTGCCACACCTCTTCCTGCATCTTGCGTCCGTAGCGGGTGCCTTTCTCCATCGCACGTGCCTGCCGGCTGTTCCGCACCTTGCGTCCTTCCTGATAGGAGGCTGCCTGACGGAAGCTGCGCTGGCTGGCCTCCTTGTAGACCTTGGCGCAACGGATCTCGTCGCCGCAGCGCACCACGTACACGGTGGCTTCCTTGCCGCTCATGAGCTGACGGATGACCTCGTCGACCAGCCCCTCGTCAACGAGCGGCTGGAGTCTTTTCGGGGTTTTCATGGGATGGCGTGGCTCGGAGAAGGGAAGGGTGGGGCGAACAGGATGCCTGTCGCGATTCGTGTGGGTACCGGAGTGTACCAAGATCCCATCCGGTCAGGGCGAAAGAAGGACTGACAGGCGTCAGTGTCGCGCCGTTCGAGACCATGCCGACAACATTATTTTCGGGTGGCGCTTGCACGAGCTTCCCGGCGCGGCATGCAAGCCTATAATGAATTGCAGTTCTGAATGGCGAGACGATTTTCGTTTTTTTCACCCTGGAGCACACATCATGAGCAAGAGCCACGACACCAAGAAGACGACCAAGAAAGAACCCGCCAAGACGCCCAAGGAGAAAAAGGACGCCAAGAAGCTGAAGAAAGAGGCGTTGAAACGTCAGTGATTCGTCCCGCCGGGGCGTGAACCTTCCTTCCAGGCGCCCCGCCGACGTCCGTCATTTCCTGCGCTTGCCCGACTGCCTGGGCGGCGTATGGGGGCGCGACTTGTTTTTTTGTTCGAAGATGGTTTTCGCATCCTGCACCGCGCGCTCCTGCGTGCGCATCTCCGGCAGGTCATCATGCAAGGTAAAGAAATCCGCCGCCTGCGCGCGCATCACATGCTTGATCGCGTCTTCGTCGCTCATGTCGAACATCTCCGTCAGGAGCGTGGTGACTTCATCCAGATATTGTTCGTAGGTCATTGGCATGGTGAACTGCGGCGTGCCGCTTGAAGAGGAAACAGCTTCGCAGTATATCCGCTGGCGCCAAAACAGCGCGCCCGGCACCTGCTTGCGTTTCTGCTACGTCGAGGCCACAGCATGAAAGGGGTAAAATAATTCCTCTTCGGCAAGAGTGCATCCTGCCATTCACTGATCGCCAGATCGTAGGAAGAAGTTATTTTGGAAGCAGACATCACGCCGCGCGAACGCCTGTTGCGGCTCTCCACACGCATTGCGGGCTATTTCAAATCCGTCGTCGACCCCACGCTGAGCTGGCCCGCCAGAGTTGGCGCTTTGACAAAAGCGGCCATCGCGAGTGGCGCGATCGGTGTTCTTCTGCTGCTTATTTACGCGATCGTCCTGATTCCCTTCACGCCCGGCATCGCCGACCTGCGCAAGGCCAAGGCGGAAACACCGAGCATCCTGATGTCCGCCGACGGCAAGGAATTGGCCGTGTTCAAGCGCATGAACCGCGAGTGGGTCGAACTGGATGAAATTTCCCCGCATGTGGTCGATGCACTGATCGCCACCGAAGACCATCGATTTTACGAACACCACGGCGTCGACCTGAAGCGTACCGCCGCCGGCATCGTGCGCACCCTGCAGGGACGGCCGGAAGGCGGTTCCACGCTCACGCAGCAGCTCGCGCGCAACCTCTATCCGGAAGAGATCGGGCGCGAGCGCTCCATCACGCGCAAGCTCAAGGAGCTGATCACCGCGCTGAAAATCGAATATGCGTACTCGAAAAAGGAAATCCTGCTCACCTACCTGAACACGATGCCCTTCCTGTACAACGCCTTCGGCATCGAAATGGGCGCGCGCACCTACTTCGACAAATCCGCCGCGGACCTGAACGTGCTCGAAAGTGCGACCCTGGTCGGCATGCTGAAGGGCACCAGCTACTACAATCCGGTGCTCCGGCCCGAGCGCGCGCTTGAGCGCCGCAATGTCGTCCTGGCGCAGATGGCCAGGCGCGGTGTCTTGAGCCAGGCTGAATTCGAGAAGCTGAAAAGGCGCCCGATCCGCCTCGATTTTGCACGCCAGCCCGAGCCGGTCGGTGCTGCGCCGCATCTCGCCGCGCAGGTGCGCAAGTGGCTGATCGACTGGGCCGATCGCCATGACTACAACCTCTATTCCGACGGCCTGGTGGTGGTGTCCACGGTCGATTCGCGCATGCAGTCCTACGCGGAGCAGGCAGTGGCTCGCCAATTGCAGGTGCTGCAGTCGGTGTCCGATGCGGAATGGGGCGTGGGCCCGGCGCGCCAGGTGGCGGCCGGTCCCGCGGGTGCGCCGCGCATGCGCCGGCAGGTCTACCCGTCGGGATATCTGTGGCGAGCAAGAAGCGATCTGCTGGACGCCTTCGTGCGTGAATCGAATGCCTATCGCAAGGCGGTCGACGAGGGAACAGCGCCCGAACGCGCGCTGAAACAGCTCAAGGCCGATTCCGCTTTCATGGCCGAGCTGTGCGCGGACAAGATGCGCCTGGAAACCGGCTTCGTTGCGCTCGACCCGACCAACGGCCATGTAAAGGCTTATGTCGGCAGCCGCGATTTCGCGATCGACCAGTACGACCACGTCGCGCATGCCAAGCGTCAGCCGGGTTCGACCTTCAAGCCCTTCGTGTACGGCGCGGCACTCGAAGCAGGCATGACGCCGGACACGCGCTTTGCCGATACCGAGGTCGAGATCGACATGGGCAAAGGCAGCGTATGGCGGCCCACCGACATGACGGGGCCGAGCGGCCGCGAAATGACGCTGCGCGAAGGTCTTGCCTACTCGAAGAACACCATCACCGCACAGGTCATGCAGAAGGTCGGCCCGGCCCGCGTCGCCGGCTTTGCGCGCAGGCTGGGCGTCGATCAAAGCCCGCTCGATCCGGTCCCCGCCCTGGCGCTCGGCACCAGCCCGGTCACACTGCTTGAGATGGCAACCGCCTACGGCACCATCGCCAGCGGTGGAGAACTGCGCAAGCCGATTCTGGTCAGCCGCATCGTGGACAAGGACGGCAAGGTGCTCGATACCTTCAGCAGCGACAGCAAGCGTGTCCTGTCGGGCAAGACGGCCCACGACCTGACCGGCATGCTGCGCGCCGTGATCGACCAGGGCACCGGCCGCGCCATCCGGTGGCAGGTCGGATCGCGGTCCGACCTCGCCGGCAAGACCGGCACCACGCAAAACAATACGGACGGCTGGTTCATGCTGATGCACCCGCGCCTCGTGACCGGCGCCTGGGTCGGCTTCAACGACGCGCGCGTCACCATCCGCAGCAACCGCTGGGGGCAGGGCGCGCACTCGGCATTGCCGATGGTCGGTGACTTCGCGCGGCATGCGCTCAACGCGAAACTGATCGATGCCAGCGCACGCTTCCCGACGCCGCCGGACTCCTTCTTTGGCTCGCTGAAGGAAAAAGTGTACGAGCTGTTCGGCTGGGAAAAGCCGCAGCCTGAACCATCTGCTCAGCCGCGGCGTGCGTCATCCCCGCGCGCGCCGACGACGCAGGAGGTGCCGAATACGTCGAATCCGCCAGACACGCCGGATATGCCCGACTCTCGCCTGGATGAAATGGAACGGATCACCGAACAGGCAAGCGATGCGGCACCGGGCAATGAAGGTCTAACCAGCGGCACTCAGAGCGCGCCGCAAACGCAGGAAAAACCGGTGGAAGGAAACAGTCAGAACGTCTCGCCGGCCGGCGGCAAGGAAAGCGCCGATGCTCCGGGAAAATGACCCTTGCGGCGCGCGGATGCCGTATTCTTTTTGGCTGCGTACATGGCATTGTCGGCGTGTTTCAGAAGTTCCTCTACCCGATTGCCATGATCGGGATAGAGTGCGATTCCCACGCTCGGCACCATCCGCAGAAGCTTTCCGGCGATGCTTGCCGGCTGTCCTAGAGCGGTATGTACCTTTTCCGCGATCGCCTCTGCGTCCTCCGGCATTTGGATTTTCTCCAGCAGCACGGCGAACTCGTCTCCGCCCAGGCGCGTAACGGTATCTTCCTCGCGCACGCACTGCTTCAGCCGCCGCGCGACTTCCTGCAGCATCAGGTCGCCGGCGGCGTGTCCGAGCGAGTCGTTGATCTGCTTGAAGTCGTTCAGATCGAGATAGAGCACAGCCGCCCGACCGCGCTCGCGCCGTTTTCGCGCGAGGGCAAGCTCCATGCGGTCGTAAAATACGCGCCGGTTGGGCAGCCCGGTCAGGTCATCGTATTGCGCCAGTCTCAGCAATTCATCATGCAATTGCCTGCGTTCGATGGCCGTCACCACTTGCGTCGAGACATACTGCAGCAGTTCCTTGTCTTTTTCCGTGTAGAACGTGCCCAGGTGGCTCTTGACGATCAAGGCGCCCATGGTATTTTTCCGGGTGACAAGCGGCACCCCCAGCCAGGATTCGCCTTCCTCCTGCGACGCGGCGTCGCCGGCGAGCGCATCCGGCGAAGCTTCGGGCGCCAGCACCGGTTGCCTGCCGTGAATGACGTCGGCGCAAAGCTGGCGCGCGACAGGGTCCTGTACAAGCGCCGAGTCGCCCTGTATGTCGAGCTGGTAAGGAAAGCTGAGCCGGCCGGTGGTCTCATCCCACATCGCGACGGCAAAACTCGTCACGGGCACCAGCTTGGCGATGATCCGGTGAACTTCCCGGTACAGGCCGACAAGGTCGCCGGCCGTGTGGGCCGCTTCGGAAATGGCATAGGTCGCCGCCTGCAGGGCTTCGGCGCGCTTTCTGTCGGTGACATCGCGCGCGACGCCGATCCTCAATTGATCATCCTTGGACCAGCGGGCGGACCACATGATGCTGGCGATGCTGCCATCCTTGCGCACGTAGCGGTTTTCAAAACCTACCCTCGGGCGCCCGGTCATGACCAGCATCGCTTCTTCCCAGGTCCGCACACGGTCTTCCGGCAAGACGAAATCGATCAACTTCTTGCCGATCATCTCCGCCGGCGTGTACCCGAAAATGCATTCACACGCCGCGTTGACATAGACGATATGGCCGCGAACATCCACCATGAATACGGCATCGAGCAGAAGATCTGCGAAGTCTGGCAGTGTGGCGGGCGTTTTCATGTCCATGTCGAAAGCATCCAGTCAATGTCAGAAATACGGCGGGCCTGCCCTCGTTGACTCTTGACGAGTGACTCGTGGGCGCGCCGGGTTTTTTCTGCAGGAATTACCCTCATAATGACATGGATTTGAGGGGGCTGCCTTGCGGCGCCTCACTTTGCAATGCGGCATTTGCGGCTCAGTTGCGGGCGGGAAAGATTCTGTTTCGCTGCCGGTGGCGACTTTCAAGACGCGTTCAACTATGCCTCGCTCAAAAAAATCGCATGCCGATTTTAAATTGTGTACAATTAAATTGTTATAAATTGAAAATGGAATTCCGATTTTTGCTGGATTCAACAGACCTATTGACCAAGCGGAGAAGAACAATGAACGAAAACCGGGCAGACAAGGAATGGATCATGCGGGGCATATGCTGTGCAGCCATGGTGCTGGCGGCAGTCGGCCCGGCGAATGCGGTTGACACCACAGCGAACGCGATCAAGATCGACGACGGCAGTTTCAAGTGCATCCGGCAAATGACGCCGGTGCGGCACTTTTACGTGGACAACCTGCGCGGCGATATCAACGCCACGCTCGCTGCCGCCAATGCGCCCAAGGGTGCCATCTATCCGGAAGGATCGGTGATTCAGCTGGTGCCCACCGAGGCGATGGTGAAGCGGGAAAAGGGGTTCAGCCCGGCGACCGGTGACTGGGAATTCTTTGAACTCGATGTGTCGAAGAACGGATCGCACATTCACAAGCGCGGTTTTGCCGAGGTGAACAACCGCTTCGGCAAGAACTGCTTTGCCTGCCACGCACCGGCGCGCCAGCCGTGGGATTTCGTCTGCGAGAGCGGCCATGGCTGTGCACCGATCCCGATCGATCACACCATGACCGGCGCCCTGCAGCGCTCCGACCCCCGCTGCGGCGCGGAAGCCTTGCAGCCGGGCGACACGACCGCGCTCTGGAAACTGAGGGGCATGGTCGTGATCGGTAGTGTAGTCAATTGGGTCAAGAGCCTGTTCTGACCTGGCCGGAAAAGGCAGGGCGCAGCGAGCGCGGGATACATTTTGCAGCGCGTGCGATCAGTACCGGTCCGGGAGGCGGTCCGCTGATCGTGCGTCGTCAGCAAGCTTGTTCCATATCATCCCTGTCCTTGGGAAACGCTTCTATGCTGGGGCAGCGCCGCGTTAAGGGAGGAAAAGAAGATGCCCTGGTCATCAGAATACTATCCAAAATCGATGTCTCGCCTTCCGGACAATGTGCGCATCAAGGCAGTCGAGATTGCCAACGCCCTGCTGGCGGCGGGCATGGACGACGACAAGGCAATCCGCATCGCCATCGCGAAAGCGAAAGAGTGGGCCAGCCACCGTGATCATCATCATTGGCTGGCGGAATGATCTGGCCGCGTGCGCCTGATACACCCTGAATACTCGCTGAATTCCGGCTGAACCTTTCCCACCGGCCGCGGCCTATCTGGCAGCGGCCGCTTCCCACGCCGATCGCAGGCGGCCGCAAGCAAGAGGGCCGTGAGCTGCCGGGCCAGCCGGCATTCGCCCTTCGTCGTGCATGTGAACCAGCAAGGAAAGGAACAGGCTGATGGCGATGAACAAGACTTCCCAGGCTGCGTCAGATGACGCGCTTCAACTGCAACGAAAAATCCAGCGCAACATCGACGACATCGACAACAAGAACACTTCCGGCCAACAACCGCGTGCGGAAGGCGCAATCCAGGCCGGCGCAGTCAGGCAACCCGAACCGCCGTTTCCACGGCAACATCTGCAAAAGCCCGGCATTGAATCGGAACTCGATCCCGCACCGCGCTTCATGGCAGAACAATACAAGGGCAGCGGCAAGTTGCAGGACATGGTCGCCATCGTGACCGGTGCCGATTCCGGCATCGGCCGCGCAGTGGCGGTGCTCTTTGCGCGCGAAGGCGCCGACGTCGCCGTGCTGTATCTGAACGAGCACGATGATGCGAAGGAAACCCAGCGCTGCGTTGAAAAGGAAGGGCGGCGTTGCCTCCGGATCGCTGGCGATGTGCGCGATTCCGGCTTCTGCAACAACGCGGTCAGGCAAACCATCGACACCTTCGGCAAGCTCGATATCCTGGTCAACAACGCGGCCTTCCAGGAGCACGCGGAATCGCTCGAAGACATCACCGACGCGCATTTCGACATGACGATCCGCACCAACCTGTACGGCTATTTCCACATGGCGCGGGCAGCGCTGTCGCACCTGAAAAGCGGCTCCGCGATCATCAATACCGGCTCGGAAACCGGCCTGTTCGGGCACGAAATGCTGCTCGATTATGCGGCCACCAAAGGCGCGATCCACGCCTTCACGAAGTCGCTGGCGAGCAATCTTGCCCCGCGCGGCATCCGGGTCAATGCGGTGGCACCGGGGCCGGTGTGGACGCCGCTGAACCCGGCCGACCAGCCGCCGGAAAAAATCGTGCAGTTCGGGGGCAGCACCGACATGAAGCGCCCCGCGCAGCCGGAGGAGGTGTCGCCAGCCTATGTGTTCCTGGCATCGCCGGTATGCTCCGCGTACATCACGGGGATCGTGCTGCCGGTAATGGGCGGGGTCACGGGTAGCATAGGCTGATCGTGCGTGTGGCAGGCTTTGCCATCTCACATCGCGCAGAGCCGACGCCCGAACGCTTCCACCGCGCCCCAATCGGTAAACTCGACCACGGCCTTCGGATCGGTCGGGCCATTCGTCATCCACATGATGAGCCGGATGATCTGCCGGTCCCGGAAGCCGTATTTCGGATAGTCGATCTTGCCCGCGAAAACACCCAGCGCCGTGGGGCGCCAGGACGATTTCTTGTGGAACTGCCTGATATAGGGATTGGTTTCCGGCGCGTTCTTCCCCGGCTTGCGCGCAACCACATTGACCGAAAAAAAGGCGCTGGGCCGGCTTTCCAGAATTGAACGGTTGCGATTGATGAAATCGTATACCTGCGGTCGATGCTTGCCGTAGCGGATGCTCGCGCCGATCACGATCTTGTCGAACAGCGGCAGATGCGCATCCTGTGCCTCGTCAACGGAGACCAGCTTGACGCGATGCGCCTGCTGCTCGACAAGGGATTGCAGCCGCTGGCAGATTTTCAGGGTCTGACCATCAACGGTCGAGTAGAGGATAAGAACGTTTGCCATGCTTTGCTCTTGCGCCGTTCGGCAGGGCGCTGTCATGTGCACAGCATCAATAAAACCATGAAACGCGGCAAGCGCATAGAGCCGGCGTGTCATCTCCGTTACGCGATCTCGGAAAACCTTGACCCGGGTCAGGGAAGAGCCTGCAGCGGGCCCGCCGCGGCGAAGTGGGCGCTCGCCATACGGCAAGGCAGAAAGCCGCGCACATACCTTCGTATAGCTTCCATTCGGAAATCACAGCGATAGTATTCACGTCAAGCATCAACAGGATCACCGTTTGTACCTCGCGCGATTCGGCGGCGCCGGATGGCGTGGACGCAAATCGCGCTCACATATAAATAATATCGAACTGGGGGACTATCATGCTTGACGCTATGTTGAATCTGTTTCGCGAGAAGGACGGCGAATTGCCAAGGCCCGGCACATCGCAACTCCTGCCGTCTTCCCCCTCGGCGCCACCGGCCACGGTCAGACCGATCATTGCGAATCCGCAGCAAGGCGCCCCCGCATCATCGGACAAGTTCCAGATCCAGTACGATCCCACCCTGATTGCCAGGCTCGAAGAGGAGCACCAGCACATGCTGGCGATCTACGGGCGAGTCGACGGCGCCGTCGCGGCAGAGCAATGGGGCAAGATCCCGGACCTTCTGTTGCAGTTCCGCAGTGCCTTGACCGACCATCTGCTCAAGGAGGGGGTGAAGCTCTACGCCTATCTGAACAAGGCGCTGCACAGCGAGGAAGAACTGGCGTTCGTGTTCCAGAGCTTCAAAAAGGAAATGGGCGGCATCGGCAAGGTCGTGTTCAGCTTCTTCGACAAGTACTCCGCCGAGAAAGCGCTGCTTGAATTGGAACAGCGCGCCGCCTTCGTCAAGGAACTCAGGGCCATCGGCCCCGTCCTCGTTTCGCGCATACAAAGGGAAGAAGAGCAGTTGTATGCGATCTACAAGAACCTCCAATGAATACCCGCGCCGGCAGGCCGGTGCGCAATGATTGACCAGGGGGGAGTGCTTTGCAGGGCGGAAGACATTCGGGATTTCCGCCCTGCGCTTTCTGCAATCAGTGCAGCGGAGCGGCTGCTTCACCCGCACCAGCCATCGAGCTGATGCCCGCCGGCGTGTAGGCATCGCGGGTGGCTGCCGTGTCGAAGAATTGTTCGAACCGCGTCACCTTCCCGTCGCGGATGGTAAAGAGATGCACCCACGGGTATTCATAACTCTTCCCGGTGGCCCGCACATTCCATTTTGCGTAGCCCGTGACGACGACCCTGTCGCCTTCGGCAATCATCTCGCGCGGCTCGAAGCGCTGTGCTTCCTGTGCCTGGTTCAATTGCGCGAAGAACTGCGCCACGTCCTGCTTGCCGTGGTAGTCGCGCGAAAACGGCACATTGTCGATTTCGCTGCCCATCCATTCGATGTCGTCTGCAAACAATTGCAGCAACTCCTCGATATTCCCGCTCTGGAACGCCTGATAGCCGCGCCCAACCAGGTCCTTGTTTTGTTGAATGTCCATCATCATCTCCTTCCGCCTGCCCGATGTTTTGCTCCCTTTGCCGATGCACTCTAGGTCAGCGTTGGCCAGGCCGATTGAGACGTATCAAGGCGGGTGTGCGCTGTCGCGCATGATCAGATGACAATATGCTGGTCGTGATCCGACGCGCTCAGCGTCGCCGGTTGGTTGCCTTCGCTGGCGAGCTTCGCGCCTCGCGGGTTCCATAAAACCAAAGAGCGTGTTACACTTGCGCCCCTCGCGGCTGTAGCTCAGCTGGATAGAGTACTTGGCTACGAACCAAGGGGTCGTGGGTTCGATTCCTGCCAGCCGCACCAGACAAAAAAGGGACTGCGTTCCATGAACGCGGTCCCTTTTTCCTTTGCGTCGTCAGAGTCGTCAGAGTTCAGGACGAGCAGCGATGCGAAAGCGAAGCCTTGCGCTTGCTGCCGCCTCACATCGTCACAAGCTCGGTGTGCCCGAAACCCTTTTCATAGTCGAGCACGGAAATCACCTTCGGCATGATCTCCAGCATCACCAGATCCGAAGTGTCGTTCGACTGCGCCCATTCGGCCATCTGCGGAAAGCGCTTGAACATGCAGTCGGTGGCGCGCTTGATGTCATCCGGCTTTTCCAGAATGCGGGCAGTGGCGCCCATCGACACGCCCTTGATGTGATTCCAGTCCGGGTAATCGGCATTGATGGTCAGCGACACCTTGTCGCAATGGCGGATGTTGTTGGCCTTCTGGCTTTCCTTGCCTATCGTCACGTAGATCGTCAAGCCATCGCTGGCGTAACTGACCGTGGTCGCCTGCGGGTAGCCATCCTGGCGGATTGTCGCCAGCGTCAAATCCTTCCCGTTATCGATGATGTTCTGGATGAATTTCCTGTTTTCCTGGTCCATGGTGAACCTCCATATTGCAGCCAGTGGTTTCGGCCGACATGCGTGTGATTGGCACGGCATGAGATTCCCTTATTGTGGAACGGCGGCGGCGTGCCGGCTTGATGCCGGTCTATCCCCGGCAGCTTAAGCGGGCTGCACCGCCAGCCCATCCGCTATTGCGCTGCCGTTCTCGAAGCGTCCGTTCCGCCGCTAATCGGGCGCCCGCCATTGAACAGAGCCGGCGGCCACCACGCGACACTGGCCTTGATCCTTGACTCGAATTGCAACCGCGTCTCTGAAACCGGATAGGCTTTGTTCTTGTAGGAAAAAGCGCCGACTTGCAGGACGCTGCCGTCCAATGCCTCGCAATCCTTGTCGAGCGCGTAAGTCGCTTCCCGGAGGCCTTCCTTGTTCACGCTGCGACCGGACTGCCGTGCGTCGGATAGCGGTATCGCAGTCCCTTGCGGCGTGACAATGCGGGTTTGCGCAATCGCGCCTTCCGCACCCTCCGGCATACTGATGCGCAGGTAAGAAACGTGTTTGTTGACGAATCCCACCGGAATGACGGGCGGCAATGGAACGACGTAGGAAGTCATCATGGTGGCAAGCCTGGCCGGGCAAGAGAATTCGATCGACAGCGGCAGGTCAGCGTAGGGTTTCAAGACGACTTGAGCCTTCTCCGCGGGTACCTGCTTGCCGGAAAAAAGGATTGCTTCCTCGGTGCCGGATGTCGTCATGGCGGTGCATCCGGTCAGCAGAAGCGATAACGCGGAAACAAGAGTGCTACGCATGCTTGCACCTCCTGAAAATGCGGGCGGGCACGTGAACGACCAGGGAGTGCCTTCGGCATCCGCACTTATGAACGCGTACGGAAGTCGTGCCGAACCGGCAGGGCGCAGATCGATGCCCTCATCAATCACCTTACTTTCTCGGCGCGAAATGGCAACAAGAAAAGCGCGATGCGGCGCATATAGCCGACATCGATGTTTTCTTGGGAATGAGCCTCATTTTTTTCACTGCAATGCGTTTCTGTTGCGTAAAATTTCAGCTTGCACGCAACTGAACAATCCGCCTAGAAGCTGAAGAAATGATTGACCCGACGGACGCGGTAACCAGGCCCATCCCCCAGCCTGTGCGGTTGGATTTCGCATCGGAAAATCGCACCTATAGCATCGCCCTTGACCGCGACCTGTTCGATCATTGGAGCGTGATACGGTCCTGGGCGGGGAAAGACAACAACCTTCGCGGGCGGAGGATCACGCATGTCGACTCGTTCGAAGCGGGGTGGGACATGCTGCACGCGATCGCCAGGCGGCGGGAGAAGAATGGCTACCAGCTCAGCGTTCCGGCGTGAAAAAGCTGTGTTGATTTGTGCCGAACGTATCGATGCATGAGCCCCGGGATTGCGCACTTTCGCAATTTAGAGGGAAGTCTCGACGAAGCATCAACGCGAACCTGTCCATCTCCCTATATTATTTCCTCCTGGGTCATTAATCGCGCAGCGCGTCACCGCTGTTCTTAATTTCAGGAGGAGTCATCCATGTCGTCTTTTTCCATCAACACAAGCCTCGGTGATTTGCTCGACAACGAGGCAAGCAAGACCATCCTCGAAAAGCATCTCCCCGGCATCTCCACCCACCCGCAAATCGCCATGGGCCGCGGCTTTCCGCTGAAGATGGTGGCCAATTTCTCCGGCGGCCTCATCACCAACGAAGCGCTCGAAAAGGTCGATGCCGACCTCAAGACGCTGGGCTGAACGGCTTCAGATATGTTGGCCCGGCTCTGAATCGAGCCTGGCCTCATCGATCCGCACTCTCGGTTGAACCGCAGGCAGCTTCAAGCAAATTTCCTGGCTGCATCCAATGCCAACCCCGAGCCGATGCTGCCGAACAAATCCCCTTCGACACGCCTCGCTTGCGGCACTGCGGCAGCGATCCTTTCGCGCAACAGCGGCACGCCGCTTGAACCGCCGGTGAAAAACACGGTATCGACCGCCTGCGGGGCAATACCGGCATCGCGCAACAAGGCACCCACCGTACTTTCCACCGCAGTTGTCAGGTGATCGATCGCGGCATCGAAGCGCGCCCGGTCCAGCGCCAGCGTTTGCGGCGGCGACAGCCGTTCGAGCGCGAGCTCGGCGCTGCCGGACTCCGACAGGGCGATCTTTCCTTCCTCCACGCGCAATGCCAGCCAGTGTCCGGCCCGCTCCCTGATCAGGTCCAGCAGCCGGCCTATCTTGTCGCGCTCGACCGCGTCCCGATGGATATCCTGCAATTCGCGCTCGACCCGCTGCGTGTAAGCCAGGTTGATGGTGTGCCAGGTCGCGAGATTGAAGTAATGGCTCGACGGCACTTCGCTATTGCTCTTGAGCCGGCTGCCCAGGCCCAGCAAGGGCATCACGCAGGACAGGCTCAGATACTTGTCGAAATCGGTGCCGCCGATATGCACGCCGCCGTTGGCCAGGATGTCGTCGCGACGCTCCGGCCTGTTCGCGCGCTGCGGCCCCAGCCGTATCAATGAAAAATCCGAAGTGCCGCCGCCGATGTCGGCGATCAGCACCAGCTCTTCGCGATCGATGCGCGATTCATAATCGAAGGCCGCGGCGATCGGCTCGTACTGGAACGCCACTTCCCGGTAGCCGGCCTCCAGCGCGATTTCCCTGAGCGTGTTTTCCGCAAGCCGGTCGGCGCCGGCATCGCCATCGATGAAATAGACCGGACGCCCGAATACCGCGCACTCGAACGTGTGCTGTGCGGCCGATTCCGCGCGCCGTTTCAGCTCGGCGATGAACTGTGCCAGCAGCATGCGAAACGGCAGCGCACGGCCCAGCACCTCCGTCTGGCCATCGATCAGGCTGGTGCCCAGCAGGCTTTTCAGGGAGCGCATCAAACGTCCCTCGTATCCCGCCAGGTAATCCACCAGCGCGGCGCGGCCAAAGCTGACCGCATCCTCTTCCGCATTGAAAAAAACCGC
>NZ_DATFAF010000079.1:0-111577 GCF_035254865.1 Noviherbaspirillum sp.
GTGGCGCAGTATTCGGGCAGGTAGCGTCCGGCCTGGCGCATGAGCCACAGCGGCGTGTAGTCGGTCGGCTGGCGCAGCAGCGCGCGCAGGAAGGTGTCGTTCTTCAGGGGGGCGAATTTGGATGACATGGATTGGCTTTCGTTAAGCGCTCATTATCGCCGATGCGACGCTCCCGATGAACCGGTTGCGGAGGCGACATCCACAAATTTTCCATTTGGCAATGCCTCGGGTTCCGCTGCCGGCCATCGCCGGCAATATCGGCATCGGGAAATGTCGCACTGTCCGGCCTCTGGCCGCCGCAACCTGCTCGCGATCAGGAATTGCAACGAGACACATAGGCGTCGGCCAGCAGCTCGGCCCAAGCCTGGCAGCCCTTCTCGGACGGGTGGTAGCCGTCGGACGCCATCATGCTCCTGTCCCGTGTATCGAGCAGCAGCGGCACATACAGCGCGTGTGGCAAGGCATGGGCGAGTTCGCGTGCCGCACTGTCAAGCGTTTGCGCCTTCAAGCCCATCACCCAACGCAAAGGCTGCGGCAATGCCGGAAAATGGGCCACCGGAGGCACGCCCGAGACAATCACGCACCGCGGCGAGCATCGCGCCTGGACTGCCGTCAGTACATCGCCCAGGTCACGCCGCCACGCCGCCAGCGGACGAAATACCGTGGTGTCGTTCACGCCGAAGGCGACCAGCGCCACATCGACCGCCTCCACCGGAAGCTCCGGAACGAGTTGCTCGAGCGCCTCCCGCGCGGTCAGGCCGTTTTTCCCGCATGCGCGCCATGCGACAGGCCGATGCAGCCGCTGCGCCAAGGCGTCGGCGAGCCGGCCGGTGATTGCCTGCTCGTGGGAATCCACGCCGACTCCGGCGATCGGGGATTCGCCAATGGTTAACAAAGACAGCCGCGCGCCGGAATGCGTGTGCCCTGCGACCCCGGTCGTGGGCCCGGACGCTTCCGGCAGGCGCGGGGTTACCTTGCGTGCATGCCTGCCCTGTGCGAGCAGGAAAGGCAGCAAAGGCAAGGCGACCAGTTCGGGCAGAAAGCGACGCATGGAATATCGACAAGATCGGCGTTAGTGATGCAGGCCGTGTTCGACCTTGATGCATTTGTCCATCACCACCTTCAGTCCGGCCGCCTCGGCTTTGTCGGCGGCAGCCTGGTTGATCACGCCGATCTGCATCCAGACGCATGGCGCCTTGATGGCAATCGCGTCTTCGACGACCGGCAGGATGTGCTCCGACTTGCGGAAACAATCGACGATATCGATCCGCCCCCCCTCCTTCTCGACCGCGGCGGCAGCATCGTGCAAGCTGGAATAGCAATGCTCGCCGAGAATGTGAGTGCCCGCATACGTCGGATTGACCGGGACGATACGATAGCCGTGCGATTGCATGTAATGCGCCACTTCGTAGCTCGGCCGGTCCTCATGCGAAGACAAGCCGACGACCGCGATGGTGTGGCTGTCCCCGAGAAGTGCCGGAATGAAGTCTTCGTTTTGGTCCATGGAAATCCTGCTTCTGAAAATAAAAAAGGCAGCCGAGGCTGCCTTTTCATTCTACTGCCAACATCATTAGCGTTTTTGACGCAGCTTCTGAATTGCCGCCAACTGAGCGACAGCGGCAGCCAGTTCAGCCTGCGCCTTCGCGTAATCGATTTCCGATTCGCGATTCGCCAGTGCTTCCTCCGCCAGTTTCTTCGCTTCGTTTGCCTTCGCCTCGTCCAGGTCGTGACCGCGGATAGCAGTATCGGCCAGCACGGTGACGTTGTTCGGTTGCACTTCGAGGATGCCGCCGGCGACGAAGACGAATTCCTCGTCCGCGCGACCCGGCACCTTGATGCGCACCGCACCCGGACGAATGCGCGTAATCAACGGCGTGTGCATCGGATAGATGCCCAGCTCGCCCGCTTCGCCCGGCAACGCGACGAATTCGGCTTCGCCGGCGAAGATTTCTTCTTCGGCGGAGACGACGTCTACGTGAATAGTGTGTGCCATGTTAGAACCTTTTTTGTTCGTCTGAAGAACAGACCGTTTGCGCGCCCCGCGCACCAGTCAGATACCGTAGCGCTCCGGCATCCGGGCTGGCGCGCATTGCGCGCTCCCGATTACTGGATCTTCTTGGCTTTTTCGATTGCTTCCTCGATCGTGCCGACCATGTAGAACGCTTGTTCCGGCAGGTGATCGAGTTCGCCGCTGGCGATCATCTTGAAGCCCTTGATCGTGTCCTTCAGCGAAACGTACTTGCCCGGCGAGCCGGTAAACACTTCAGCAACGTGGAACGGCTGCGACAGGAAACGTTGCATCTTGCGAGCGCGTGCCACCACCAGCTTGTCTTCCGGTGCCAGTTCGTCCATGCCCAGAATCGCGATAATGTCGCGAAGTTCCTTGTAACGCTGCAGCGTGCCTTGCACTGCACGTGCGGTCTCGTAGTGCTCGGCGCCGACCACGTTCGGGTCGAGCTGACGCGACGTCGAGTCGAGCGGATCAACCGCCGGATAAATACCCAGAGCGGCGATGTCACGCGACAACACGACGGTGGAGTCCAAGTGCGCAAAGGTGGTTGCCGGCGACGGATCGGTCAAGTCGTCGGCTGGCACGTACACGGCCTGGATCGACGTGATCGAACCGGTCTTGGTCGAGGTGATACGCTCTTGCAGACGGCCCATTTCCTCGGCCAGCGTCGGCTGGTAACCCACCGCGGAAGGCATACGGCCCAGCAGTGCGGACACTTCGGTACCGGCCAGCGTATAACGGTAGATGTTGTCGACGAAGAACAGAACGTCACGGCCCTCGTCACGGAAGGATTCCGCAATCGTCAGACCGGTCAGTGCCACGCGCAGACGGTTGCCCGGCGGCTCGTTCATCTGGCCGTACACCATCGCCACCTTCGAATTGGCCAGGTTGTCGAGGTCAACGACCTTCGAATCCGCCATTTCGTGATAGAAGTCGTTACCCTCACGAGTACGCTCACCCACGCCGGCAAACACGGACAGACCCGAGTGCGCCTTCGCGATGTTGTTGATCAGCTCCATCATGTTCACGGTCTTGCCCACACCTGCACCGCCGAACAGACCGACCTTACCACCCTTGGCGAACGGGCAAACCAGGTCGATAACCTTGATGCCGGTTTCCAGCAATTCCTGCGACGGCGACAGTTCGTCGTAGGCAGGAGCCTTGCGGTGGATCGAGGCGATACGCTCGGATGACACCGGACCGCGTTCGTCGATCGGGTTGCCCAGCACGTCCATGATGCGGCCCAGTGTTGCCGGACCAACCGGCACCGAGATCGGCGCGCCGGTGTTCTGGATCACCATGCCACGACGCAGACCGTCGGAAGAGCCCAGCGCAATGGTACGGACAATGCCGTCGCCAAGCTGCTGCTGCACTTCCAGGGTCAGCGCGGAGCCTTCCATTTTCAAGGCATCGTACACCTTGGGCATGGCATTACGCGGGAACTCCACGTCCACCACGGCGCCGATACACTGAACGATTTTGCCTTCAGCCATTTTCGTTCCTTCAATATAAATAAATTCTTCTAGTTAAACCGCAGCCGCACCGGCGACGATCTCGGACAGTTCCTTGGTAATCGCAGCTTGACGGGTCTTGTTGTAAACCAGTTTCAGCTCGCCGATCACATTGCCTGCGTTGTCGGACGCCGCCTTCATCGCGACCATGCGCGCCGATTGCTCGGACGCCATGTTTTCCGCAACGGACTGATAAATCAGTGCCTCGACATAACGCACCAACAGTTCGTCGATCACGCTTTGCGCATCCGGCTCATAGAGGTAATCCCACGAGTGGGAGTTCTTGTCAGCCTCCATGCGCTCCGACGACAACGGCAGCAACTGATCCATCATCGGTTCCTGCTTCATCGTGTTGATGAACTTGGTATAGAACAGGTAAACCGCGTCGAGCCTGCCTTCCTGGTATTCGTCGAGCAGCACCTTGACCGGGCCGATCAGCTTGTCCAGGTGCGGCGTATCGCCGAGCTGGACGGCTTGCGACACGACCTTGGCACCGATGCGGTTCAGGAAACCGAGACCTTTGTTACCGATTGCGACTGCTTCGGTCTTGATGCCTTGACCTTCGAGTTCGCGCACCTTGTTGGTCACCTGACGCAGCACGTTGGTGTTCATGCCGCCGCACAGACCCTTGTCGGTCGTGACGACGATGATGCCCACCTTCTTCGCTGCGTCCTGCTTGACCAGGAACGGATGCGTGTACTCCGGATTGGCTTGCGACAAGTGAGCGGCGATATTACGAATCTTGTCACTGTAGGGACGGGCCGCGCGCATCCGGTCCTGCGCCTTGCGCATTTTGGATGCGGCGACCATTTCCATCGCCTTGGTGATCTTCTTCGTGTTCTCGACGCTCTTGATCTTGCCGCGTATCTCTTTGCCTGCAGCCATGAGTAATTACTCCTTTAGCTCCAGTGATCAGAAGGTTTTCTTGAAGTCGGCGATCGCGGCGGCCAGTGCTGCTTCGCCGTCCTTGTCGAGTGCCTTGCTGTCTTCAATCTTCTGCAGGAGAGCGCCGTGGCTGGTCTTCATGAAGTTGTGCAGGCCCGATTCAAATGCCAGCACCTTCTTCACATCGACGTCGTCCAGGTAGCCCTTGTTCACGGCGAACAGCGACACGGCCATCAGCGAGATCGGCAGCGGCGAATACTGCGGCTGCTTCAGCAATTCGGTCACGCGTGCGCCGCGGTCGAGCTGCTTGCGGGTGGCTTCGTCTAGATCCGATGCGAACTGCGCGAACGCGGCCAGCTCACGGTACTGTGCCAGGTCGGTACGGATACCGCCGGACAGGCCCTTGATGACCTTGGTCTGGGCAGCACCGCCGACGCGCGACACGGAAATACCGGCGTTAATCGCAGGACGGATACCGGCGTTGAACAGCGAGGTTTCCAGGAAGATCTGGCCGTCGGTAATCGAGATCACGTTGGTCGGAACGAATGCGGACACGTCGCCGGCTTGCGTTTCGATGATCGGCAGTGCGGTCAGCGAGCCGGTCTTGCCCTTGACTTCACCATTGGTGAACTTCTCGACGTAGTCGGGGTTCACGCGAGCGGCACGCTCAAGCAGACGGGAGTGCAGGTAGAACACGTCACCCGGATATGCTTCGCGGCCCGGCGGACGGCGCAGCAGCAGCGAAACCTGACGGTATGCGACCGCCTGCTTGGACAGATCGTCATAAATGATCAGTGCGTCTTGACCACGATCACGGAAGTATTCGCCCATCGCGCAACCGGAGTAGGCCGACACGTATTGCATCGCGGCGGACTCGGAAGCGTTGGCGGCAACGACGATGGTGTATTCCATCGCACCGTGCTGTTCCAGCGCGCGCACGATGTTCTTGACGGTCGATGCCTTCTGGCCGATCGCGACGTAGATACACGTCATGTCCTGGCCTTTTTGGTTGATGATGGTATCAACCGCGACAGCAGACTTACCGGTTTGGCGGTCGCCGATGATCAGCTCGCGCTGGCCACGGCCGATCGGCACCATCGAGTCAATTGCCTTCAGGCCGGTTTGCATCGGCTGGGACACGGACTGACGTGCGATAACGCCCGGAGCGATCTTCTCGATCGGGGCGGTCAGCTTGGTGTTGATCGGGCCCTTGCCGTCGATCGGCTGACCCAGTGCGTTGACCACGCGGCCCTTCAATTCCGGACCGATCGGCACTTCCAGGATGCGGCCCGTGCACTTGACGGTATCGCCTTCGGAAATGTGCTCGTACTCGCCCAGAATAACGGCGCCGACGGAGTCGCGCTCGAGGTTCAGTGCGAGGCCATAAGTGTTGCCCGGGAATTCCAGCATCTCGCCTTGCATGGCGTCGGAAAGACCATGGATGCGGCAGATACCGTCGGTCACGGAAATCACCGTGCCTTGATTGCGAATCTCAGCGGTTTCGCCAAGGCCTTGAATCCGGCTCTTGATCAGTTCGCTGATTTCAGACGGGTTGAGTTGCATGTTAACTCCTAAAATTTTGTATCTCTTACGCTAGCGCTTGGGCCATCAATGAGCCGGCAATCACGACGCGAGGGCTGTATACATCTTCTGCAGCTTGGCGCGTACGGAGGTGTCGAGCACTTCGTCGCCCACTGTCACGCGCACGCCACCGATCAGCGAATTGTCCACGGTCACCGACGGCTTGAGCTTGCGGCCGAATTTCTTTTCCAGGGTCGCTACCAGGTCCTTCACTTGGGCGTCGGTCAACTCGAACGCGCTCGTGATTTCCGCATCGGCGGCGCCTTCCGCGGCGTTTTTCAACGCGTGGAATTGCGTACCGATTTCCGGCAACAACGTCAGGCGGCCATTTTCGACCAGCATGCCGATGAAGTTTTTCGCTTCGGGACTGACATTGGACTTCAACAGCGACAGGAACGTTTCGACAACCTGCTGATCCGAATGCTTCGGATTGCCGGCAAATGCCTTCACGTCGGGATGACTGGCAACGACCGCCATTTCCGACACGAGGTCGGACCAGGCGGCGAGATTGCCGGACTTGGCTACACGGAACAGTGCTTCTGCGTAAGGACGAGCAATCGTTGCGAGTTCGGCCATGATTACAGCTCGTTCTTCAGTTGGTTCAGCAGATCGGCATGCGCCGCTGCATTCACCTCACGCTTCAGAATCTGCTCGGCACCCTTGACCGCGAGACTCGCGACCTGGGCACGCAGTTCGTCACGTGCACGAGTTACTTGCTGGTCTGCATCGGCTTTGGCGGCGGCAACAATGCGCGCAGCTTCTTCGGATGCAGCTTTCTTGGCTTCTTCGATAATCGCCTGGGCACGCTTTTCGGCATCGCCGATGCGCTTCTGACCTTCGTCGCGGGCGGTAGCGAGTTCAGCCTGCGCGCGCTTTTCTGCGGCAGCCATTTCTGCTTTGCCCCGGTCGGCGGCAGCCAGACCATTCGCGATCTTCTCGGCGCGTTCGTCGAGCGCCTTCATCAGCGGCGGCCACACGAATTTCATCGTGAACCACGCGAGGACAAAGAAGACCACGAACTGCGCAAACAAGGTTGCATTTAAGTTCACGGTATTTTCCTTCTCAGAATAACGAGAGCCGAACCTGTTACCGGTCCGGCTGCTGGAAATCAGCTATAGGCTAATTACTTCGCGATGAACGGATTTGCGAATGCGAACAGCATGGCGATACCGACACCGATCAGGAACGCCGCGTCGATCAGACCAGCCAGCAGGAACATCTTGGTTTGCAGGGTGTTCATCAATTCAGGCTGACGTGCCGATGCTTCCAGGTATTTGCCACCCATGATTGCGATACCGATACATGCGCCGATAGCACCCAGGCCGATGATCAAGCCGCAAGCCAAAGCAACAAAAGAGATGTCAGTCATGAGAATTCCTTCAATAAGTTAAGGTTAAAAACAAAATACAAAATACAAAAACAAACTTCTTTGCGTACAACTATCTTTCGATTCTTTAGTGAGCCTCGTGCGCCTGGCCGATGTACACCAGGGTCAGCATCATGAAAATGAAGGCTTGCAGGAACACGATCAGGATGTGGAAGATGGCCCATGCGGAGCCGGCAATCACCTGTCCGATGAAGCCGAAGGCAGTGGCCATCGAGCCCAGCAAGGCGATCAGCAGGAACAGCAGTTCGCCTGCGTACATGTTGCCGAAAAGTCGCATGCCGAGCGAAATGGTACGGGCGAGGTATTCGATCAGGTTCAGCAGCACGTTGAACGGCGCCATGTAAATGCCGAACGGCGCAGCGAGCCACTCGTGCAGCCAGCCGCCGACGCCCTTGATCTTGAGGTTGTAATAGATCACCACGGCCAGGACGCCGAGCGCCATGCCGAGCGTGCCGTTCAGGTCGGCGGTCGGCACCACGCGGTGATGAATATCAATGCCGACCAGGCGGAAGATGCTTGAAAATAGATCCACCGGCAGGAAGTCGAGCGAATTCATCAGGGCGACCCAGACGAATACGGTCAGTGCCAGCGGCGCGATGAAAGTGCGGTCACCATGGACGATGGACTTGGACTGGTCTTCCACCATTTCGACGACCATTTCGACGAAAGCCTGGAAGCGTCCCGGTACGCCGGAGGTGGCACGGCGCGCAGCCATCCACATCAGCAGACAGCCAAACACGCCGGCCGCAAGCGACCAGAAGATGGTGTCCATGTTGATGATCGAAAAATCGACAATCTTTTCCTGGTGATGGGTGGAGAGGTGTCCGAGGTGATGGACGATGTATTCGGACGCAGTGGGTGCGTGTTCTGCTACTTCGCTCGCTGGAGATGACATGTCAGTGCCTAAATAATAAGATGATGTAACTTTTCAGCGCCACGATGAAAGCGGCGATCAGCGCCAGCCAGTTCAAATCGCGGTACAGCCAGACCACCGCGCCCAATAGCGCGATCGTCAATGCAATCTTGATAAATTCGCCGATGAAAAACGTCATCGGATTGACAGCACCCGGCTTGCGCGCGTTAATGAACAAACGCAAGGCAAACAAACCGTTTGGCACCACACAGCACAAGCCACCAAGGAGCGCAGATATCAGCGCGTGTCTTCCGCCAAGCACACCGGCAATCAGTCCGGTGATGACCGTAGTCGACAATTGCAGCAGGACAATGCGTAGCATATCGGTCCGAAGTCATGCAATCCGTCGAGCCTCGAAGGACTCGGCTACGGGCCGCGGTGTTCCAAGGTGGTGCGTTTTGTGAAACCACGGGATTATAAGTGTTTTCCACAGTCACCGTCAAACCTTTGCTGGCGCGCACGCCCGCGAAAACACTACGGTAAAACTACGATTGCCAAGACTGCAGCTCCTTCAGCCAAGCCCTGCCTTCGGCCCATGTTCCAAGTCCGCTGTCGGCATTGATATGCCCGCGCGGACCAATATCGTGAAAGCGGGCGCCCCAGTCGGCCGCCCAGCTTTGCGCTTTTGATAACGCGCACCACGGATCGTTCGAGGATGCGGCGACGATCGTCGGGAACGGCAAAGCCGTGCGCGGCATCGGCGCAAAGCCGGTGACGAAGCCGGGAAAATCGGCGCGTTCGACATCCGGCGGCGCAACAAGCAAGGCGCCCTTCACTTTGGACGCATGCGGCTGGTCCCGACATTCGACCGACCACCAGGCGGTCAGTGCGCATCCGAGGCTGTGCGCAATCAGCAACACAGGGCGGACGCTCGAGCGGATTGCAGCGTCCAGCGCCACAAGCCACTCTTCTCGCTTCGGCGCATTCCAGTCCCGCTGCTGCACGCGTCGTGCATTGGGAAGCATTGTTTCCCATTGTGTTTGCCAATGCCCGGCGTCGGAGTTGTACAGGCCGGGCAGGATGAGCAGAGTGTGCATGGTTAGGTGATGAGCTTGAGAGTAGCTTAGTGAACGGCCGGCAGCCTGCCAATTACCAGCCAAGTAATTGTTTTCGTACAACGCAGGAATACGCCGGCGCGCCGGCGCCGGTGTCAGGCGCGCAGTTTCGCGATCAGGTCGTCGAGTGCATCGAGATTGGCAAAATCGATGATGAGCTGCCCCTTGTTCTTTGCACCGACCTTGATCAGGACCTGCGTGGCCAGCGCGTCCGACAACTCTTCTTCCAGGCGTGCAATGTCGCGCGACTTTTCCTTCCCGGAGCGCGGCTTGTTCGCGGCGGCTTGTTCGGTCGTGGTTTTGGCCACGAGCTTTTCCGCTTCGCGCACCGACATGCGTTTCGCAACGATCTGGTTGGCGAGTGTGATCTGCGTTGCAGCGTCGACCGAGAGCAAGGCCCGGGCGTGGCCCATGTCGATGTCGCCGGCCATGAGCATGGTTTGCACCGGCTTGGCGAGATTGAGCAGGCGCAGCAGGTTGGACACCGCGCTGCGCGAGCGGCCGACCGCGCCGGCCGCCTGTTCGTGGGTGAAGTCGAAATCGGTGATCAGGCGATGGATACCCTGCGCTTCTTCCAGAGGGTTGAGGTCTTCGCGCTGAATGTTTTCGATCAGCGCCATCGCCGCCGCAGCCTGGTCGTCGACGTCCTTGACCAGCACCGGCACTTCGTTCAGACCGGCGATCTGTGCCGCGCGAAAACGCCGCTCGCCGGCGATGATCTCGTATCTGTCGCTGCCGTTATGCGCGATCGGGCGCACCAGGATGGGCTGCATCAAGCCCTGCGCCTTGATCGACGCAGCAAGCTCGTTCAATGCCCCCTCGTCCATGCGCGTGCGCGGCTGGTACTTGCCGGCTTGCAGTTGCGCAACATTCAAGGTCGAGGGCGCGCCCGCGACGTTGGGCACCGCTTCGGTGATGTCGGACGAGCCGCCAAGCAATGCGTCGAGACCGCGACCTAGCCCTTTGGATTTTTTCGTGACCATGTTCTGTGAGCGCTTACAGTGATTTGATGCGTTGGACCATTTCGGCGCCGAAGGCGATATAGGCCTGCGCGCCTTTCGAGGCGGGATCGAAGGACACGCCGGGCATGCCGTAGGATGGCGCTTCGGCCAGGCGGACATTGCGCGGGATGATGGTCTTGAACACCTTGTCGCCGAAGTGCTGTTCGAGCTGCGCGGAGACCTGCTGCGACAGCGTCATGCGCGGGTCGAACATGACACGCAGCAGGCCGATGATCTTCAGGTCGGTATTGAGCTTGGCATGCACCTTCTTGATCGTGTTGACGAGGTCGGACAGGCCTTCCAGTGCATAGTATTCGCATTGCATGGGGATGACCACGCCGTGCGCGGCGCACAGGCCGTTCAGGGTCAGCATCGACAAGGCCGGCGGGCAGTCGATCAGCACGAAATCGTAGTCGGCATCGACCAGGGCGATGGCATCCTTGAGGCGCTTCTCGCGATTGTCGAGTTCGACCATTTCGACTTCTGCGCCGGCCAGTTCGCGATTCGCGGGCAGCACATCGAACTTGCCCGTCTCGGAATGTTTGCGCGCGGTCTGAATGTCGGACAGGCCGAGCAGCACTTCGTAGACGGAAGCGGTCAGTTCGGACTTGTTGATGCCGGCACCCATGGTGGCGTTGCCTTGCGGGTCGAGGTCGACCAGCAGCACGCGCTGATCGAGCTGTGCCAGACCGGCGGCGAGATTGACAGCGGTGGTGGTTTTGCCGACGCCGCCTTTCTGGTTGGCGACGCAGAAGATTTTGGCCATAGCTTAATTAGTAGTGAGTTTGATGCCGAAGCCGATCAGGAACATGCCCGCTGCTCTCGACGCGAATGCGGCGACGCGTCGATTGCGCGCGAGACGCTTGGCGGCGGCATTGCCGACGAGAACCAGCATGCTGCCATAGAACAGAGTGCAACTGGAAATTACCGCGCCCATCGCCGCGAAGGTCGTGCTGCCCTGATGGGTAGCCGGATCAATGAAAAGCGGGAAGAAGGCCATGTAAAAGACGATGGCCTTCGGATTGATGATGGTGACGAGAAAGCCGCGACGGAAATCGGCGCTATTCGAGAACGGCACGACTGCCCCGCCCTGCTCTTTCTTCGCGGTCAACAGCTTGATGCCCAGGTAGGCAAGATAGGCCGCGCCGAGATATTGCAAACCCTTGAACAGCAGCGGGTTCGCCTGAAGCAAGGCAGCAACGCCAATGGCGGCGAGAAACATCAATACGGCGTCGCCCAGCATCAAGCCGAACAGGGAAGCGAAACCGCCGCGCAAGCCGC
Source organism: Noviherbaspirillum sp. (assembly GCF_035254865.1). Classification (GTDB taxonomy): domain Bacteria; phylum Pseudomonadota; class Gammaproteobacteria; order Burkholderiales; family Burkholderiaceae_D; genus Noviherbaspirillum. The sequence goes on from NZ_DATFAF010000079.1 coordinate 11,626, forward strand.
GCTGACCGGTGCACGTAAGCACGCAAAAGGTGCCCGGGCCGGGCAGCATCAGGAACACCATGGTGGCGGCGATGAGTTGCCAGACGTCGGTGATGCCGAGAGTGTGGAACAGCGGGTTCATGCTTGTTCTCCTGCTTCGATGAAAATCAGATGGCGTTCCGCGTTCAGGCCGGGGACTTGCAGCGCTTGCACCTGGGCAACATGCCAGCCTGCCGGCAGGCGTGCCATTTCTTCCTCGGGCAGCACGCCCTTCATCGCGATGAAGCGGCCGCCCGCCTTCAGCAAGTGACCGGACCAATTGACGAAGTCGGCCAGTTCGGCAAACGCACGCGAAGTGATGACGTCGAATTTTTCCGGCGCCTGCAGTTGCTCGACGCGCATGGTATGCACCGCGATGTTGGCGAGGCCGAGTTCCGCCTTCACCTGAGTGAGGAAGGCCGTCTTCTTGTGCACGGTGTCGATCATCGATACGCGCATGTCCGGTCGCGCAATCGCCAGGACGATGCCCGGCAAGCCGCCGCCGGCGCCGACGTCCAGGACATTTCTTGCACCGGTGAAAGCGGGGACCGCAGCCAGAGAATCGAGCAGATGCTGGGTCACCATCTGCGCCGGATCGCGCACGGCGGTCAGGTTGTACACCGCGTTCCATTTGGACAGCAGTGCAAGATAATCCATCAACTGCCCGATCTGCGCATCGCTCAAGTCGAGCGAAAGCACCCGCGCGCCTTCGGTGAGCGTGCGCGTCAATTCGTCGCGGTGGAATGCGGCCATCGTGCGGTGATCCTCAGGCCGCCACTGGGGCGTTGGCAAATTCCTTGAATCCGCCTTTTTTCAGGTGCACCAGCAGCAGCGAGATGGCGGCTGGCGTCACCCCGGAAATACGCGATGCCTGGCCGAGCGTTTCCGGGCGGTGCTTGTTCAGCTTTTGTCGCACCTCGACCGACAGGCCGCGCACTTCCATGTAGTCAATCTCGGTGGGCAGCTTCAGACTCTCGTAATAGTCATGACGCTCGACTTCGCGCGCCTGGCGGTCGATATAGCCGGCGTACTTGACCTGGATTTCGACTTGTTCCTTGACCGCCTCGTCCGCAACGCCGGGGCCGGCCAGGTCCTGCCCCTCCACGCCCTTCAGGCTCATCAGGCTTTCATAGCTTACATTGGGCCGACGGAGCAGATCAGTAAGCGCGTACTCGCGTTCTATCGCTTTGCCGAGCACGCGTTCGGCTTCAGCGTCAGGAAGCAGGCGGGGATTGACCCAGGTGGATTTCAGGCGCTCCAGCTCGCGCGCAACCGCTTCGCGCTTGGCCTCGAAGGCCGTCCATTGTGCGTCGGACACGCAGCCGAGCTGGCGACCGATTTCGGTCAGGCGCATGTCGGCATTGTCTTCGCGCAGGCTCAGGCGGTATTCGGCACGGCTGGTGAACATGCGGTACGGTTCCTGCACGCCCTTGGTGATCAGGTCATCGACCAGCACGCCGAGGTAGGCTTCGTCGCGGCGCGGTGTCCAGGCTTCGCGGCCTTGGGTCAGCAGCGCGGCGTTGAGGCCGGCCAGCATGCCTTGTGCGGCGGCTTCCTCATAGCCGGTAGTGCCGTTGATCTGCCCGGCGAAGAACAGCCCCTGGACCGCCTTGGTTTCGAGCGAGGCTTTCAGGCCGCGCGGATCGAAGTAGTCGTATTCGATGGCGTAGCCGGGGCGCAAGATGTGCGCATTTTCCAGGCCGCGCATCGAGTGCACCAGATCCAGTTGCACATCGAACGGCAGGCTGGTGGAAATGCCGTTCGGATAGAACTCGTTCGTCGTCAGGCCTTCTGGCTCGAGAAAAATCTGATGCGAAGACTTGTCCGCGAAACGATGGATCTTGTCCTCGATCGATGGGCAGTAACGCGGACCGACACCTTCGATCACGCCTGTGTACATCGGGCTGCGATCGAGGCCGGCGCGAATGATGTCATGGGTGCGTTCGTTGGTGTGCGTGATCCAGCATGGGAGTTGCTGCGGATGCATGTCGACCGAGCCCATGACCGAAAAGACGGGGATCGGGTCGAGGTCGCCCGGCTGTTCTTCCATGACCGAAAAATCGATGGTGCGTCCATCGATGCGTGGCGGCGTGCCGGTCTTCAGACGCCCTTGCGGCAGCTTTAATTCCTTCAGGCGCGCAGACAGGGAGATCGCGGGCGGGTCGCCGGCGCGCCCGGCGGCATAGTTGTTCAGGCCGACGTGGATTTTTCCATCGAGGAAGGTTCCGGCGGTGAGGACGACCGAGCGGCTCCGAAAGCGGATTCCGACCTGGGTAACGGCGCCGACGACACGATCGCCCTCGACCATCAGGTCGTCGACAGCCTGCTGGAATAGCCAGAGGTTTTCCTGGTTTTCCAGGCGGGCACGAATCGCTTTCTTGTACAAGATACGATCGGCCTGGGCGCGTGTCGCGCGTACCGCCGGACCTTTGGAGGAATTCAGGATGCGAAACTGGATGCCGGCCTCGTCGGTCGCAATCGCCATGGCGCCGCCCATGGCGTCAACTTCCTTGACCAGGTGGCCTTTACCGATTCCGCCGATGGAAGGATTGCAGGACATCTGACCGAGGGTTTCGATATTGTGGGTCAGCAACAAGGTTTTCTGCCCCATGCGGGCAGATGCGAGCGCGGCCTCGGTACCGGCGTGGCCGCCGCCGACGACAATGACATCGAAGTCTGTAGGAAAGAGCATAGTGCGCCTCGGTGAGACGAGTAAGACGGAGGCCGGCGTTACACGTCCTGAGAGGAAGTGAAATGAACGCCGGAGGCGAGATTATAAGGTGTTTTCTGTCTGACTCGCTCGTGTCGGCGAGGATTCGCCTGATTTTGTTTCACGTGAAACAAAATCAGGCCATTTTTCAGTGTGTCAGCTGGGAGAGCAAAAAACTTCCAATGAACGCGATACCAAGGCCGATCATCCAATAGCCCCAATGGAGGCTGCGCAAGGGGGAGCGCTCTGGCTCGATGACGTGCTCAATTGCATGATTCATGCGAACAGCCGGGCGCGCGGCCTTCTCCACCGCGGGCACAGGACGAAAGGCACGCTCCTGGTTGCGCGCCCTCACCTCACGCTCGACAGTACTGGCCAGCTCGGCAAGTTCGGCGAGCTCATCGAATGTCGTATCGATGCCGCTAGTCGGGTCTGCGGTCGATTCCGCAATCGCATTCACCGTGGGTCCCTCCTGCTCGACGGATGCAGCGGTGGGCGGCGGTGACGACGGTTCGACAGACTTGGGTGTGGGCGTGAGTGCAGGCATGCGGTTAAGCAAACCGAGTTGGTCCTCCGGATCAACAAAGATAATCGTCACCGGGTCCAAAGGATCCTGTTGCAGGAATCGATCGACGACCTCGGTCTCGATCTCATCCGCGACCTGCCCCTCGATCGGCATGAAGACCTCGCTAACCAACTCCTTATTGTGCAGGGTAAGCATGGCCCGCTCGAAACGCTCGTCGGTCAAAGAGGTCAGTTTTTCACGGACTTTCTGATGGGCAGTGACGCCATCGATCATGATGAGGACCAGACGCTCGCTTTGCGTCAGCCCGTGGCTCTTGTTATAGATTTCATCGCGGCCACTTTGAGTCCGCTGGAAGATGGAGGTGGGATCGATCATAGGAGCACCCTTTCCGTATGTTTCACGTGAAACATTTGGCGTGTCGACGAACTGGAATAAAACCATCCTAGTCGATTTGCCTTGCGGCATGAATTCCCGTTACATTCAGGTACATCTGCCTGTCCCACTTTTGCCACAAGCTGTCCGTATCCAAGCCCGTCGCCCACCGACACGCTCCACACTTCGGCTTGCTACAATGCGTTATTACCAAGGAGAGACGATGACCACTTCTGCCATTTCCAACGCTTTCAGCTTCAGTACCGTCCCGCACATCGTATCCGAGCCGGGCGCAGCCAAGCGCATCGGCCTCCATGTGTCACAACATTTTCCGACTGCTCGCCGCGCACTGGTTGTCACCGACGCGGGTTTTCTGAAAACCGGTCTGGTCGATGCACCCATTGCTGCTCTTCGGGAAGCTGGATTGACTGTGAACATCTTCTCTGACGTCCTGGCCGATCCGCCGGAGGCGGTGGTGTTACAGGCGGTCGACAATGCGCGCAAGAATGAAATCGACCTGGTAATCGGAATCGGCGGCGGAAGCTCGATGGACGTGGCGAAACTGATTGCCGTGCTGACCGACAGCGAGCAGGAGCTGAAAACCATGTATGGCATTGGAAATGTGAAAGGCAGCCGACTGCCGCTGATCCAGGTGCCGACAACTGCCGGCACCGGATCGGAAGTTACGCCGATCTCCATCGTCACGACAGGTGCGACAACCAAGATGGGGGTTGTATCGCCACAGCTGTATGCGGACCTGGCCATTCTCGACGCGGAACTGACCGTCGGACTCCCGCCCAAGGTGACGGCTGCGACCGGAATCGATGCGATGGTACATGCGATCGAAGCGTATACCACCAAGCTCAAGAAGAACCCGCTGTCCGACATGCTGGCGGTCAAGGCGCTGACCTTGCTTTCAAATAATATCGTTGCCGCATGTGAAGACGGGAAAAATCTTGCAGTCCGGCAGGCAATGTTGCTCGGAGCCATGCTCGCAGGTCAATCCTTCGCGAATGCGCCTTGCGCCGCCGTCCACGCCCTCGCCTATCCGATCGGCGGAATTTTCCATGTGCCGCACGGCCTGTCGAACTCGCTTGTATTGCCGCATGTTCTCCGCTTCAATGCACCGAACGCGGCGACACACTATGCGGAGCTGGCGGAAATCGTGACGCCGGGTGTCACCGGCAGCATCGAAGCACGCACGCAAGCCTTGATCGACAGAATGGATGACATTGCCAAGCGCACCGGGATCGAAACCCGGCTGCAGCAAGTCGGTATCTGTGAAGCGGATCTCGATCGGCTTGCCGATGATGCGATGCTGCAGACACGCCTGCTCACCAACAACCCGCGCGAAGTCACGCGCGCCGACGCGCGTGCGATTTACGCGGCGGCTTTGTAATCACGGGGAAACGAACTGGCAGGAAAAGCCTGCTGGTCCAGGAAAACGCGAAAGGCACGAAATTCACTTGGAATTTTCGTGCCTTTCGCGTTTTTCGTGGACAACTGCTATGCAGGCTTAATGCGACGCGGATGACCCCGCGCTCGGTCGTTTGAATAGCGCGAGAAACTCGCCAACGATGCCTCGGCGGAAAGCCAGCACGCAGACGATGAAGATGAGCCCGGTGACGATCGTGACCGACTCGCCGATAGAGCGGAACCATTCGATGCTGGTCAGCGTTGCCAGCCAGTTGCCCAGATCACCCAGTTTGTTTTCCAGTGCAATGATCAGGATCGCGCCGACGATCGGACCGATCAGCGTACCGAGGCCGCCGACCAGCGTCATCAGCACCACCAAACCCGACATGGTCCAGTGCGCATCGGTCAGGGTTTCAAAGCCGAGCACTACGGTTTTAGTAGCGCCTGCCAGGCCCGAAAGCGCCGCCGACAGCACGAATGCGAGAAGCTTGTAGCGGTCGGTGTCGTAACCGAGCGAAATTGCGCGCGGCTCGTTCTCCTTGACCGCCTTCAACACCTGTCCAAACGGCGAATGCACGGTGCGTACGATGAGCGCGAAGGCAGCGACGGCGATGCCGAGCACCACGTAATACAGCGTCATGTCGTTCGACAGATCCACCATGCCCAGCAGCTTCCCGCGCGGCACGCCCTGCAATCCATCCTCGCCGCCGGTGAATGGCGCCTGCAGGCAGACGAAGAACAGCATCTGCGCCAGTGCCAGCGTGATCATGGTGAAGTAGATGCCCTGGCGGCGTATGGCGAGCATGCCCATGACCAGTCCGATCAATGACGCCGCAGCCACGCCCGCCACAAGACCGAGCTCGAACGGCAGACCCATGGACTTGATCGCATAGCCGGCCACATAGCCCGCGCCGCCGAAGAAGGCCGCGTGGCCGAAGGACAGCAGGCCGGTAAAACCGATCAGCAGGTTGAAGGCGCAGGCAAACAGGGCGAAGCACAGTACCTTCATCAGGAACACCGGGTACATCACAAAGGGCGCTGCCAGCGCCACTGCCAGTGCAATTGCATATCCGACTTTGCTATTCATGCGATACCCTCTCTTACTTCTCTTTACCGAACAAGCCCGCAGGGCGAATCATCAAGACGATCGCCATGATAATGAACACGACGGTGGCCGATGCTTCCGGATAGAACACACGGGTCAGGCCTTCGATCACGCCCAGCCCGAGGCCGGTAAGGATCGACCCCATGATGGAACCCATGCCGCCGATCACGACCACCGCGAACACCACGATGATCAGGTTGGAACCCATCAAGGGCGACACCTGGATCACCGGCGCCGCCAGCACGCCGGCGAAGGCCGCCAGCGCGACGCCAAAGCCATAGGTGAGCGTCACCATCAGCGGGACATTGATGCCGAAGGCTTCCACCAGTTTCGGGTTCTCGGTGCCTGCGCGCAGGTAGGCGCCGAGCTTGGTCTTCTCGATGATGAACCAGGTCGCGAAGCACACCACCAGCGACGCCAGCACCACCCATGCGCGGTATTTCGGCAGGATCATGAAGCCCAGGTTGAAGGCGCCGGACAAGGCTTCCGGCACCGAATAGGGCTGCCCGGAAACGCCGTAAAACGAGCGGAACAAGCCTTCGACCATGAGCGTGATGCCGAAGGTCAGCAGCAGGCCGTACAGATGGTCCAGCTTGTACAGCCAGCGCAGCATAGTCCTTTCAATGATGATGCCGAAGATGCCCACCAGGACCGGGGCGGCGATCAGCATCACCCAGTAATTGATCTCGAAATAGTTCATCCCCATCCAGGCGAGGAAGGCGCCCATCATGTACAACGCGCCGTGCGCGAAATTGATCACGTTGAGCAGGCCGAAGATGACCGCGAGGCCGAGCGACAGCATCGCGTAGAACGAACCGTTGACCAGGCCAAGCAATAGCTGGCTCAGCATTGCTTGCAGAGGGATGCCGAATATTTCCATAAGCGGAATAAGAAAAATTGCTGCTGAACGAGCGGCGCGGAAACGCTACGCCACCGCCATGAGCGCCCGAATGCGGGGCGGGCTGCGCGAGGGCTGATGCAGGAATGGGCTTCCATGTCCTGACACGCGCCCTCCACTCCTGCCCCTCTCACTTGCCGGAGAGGGGCCTGTGCTGCACTTGCGTCATGCCTGGATTTCCGGCGGTACAGCCGCCTTCAAACTACTTCCACAACGCGCACTTGGATTCGGCCTTGGTGGTAAAGGCCTGGTCGCCCGGAATCGTTTGCGCAACCTTGTAGTAGTCCCACGGATGCTTGGATTCCGACGGCTTCTTCACTTCCATCAGGAACATGTCGTGCACCATGCGCCCGTCCGGACGGATCACGCCATTCTTGGCATACATGTCGTTGACCTTGGTCTTCTTGAACTGGTCCAGGACCTTGTCCGGATCATCGGTGCCGGCAGCCTTCACGGCCTGCAGGTAATGCAAGGCAGACGAGTAGTCGGCCGCCTGTAGGGACGACGGTTCCTTCTTCATCTTTTCGAAGTAGCGCTTGGACCAGGCGCGGGTATCGTTATTCATGTCCCAATACCAGCTGTCGGTCAGGTACATGCCCTGTGTCAGGTTCAGGCCGAGGGAATGCACGTCGTTGATGAACATCAGCAGGCCGGCCAGCTTCATCGTTTTGGTGATGCCGAATTCGTTGGCTGCCTTGATCGCATTGATGGTGTCGCCGCCCGCGTTGGCCAGGCCCAGGATCTGCGCCTTGGAAGCCTGCGCCTGCAGCAGGAAGGACGAGAAGTCGGAAGCCGACAGCGGATGCTTGACGCTGCCCAGTACCTTGCCGCCGTTGGCCTTCACGACCGCGGCCGTGTCGTTTTCGAGCGAAGCGCCGAACGCGTAGTCCGCAGTCAGGAAGAACCAGCTTTTGCCGCCCTGCTTCACGACCGCCGAGCCGGTGCCCTTCGCGAGCGCGACCGTATCGTAGGCATAGTGCACGGTGTAAGGCGAGCACTCTTCATTGGTCAGGCGGGCCGTGCCGGCGCCGATGGCGATGAAGGGCTTCTTCTTTTCTGCCGCGACCTTGGCCATGGACAGGCTGGTGGCCGAGTTGGTGCCGGCGATCAGCACGTCGACGCCTTCGCGGTCGAACCATTCGCGCGCCTTCGAGGCAGCGATATCGGCCTTGTTCTGGTGATCGGCGGTAACCAGCTCGATTTTCTTGCCGTTGATCGATCCGCCTGCATCGGCGATAGCCATCTTGATTGCTTCGGCGCCGCCCGGACCGTCGATGTCCGCGTACAAGCCCGACATGTCGGTGATGAAGCCGATCTTGATCGTATCACCGGAAATCTGCGCGTTTGCAGTACCGCCGATGCCGGCGAAGACGGATGCGACGGCGAGAGTGATCACGGTTGATTTGAGTTTCATTATTTCTCCTCTGTTTTAGGTAGTGTTACAACGGCACTTCTATTCTCAGACACCCAGCAGTTCGTGCAGAACAGGCATCTTCGACTCCAGCTGCGATGATGCAAAGGACTCGACAATATGCCCGTGCTCCATCACATAAAACCGATCCGCCAAGGGTGCGGCGAAGCGGAAGTTCTGTTCCACCATCACGATCGTGTAGCCCTTTTCCTTCAGGGTAGTGATCATGCGTGCGAGTGCCTGCACGATGACGGGTGCCAGGCCCTCGGAAATTTCATCCAGCAGCAAGAGACGCGCACCGGTGCGCAGGATGCGCGCCACGGCCAGCATCTGCTGCTCGCCGCCGGACAGGCGCGTTCCCTGGCTGGAGCGACGTTCTTCGAGATTCGGAAACATCTTGTAGATCTCCTCGACTGACATGCCCTTCGAGGTCTTCGACACCATCGGCGGCAGCATCAGGTTTTCCTCGGTGGACAAGGACGAGAAGATACCGCGCTCTTCCGGGCAATAGCCGACACCGAGATGGGCAACCTTATGCGTCGGCAAGCCGATCGATTCGACGCCGTTGAGCTTGATCGATCCCTCGCGCGTGCCGGTCAGGCCCATGATGGAGCGAAGCGTCGTCGTCCGTCCCGCGCCGTTGCGCCCGAGCAGGGTGACGACTTCGCCCGGCTGCACGGACAGATTGACGTCATGCAGGATGTGCGACTCGCCGTACCAGGCCTTGAGGTTCTTGATTTCAAGTGCAGCCGCAGCCATCAATGCGCTCCTTCCAGTTCGCCCGCGCTGGTGCCCATGTAAGCTTCCATCACCTGCGGATTGCTCGATACTTCTTCGTAGGTACCTTCAGCGAGCAGCGAACCGCGCTGAAGAACAGAAATCTTGTCGCAAATGCCCGACACGACGCTCATGTTGTGCTCCACCATCAGGATGGTGCGGCCGGTCGAGACTTTCTTGATCAATTCGGTGACGCGGTGGACGTCCTCATGGCCCATGCCCTGGGTCGGTTCGTCGAGCAGCATCAGCTCGGGTTCCATCGAGAGGGTCGTCGCGATCTCAAGCGCGCGCTTGCGGCCGTAAGGCAAGTCCACGGTCATGGTGTCGGCGAAGCTCTCCAGATCGACCTCGGCCAGCAGTTCGAGCGCGCGCTGATTCAACTGCGTCAGCGTCTTTTCGCTCTTCCAGAAATGGAAGGAAGTGCCGAGCGCGCGCTGCAGGCCGATGCGCACGTTTTCAAGGACCGTGAGATGCGGAAAGACAGCGGAGATCTGGAACGAGCGAATCACTCCCCGATGCGCAATCTGTTCGGGTGCCAATGCGGTGATATCGTCGCCGTTGTATAAAATCGATCCGGCCGTCGGCGTCAGGAATTTCGTCAGCAGGTTGAAAAACGTCGTCTTGCCCGCGCCGTTCGGCCCGATCAGTGCGTGGATAGAACCGCGCCTGACCTTGAAGTTGACGTCATTCACTGCGATGAACCCCTTGAAGCCCTTGGTCAGGTTCCTCGTCTCAAGTATGACTTCGCTTGCCATCCATTTTCTCCAATGTTGCTGCGTTGCTTGTTGCGCTTTTCATGTTGCGCGAGGCTCCGCACGCGCCGGCCTTGTCTTACCGGTCGCGTGCGCTCTCACGACCGATCAGTTCGGAATCGCGAGCGTATTGTTTTCAAAGCTGATCGTGTTGGCTGCCGCGGGCGTCGTTGCGATCGACGGCATGTTGGCTGCCGTGAGCGCCGGCGCCGAACCGGGACTGCCTCCGCGCGGCGTGGTACGCACGACCTGACTGCCAGGCAGCGCGGCGCCGCTATTCAGGTAGGCCCACATTCTGTCGAGCGCCTGAATCAGGTAGTAATGCAGCGGAATCAGCCTGCTGTCATAGCCGGGCAACAGCGGATTGTCGATAAAGGTATCGAAGTGATTGGCGTTCTCCACCTCGATGTAGCGTGCGTTGGTCCCGGAACCGGACATCTGCACCGCGCCAAAATAGGCGCGCGAGGTCTGGTTGATCGGAAGCAGTGCATCGCTTCGCCCGGCGACGATCAGGGTCGGCTTGTTGCGCAGGTTGCCGTTGAGCTGAACTTCCGCGATACCTTGCTGTACCCGCTGCGACTTCGCGAGCATGTCGCCGGTCAGGGCAGCACCGGTTACCGGATCTTTGCCGGTAACAAGCGCGCGCTGACAGAGAGCGCCGTCAAGCGCGAAGTCCGTCAGGTTGGTCGAGGGCGAGGTGGCAAGCAGATCAAGCTTGGCGCCGCCAACCGAGTCGTTATAGACAATGTTGACGCCGCTGGTCGGCGGAACGCCATTGCCGGAACCGAACAGGCCGGCTTGCACTGCCGGATTTTGTGCAGCCACATTGCCGCTGGAATCGGTGGCTGCGAAGCTGAAGCCACACAGATTGTCGGCAACGCCAAACCGTCCGAGTGCGTTGGTGTAAGTCATCGCGATCGAGGGGGTAGCGAGGCGATAGTGTGACGAGTGCAAGACGTCCTGCTCCGCCTCCCATCCATATGCATGCATCTTTGCCAGTGCGTCGGCGGCCTGCTCGGCAGTGGTCGCGCCCGACAACAGCCCTTTTGCCGCCAACGCCGCGCAACGGTTCGTCGCGTTGGTCGTCGACAGCAAGGCGGAGCCCGGGCTGCTCGGCACCGCGAGCGATGCACATCCCTGGTACAGGTTGGCGTAGGTGAAGTAGTCGATCAGTGGCTTGCCAATCGTGCTGACTGCCGTACCGCCGCGCTTGATGGTCAGGCCCGCGGTGGATTTCGGCTGGGCGTTCGGCTCTGTCACCACGACTGCGTCGATGAGACCTTGCGTGTCCTGCTCGGCCGCCATCAGCGCAGCGCCGGCACCATTCGACACGCTCGAAGCGATGACCTTGGTATTCGACGGTGCGATCGTGCGCACCTTCACACCGCCGGAGCTGGTGCCGTATTGGTCGTTGAGGACATAGAAAGCGAACTCGACAGCCTGCAATGTGTTCTTGCCCCAATCCTTTTCCGGATTCTGCTGTGAATGGGCATGCTTGTAGGCGACGCGGTTCGGGAACAGCGCGTTGTAGGCAGTGCGAGCCGCATCGGTCAGTACGGCCTTGAAGTGCGCGGCAGTTCCCGCTGTCGCGGCGTCGGCCGGCACGCCGGTCATCAGCGTGACCGTATTGCTCATCAAATCGTGATAGCCATTGCCGGTGCCCTTGTCGGTGTAGGCAACCGCACAACCGTGCTTGAGGCCCCATTCGCCGGACGTCCCGATCGCGCCGTAAATTCCGCGCGAGCCGGATGAAGTTGCAGTGACCACGCACGGCTTGCCGGCATCGAAGGTATTCGGAACCTGGACCATCAACACGACGTTCTGCAGCCCGCTGCCATCGTCGGCATAGGCAATGTATTCCTTGCCCGCGATCTTGCCGGAACCGCTGGTCGCGACGCCATCCGTGCCCACGTTCGGCCCGAACAATGTGCCGTACCCACCATTTGCGTTGACGTCGACCAGCGCGCGGTAGTTGTTGTAGATGGCCGACTTGCGCAGTTCCGATGCGGTCGGACTGGAAGGATTGGCAAAGGTCGGCGCCGCGCCTTGCAGGCCGCTCGCGCCGAGACCGGCGGTGAGCAGGTCATCGCTGTTGCCGTCGTAGGTCTGGCTGCTGACGCTGCCCTTCACAAACGAAGGCAGTGTATTCACCTGGCCCAGTGCTATCGGTGACGAGTCGCCACCGCCACCACATCCGGCAAGCAGCCCTGCTGCCACCAATGAAGAAAATCCCAATGTCCTGCGTGTTGCCATGTCGTCTCGCTCCTTGAAGGTGCCCGCCGTTGCCGGTCGGGCTGTTGATTTTTTTTGGAACTTCACACCACACAACCGATACTTGCCGCCTCTACAGGGTCATCCCTCCACATACTTCGATGACCGCGCCATTGATGTAACTTGCTTCATCCGATGCGAGAAAAGCGAAGGTGCTCGCGATCTCTTCCGGTTTGCCAAGCCGGCCGAGCGGCACGCGCTCTTCCAGCTCGCGAATGACCTTTTCCGGCATGGATTTGAGAATCGAGGTTTCGATGAATCCAGGACAGACCGCATTGACGCGAATGCCATGCCGCCCCAGTTCGCGTGCCCAGGTTTTTGCCATGCCGATGACACCGAATTTGCTGGCGGCGTAATTGGTCTGCCCGAAGTTGCCGTAAATGCCGACGATCGAGGAGGCATTGAGGACCACGCCCGCCTTCCTCTCGATCATGGCGTCCACTACGGCCTTGGTGCAGTTGTAGGTACCCTTCAGGTTGACGTCGATGACCTTGTCGAACTGTTCGTCGGTCATCTTCTTGAGTTGCGCATCGGCGACAATGCCGGCGTTGTTGACGAGCACGTCGATATGTCCGTAGGTGGTCAAGGCGCTGCGCACCATCGATTCGATGCTCTCCGCCTTCGTCACATCCACCTTGAAGCCAATCGCCTGCCCGCCTTGCAGGCGGATTTGCGCAACCGTTTCAGCCACTGAGTCGTCGAGGTCGCAGACAACGAGCTTCGCGCCCTCCCGTGCAAATTTGAGTGCGGTTGCCTTGCCGATACCTTTGCTTGCGCCCGTGATGAGCGCCACCTTGTTTGAGAGCCGCACCTTGCCTCCGTCGTCAACTTCCAGAAAGATGAAGGCAAGCAGGTTTTTGGTTTGACTGCATCAGCTTGGCCACCATCAGCGAATAATCACCAATGGCAATTGCCATGCCAATGAATGTAAGTTATTGATTTAAAAGAAATTAAAACAGAATAGTCAGCACAACGACCGATTGAGAGGCCAAATGCGAGGGAAAATATGCCCAAACTTTAGACACATTTAAGTTATATCTTGTTATCTCTTTGAATTATAACGAATTTCAAAAATGTCTATTAATTGTACATATGCCTATTAATCAGACAATAGCTTGAAATCGGTGATTTTTTGATAGAGGGTTGCGCGCGAAATGCCAAGCAGTCGCGCGGCCAATGCCTTATTGCCGCCAGTGTTTTCCAGCGCTGAGCGAATCGCCTGCTTCTCGACTTCCGCGACGGCGTCGGCCAGCGGACGAATGCTTGCCTTGGAATCGCCGTTTGCGGCTGCGCCACTCGGCAAGCTTGTCTTGGCATCCATCGAGAGGATGGTCGCAAAATCCTCCGCAGACAGCGCGATACTATCCGTCAACATTCCCGCCTGTTCCAGTGCGTTGCGCAGTTCGCGCACATTTCCCGGCCAGCTGTACGAAGCAAGGAAAGCGCGCGCCGAAGGCGTGAGCTCCCGTTGCGGCATGCCGGTGCGCGTCGCAATCTGCTCCAGAAGATGTTCGCACAAGGCATCCAGATCGCCGAGCCGCTCTCGCAAGGGTGGAAGAAGAATCGGCAGCACGTTCAACCGATAGTACAAGTCGGACCGGAACTTGCCGTCGGCAACAAGCTGCTTGAGGTCATGACTGGTGGCGGCGATCACCCGCACATCCACCTTGATGATCTTGTTGGAGCCGAGCGGCTCGATTTCCTGCTCCTGCAAGACGCGCAACAGCTTGGCCTGCACTTGCAATGGCATGTCGCCAACCTCGTCGAGGAACAATGTTCCGCCGTCGGCAATCTTGAATTTGCCATCCCTTCCCTTACGATCGGCTCCGGTGTACGCACCCGGCGCCACGCCGAAGAATTCCGCCTCGAGCAGGGATTCCGGCACTGCTGCAATGTTGATGCCGACAAAAGCCTTGCCGGCCCGGCCCGATGCGGCATGAATACCGTGCGCGAGCAGTTCCTTGCCGCTGCCGGTTTCACCGAGCAGCAGCACCGTGGTGTCAAGTTGTGCCGCCCTCCGAGCACGGTGCTTGAGCTCGAGCGAGACCGGGCTGACACCGATGAAGCTGGATATGGAGTATTTGGTATGGCGCAGCTGCGCCAGCTCCTTCTTGGTGTTGGCCAGGGCCCACTGCAGTTCGGCAAACTTCGACACCAGCGGCTTCAGGCGCTGCAAGCGGTCATACAGCGCAAATCCGAGCGCACCGATGATCTTTCCGGCCTCATCCTTCATGGGAATCCGCATTACCACCAAAGGCTGGTCACGAATCATCATGATGTCCAGCAGAATAGGCCTGCCAGTCTGCACAACCTCGCGCATGCGGCTATTCGGAATGATCTCTTCAACAGGCTTTCCCAGCGCGTCGTCCGGACCTTTCAAGCCGAGGAAGGCCACGTATTTGTCATTGATCCAGGCGATACGCCCCTGATCGTCAACCGCCATGGTTCCTTCGCAGGAATCATCGAACAAGTCGAGAAGAGATTGCATTCCTACCCGCAGGAAGCTGTCCACGTCCCAGGAAGAACCAACAGACGTCTTCATATCATCTCCATCTTGACCTTTGGGAAAACCGATTCCAAGCAAACAAGCTTGCCCGATTATAGATGCTCTTCGGCAACATTGTCTTCAGGTCAGCATTTTTCTACGCCTGTGCGATGCTCTTTTCTACCCAAAACCGAACACAGCATAGCTCAACCAAAGGTAATAAATCTGCAAATGAACCGTCCGCACGGCTGAACGCTTCAGGCGCTTTTCGCTCTTAATGAGATGGCTGGCCATGGTCATAGCGTGATACCGCTGCAGTAGAGGAATCAACTTTGCACCGTGATTCCCTAACAAATTGTGCAAGCGATCGGTACGGCTCATGACCTGAGCCAATGCGATAACCGAGCTTGCCGTCGCGACCTACCTCAATTGCCAGTCGCACTCGCGCGATCTCCCACACATATGACGAGTTCATGCTGTTCGAATTAACGCACTGCAAGGCAACTCCCCAATGGGCAAACATCTGGTTCAATTTTATGATGATGAGGCATTCCTTGTTGAGGAGATATGGAGCTTCATTGGCCCATGCCTGCGCATCGCGGGGCGTGGCTGCCCTCATCGCATCGAAGCCGCGTCGAGAGCACAAGACAGCCAAGTACACCGATACCGGCGTATGCATTTTATTCAGCGCGTCACGAAGGAGAAGCGATGCTGCTCAGCGACAATGGCATCGGCATTGCGCCAGACCTTCGCGAAAAGATTTTCGATCTGTTCGTCCAGGACGTGCATCGCTGCCGAAGGCGCACGACGGGCTTGGGCTCTCGGGCTCAGTGCAACTCAATGGCGGTACCGTGCGGGCGCATAGCGAAGTCTATGGCCACGGCGGCGAATTCGTAGTGACGTTGCCGCTTGGTGCGACAACACCGCTCATTGCTCCACAGGCGACAGCCTCTCCCAATCACCAATGCAGAACGCACAGCCACGCAC
The DNA here is from genome assembly GCF_035254865.1 of Noviherbaspirillum sp. Taxonomy (GTDB): domain Bacteria; phylum Pseudomonadota; class Gammaproteobacteria; order Burkholderiales; family Burkholderiaceae_D; genus Noviherbaspirillum. The sequence goes on from NZ_DATFAF010000079.1 coordinate 27,354, forward strand.
AATACTGATCGTGGACGACAACATCGATGCAGCCGAATCCCTGAGTGAATTTCTTAAGGCTGTCGGACACGATGTTCATGTTGCAAACGATGGCTTAAGTGCAATCGATAAAGCCGAAAAGCTCAGGCCGGATATCGTGATTCTCGACATCGGCATGCCCGCGATGGATGGCTATCAGGTTGCGCAATATCTTCGCACCAAGGGCGGCCTGACTTCATCCCTGCTGATCGCGGTCACCGGCTATGCCCAGGAACAGGATCGCATTTCAGCCCAGAAAGCAGGGTTCGATCACCATTTTGCCAAGCCGCTGGATTTCAGAAAATTGACAGAAATTCTGGCCTCTCATTGCAACAGGCAATAAAAAAGCCGCATGGCAGCGGCTCTTTCAAAATACAAGCGGTTATTGACGCATGCCGGTCATCGCTTCAACAGATCAAGGATCTCCGACAATTCGTTACGGATGGAAATCGTGTTCAATTCAAGTGGCGGCAAGCCCGCAGCGAGATCGTCTTCTCCATTCCCGTTGGTCATGCGGCTGTCGAGCTTGTTGCGCGCGCCGCTGATTGTGAAGCCCTGCTCGTACAAGAGTTCGCGAATGCGGCGAATCAGAAGTACTTCATGGTGCTGGTAATAGCGCCGATTCCCGCGGCGCTTCACCGGCTTCAACTGCGTGAACTCCTGCTCCCAGTAGCGCAGTACATGCGGTTTCACGCCGCATAAGTCGCTCACCTCACCGATTGTGAAATAGCGTTTCGCCGGTATCGGCGGCAAAACAACCGCATCGGATTTGTGAGAACGCTCGGTCATGATTGGTCAGCTCAGGCCAGGCGCACCAGCGGTTTGCCGCTCGCGGCTTCCACCATGCTTTTCAGCTTCTGGCTCGCGTGAAAGGTGACAACGCGTCTTGCTGTGATCGGGATTTCTTCGCCGGTCTTCGGATTGCGTCCAGGCCGCTGCGGCTTGTCGCGCAACTGGAAATTGCCGAAGCCTGACAATTTGACCGACTCTCCGCGCTCAAGCGCGTTGCGGATTTCGTCGAAAAACGTCTCGACCATGTCCTTGGCTTCGCGCTTGTTCAAACCCACCTGCTCGAAGAGAAGTTCGGCTAATTCCGCCTTGGTCAGCGTCGGCAGCTCCTTCTCAGCCTGCGTGCGCGCCTGTGCCTCTTGCATTGCACGATTGAGGTCGGCGGCCAAAACGGATTGAAGTTCGGCTGGGTTCACGTCATTCATAATAGTTGTCGTCCCTGCCCTGCTATTGTTTCCGTTCATGCGCGCAACTTGGCGCCATGCTTCTTATCGACAGATGCGATGAACGCAGCCATTGCGGCATCCACTTTATCGTCTTGCAGGGTAGTTTGAGTATCTTGCAAGGTGAATCGGAAAGCAAGACTTTTTTCGTCATTTTCCAGCCCCTTGCCGCGATATTCATCAAATAAAACAATGGCTTGCATGATAGCACAGGCAGGATTTGCTTGTCGTTCCCCAATAAAGGTGTCGATCAAATCCTGTGCTTGCACCGATTGTTTGACAACCACGGCGATATCACGTGTTACTGCCGGGAATTTCGATATCTCGCGATATTCCGGAATGTCACGCGACCGCAATGCCAATACGTCAACTTCAAACACGACCGGCGCGAACGGCAAGTCGTACTTCTGCTGCCAGCGCGGATGCAGTTCTCCAACGAATCCCACCACTCTTCCGTCAGCCAGGATCTGTGCCGAACGCCCGGGATGCAAGGCGGCATGCTCTGCCTTGACGAAGCGTAGCGGTTTGGGTGCAAACAGGACTTCCAGATCCGCCTTTATATCGAAGTAATCCACATTGCGCGTCGGCAGTCCCCACTGTTCCTCAGCGACCGGTCCGTACGCAATCGCTGCGACACGCTTGGGCTGATCGTAGCCTGCCACAGACAAGGGACCATCCATAACGGCCGAATCGCGCAAGTAGACGGCACCGACCTCGAACAGTCGCACGCGATTGATTTTCCGGTTCAAGTTGTAGCGTACATTCGCTACCAGGCTGCCAATCAGCGAGGAGCGCATCACGCTCATCTGGCTGGCGATCGGATTGAGCAAGCGAATCGGATTGGTATTCGCGGCGAAATCGGTTTCCCATGCCTCTTCGACAAAGCTGAAATTGACGACTTCCTGATAGTCGAAGTCGGCCAATTGATGACGAATCGCGAACAGCGAACGCGTATTTTCCGGTGCGATATGCATCGTATTCGGAGCGACCGGAGGCAGCGCGGGAATATTTTCGAATCCGTAGACGCGGGCGATTTCCTCGATCAAGTCTTCCTCGATCTCGATATCGAAACGGTAGGACGGAGGCGTGACGGCAAACAGGCCCGGCTCCTGCGCAAACTCGAGCCCGAGCCGCGTAAAGATATCGGCAATCTGTTCATCCGAAATCTGGATGCCGATCACCTTCACCGCGCGCGCAGTCCTCACCGCGACAGGCTTGCGTTGCGGCAGGTTGACGACATGATCGTCTACCGGACCGACTACCGTATCCGCGCCACCGCAGATTTCAACGATCAGGGCGGTGATACGCTCAATGTCTTCAACCGTCGTTGCGTAATCAACCCCACGCTCGAAGCGGTGGGCGGCATCCGTCGAGAAATTGTATCGGCGTGCGCGCCCCTGGATCGCCTGTGGCCACCAGAACGCAGCCTCAAGGTAGATATTCTGCGTGTCGAGCGAAACCGCCGTCGAGTCGCCGCCCATGATACCGGCGAGAGACTCGATTTCCCGATCATCCGCAATCACGCCAACCCAGTTGTCCACCTCAACCGTATTGCCGTTCAAAAGCTTCAACGACTCCCCTGCCCGGCCCCAACGTACATCCAGCCCGCCATGGATCTTGTCCAGATCGAATACATGCGACGGACGACCCAGTTCGAGCATGACATAGTTGGAAATGTCGACCAGCGCTGAAATCGGCCGCTGACCACTGCGTTCGAGCCGGCGCTTCATCCAGTCAGGCGTTTCCGCCCTGGCGTTCAGACCGCGAATGACACGTCCCGAGAAACGTCCGCACAGATCGGGGGCCGACACTTTGACAGGCAGTTTCTCTCCCGTCGTTACGGCAACCGGCTTGTTGGTCGGTACCTTCAGCGGTGCGCCAGTCAGGGCCGACACTTCACGTGCGATGCCCAGCACCGACAAGCAATCGGCCTTGTTCGGCGTGAGCTTGATGGTGAACTTGAGGTCGTTGAGCTGATAGTAATCGCGGAAGTTCTGACCGACCGGCGCATCGTCGGGCAAGGACAGCAGTCCTCCGTGATCTTCCGACAGCTTCAACTCGCGTGCGGAGCACAACATTCCCTGCGATTCCACGCCGCGCAACTTTCCCACCTTGATTTCAAATGGCTTGCCATCCTCGCCCGGCGGCAGCTTTGCACCCGCCATGGCACATGCCACTTTCATTCCCGGACGAACATTCGGTGCGCCGCAGACGATGTTCAGCAGCGTGCCGGTCCCCGCATCCACCTGGCACACGTTCAGGCGATCAGCGTTCGGATGCTTCGCAACCTCAATCACCTTGGCCACCACGACATTGGAAAACGGCGGCACGACGGGCTCGACCTCTTCGACCTCCAGACCAGACATCGTCAGCAGATGCGATAACTCGTCCGAAGTCATCTTCGGATCGACCAGTGTACGGAGCCAGCTCTCGGAAAATTGCATAGTTCAGACTTTCAGCCACAGATTCCACGAAGCGCATTGAGCCGGTCTACAGCTCGACACCCTCCGTGACGAGGTTTAGTTGAATTGTTTCAGGAAACGCAGATCGCCCTCATAGAAGAGGCGCAAGTCGTTGATTCCATAGCGCAGCATCGTCAGACGTTCCAGGCCCGAGCCGAAGGCGAAGCCAATGTACTTCTCCGGGTCGAGTCCGAAATTGCACACCACGGTAGGATGGACCTGGCCGGCGCCGGACACTTCCAGCCAGCGCCCCTTGAGCGGTCCGCTCCCAAACGCGATATCGATCTCCGCGGACGGTTCGGTAAAAGGGAAATACGAAGGACGGAACCGCACCTGCAGGTCATCAGTTTCAAAAAACGCCTGCACGAAATTCAGATAGACGCCCTTCAGATCGGCAAAGCTGATGTCTTCCGCGATCCACAAACCCTCGACCTGATGAAACATCGGCGAGTGGGTTGCGTCGCTGTCGACACGATAGGTACGCCCCGGCGCAATCACCTTGATCGGCGGCTTGTTCATGCGGGCGTAACGAACCTGCATCGGGCTGGTATGCGTACGCAGCAGAAGCGGCTTGCCCTGGGTGTCGTTTCCTTCAATGTAGAAGGTGTCCTGCATCGAACGGGCCGGATGGTTTTCCGGGCTGTTCAATGCGGTGAAATTGGTCCAGTCATTTTCAATTTCCGGGCCGTCTGCAACATCAAAGCCCACGGAGCGGAAAATCTCTTCAATGCGCTCCCAGGTGCGCATCACTGGATGGATACCGCCTTTGCCGCGCCCGCGGCCCGGCAGCGTGACATCGATCGCTTCGGCATTCAGGCGCGCCTGCATTTGCGCGTTCGCCAGCGCGTCACGTCGGGCATTCAACGCAGCTTCAATTTTTTCCTTGGCGGCATTGATGATCGCGCCTTGTGTCTTGCGCTCTTCCGGCGCGAGCTTTCCAAGGCCCTTCATCTGCTCTGTAATCTGCCCGGTCTTGCCAAGGTACTTCGCTTTTGCATTCTCCAGCGCTGCGGCATCGCCTGCTTCAGCAAAGTCGGCTTGAGCCTGGACGACAATTTGATCGAGGGAATTCATGCGGCTTTTTCGCCCGTGAAAAGAAATCGAAAAACAGAAACCTGCTCGGTGAAAGCGGCGATTCAAAATAAAACGGGGCACAGGTGTGTGACCTCTGCCCCGCTTTTTGCAGTGCCGCTCACGCGACACAAACGATCACAACACTCAAGCGGCGATACTGGCCTTCACCTGGTTGACAATCGCGGCAAATGCCGGCTTGTCCATCACCGCCATATCAGCCAGGACCTTGCGGTCAAGTCCGATGTTGGCTTTCTTGAGGCCGTTCATGAATACGCTGTAGGTAACGCCGTGCGCGCGCGTCGCTGCGTTGATACGAGTAATCCACAATGCGCGGAATACGCGCTTCTTGTTGCGACGGTCGCGATAGGCATATTGACCGGCGCGCATGACCGCCTGCTTGGCGATACGGTAGACATTACCGCGACGACCACGATAGCCCTTGGCTAGATCGAGAACTTTCTTATGACGGGCCCGTGCTGTGACCCCACGTTTGACTCGAGGCATGTTAGCTCCTTAGTGTGAGGTTAAGCGAACGGCATCATCGCGCGAACGGAGTTCATGTTTGTATCATGAACGTCCACTGCACCGCGCAACTGGCGTTTGTTCTTGGTGGTTTTCTTGGTCAGGATGTGACGCTTGAAGGCTTGACCGCGCTTGACGGTACCGCCCGGACGTACGCGGAAGCGCTTTTTAGCGCTGCTCTTCGTCTTCATTTTAGGCATAGCAATATCTGTCCTTGCGGACAGCTCCATTTTTAACATGATTGCAGGTGGCAATACTTCATTGCACTTGGATGCCTGCTTTCACTTGTTTTGCGGTCGAATCGCGTTCGCCGCCATTTGCACAGACCGCCCGACGGGGCGATTCATGCGAATTCTTTATTTCTTTTTCTTGGGCGCCAGCACCATCACCATCTGGCGGCCTTCCATTTTCGGGAACTGCTCAACCTGGCCATACGGTTCCAGATCGGCTTTGAGTCGCTCAAGCATACGCATGCCGATATCCTGGTGCGCCATTTCGCGTCCGCGGAACCGCAACGTAATCTTGGTCTTGTCGCCCTCTTCGAGGAACTTGGTCAAGTTACGCAGCTTGATGTTGTAATCGCCGTCGTCAGTACCCGGCCGGAATTTGACTTCCTTGACCTGGATAACCTTCTGCTTCAGCTTCGCTTCGTGCGCCTTTTTCTGTTCCTGATACTTGAACTTGCCATAATCCATCAGGCGGCACACAGGCGGTTGCGCGGTAGGCGCAATTTCCACCAGATCCACGTTTGCTTCTTCCGCCAAGCGGAAGGCTTCAGCCAGACTTACGATACCAAGCGGTTCGTTATTGACCCCAGAGAGGCGCACCTCGGGCACAGTAATTTCGCCGTTGATGCGATGCGACTTATCCGTAGCTATTGCAGTTTCCTTTTAAAATCAAATGATTAAGCCGTGCTCTAGCGCTTCGAGTTTCCTCGATCAGGCTTTGGTGTCGATCTCGTTCTTGAGTCGCTCCACCAGTGCATCGACCGGCATTACCCCCAAGTCGATGTTGCCCCGCGCACGCACGGCCACTGTTTTCGCATCCCGCTCCTTGTCGCCAATAACAACGATATAAGGCAGCTTCTGAACCGAATGCTCGCGTATTTTATAGGTTATTTTCTCATTACGCAAATCGAGGCGCACTCTAAACCCTTGTTTTTTCAGGTTTTGTGCTACTTCTTGAGCGTAATCAGCCTGTGCGTCCGAAATGTTCAGTATTGCAATCTGCACGGGCGCCAGCCACAACGGGAGCGCCCCCGCGTGATTTTCGATCAAGATGCCGACAAAGCGTTCCATCGAACCCACGATGGCCCGGTGCAGCATGACCGGCACCTTGCGCGTATTGTCATCCGCAACATATTCTGCACCGAGACGGCCCGGCATCGAAAAATCGACCTGCATGGTTCCGACCTGCCACGGCCGACCGAGCGAATCTTTCAGGTGGTACTCGATCTTCGGGCCGTAGAACGCCCCCTCGCCAGGCAACTCTTCCCAGGTTACGCCGCAGGCGCGCAGCGCCGAGCGAAGAGTTTCCTCCGCCCTATCCCAGGTTTCATCCGATCCGATGCGACTATCGGGACGCAAGGCGATCTTGATTGATATCTCGGTAAAACCGAAGTCTTTGTAGACACGCATTGCCTGCTGATGGAATGCGGTGACCTCGCCCTGAATCTGCTCTTCAGTACAGAAAATATGCCCGTCGTCCTGGGTAAAGCCGCGCACACGCATAATCCCGTGCAGCGCACCTGATGGCTCATTGCGGTGGCACTGCCCAAACTCACCATAACGCAAGGGCAGATCGCGGTAGCTGCGCATGTCAGAGTTGTAAATCTGAACATGCCCTGGGCAATTCATCGGCTTGAGTGCGTAATTCCGGTTCTCAGACTCGGTCACGAACATATTTTCGCGATAGTTTTCCCAATGGCCAGTCTTCTCCCACAAGGCACGGTCCAGAATCTGCGGCGCCTTGACTTCCTGATACCCGTTTTCCTGATAGACGCGACGCATGTACTGTTCAACCTGCTGCCAGATTGTCCAGCCCTTCGGATGCCAGAAAATCAAGCCCGGCGCCTCGTCCTGGAAATGGAACAAATCCAGGGCTTTGCCCAGTTTGCGGTGATCGCGCTTTTCAGCTTCCTCCAGCATGTGCAGGTAAGCGTCCTGGTCTTCCTTCTTCGCCCAAGCCGTTCCATATACACGCTGCAGCATCTCATTCTTCGAATCGCCGCGCCAGTATGCGCCGGCGAGCTTCATCAACTTGAAGACCTTCAGCTTGCCGGTGGACGGCACGTGCGGGCCACGGCACAGATCAGTGAACTTCCCTTCGGTATAGAGCGAGACGTCCTCGCCCTGCGGAATGGATCCGATGATTTCAGCCTTGTAAGCCTCGCCGATCGATTTGAAATACGCGACGGCCTCATCGCGCGGCAAGACTTTGCGAACCACCGGCTCGTCCCTCTTCGCCAGTTCCGCCATCTTCTTTTCGATCGCTTGCAAATCCTCGGGAGTAAACGGGCGCTTGTACGAGAAGTCGTAGTAAAAGCCGTTTTCAATTACCGGACCGATAGTGACTTGCGCATCGGGGAACAATTCCTTCACTGCATAGGCAAGCAAGTGCGCGGTCGAGTGACGAATCACGTCCAGACCTTCCGGATCCTTGTCGGTGACGATGGCAAGATCGGCATCGCGCTCGATCAGGAATGACGTGTCGACAACCTTGCCGTCGACCTTGCCTGCCAGCGCTGCCTTGGCAAGGCCTGTACCGATGCTCGCGGCGACTTGCGCAACCGTTATCGGGCCATCGAATTGACGTTGCGAACCGTCTGGAAGTCGGACTGAAACCATTTTGCGCTCCATGTCAGTGCAAAGTTAAAACTGACGCTAGAAGATTGAATATCAAAAACTGCAGACGAAAAAAAACGCGGACTAGCCGCGCTTTTTCTTATTGCAATGACGAAAAAGATCTCCGACTAGCGTCGCTCCCAAACCATGTTAGTGGTAGTTCGCGGTGTCATAACCGGATTGCCTTTCTCGCTCTTACAAAGGTACTGCTTTTTCGTTGGTAGGCTCGATTGGACTCGAACCAACGACCCCTACCATGTCAAGGTAGTGCTCTAACCAGCTGAGCTACGAGCCTAAAGAAGCGAAATTATAGCGGCATTTTTTTTATTTTGCTAGTGCCTTTGCTTAACGGCATCTTGAATTGGTAATAAACTTCTACTGCGAGGACATTCATGCGAGCATGAGTGGTGCAAGTCTACTGGCGATCGTTGCTCATGCCAGTCGTTTTGAGGAGCGAATTCTGTAGATTGAAAACGAGTATTTCCCAAACCATCGCAAACCTGAAATCCGTGCCGATATTCTAATGATCGGCCTATTAAATGAAGTTATGCATACAACGCCCTCCAACTCCACCTCAAGCCATCTGCATGCTCATCGCGCCGGTGATGCGTCCCATCATCACGTCGCCGAAAGGCGAAGCCCCAAAGTGCTCGGCTGGGCGGTGGTGCTGACGCTGATCTTTGCCGCAGTCGAAGCCTTTGCCGGATTCTGGTCCAATTCGCTGGCCTTGATTTCCGATGCGGGGCACATGGTGACCGACAGCACGGCACTCGGACTGGCACTGCTGGCACAAATCATCGCTCGACGTCCACCGTCGCCGAAACATTCATTCGGCTTTGGGCGCGCTGAAGCATTGGCCGCATTCATCAATGCGCTCGCCATGCTGGCAATCGTTGGCTGGATCGTTTTCGAGGCGGCGCAGCGCTTTTCCAGCCCACAGCCCGTTCAGGGCAAAACTGTTTTTGTTGTCGCCTTGATCGGTCTGGTAATCAATCTTGCGGTCGCTTGGGTGCTTTCGCAGGACAAGCAAAGTGTCAATGCCAGGGCCGCACTGGTTCACGTCATTGGAGATCTGCTCGGATCCGTGGCAGCGCTGATTGCCGGCGCGGTGATTTATTTTACCGGCTGGATGACCATCGATCCGCTGCTGTCTCTGGCCGTATCACTATTAATTCTGAAATCCACCTTTGGCATCTTGCGCGAGTCCTATCATTTCCTGATGGAGGGCGTGCCGCATCATATCGATTACTTGCAGGTCGGTGAAGATCTGGCCGCAATCGACGGTGTGCTATCGGTACACGACCTGCATGTATGGGAAATGACTCCCGGCCAACCCGCGCTGATCGGCCATGTCGAAATCCGCTCTCTGCTTGAATGGCCGACGCTGCTTCAGGCCATCAAGGCCATGCTCTTGGAAAAACACAGCATCGATCATGTGACGCTACAGGCGGAACTGCCGACAATGGCCGATGATCATTAGCTGCGATTTATTGGTTTATTGACGCTGTGCCTGCAGCACACCGTTAACATCGCGAATGATCATCAACGCCTTCTGCAATTGTTCAGTCGAGGAGATTTCAGCGGTGAACGACATGCGCGCCTGCCCCTTCGCGCTCTGTGTGTTGACGCCGATGACATTAATCTTCTCTCTTGAGAAAACCTCGGTAATATCGCGCAACAAGCCTTGCCGGTCATTCGCGAGAACGAAAATATCCACTGGATAAACCGTCTCCCTTCCTGCCTCTCCCCATGTGGTCTGGATCACACGTTCCAGCGCCTTCATTCGCATTTGCGCTAGGTTCTTGCAATTGGCACGATGGATCGACACACCTTTTCCTCTGGTGATGAAACCGACGATTTCATCAGGCGGCGCCGGCTTGCAGCAGCGTGCCAGCTGAGTCATGAGGCCATCTGTGCCGACGACAAGAACCCCGGAACGCGCGCCCTGCGCGACGCTGGACGCGCGGCTCTTGTTCGGGACGATCGCCTCTTCGACCGGCTTCGGCGCATTCCTGGCGTCATCCTCATGGAGAACATATTCGATATTGCGCAGGCTGAACTCTTCTTTGCCAACCGCAAGAAACAAATCGTCGAGCTTCGAAAAACCGAGCTTGTGCGCCAGCTCTTCAAGATTGATGGCGGTCTTGCCCTCTCGCTGCAAGGTCTTTTCAACGAGGCTGCGACCGTGCGAGAGCGTTTCCTGCTGCTCGATAGCATTGAACCACGCGCGGACCTTGGTCCGGGTGCGCGGGCTTGCGACATAACCGGGGCTTAACCAATCGCGCGACGGTCCGACCGCAGCGCCACCCCGTGCCGTGATGATCTCAACCGTCTGCCCGTTCTTCAATACCGTATTCAGAGGCACCATTGCACCGTCGACGCGCGCACCGCGGCATCGATGGCCAACATCGGTATGCAGGTGATATGCAAAATCGATCGGCGTGGCGCCATTTGGCAATTCGATGACGCGGGCCTGCGGCGTCAGCACATAGATGCGATCGTCCAGCGCCGCGGATTTGAGCTTTTCCACCCACTCGCGCCGCATGTCTTCCTGCGCTACTACCGCGTCGGCAACTTCGCTCTTCCACGCAAGAAGCTGGCGTAACCATGCGATTTTTTCGTCATACTTCTGTGCGGAGAAATTCGACCCACCACTCTCCTTGTAGCGCCAGTGAGCCGCCACGCCGTACTCTGCGAAGCGGTGCATTTCATGCGTGCGTATCTGCACTTCCAGCGCACGCCCGTCTTCTGCAATCACAACGGTATGCAGTGACTGGTAACCATTCGACTTCGGCCGCGAGATGTAATCATCAAACTCGTCGGGAATGGGCGTCCAGATGTTATGCACCAGGCCAAGCACGGTATAGCAAGCCTTGACATCGTCGACGATCACACGGAATGCACGCACATCGTACAACTCGGAAAAGTCGAGCGACTTTCCGCGCATCTTGTTCCAGATACTGAAGATATGCTTCGGCCGGCCGGACACCTCGGCCTTGATGTCTGCCGCAGCCAGTTCCGACTTCAGTCGTCCGATCGCCGCTTCGACGAAACTCTCACGTTCGAGGCGCTTTTCTTCGAGCATCCTGGCGATGCGCTTGTACGTCGCCGGCTCAAGGAAGCGAAACGCCAGATCTTCAAGCTCCCATTTCAACTGCCATATGCCGAGCCGGTTTGCCAGCGGCGCATACAGATCAAGCGTCTCGCGCGCGTATTGATGTGTCTTTTCATTCTCCAGTTTGAGCTCGGAGAAATAGCGCAATGTCGTCACTCTCGAAGCAAGGCGCACGAGAACCGCGCGCATATCCGATGCCATTGCGAGCAGCATCTTGCGCAGCGTTTCAAGATGCTCCGCCGCCTGTTGCGAGGCGTTCTTGCCGCGTCCAACCTCATGCTGACCCGAGGTTTGCACATGCAATCGCATCAACTGCCGAATGCCATTCACCAGGTCGGCGATATCCTTCCCGAACCGGGATTCGATCGTTTCAGCCGCCTTGGGATCGATGACGGGAAGCTCCGTCAATAGACCGGCAATGCGCGTATCCGCATCCGTATTGAGCAAGGCAAGCACGCTTGCGATGCCTTGCGCAAACTCGAACGCATCCTGTCCGGTGATCATGCTGTTGCCGCGATAGATCGGCTCGATGAAGCCAAGCGCATCCATTACGCGCGCGCTGTCTTCTGTCGTCAATCCGGAAGACAACAGAACATGCGTTTCGCTTTGCGTTGCTGCGACGGAAACCATTCAGCGACTATCTCTGTGCGGCAGTCACGACCATCTCGATCAGCCACTCAGGCTTCGCGAGCTTCGCCTCGACTGTTGCGCGCGGCGGAGAATTACCCTCGGCAACCCATTCATTCCAGGCGGCGTTCATTTCACCAAAATCTTTCATGTCCGCGATAAATATCTGACACATCAGAATGCGTGATTTGTCGCTGTTCGCTTCAGCCAGTAAACGGTCGATATGACCAAGCACCTCGCGCGTCTGGCCGGCGATATTCTGCGTCAGGTCTTCTGCGACCTGCCCAGCAAGATACACCGTGCCGTTATGTATTGCGACCTCGGAGAGCGTCTTCCCTGTATGCAAACGTTTGATATCCATGATGTCCCGTTGTTGAATCCGTGTTACTGGAGCAAAAACTCCTTCACGACATTGATCTGGTCTGCGTGCAGGAAGGTGGGTGCATGCCCGACACTGGGGATCTCGACCAGTTTCGCCTTAGGCCCGCGCGATGTCATCGCTTGCGCGGCATCGTGCGTCAGCAAGTCGGATTGCGCGCCGCGCACCACAAGAGTCGGACAGGAAATGGCATCGTACATCGCCCACAGCACTGCCTCCATCTGCCGAATGCTTTCCGGCGTTGGCGCCTTGATCGTGGACGCGATGCCGGGATCATAATTTCGAATCCATTGGCCATCCTTATCCTGCTTCAGCACATCGGTCGCAAGCTTGTTCCACTCCTCATCGGCATGCGGCCCGAACGGCAGCGAAATTTCCTTGATATAGTGCACCGCTTCATCGAAGGTCTTGAACCGAACCGGTTCTCCGATATAAGTTCCAATGCGGGTCAGCGCCTCCGGATTAAGCGATGGGCCGACATCATTCAGGACAAGTTTGCGAATTGGAGTGTCTTGCAGCGACGCCAAGCCGATCCCTATCAAGCCCCCCATCGATGTCCCCAGCCAGTGCACCGATTCCGCATCGATGCGTGCAAGCAAAGTCACCATGTCGCTGACGTATTGCGGAATCTGATAATGCTGCGGATCGCGCAGCCAACCGGAACGCCCTCGGCCGACGACGTCCGGGCAGACCACGCGATATTCCCCGCACAATTCCCTCGCCAGATTGTCGAAATCATCGGAGACGCGAGTGACTCCATGCACACAAACGAGCACCTTCGAATTCCGCTCGTCGCCCCATTCCTTGTAGGCCATTTTATGCAGGCCGGACGGGGACAGGCATTGCAGCGTTTTAATCCGATGTTGAGTCATTTTGTCGGGTATCAGTAAATCCGATTGTCATTCTCACATTTTACTGGTCGTTCCGCTTAAAATCCTATCTAAGTTTGTCGCAATTCCAAATTTCATTCGAAGAGGGACATCATGCAAGGCAATATGCACAAAGGGAAGACTGCGCTCGTCACCGGATCGACATCCGGCATCGGCTTGGGAATCGCCCGAACATTCGCTGCTCAGGGCGCAAACATCGTCTTCAATGGTTTCGGAGATGCCAAGGAAATCGAGGCGCTGCAAGCCAGCGTCAGGGACGACTTTGGCGTGCAGACTGCCTATCACAATGCAGACATGTCCAAGCCCGCGGAAATTGAAGCCATGATGAAGTTCGCCGCAGAGCGCTTTGGCGGCGTCGATATCCTGGTCAACAATGCCGGGATTCAACACGTTGCGAACATCGAAGATTTCCCCATCGAAAAGTGGGATGCAATCATTGCAATCAATCTGAGTTCAGCGTTTCACACGACACGGCTTACGCTGCCTGCAATGAAGGTTCGGAACTGGGGTCGCATCATCAACGTCGCGTCAGTGCATGGATTGGTTGGCTCGGCGCAGAAATCGGCCTATGTGGCGGCCAAGCATGGCATCGTCGGCTTCACCAAGGTTACCGCGCTCGAAACCGCGCATACAGGCATTACATGCAACGCGATCTGCCCAGGATGGGTACTTACTCCGCTGGTGCAAAAACAGGTCGATGCACGCGCTTCGCAGCAAGGCATATCGAATGAGGAAGCCAAGAAGAGCTTGCTGCTGGAGAAGCAGCCCTCGGGTGAATTCGTCACGCCCGAGCAACTTGGCGAGCTCGCACTGTTTCTTTCCAGCGATGCGGCCAGCCAGGTTCGCGGTGTTGCGTGGAACATGGATGGCGGTTGGGTTGCGCAATAGGGATTATCCTCGGGCATCGGTCGGCGGAAGTCATCGCCGATTGAGGTCCGGGACAAATAAAAACGGCGCTCGAAAGCGCCGTTTTTATTTTCGGAAGCCGACTTTAATGCACGGCGCTCACGTCCAGTTCCGCACCTGTCTTCTCGATGAATTCTTCCTTCGTTACACCAGGTGCAAGTTCAATCAACTTCAAGCCGTTTGTTCCGACGTCGATAACGCCAAGATCGGTAATGATGCGATTGACCACGCCGACGCCCGTCAGCGGAAGGTCGCATTTCTTCAGGATCTTGTGTGATGTCGATCCATCCTTGGCCTTGGCAACATGCTCCATCAGGACGACCACGCGGCCAACACCGGCGACCAAGTCCATCGCGCCACCCATGCCCTTGACCATTTTCCCGGGAATCATCCAGTTCGCCAGGTCGCCCTTCTCGCTCACCTGCATTGCGCCGAGAATCGCGATATTGATCTTGCCGCCGCGGATCATTGCAAACGAATCCGCAGAACTGAAGAAGGACGATCCACGTAGTGCCGTGACCGTCTGTTTCCCGGCATTGATCAGGTCCGGATCGACCTCGTCATCGGTGGGGAACGGGCCGATGCCCAGCAAGCCGTTTTCCGACTGCAGCCACACTTCAATGTCCTTCGGCACGTAATTGGCAACCAGCGTCGGCAAACCAATACCGAGATTCACATAAAAGCCGTCCTGCAGTTCCTTCGCCGCGCGCGCGGCCATTTCGTCACGAGTCCATGCCATGTTCGTTCTCCGTATTACTTTGCACGCGTAGTGCGTTGTTCGATGCGCTTCTCCGGCGTTGCATTGACAACAATGCGATGCACGAAAATACCCGGGGTATGGACTTGATCGGGATCAATCTCGCCCGCCTCAACCAGCTTCTCGACCTCGACCACGGTGATCTTGCCCGCCATGGCGATGTTCGGATTGAAGTTGCGTGCGGTCTTGCGGAATACCAAGTTGCCCACCTTGTCGGCCATATAGGCCTTCACCAGCGAGACATCGGCGACGAGGGAACGCTCCATCACATACTGATGGCCGTCGAATTCGCGCACTTCCTTTCCCTCGGCGACGATGGTGCCGACGCCGGTCTTGGTGAAGAACGCGGGAATGCCTGCACCGCCGGCGCGCAGCTTCTCGGCCAAGGTGCCTTGCGGCGTGAATTCCAGCTCGAGTTCACCAGCCAGATACTGGCGTTCAAACTCCTTGTTTTCACCCACATAGGATGAAATCATTTTCTTGATCTGACGCGTCGACAAGAGCTGCCCCAGGCCGAAACCGTCGACGCCTGCATTGTTGGAGATCGCCGTCAGGTTCTTCACGCCGGAATCGCGCAGAGCCTCGATCAGTGCCTCGGGAATGCCGCACAGTCCGAAGCCGCCGACGGCAATCGTTTGGCCGTCCTTGACAATGCCGGCCAGAGCACTGGCGGCATCAGGATAAACTTTATTCATTCCGACCCTCTTCTTGTGTAAAGTGCCCCTAAAAAGGCTGTTGTAATGTGCCTGTCAGCATAAGATGCTGGACTACACCATGCAATACCGTAAAAATACGAATTTTTGCCACAAAAAGGCCACCCGATAGCCTATGAGCGCACCCTTGACGATAGACTACCAGACGATCTTTCAGCATGCGCCGGTGGGTATGTGCGTATCGCAGCACAGGGTCATTCACGCGTGCAATGATGCGCTCGCAGAAATGTTCGGCTATCGGCCCCGCGAACTGGTCGGCCAGTCTTTTCGCGTACTCTATCCGACACTCGACGAATTTGAACGCACGGGAGCCCGTATCGTTCCTATCATGAGCGCGAAGGGCTACTATTCCGATGAGCGGATCATGAAGCGCGCCAATCACGAGTTATTCTGGTGCCATGTCAGCGGCCGCTCCTTGATCCATGATGACCCGCATGCGGCCGGAATCTGGACTTTCGAGGATCTCAGTGCGAAACGCCCTGTCACGGCGGAGCTGACGCCTCGCGAACGGGAGATCGCTGCATTGCTGGTCGAAGGAAAAACCAGCAAGCTGATTGCGCGTCAAATCGGGCTGAGTCCACGAACCGTGGAAATGCACCGCGCAAAGCTCATGCGGAAATTTTCAGCGGCGACCTCAAGTGAACTGGTGCATCGCCTGATGGGTGTGACCGGCTGATTCAGCCGCAGCACTTATGTTGCCAGGAGATGGAGAATGCGCTCCGGCAAAGGCACGGATTTTTCCTGCGAATAATTGATCCACACGACCTTCGCACCACCCGACGCAGCAAGCACCTCCGGTTGATCGACCCGCCGGATTTCCTGAATTGTTTCGAAGCTGGATCGTCCCGGTGGACCGACAAAGGTCCGAACCTCGATATCCCCGGGGTATTTCAGTTGCTTGATGAAAGTGCAGTGCGCATTGATGATCACCGGACCTTCCCCGCTCGCGTCGGGTCCGCACCCCTGTTCGGTGAACCACTCGATCCGCGCTTGTTCGAGATAGCGAAAATAAATCGTGTTGTTGACATGTCCCATCGCGTCCATGTCTCCCCAGCGAATCGGGATATGCAATGTATGAACGAGCTTCTTGTGGGTCATAGGAAATCAGGCTGGATGCTGGGTGGCCGCCGCTGATGCGGCCGCTCGAATTCAGGGACTCAGTAGGCGCTCATTCCGTCGTCGGCAGTAACGATGGCACCATTGATGAAATTCGACTCATCGGATGCCAGCAAAAGCAGCAAGCCGTCGAGGTCTTCCGGTTTGCCGAGACGCTTGCGCGGCAACATGTTGATCAAGTTGCGACCCTGCTCTGTTTCGAAATGCTCGGCATTGATTTCCGTGCTGATGTAGCCGGGACAGATGGCATTGACATTGATGCCGTAGCGCCCCCACTCCACCGCCATCGATTTAGTCATGTGCACGACCGCCGCCTTGCTCATGCAATAGATCCCGATTTGCGGCAATACCCGCAGGCCTGCCACCGAGGCGATATTGATGATTCTATGCTGCTTCCTCGGATCACCCTTGGCGCGTGCGATCATGCGCTTTGCAGCCTCCTGCGCAACGAAGAAGGCACCGCGCTGATTGGTGTCCATGACGAACGCATAGTCCTCCGGCGTGACATCGACCAGGCGCTGAGTGGTGGAGACGCCTGAATTATTCACAAGAATATCGATCGGCCCCGCCTCCGTCTCGGCGTGGGCAATTGCAGATTTGATGCTGGAATAATCCGTGACATCCAGCGCCACCACATGCGCGGCGCCGCCGGAAGCCTCGATCTCCGCGCGCAACTCCTTCAGGCGATCGACCCTGCGCGATGCGAGCACAACCTGGGCACCGGCCTCAGCAAGCACCTTCGCGAACCGAGCGCCGAGTCCACTTGACGCACCGGTAATCAATGCGATCTTCCCCTCAAAATTGACTTCAATCCCCACGTATATCTCCAAAGTTTGTCATGCAATTTACTGTGCTGCCCCGTCGGACACATTATCATTACACGAAAGTGCAATGATTAGAGTGATGTATCTAGCATTCTCATTCAAAATCCACGACAATTAGCACGTTCGTTCGATAATCTTATTTTACCGTGGGGAAGACCATGACGCAGACCCAAAATCTGATAGAACAATACGGCCCGCGAGAAGCGATGGAATATGACGTCGTCATCGTAGGCGCCGGTCCCGCCGGCTTGGCTGCCGCGATTCGGCTGAAGCAACTGGCGGCAGAAAAAAGCAGGGAGATTTCTGTCTGCGTGCTGGAAAAAGGCGGCGAGGTCGGTGCCCATATTCTTTCCGGTGCCGTGATGGACCCGATTGCAATGAACGAGCTGTTCCCGAAGTGGAAGGAAATGGGCGCGCCGCTGAATCAGCCCGTCACCGCAGATGACATCCTGACCCTCACGGAAACCGGCGCCTCGCGCATTCCCGATTGGCTGGTCCCGCGCAATTTCCATAATCACGGCAACTACGTCGTGGCTCTTGGCGCACTCGTCAAATGGCTGGGGCAACAGGCTGAAGCGCTTGGCGTCGAAATCTTCCCGGGCTTCCCTGCTGCCGAAGTCCTGTACGACGACAAGGGCGCAGTCAAGGGCGTGGCCACCGGCAATATGGGCATCGGCAAGGACGGCGAACCGACTGAAGCCTTCCAGCTCGGTATGGAATTGCTTGGCAAGTACACCCTGTTTGCAGAGGGCGCGCGCGGTCATCTCGGCAAGCAATTGATTGCCAAGTACAAGCTCGACGCAGGCAAGGATCCGCAAAGCTTCGCGATCGGCATCAAAGAACTATGGGAAGTTGATCCCGCCAAGGCGAAGCCGGGACTGGTGGTCCACACTGCCGGCTGGCCCATGGATCCGCATACCTTCGGCGGCGGATTCCTCTATCACCTGGAAGACAACAAGGTCACGCTCGGCTTTGTTATCGGTCTGGATTACAAGAATCCATGGATGAGCCCGTTCGAGGAAATGCAGCGCTGGAAGACACACCCGAGCATTCGCGCTCAACTTGAGGGCGGCAAGCGTATCAGCTATGGTGCACGTGCAATCAACAACGGTACGCCGCAGGCGCTGCCTAAACTCGTCTTCCCGGGAGGTGCGTTGCTGGGGTGCGATGCAGGCTTCTTGAACGCCGCGCGCATCAAGGGCAGCCATACCGCGATCAAGAGCGGCATGCTGTGCGCCGAGGCGGTCTTCGAAGCAGTGACCTCTGGTCGTGCAGGTGATGAACTGGTTGCGTATCCCCAAGCGTATGAAAACAGCTGGCTGGCCAAAGAACTTGATGAAACTCGCAACTTCAAGAACTGGTTCAAGAAGGGTCCACTCGTTGGGCAGCTGATGACGGGGATCGAACAATGGTTTCTGCCCAAGATTGGTGTCAAGAGCCCGCCTTGGACGCTGCATCGCGACAAACCGGATCATACCTATTTGCTGCCGGCCGACCAATGCCCGAAGATCGATTATTCCAAGCCCGACGGCAAGCTTACGTTTGATCGCCTCAACAGCGTTTTCGTCAGCAATACCAATCACGAAGAAAACCAGCCGGTGCATTTGACCTTGAAAGACGCATCGGTGCCGGTAAAGATCAATCTGGCGAAATTTGCCGGACCCGAAAGCCGCTATTGCCCGGCTGGCGTGTACGAATTTGTGAAAACGGATGCCGGTGAAGACCGCCTGCAAATCAATGCGGCGAACTGCGTGCATTGCAAGACCTGCGACATCAAGGATCCGACGCAAAACATCGTATGGGTTACACCGGAAGGTGGTGGCGGCCCGAATTATTCAAACATGTAATAAAAACGTAAAGAGCCGCGATTGCGGCTCTTTTTTCATTCCGGACAAAACCATCAGGGCTTCCAGGCACCGCTCAGAATTTTCTCCAGCCAGAACGCGCCGATCACCGTCTTCACATCAGTCAGCTTTCCCTCGCGTATCCAGCTCAGCATGTCCGGCACGCTCGCGGTGAATGTCTCCAGAAATTCGCCGTCATCGAGCTTTCGCGCCCCAGCCACAAGCCCTCGGGCGAGGAAAATATCGAGATGCTCGTCCGAATACGCAATCGCATTATGGATTGTGCATACAAACTTCCAGTCGGTGGCGGTATATCCTGTCTCCTCCTGAAGTTCGCGTTTGGCGCACACAAGAGGGTCTTCATCGGGATCGATCTTCCCCGCGGGAAATTCAATAAAAACCCGGTTCAAGGGGTAACGAAATTGCCGTTCCAGCAGGACTGTTCCGTCGTCCAATAGCGGCAGGATGACGACCGCTCCAGGATGCTTGATGTACTCTCTTTTCGAATTCTTTCCATCGGGCAGGCGCACGGTATCGCGCTGGACTTTCAGGAAATGCCCTTCATAGGCGAGTTCGCTATCGACTTGATGTTCTTTCAGGTGCAGATCCACAGCCATCCTCCAATACGTTGAATGCACCTATTTTACTGTGCGGCGACGATCGGCCATTACAGCAAATCAACCGTGTCGCTTGCGCAAGTATCGGAACACAAAACCGGGGTATGCCAGCACCACGAAGAGGCATGCCGTAATCGCGTAAAACTCCCAGTGCTGGGAGAACACATTACCGATACGCTTCTCCAGCAATAATGCAATTCCGAGGATGAGGAAGTAGAGGACAAGGAGCTCCAACAATCGAAGCCAAAGCGGCTTGCGAGGAGAGCCAATCGGGATAAGAGCGAAAAGCCGCTCGTTCAGAAAAGGCAAGTTGGCGGCAAGCGCCGCCAACAGGATTACAAACCAGCTCGCGAGAGAAACATCCACCGAGAAGATAAATCCGGATCCGGATTAAGCCGCCAGCGTTTTCACGATGGTCGTTGCACACAAAGCCATCAGGGGCCCCGGCAACACACCAAGAACAAGAATTGCGATGCCGTTCACGCTCAGGGCGAAGCGCATGTCGGCGGGGGCCACAATCTGCGCCGTATCCACCGGTTCATCAAAGTACATCACTTTGACAACACGCAGGTAATAGAAGGCACCGATCAGCGACAGCAACACGGCAACGACGGCCAGCCAAACCTGTCCCGTTCCCAGTACTGCTTGCAATACCGCCAGCTTTGCATAGAATCCGACGGTCGGAGGAATGCCGGCGAGCGAGAACATCAGGATCAGCATCACAAATGCGAACCATGGGCTACGCTGATTCAGGCCTTTGAAGTCATCGATATTCTCCGCCTCAAAACCGGAGCGAGCGAGCAGCATGATCGCGCCGAATGTGCCCAAGGTCGTGAGGACGTAGGTGATCGAATAAAACAAGGCAGAACTGTATGCATTGCCAGCGGGACCAACATCGCCATTCACTACGCCCGACAACATGCCAAGCAACATGAAGCCCATTTGGCCGATTGTCGAATATGCCAGCATGCGCTTCAAGTTCGTCTGCACGACCGCAGTAATATTACCGATCGCCATCGACAACACCGCAAGCACGGTAATCATCTGCTGCCAATCAATCGCCAACGGAAAAAGTCCCTCAACCAACAGGCGGATCGTGATCGCAAACGCTGCCAGCTTCGGTGCGCCGCCCAGAAGGAGAGTCACCGCCGTAGGTGCCCCCTCATATACATCGGGCACCCACATGTGGAACGGAACAACACCAAGTTTGAACGCCAGACCAGCAACAACAAACACCACGCCGAACACAAGCACGGTCTTGTTCACAGTGCCGGATGCAGTTGCCTTGGCCACTTCGGTCAAATCAAGCGAGCCTGTGGCGCCGTACAGCATCGACAGGCCGTACAGCAGGAACCCGGACGCCAGTGCGCCCAGAATGAAGTACTTCATGGATGCTTCAGTCGATACCGAATTACCGCGACGCAGCGCCACCAGTGCATACAAGGACAAGGACATCAATTCCAGGCCGAGATAGATGATCAGGAAGTTATTCCCTGAGATCATCACCATTTGCCCGAGCAAGGCAAACAACCCGAGCACATAGAATTCGCCGCCGAGCGTACCGCCCAGCATTCCCCTGTCCGTCGCATACTGACGCGAGTAAATGAGGGTAATACCAACAGCAACATACGAGAAGATCTTCAGGAGGTTCGACATCGGATCCGACACAAACATATTATGGAATGTGTAGGTTGTCGTCCCATTGAAGTCAGCAACGTTTAGCGCGATGCAGACAATGAGCGTCGCAATCGTTAGCCCGTAGGTGATATGTCGCTTGGCGTCGGCCAGAAACATGTCAATCAGCAGAATTGCCGAGGTTGCGACCAGCAGAAAAATTTCCGGATAAGCCGGCACCAGATTCATCATGTTATTCATGTTGTCACTCTTAAGCCCCGCAGAAACAGCCTGAGCCGCTTCCGTCTAAACGCCCCCTCACGCATGAATGAGAAAGAGGACGGGTGTGAGGGATGCCTCCACGTATTTCGTTTCAGTTCAACTTGGATATCGCGACGTGCTTGAGCAAATCATCGACCGAAACCTGCATCACATCAGTGAATGGCGCAGGATACAGGCCCATTACCAGCACAGCGATCGCCAGCAGGCTCAGCATGACGAACTCACGGCTACTGAGATCCTTCAACTTGGCAACATGATCGTTGGCGATGGCACCAAATATCACTCGTTTCACCAGCCAGAGAGAATACGCTGCGCCCCAAATCAGGGCCGTAGCAGCGAGTATCCCGATCCAGAAATTAAACTTGACCGTACCAAGAATAACCATGAATTCACCGACAAACCCGGAAGTTGCCGGAAGCCCGCAATTCGCCAAGGAGAACAGAACAAAAAAGGTAGCGAATCGCGGCATCGTGTTGATCACACCGCCGTAGTCGGCAATCTGACGCGAGTGCATGCGGTCATACAAGACGCCAATGCAAAGGAACATCGCGGCGGATACGAAGCCGTGCGAGATCATTTGCACGATACCGCCCTGCACCGCCATCTCGTTAAAGACGAAGAAGCCAAGCGTGACGAAGCCCATGTGCGCAATCGACGAGTACGCAACCAGTTTCTTCATGTCTGCCTGCACCAACGCGACGAGGCCAATGTAGATGACCGCAATCAACGACAAGGTAATGATGAACCCGGACAATGAATGGCTCGCGTCTGGAGCGATCGGCAAGGAAAACCGCAGAAAACCGTAAGCACCGAGCTTCAGCATGATAGCTGCCAGTACCACTGAACCACCCGTAGGCGCTTCGACGTGCGCATCAGGCAGCCATGTATGCACCGGCCACATCGGCACCTTGACTGCAAATGCCATCAGGAAGGCAAAGAAGATCAAGATCTGCACATTCAATGGCAGTGGAAGTTTATGCCACGCCAGGATGTCGAAGCTGCCACCCGATTTGAAGTAAAGGTACAAAAGCGCAACTAGGGTGAGCAAGGAACCCAGCAACGTGTAGAGGAAGAACTTGATCGCGGCGTACACGCGGTTTGCACCGCCCCAGACGCCAATGATGATGAACATCGGAATCAGCGTCGCCTCAAAGAACACATAGAACAGCAAGCCATCCAGCGCGCAAAACACACCAATCATCAGACCGGAGAGGATGAGGAATGCACCCATGTACTGCGCGACGCGCTTCTCGATGACTTCCCAGCCTGCAATCACGACAATAATTGTGATGAAAGCGGTCAGCAATACGAACCAGATCGATATGCCGTCAATGCCGAGGAAGTAATTGACATTGAAGCGCTCGATCCAGGCTGCTTTCTCGACGAACTGCATGCCATGCGCGGCTTTGTCGAACTGCTGAATCAAGGGCAGCGTGACAAGGAAACTGATGATGGACCCCAGCAGCGATACGGCTCGCACCAATGCCGGGTTGTCATCACGGCCGAATGCCAGGACGAACAGGCCGAACGCGATTGGGCACCAGATCGCGAGGCTCAGAAGAGGAAAAGTTGACTGCATCATGATTGTTTTTTGCTTTACTTCGCCAACTTATTTGGCAAATGTCGGGAACGGCATGAAATAAATCAGGAAGAACAACACGCCGAGAATCATTACAAATGCATAGTGATAAATGTAACCAGTCTGGAAATGGCGAATCAGCGCCGCAAACCAGCCAACCAGCTTGGCGCTGCCGTTGACGATCAGCCCGTCGATCAGCCCGCGGTCGCCCACATTCCACAAGCCGCCGCCGAGTACGCGAGCTCCCTTGCCGAAGACCACCTCATTGAACTTGTCCATGTAGTACTTGTTGTCCAGGATGGTGTAGATGCCGTGGAACTTCTTATAGAACCACGCCGGCACCTTCGGATTGACCATGTAGCAGTAGTACGACGAGACGACGCCAGCCAATGCCAGCACAAAGGGGACTGAGGCAAACGCATGCACACCCATTGCCCAGGCGCCATGGAATTCCTCTGCGAGTTCCTTCATCGCGTGATGCGATTCACTAACGAAAATCACATCCTTGAAGAAGTCACCGAACAGCATCGGGCCGATGGTGATGAAACCAATGACCACCGATGGAATCGCCAGCAGCATCAACGGCACAGTCACAACCCATGGTGCTTCATGTGGCTTCTGCCCCGGCGCGAGGCCATGATGATGTTCATCGCTATGCTCATCGTGACTGTGATTCTGATGTTCGTCATGGTGCGGCTTGCCAAAACGTTCTTTTCCATGGAACACCAGGAAATACATCCGGAAGGAATAGAACGCGGTGACGAAAACGCCTGCCAGGACCGCAAAATTGGCAAAGCCTGCACCCGGAATATGGGTTGCACGCACGGCCTCGATGATGCTGTCCTTCGAATAGAAACCGGAGAAGAATGGCGTGCCGATCAAGGCCAGCGACCCAAGCAAGGAGGTAATCCAGGTAATCGGCATGTACTTGCGCAAGCCACCCATGTTGCGGATATCCTGATCATGGTGCATGCCGATAATCACGGCACCGGCACCAAGGAACAGCAGCGCCTTGAAGAAAGCGTGCGTCATGAGGTGGAACACGGCAACAGAATAGGCGGAGGCACCCAGGGCAACCGTCATGTAACCGAGTTGCGACAAGGTCGAGTACGCAACAACGCGCTTGATGTCGTTCTGGATGATGCCAAGGAAACCCATGAACAGGGCTGTAATCGATCCGATCACGAGGACGAACGAAAGCGCAGTATCAGACAGTTCAAACAGCGGCGACATGCGCGCCACCATGAAGATGCCCGCAGTCACCATGGTTGCCGCGTGAATCAGTGCGGAGATCGGTGTCGGACCTTCCATCGAATCGGGGAGCCAGACATGCAGCGGAAACTGCGCCGATTTGCCCATCGCGCCAATGAACAGGCAAATACAGGCTACGGTCAGCAGCATCCAGTCGGTTCCGGGCAATACAAGCGTTGCCAACTCTGTCTTCTTCGCGAATACTTCCCCGTAGTTCATCGAGCCTGCATAGGCCAGCAGCAAACCGATACCGAGAATAAAGCCGAAGTCGCCGACCCGGTTGACCAGAAACGCCTTCATGTTGGCGTAAATCGCCGTCGGACGCGTGTACCAGAAACCGATCAGCAGGTATGAGACAAGTCCCACCGCTTCCCAACCGAAGAACAGTTGCAGGAAGTTATTGCTCATGACGAGCATGAGCATCGAAAACGTGAACAGCGAGATATAAGAGAAGAAACGGTTGTAGCCTTCGTCTTCCGCCATGTAGCCGATCGTATAGATATGCACCATCAACGAGACGAAGGTGACCACGCACATCATCATCGCCGTCAGGCTATCGACCAGAAAACCAACCTCCATCTTCAGGCCCATGACGGTCATCCAGTTATAGACGGTGCCGTTATAAGTAGCACCATCCATCACTGCGAGCAGCGTCTGGAAGGAAATGATGAAGGCGACCAGTACGCCCAGAATCGTGACCGAATGCGACGCGGTACGGCCGATCTTGTTGCCGAAAAATTTGGTTCCGAACAGACCTGCGATCGCAGAGCCCGCGAGAGGTGCCAACGGCACAGCCAATAAAACGTTAGGGTTGAGTTGCCCCGCCATGATGGACCTTATCGTTATTTTTGTGGTTAACCTTTGAGAGCATCGAGATCTTCGACATTGATGGTGTCCAGATTACGGAACAGAACCACCAGGATGGCGAGACCAATCGCGGACTCCGCGGCAGCCACAGTAAGGATGAAGAAAACGAAAATCTGCCCAGCCGCATCGCCGAGATAGTACGAAAAGGCGATGAAGTTCATGTTGACCGCGAGGAGCATCAATTCAATTGCCATCAACAACACGATGATGTTCTTCCGGTTCAGGAAAATCCCGACGATGGAGATCGCAAACAGGATTGCTCCCAGGATCAAGTAGTGTGCAAGCGATAAAGCCACGGCGCTTCCCCTAATTATTTTTCTGCTGCCGAGGCAGCCGGTTGCACTTTTGCGTTCGCACGCTCGGATTCGGCCTTCATGCGAACGATACGCAGACGGTCGGTACTCTTGACCTTGACTGCAGCAGCGGGGCTGAAATACTTGATGTCCTTGCGGCGACGCAGGGTCAATGCGACTGCAGCGACGATAGCGACCAGAAGCACAACCGCGGCAATTTCAAAGGCGTAGATGTATTGGGTGAAAATGAGTTTTCCCAATTCCTTGGTATTTCCGATGTTCGCCGCCGCTGCCGGAACTTGCGCTTCGGGCGCCCAGAAGCCATGGAGCAGAACAGCCGACATTTCCAGCACGATTACGACACCAATCGTCGCTGCCAGAGGTAGGTATCCCCAGAATCCCTCGCGCAGCTTGTCCGTGTTGATATCCAACATCATCACCACGAACAGGAAGAGCACCATCACCGCACCGACATAAACCAGGACGAGTACGATGGCCAGGAATTCAGCTTTCAAGAGCAGCCATATCGCAGCACCGGAGAAGAAGGACAAAACCAGAAACAGCGCGGCATGCACCGGATTCCGGTCCGTGATAACGCGTATCGCGGCAATCACCAGGATCGCTGAAAACGCGTAGAACAAGGCAGTTTTAAATTCCATAATGGACCAAGTGAGTCAGCTTTATGCAGGCCAGATCAGGCAAAATCAACGATATGCGGCGTCGGCTGCGCGCGCCGCGGCAATATCCTTTTCATATCGATCACCGATCGCGAGCAACATCTCTTTCGTGTAGTAGAGATCACCACGCTTTTCGCCGTGATACTCCAGGATGTTGGTCTCAACAATCGAATCGACCGGGCAAGACTCCTCGCAGAATCCGCAGAAGATGCACTTGGTCAGATCGATGTCATAGCGCGTCGTGCGGCGTGTACCATCATCGCGCTCCGTCGATTCGATCGTGATCGCCATCGCGGGGCATACTGCCTCACACAACTTGCATGCGATGCAGCGCTCTTCCCCATTCGGATAACGGCGCAATGCATGCAGCCCGCGAAAGCGCGGCGACATCGGCGTCTTTTCCTCGGGATATTGCACCGTAATCTTGCGCTCGAACATGTAGCGTCCGGTCAGCGCCAAGCCTTTTAGCAGCTCTCGGAGCATCAGGCTGCTGAAAAAATCTTTAATGGCTTCCATCTTGATCAGCCTCTATTCTTTACTTTACTTCCAAATATTCCACGGTGACTGAATCCAGGCAGCCACGATAACCAGGTAAGCGAGCGTCAGCGGAATGAACACTTTCCAACCCAGACGCATAATCTGATCGTAGCGATACCGCGGGAACGATGCACGTGCCCAGATGAACATCGATACGACCACAAAGGTCTTGATGCCTAACCAGATCCATCCCGGGATCCAGCTCAGGAATGATGCCGGCGCTGCCCATCCACCCAGGAACATGAGCGAAGCAACGATCGAGATCAGGATCATGTTCGCGTATTCGGCCAGGAAGAACATCGCGAACGACATGCCGGAATATTCGACCATGTGACCCGCGACGATTTCCGATTCACCTTCAACCACGTCAAAGGGGTGACGATTGGTTTCGGCAATTCCCGACACCACGTAGATCACGAAAATCGGCAGCAACGGCAGCCAGTTCCATGAAAGGAAACCAAGCCCCTTGTCAGCAAAGTATCCTTTGCTTTGCGCCATCACGATATCGGTGAAATTCAGGCTGCCAGAAACCATTAGCACGATCACCAAGGCGAAGCCCATCGCAATTTCGTAGGACACCATTTGTGCCGAGGCGCGCATCGCGCCCAGAAAGGCGTACTTGGAATTGGACGCCCACCCTGCGATGATGACACCGTACACTTCCATGGAGCTGATTGCCATCAGAAGCAGCAGACCGGCATTGACGTTGGCCAGCACAGTCTCCGGCCCAAACGGAATCACGGACCAGGCGGCAAGCGACGGCATGATCGTCATTACGGGAGCAATCACGAACAAGGCCTTGTTGGCACGCGTCGGGACAACGATCTCCTTCATCAACAACTTTACCGCATCCGCGATCGGCTGCAGCAGGCCAAGCGGACCGACGCGGTTCGGCCCCAGCCGAATGTGCATCCAGCCGATCATTTTGCGTTCCCACAGCGTGAGATAAGCGACCAGGCCCATCAGCGGCGCAACTAGCACGACGATCTTGACCAGGGTCCAGATGAGCAGCCAAGCTCCGCCGAACAGATTTTGTCCGTTCGTATTTATGGTCAGGAGCAACTGGTCCATTACGCTTTCTCCACGCTGATTGCACCGAACATTCCGCCAAGGGGTGCCGTTGTTGCATGGCCTGCGGAGACTCGCACGACGTTTTCAGGCAACTTGGCGTCGATCGCAGCGGCCAGGACCGCGGAGCCTTTTCCTTGCGTGACCTTTACCTGTGTGCCTTCAACCACGCCCAGCTTTGCTGCCAGCACTGTGGAAAACGACGCCTTCGGCGCTTGCGCATCGGTGGTCATTTGCAAGGATTCGGCCCGGCGTACGATGGCATCCGTGAAATAGATCGGCACATCTGCAATGCGCTCAACTTGTGTGGACGCTGCAGGCAGCGTCGCTTGCGGCTGCGCACTGATAAGGTTGTTGAGGCGCGGTTTGAGATCGGCTTCTTCTGCGGTCCTGGTCCCGAGCAGTTCGACTCGGATCTCTTCCGAGGTCTCGTAATCGAAGCCAGGAATATCAAGCATATTGCCCAGAACACGCAGTACTTTCCATGCCGGCCGCGTTTCACCCAGCGGCTTCACGGCTCCATTGAATCCTTGCGCACGACCTTCACAGTTCACGAAGGTGCCGGAGGTTTCCGAGAATGGTGCGATCGGCAGCAGTACATCAGCGTAATCAGCACCGTGTTTGAACGGTGACATGACGACAACCATCTCGGCCTTTTCCAAGGCGGCGCGAGCTGCCTGCGGGTCGTAGCTGTCGAGTTCAGGCTCGGCGTGCAAGAGCACGTAGGCTTTACGTGCTTGTGCAAACGCTTCAACTGCATTGGCACCTTTGCCCGGCGTCGCGTTTGCGAGATAGCCGCCGACAGTATTCGCGGCTTCAGTCAGATAGCCAAATTTGGCATCGGTATTCTGCGCGATCCACTGTGCCGCGGCGTGCAAGTGAGATGCCTGAGGATGTTGAGCCGCTGCATTGCCAAGCACCACAGCTTTTTTGTCACCCGACAGCATGCTTGCCGCAATACCCTTCGCCACTTCGCCAGGGGAGAGCTTATCGAAACCGGCCGGTGCGGCGATACCTTTTGCCTGGGCAATCGCAGCGATAACTTCACCCAATCCGGACATCCAATCAGATGGGGCCTTGATCATCCGATTTGCAATCGGCATCAGAAGGTCATCGTCGCTGGCGTGCAGAATGCTGAGATTTGCCCCCCGCTTAGCAGCATGGCGCAATCGAGCTGCGAGCAAAGGATGGTCCTTGCGCAAGAAAGAGCCGATAACGAACGCGCGGTTAAGCTGGCCGAATTCCTCGATCGACATGCCGAGCCACGGTACGACTTTGCCATCCAGCGAAAAATCTGATTGGCGCAGACGGAAGTCAATGTTATCCGAGCCCAGCCCGCGAACCAGCTTTTGCAGCAAAGAGAGCTCTTCCAACGTGGAGTATGGGGCAGCCAAGGCGGCGATTGCGTCGGCGCCATGTTCCTGACCGACACCCCGAAGTCCGCGCGCAACATATTCAAGCGCAGTTTGCCAGTCAGTCTCAAGCCACTTTCCGTCCTGCTTGACCATCGGCACAGTCAGGCGCTCTGCGCTATTCAGGCCTTCGTAGGCGAAGCGATCCTTGTCGGACAGCCAGCATTCGTTCACCGATTCGTTTTCCAGCGGGAGAACGCGCATGACTTTGCCGGCCTTGACCTGGACTATCAGGTTTGCACCAAGTCCGTCGTGTGGACTTACCGAGCGGCGACGAGACAGTTCCCAGGTTCGCGCGCTATAGCGGAAGGGCTTAGAGGTCAACGCACCAACCGGACACAAGTCGATCATGTTGCCGGACAACTCGGAATCGACTGTCTTACCGATAAAGGTGGTAATTTCAGAATGCTCGCCGCGGTTCAGCATGCCGAGTTCCATGACGCCGCCGATTTCCTGCCCGAAGCGTACGCAACGGGTGCAATGGATGCAACGCGCCATCTCCTTCATCGAGATCAACGGACCGGCATCCTTCGGCACCACGACGCGTTTCTCTTCCTGGTAGCGAGATGCCGATGCACCGTAACCGACTGCCAGATCCTGCAACTGGCACTCTCCACCCTGATCACAGATCGGGCAATCGAGCGGGTGGTTGATCAGCAGGAACTCCATGACGCCTTTCTGCGCGTTGATTGCCTTGTCGCTGCTGGAGCGTACAACCATGCCATTGGTCACCGGAGTTGCACATGCAGGCAAAGGCTTAGGTGCCTTCTCAACTTCAACCAGACACATGCGGCAGTTCGCCGCAATGGACAGTTTCTTGTGATAGCAAAAGTGCGGAATGTAGGTGCCAAGCTTGTTGGCAGCGTCCATCACCATGCTGCCTTCTTGCACCTCAACTTTTTTGCCGTCAATTTCGATTTCAACCATGGCTCTGTTTTATGCCGTAGGGCGCGCTTGTATGCGCACCGGATTTATTAAACGTAAGCAGGAACAATGCAGCGCTTATGCTCGATGTGATATTCAAATTCCTTGCGGAAGTTCTTCACGAATGCACGGACGGGCATTGCAGCCGCGTCCCCGAGTGCGCAAATTGTGCGGCCTTGAATGTTGTCAGCAATCGAGTTCAGCATGTCGAGATCATCCGCACGGCCTTGACCGTGCTCGATGCGATGCACCATCCGGTACAGCCAGCCCGTGCCCTCGCGACAAGGCGTGCACTGACCGCATGACTCTTCGAAATAGAAGTACGACAGCCGCAGCAACGACTTGACCATGCAACGCGTCTCATCCATCACGATGACCGCACCAGATCCGAGCATCGATCCGGCCTTCGCAATCGAGTCGTAATCCATGTCGGTATTCATCATGACGTCACCGGTCAGCACCGGCATGGACGAGCCACCGGGAATAACCGCTTTGATCTTTTTGCCATCGCGCATGCCGCCGGCGAGCTCAAGCAGTTTGGCGAATGGCGTACCGAGCGGGACTTCATAATTTCCCGGTCGGGCAACGTCACCGGACATTGAGAAAATCTTGGTACCGCCGTTATTCGGCTTGCCAAGCCTGGCATAAGCCTCTCCGCCCATGCGCATGATGAACGGCACGGCCGCAAACGTTTCCGTGTTGTTAATGGTTGTCGGCTTACCGTACAAACCGAAACTGGCCGGAAACGGCGGCTTGAAGCGCGGCTGACCTTTCTTGCCTTCAATGGATTCGAGCAGAGCGGTTTCCTCACCGCAGATATACGCGCCGTAGCCGTGGAACGCATGCAACTGGAAGTTGAATTCGCTCTCCATAATTTTGTCGCCGAGGAAGCCCGCTGCACGCGCCTCTTCCAGCGCTTCTTCGAAACGCTCATATTCAGCCCACACTTCGCCATGGATGTAGTTATACCCTACGGTAATACCCATCGCGTATGCGCCGATTGCCATCCCTTCGATGAGCGCATGCGGGTTGTAGCGAATGATGTCGCGATCCTTGAATGTTCCCGGTTCGCCTTCGTCAGTATTGCAGACGAGGTATTTTTGACCAGGGAACTGGCGCGGCATGAAACTCCACTTCAGCCCCGTCGGGAAGCCTGCGCCGCCGCGACCGCGCAGGGATGAAGTCTTTAATTCAGCAATTACCTGTTCTGGCGCGATCTTTTCGGTCAGGATGCGCTTCAATGCCTCATAGCCGCCACGCTTCACGTAGTCGGCCAAGTGCCAGTTCTTGCCGTCCAAGCCCGCCAAAATAAGCGGGTTGATATGACGATCATGCAGGCAGGTCATTTTTTCAGTTCCTCCACCAGCGCATCGATCTTTTCATTCGACATATGGCTGCACATGCGCTTGTTGTTCACCAGCATGACGGGCGCGTCGCCGCAAGCACCCATGCACTCGCCCTCGATCAGGGTGAATTGGCCGTCGGCAGTGGTTTCCTTGTAGTCGACGCCAAGCTTTTGCTTCAGATAGTGCGCTGCACGCTCGCCGCCGGACAAGGCGCAGGGCAAATTGGTGCAAACGGAAAGCTTGTGCTTGCCGACCGGCTTGGTGTTGTACATGTTGTAGAACGTTGCGACCTCTTGCACGGCAATTGCTGCCATACCGATGTAATCAGCAATGTCCTGCATTACCTCCGGCGAAAGCCAGCCCTTTTCGTCCTGCGCAATTGCAAGCGCCGCCATGACGGCAGATTGCCTTTGATCAGCAGGAAATTTCGCGAGTTCGCGATCGATTTTTTTGTACGCTTCTTGACTTAACAGCATATTGTCGGCCATCCGTGCGCAATGTTCCGCGCGGTTTATCGGTCAATTTCACCAAACACAATGTCCAGCGAACCAATGATCGTCACTGCATCCGCGATCATGTGGCCCCTTGCCATTCCATCCATGCCTTGCAAGTGTGCAAAGCCAGGCGCGCGAATCTTCATTCGGTAAGGTTTATTGGCGCCGTCTGAAATCAGGTAGACACCGAATTCACCCTTCGGGTGTTCGATGCCGACATAGGCCTCGCCTTCCGGCACGTGGAATCCTTCGGAAAAGAGCTTGAAGTGATGAATCAGCTCTTCCATATTGGATTTCATGTTCACGCGCGACGGAGGAGCCACCTTGTGGTTATCAGTCATCACGGGGCCAGGGTTGTTACGCAACCATTCGACGCACTGCTTGATGATGCGGTTTGATTGACGCAACTCCTCGACGCGCACGAGGTAGCGATCATAAGAGTCACCGTTCGTGCCAACCGGGATGTCGAAGTCGAGCAGGTCATATACTGCGTACGGCTGCGTCTTGCGCAAATCCCACTCGATACCGGATCCGCGCAACATCGGACCTGTAAAGCCCATCGCCTTCGCATACTCGGGAGAGACGACACCCACGCCGACCAATCGTTGCTTCCAGATGCGGTTATCGGTCAACAGCGTCTCGTATTCATCGACGTAGCCGGGAAAGCGATTCGTGAAGTCTTCAATGAAGTCCAGCAGTGAGCCCTGGCGGGTTTCATTCAACTGCTTGATCGCCTTTTCACTACGAATCACCGACGGCTTGTACTGCGGCATCACATCCGGCAAATCGCGATAGACTCCACCCGGACGATAGTATGCAGCGTGCATGCGCGCACCGGACACCGCCTCATAGCAATCCATCAGATCTTCGCGTTCGCGGAAGGCGTAAAGAAATACGGCCATCGCGCCCACGTCCAGACCGTGTGCACCAATCCAAAGCAGGTGATTGAGAAGACGGGTGATTTCATCGAACATGACCCGGATGTACTGGGCGCGCAACGGCACTTCAATGCCGAGGAGCTTCTCGATCGCCAGCACGTAGCCGTGCTCATTGCACATCATCGACATATAGTCGAGACGGTCCATGTACGGAACGGACTGCAGGAAGGTTTTCTGCTCGGCGAGCTTCTCGGTAGCACGATGCAGCAGACCGATATGCGGATCCGCACGCTGAATAACCTCACCATCCAGCTCGAGCACGAGGCGCAACACGCCGTGCGCAGCGGGATGCTGCGGACCAAAGTTCAGGGTGTAATTCTTGATCTCAGCCATTATTTCATCCCGTATTTTTCTTCGCGAATCACCCGCGGAATAATTTCACGCGGTTCGATCGTCACGGGTTGGTAAATCACGCGTTTCTGTTCAGGGTCATAGCGCATTTCGACATACCCGGACACCGGGAAGTCCTTGCGGAATGGATGTCCGATAAAACCGTAGTCGGTGAGAATGCGACGGAGGTCGCTGTGCCCTTCGAACAGGATGCCGAACAGGTCGAACGCTTCACGCTCATACCAGTTGGCAGAGGGCCAGATCTCGGTGACCGAGGAAACAACCGGCAGTTCGTCGTCCGGCGCGAATACGCGCACCCGAACCCGCCAGTTATGTGTGATCGAGAGGAGATGAGACACGACAGCGAAGCGTACCCCTTCCCAGATGCCGTCGCCATATGTGGAATAGTCGACACCGCACAGATCGATCAGTTCTTCAAAACGCAGATCAGCATGATCACGCAACACACGCATCGCCGACAGATAATCGCCTGCACCAACAACCACTGTCACCTCACCTACTGCGACAGTCAGGTTCCGGAGCTGGCTGCCGAGCGCAGTGTGCAAGGCAGCTTCGAGAGTTTCAATTTTTGTGGTCATATCTTTTTCTAAGCGACCCGCTTAGCGTGCAATCGTGTTAGTTCGCTTGATCTTGTTTTGCAACTGCATGATGCCGTAGATGAGAGCCTCTGCCGTAGGCGGGCAGCCCGGGACATAGACATCAACAGGAACGATACGATCGCAACCGCGGACGACCGAGTAGGAGTAGTGGTAGTAGCCGCCACCATTGGCGCAGGTACCCATCGAGATAACCCAACGCGGCTCGGCCATCTGGTCGTAGACCTTTCGCATGGCCGGAGCCATTTTGTTGCACAAGGTGCCTGCAACAATCATCACGTCAGACTGACGTGGAGACGGACGGAACACAACACCGAAACGATCCAGGTCATAACGTGATGCACCGGCATGCATCATCTCGACCGCACAACATGCCAATCCGAACGTCATCGGCCACAACGAGCCGGTACGAGTCCAGTTGATCAGCTTGTCCGCTGTGGTCGTGACAAAGCCTTCGTTCAATACACCTTCAATAGACATGACTTACTCCCAATCCAGAGCACCGCGCTTCCAGATGTACCAGAACCCGACGATGAATTCGGCGATAAACACCATCATCGTGACGAAGCCCTGCCATCCGAGGTCACGCATTGCAACACCCCACGGGAAGAAAAATGCGGTTTCCAGATCGAACAAAATAAACAGGATCGCAACCAGGTAGTAGCGCACGTCAAACTTCATGCGCGCGTCACCAAACGCCTCAAATCCGCACTCGTACGGAGAAAGCTTGTCAGCGTCAGGCTTATGCGGAGCCAGCACGCGACCGAGAATCTGCGGCAAGACACCAACGCCAATACCGACAAGAATAAAAAGAAGGACGGGGAAATAATTTTCGAGGTTCACGATGTGGGCCGGATGTTGGTTAATTGAGTGATTTGCAAATCAAACCAAGATTCCTCGATAAAAAGCCAGCTTGGGGATTCCCTTGCTGGCCTTATGATTGGTGCCGACGGCGAGACTCGAACTCGCACAGCTTTCGCCACTACCCCCTCAAGATAGCGTGTCTACCAATTTCACCACGTCGGCTGAATGAGGTCGTATTCTACTCTGCTTTGGGGCATTTGTTCAACGCACAATTGCTCCAAATCAAAACGACCTTCAATTATTTTGGTATTTGATTTGCCTGCCCGGCGCCTCCCGCCGGAGCAGTAGTCGATGATGCAGCAGCACCTTGTGCGGGCGCCTTGTCATTCGTCGCCGGAGCAGGCGTCGCCGGCACAGTAGCAGTCGGCGCAGAAGGAAGCTTTTCCATCACGCCCGCACTGACTCCCGTACGCTTGTTACCGACGAATGCAAGAGCCAAGGTGGCACTGAAAAAAATCGCAGCAGCTACCCCGGTCGACTTCGAAAGAAAGTTGGAGGACCCCGTTGCGCCGAACAAACTTCCCGAGGCCCCCGAGCCGAATGCAGCGCCCATGTCTGCACCCTTCCCGTGCTGAAGCAGAACAAGACCGATAATCGCAATCGCGGCCAACACTTGCACGACAACGATGACTGTGAACAAAGCGCTCATTAAGTAATTTCCAATCTAAGGTTAAATCTCTGCCAGCCGCTCACACAGCCCGGATAATCGCGAGAAAATCTGCTGCCTTTAATGATGCGCCACCGATCAGGCCGCCATCAATATCAGGCATCGTCAGCAGTTCGCGCGCATTGTCGGGCTTCATGCTGCCGCCGTAGAGGATTTGCACGGATGTCGCCGCTGCAGCGTTTTTAGTCGCGAGCCTTGTGCGCAGCATTGCATGGACGTCTTGTGCCATCTGAGGTGTGGCGGTCTTACCCGTACCGATTGCCCACACCGGCTCATATGCAACGACGATCTTGTTGACATCGCCTGCGTCGAGGGCACCAAGGACAGCATCGATTTGCGCACCCACCACAGCATCGGTCTGACCTGATTCGCGTTCGGCCAGCGACTCGCCGACACAAACAATTGGCGTCAACCCGGATTTGATTGCGCTGCCCGTTTTTTGGGCAACCAATGCATTGCTTTCGCCATGATAGGAGCGGCGCTCCGAGTGTCCGACGATGACATACGTGCAGCCAAAATCACGCAACATTGCACCAGACACTTCGCCGGTATATGCACCGGACTCGTGCACGGAGAGATCTTGTCCACCCCATGCAACCGGGCTTCCCGTCAACTCGGCTTTGCATTGAGCAAAATAGGGCGCAGGAACGCAAACCGCCACGGCGCAAACCGGCTGGTTGATCCCGGCCTTGATTCCATCCAGCAAAGCAGCGTTGGCAGCAAGGCTGCCATTCATCTTCCAGTTACCGGCGATAAGTTTGCGTCGCATAAGAGTCTAAAAATTCAATAACCCTTGATTCTAACGCGCCGTACCATCGCCGGTCAAACTTGCGTGACTAGGTATGACCAGCCACACCTCGTCGATGTTCCGTAAATCGGTCCATTTTTTGCCGAGCAAAGCCGCGCATCAGGAGGATCAGTTCACACGCAAAATAATTTTACCGACGTGAACACTCGCCTCCATCAACTCATGTGCATGGACCGCATCCTGCAAGGGGAATATCTTGTAGATCACCGGCTTGATCCTGCCTGTCTCGATCAGTGGCCAAATCCGGGTGCGCAGGTTTTCGGCGATGGCCGCCTTGAATTCGACCGATCGCGGGCGCAGCGTCGAACCGCTCACTGTCAGACGGCGCCGTAATACCTGTCCGAGGTCCACCGTTGCTTTGGCCCCTCCCAGAAGAGCGATAATGGCCAGGCGGCCGTCATCGGCAAGACAATCCAGTTCGCGGGCAACATATGCGCCGCCGACCATGTCAAGAATAACGTCGACCCCGGCACCTCCGGTTTCCTTCTTGATGACTTCAACGAAATCGTCAGTCCGATAATTTATTCCCCGAATCGCGCCAAGTTCTTCGCACGCACGGCACTTTTCATCCGAGCCCGCAGTTGCAAACACGCGATGCCCCAATGCAGTGGCCATTTGAATCGCGGTAACGCCGATACCGGAAGTGCCCCCCTGCACCAGCAAAGTCTCGGAATCCGCAAGGTGAGCTCGGTCAAACACATTGCTCCACACCGTGAAAAAGGTTTCCGGAAGCGACGCCGCTTCGACGGCGTCCAGACCGGCCGGAATCGGCAGACACTGTTTCACGGGCGCGGTGCAGTATTCGGCATAGCCACCGCCTTGCACCAGCGCGCAGACAAGGTCTCCAACCTTGAAATGACTACCTGCCAAATCACCTTCGACAATTTCGCCGGCGATCTCAAGGCCGGGCAAATCCGACGCACCTGGCGGGACCGGGTAATGGCCCATGCGTTGAATGACATCCGGGCGGTTGACGCCTGCAGCATGAACCTTGATCAATACCTCGCCTGCTTTCGGCTTCGGCATCGGCCTCTCGCAGACTTTCAATACATCAGGCAATCCGGGCTGGGTGATCTCTACGGCTCTCATCGCACGTTCCATTGTGAGTAAAAATGCATTGTACGACAGCCAACGATTTTGAATGCACGTCACACGCGGGCTTGGCCATTTCCCGCAATGTTGACGTAACGCAACATTCTATTTTCACATTCGTCAAGAATGGATCTTCGTTGCCGGTTTTGCCCGAAATGCCTTCATGGCCGGCATCCATCGCCGGCATGGCAGATTTGTAACAGGAAACGTTGCTCCAGTTACAAAATGATGGGAACTAATCAACCCTCTCCATTTCCAAAAGGCAATATCATTTCATTTCAGGCAGACCCTCCATGCGTGGCTCTTTCATTTCCGCTCCCTTGAAGAAGCAAGTGAATCCGTCGACCACATCATCGGCAATGCATGACCGACTCAGTCTCGCCCTTGAGAGTTCTCGTCAGATTGCATTTGACTGGTTTATATTGGACGACCGGTTGTATTTCAGCGGCGAACCGGCAGCCGGTCTCAAGGCTATCTTGCTCGATACGACGAGAACGTGGAGCTCGAAGGCACTGCCTTCTTTCATTCATGAGGACGACCAGGAAAACTTCCGCAAGTGCTTGCGCGAGGCGCTGAAGGGAACGGGCTACGGAGATGGCGCCTTTCATAACGTGGAGCTGCGCTTGAAAGATGCCTCACTCTGTTGGCGCTGGGTGGCGATCAGCGGCAAGATCGTCGAGAGGGATATTCATGGACGCGCGGTGCGAATGGTCGGGATGTTCTCCGATATCGAGGAACGCAAACATGCAGAACGAAAGTCGGCCAGGTTGCGTGATCTCTATATCGCGTTAAGTCAGACGAATCAGGCGATTGTTCGGATCCACGAGCGTGATGAGCTATTCGAGGAAGTCTGCAGGATCATCGTCGAACATGGCCATTTTTGCATGGCTCGGATCAGTGTGATCCAGCATGACAAGCAGCAGGTCGAGACTGTCGCGGCGTACGCATCGAGCAATGACAAGTTGCGTGGCGTGACAAGATCGCTGGAAGAGCCCGACATCGATAGCGAAAGCATGGTCGCGGCGGCACTCAAAGAGGGCAAACTCAAGGTTTGCAACAACGCATCGGTTACGCTTCATTCGGCCGACATCAACAAGACTGCCGTACAAAACGATCTTCAATCCCTTGCCTGCTTCCCGTTCAAGCTCTCTGGCCGACCGTTTGGCGCTCTTACAATTTGTTCCGCCGACAAGGATTGCTTCGATTCGCAACTGATCAGACTGCTGGAAGAATTGGCCGGCAGTATTTCGATCGCCATCGACAATTACGCGCGCGAATCGCGACGCAAATCCATCGAGGCTGCGCTTGTAGACAGCGAGAAATTCAAGAGCGCCATTCTGACCGCTTCCCTCGACTGCATCGTTTCGATCAACCACCTCGGCGAAATCATCAGCTTCAACGAAGCCGCAGAAGCGACTTTTGGCTACCGCAACGATGATGTGCTTGGCAAGAAATTGGCCGACATTATCATTCCGCAGGCGTGGCGCGAGCTGCATCGTTTGGGGATAGAACGCTTTCTTGCGACAGGCACGAGCTCCCTGCTGAACCGGCGCCTGGAACTCACCGCAATGCGGGCGGACGGCTCCACCCTTCCTGTTGAACTTGCCGTGGTTCCACTGAGCGTGCAGAACGATCCAGTGTTCACTGCTTTCATACGCGACATCTCCGAGCGCAAACACGCGGAGACTCTTCAGCTTGGACAAAATCGCATCCTGAACATGGTCGCCACTGGCGTTCCCCTGCGGGAGATTCTGACCGAAATTGCCCGTTTCGCCGAAAATCAGTCCGGCCGCGGATTGTGTTCGATCCAGCAGCTTAACGACGAAGCGAACACTCTTTTCGGTCGCGTCGCGCCGAATCTGCCCACATCATTCGTGACGCAATTTGATGACTCGGAAGTCGGGCCGAGCAATGGCTCATGCGGAACAGCTGCCTTCCGCGGAGAACCAGTGACGGTAACGGATATTGCAAGCGATCCGCTCTGGGCGGAGCAGCGCGACCTCGTTCTTCAGCATCGATTGAAGGCCTGCACCTCGTGGCCGATCTTTGGGCGAAACAGGAAGATTCTTGGCACATTCGCGCTCTACTTTCGGGAAGCGACAGCTCCGACCGCAAAGGATCTGCAGTTGTTCGAAATCTGCACGAATCTTGCAGGCATCGCGATCGAGAGCCGCGCATTGGAAGAAAAGATTCGCTATCTCGCCCACTATGACGGACTAACGTCTTTGCCCAACAGGTTCTTGTTCAAGGAATACCTCGAAATGGCGCTCGGCAACGCGCGCCGCCACGAAAAGAAATTTGCCGTGTTCTTTCTCGACCTCGACAAGTTCAAGGAAATCAATGACACCCTTGGACATGACGCGGGCGACAAGGTTCTGCGCGAAATAGCAAAGCGCTTGCGCACAAGCCTCCGGCACACGGACAAGATCGCGCGCATGGGAGGTGATGAGTTTTATGTACTGATCGAGGAATTGAGCGATGGACGTTATGCTGCCGATGTCGCGCAAAAACTGCTCAGTGAAGCATCACGTCCGGTGCGAATCGGCGATCAGGAATGCCGCTTGAGTGTCAGTATCGGAATAAGTGTGTATCCGAATGATGGGAACGACGGACAGACCTTGCTGAAGAACGCCGATTGCGCGATGTACCGCGCAAAA
Organism: Noviherbaspirillum sp.; assembly: GCF_035254865.1. GTDB lineage: Bacteria > Pseudomonadota > Gammaproteobacteria > Burkholderiales > Burkholderiaceae_D > Noviherbaspirillum. The sequence continues at coordinate 67,610 of NZ_DATFAF010000079.1, forward strand.
GAAAAAGGGAAAAACGGTTTCGAGTTCCATTCTTCGATCGATGAGCCCGTGGAAAATCGGATGCAGGTTCTCGCACACCACATGCGTGGCCTCCTTTCTGAAGCAGACGCAATGCGCGTGTCATAAATAGTCAAGCAGCGGGCGGCATCACCGCTCTCAGAGTCTGCACATAAAAAAAAACCGCCCGGGCAAATACCACCGGGCGGTTGATTCATTGCAGACCGGCTGCAATGAGGATCTTGATTACTGCTGAGGCTGAGTGGCTGCGCCCTCTTCTGCGGCAGCAGCTTTCATCGACAGTTTCAGGCGACCGCGGTCATCCGTTTCCAGTACCTTGACACGTACCTGTTGACCTTCCTTGAGGTAGTCGGCCACGGCATTGACGCGTTCGTTGGCGATCTGACTGATATGCAGCAGGCCATCCTTGCCCGGCATGACCTGAACGATCGCACCGAAATCAAGCAGCTTTAGCACGACACCGTCGTAGATCTTGCCGACCTCGACGGAAGCCGTCAGCTCTTCGATACGACGCTTGGCTTCCTGGCCCGCAGCAGCGTCGACCGAAGCGATGGTCACGATGCCCTCATCGGTGATGTCGATCTGCGTTCCGGTTTCTTCAGTCAGAGCGCGGATTACCGCACCACCCTTGCCGATCACGTCGCGGATTTTTTCCGGATTGATCTTGATGGTGATCAGGCGCGGCGCGAAGTCGGACAGTTCAGCCTTGCCGGTCGGCATGGCGTCCTGCATCTTGGCCAGGATATGCAAACGGCCTTCCTTGGCTTGCGCCAGCGCGACTTGCATGATTTCCTTGGTGATGCCTTGGATCTTGATATCCATCTGCAGCGCGGTAATACCGTTGGCAGTGCCCGCCACCTTGAAGTCCATGTCGCCCAGATGATCTTCGTCGCCCAGGATGTCGGTCAGGACGGCGAACTTGCTGCCTTCCTTGATCAATCCCATTGCGATGCCGGCCACATGCGCCTTCATGGGTACGCCAGCATCCATCAGCGCCAGGCAGCCGCCGCAGACGGAGGCCATCGAAGACGACCCGTTGGATTCGGTAATTTCCGATACGACGCGCACCGAATAGCTGAACTCTTCCGGCGACGGCAGCGCGGCGACCAGGGCCCGCTTTGCAAGACGGCCATGCCCCACCTCGCGGCGCTTCGGCGTACCGACGCGGCCGGTTTCGCCAGTGGCGAACGGCGGCATGTTGTAGTGAAGCATGAAGCGGTCCGAGTACTCGCCCATCAGAGCATCGATCTTTTGCTCATCGCGTGCGGTACCAAGCGTAGCGACCACCAAGGCCTGGGTTTCGCCACGCGTGAACAGCGCAGAGCCGTGAGTACGCGGCAAGACGCTGGTACGAATGGAGATCGGACGCACGGTGCGCGTATCGCGTCCGTCGATGCGCGGTTCACCTTCGAGAATCTGGGAGCGAACGATCTTTGCTTCCAGGTCGAACAGAATGCTTCCGACTTCAGCCGTGTCGGGTGCTGCGGCGCCTGCGGCATCCGCCTCAGCAGCCAGTGCTGCATTGACTTCGGCGGTGACGTTGTTGAGCTTTGCAGTGCGTGCCTGCTTGTCCTTGGTCTGATAGGCCTCGCGCAGCTTTGCCTCGGCCAGTTGGGTGACGCGACCGATCAGTGCTTCGTTCTTCGCCGGCGCACTCCAGGTCATTTCCGGCTTGCCGCCGTCGCGCACCAGATCATGGATTGCATCGATCACAGCCTTCATCTGATCGTGGCCGAAAACAACGGCACCCAGCATGATTTCTTCGGACAGTTGGTTCGCTTCGGATTCCACCATCAGCACCGCTTGTTCGGTTCCGGCAACGACCAGATCCATCTGCGATTTCGCCATCTGCGAGGTCGTCGGATTCAGCACATACTGACCGTCGATATAGCCGACACGGGCTGCGCCGAGCGGGCCGCTGAACGGGATGCCGGCAACGCAGATGGCGGCCGATGCACCGATCATGGACGCGATGTCGGGATCGATTTCCGGGTTAACGGACAGAACGTGCACGATGACCTGCACTTCGTTCAGATAGCCTTCCGGAAACAGCGGACGAATTGGGCGATCGATCAGGCGAGAAGTGAGGGTCTCCTTTTCCGAAGGACGGCCTTCACGTTTGAAGAAACCACCGGGGATACGGCCGGCAGCGTAGCTCTTCTCAACGTAATCGACGGTCAACGGGAAAAAATCCTGGCCCGGTTTGACATCCTTCTTCGCTACAACGGTTGCGAGCACAACGGTGTCTTCAATTGACACGAGCACGGCACCGGATGCCTGGCGTGCGATTTCGCCAGTCTCCAGCGTCACTGTGTGCTGGCCATACTGGAAGGTCTTGGTAACTTTATTGAACACGGTGTTTCCTTTCTATTTTTACCGACAGGTTTTCAGGGGCTGTCGTTCACCTCACCACGGATGACATGCCACGCATGGCGCGCCACCTTCACTGCATAAGTACTACCACTACCGAATTACAAACTGCTAAATGGCAAAATGCCTGCATCAGCAGACTGACGCAGGCATTTCGTCTATAACCCGAGCGAGTATCGCAACTATTACTTGCGCAGACCGAGTTTCTCAATCAGAGCGCGATAACGGTTTGCGTCCTTATCCTTCAGATAGGAGAGCAGGCGCTTGCGACGATTAACCATCATGATCAAGCCGCGGCGGGAGTGGTGATCCTTGGCGTGGGCCTTGAAGTGGTTGTTGAGTTCATTGATACGGGCGGTCAGCAGTGCAACCTGCACCTCCGGAGAGCCTGTGTCATTCGTGCCGCGAGCGTTGTCCGCGATAATGGCGGCCTTGTTGATGTTTTCTACTGACATGAGATACCTTTCACATGCGGTATACGGAGTCGCAACCCCACGTACCGTGAACAATTGATAAAAAAACTTGGTCAAACCGACCAAGACGCGCAGTATATAGGAAATACGCCAATCATTCAAACACTTAGCGGTTCTTGACGAGGCGATTGGGGAAAATAATGAAATTGACGACTCGGTTTCTGTCTACTGTGTTTTTGGCAATTGTTTGCGGATGCGCGACATTATTCCCCGCAGCTGTCAATGTCGGCGATTCCGAACAGGATTTGATCGCCAAGCGCGGCCAGCCTGCGCATCGGTACATGGATGGCGGCGATCAATTGCTGGAATACCCGCTCGGGCCATGGGGCCAGAAAACCTATATGGCACGCGTCGGTCCGGATGGAAAAGTTATTTCGTTCGAGCAAGTTTTGACGAATCAGAAATTCGCCAGCATCAAGGTGGGCGAATCAACGAAGGAGGACGTGCTGCGGACCGTTGGCGCGCCCGTCGAGACATCTTATCTTTCCCTCACGGACCTCGAAGTATGGTCTTATCCTTACAAGGAAAGTGGCGTCTGGAATTCTGTGATGCATGTGCATTTTGACAAGGCAGGCGTCGTACGCAAGATGTTGAATGGTCCGGATCTGCGATTCGATCCTGACCGACGCTTTCCCTTCGGCCGGCTGTAGCCTCCCAAAAAAACAAGAGACGCCCCACAATCAGGCGCCTCTTGAATTTGCGATCCAGCGTCGGACTATAGCTGCGGATTCAGCTTGTCGACCTTGGACTGCAATTTGTTCAGCGCAGACAAATATGCTTTGGCCGACGCGACAACGATATCCGGATCCGCGCCGACGCCATTGACGATGCGCCCTGCCTTCGACAAGCGCATTGTCACCTCTCCCTGCGACTGCGTTCCGGTCGTGATCGCATTGACGGAAAACAGCAACAACTCGGCGCCGCTCTTGGCCTGCGATTCAATCGCATTGACGGTCGCATCCACCGGTCCATTGCCCTCGCCGGTGCAGGACTGCTCCTTCCCCTCCATCGTGAAGACGACTTTTGCAGACGGCTTTTCACCGGTTTCCGAGTGCTGCGACAGCGATACGAAGCGGTAGTACTCGTTGTCATGGGAATGCTGCTCGTCCGAGACCAACGCGATGATGTCTTCATCGAAGATGTCTACCTTGCGGTCGGCCAGTTCCTTGAAGCGCGCAAATGCTGCATTCACTTCGGTTTCCGAATCGAGCTCAATGCCGAGTTCTTCCAGGCGCTGTTTGAACGCATTGCGTCCCGACAGCTTGCCAAGGACGATCTTGTTTGCAGTCCAGCCCACGTCTTCTGCACGCATGATTTCATAGGTATCGCGCGCTTTCAGCACACCGTCCTGATGGATGCCGGATGCATGCGCAAAAGCGTTGGCACCAACGACCGCCTTGTTAGGCTGAACGGCAAACCCGGTGATCTGCGATACCAGTTTGGATGCTGGGACGATCTGCGCCGTATCGATTGCCACGTCGAGCTTGAAATAATCCTTGCGCGTCTTGACCGCCATCACGATCTCTTCCAACGCGGTGTTGCCGGCACGCTCACCAAGGCCATTGATGGTGCATTCGATCTGACGCGCGCCGCCTATCATCACGCCGGCCAGGGAATTGGCTACTGCCATGCCGAGGTCGTTATGGCAATGGACTGACCAGACCGCCTTGTCGGAGTTCGGGATGCGCTCGCGCAGCGTCTTGATCATGTTGCCATAGAGTTCAGGTACACCGTAACCGACGGTGTCCGCGAAATTGATTGTAGTCGCCCCTTCGGCAATCACCGCCTCGATCACTCTGCACAGGAAATCCATATCCGAACGACTGCCGTCCTCGGGGCTGAACTCGACATCATCGGTGAACTGACGGGCAAAACGTACCGCCTGTTTCGCTTGCTCAAATACCTGATCCGGCGTCATGCGCAGCTTCTTTTCCATATGCAGGGGCGAGGTCGCGATAAACGTGTGAATACGCTTTCTTGACGCCGATGCCAACGCTTCCGCTGCACGCGAAATGTCGCGGTCATTGGCGCGCGACAGGGAGCACACGGTCGAGTCCTTGATAATGCCGGCAATTGCCTTGATCGCCTCAAAATCACCGGGAGATGCCGCAGCAAAACCGGCTTCGATCACATCCACGCGCAGACGCTCCAACTGCTTCGCAATGCGGATTTTTTCATCCTTGGTCATCGATGCGCCGGGCGATTGTTCGCCATCTCGCAAGGTAGTGTCGAAAATAATCAATTTGTCGGCCATGCTGCACTCCTTTAGGAAAATTCTTTGATCGTATCGTTTTAAACGGTTTTTCGCCTGCCCTTGCCATTATCGACATGAGCCAGAAACTGCACGAATTGTGGGGTATGGGATTTAGCGCGCGTTAACGCACTAGTAGAAACAGCGGCAGCAGCAGGCCTGGCAACAGGGTGCTGAGAAAAACAGAAGCGGAAATGTTGATTTCGCGAGACATGCAAAAAACTATAAGCGGAATTGTGGAAAAGTGCAACTATTTGATCGACAAGCGAATTTCGCAGGTGGTTCCCGGACGACCACAGGAATTGAAGCGCCCGCGGCCGTCAGGATGTACGACTAATGCTGGGCAGGGATTCGCAGCATCTGACCAGGGTAAATCTTGTCGGGATCGGTCAGCATGGGCTTGTTCGCCTCGAAAATCGCGCTGTAGCGATTGGCATCACCGTAAAATTGCTTGGCAATCTTGGACAAGGTATCGCCACTCTTTACCTCGTACCATTTTGATTCGTCACGCGCACCAACAGCGACATTGATCTGGTCGTTGACATGCGCGACGCCTTGCACATTGCCGCAACATAAAACAATCTTCTCTCGCGTAGCCTGGTCCGGCGCAGAACCGCTGACGGTAACGGTTGCAGAGGACGAGTCATAGGCCACTACGAGGTTTTCGATTGGCAGGTTTTGCGCTGCCATGTAATCAAGGATGGCACGTTCCAGCGCCTGTTCCTTTTCGCGGATATTCACTGGCGAAGCTTGCGGCTGTTGCGCTTCGGCGTTCTGCTTGGCCGGCCCTGCATGCAGCAGCTTTTCACCGGCCTCTTTCAAGAATGAAATCACACCCATGATGCCCTCCTCTCATGAGGTTAAAAAGTCATCATGACAGGATGAGTGACCCCGAACTACAGGCATCGAATGATGTAAAACAAACTCCTTACTCTTTCCCTTCCGGCAGGTCAGCTTCTGTCGTTTGCACGATACTCACCGGTTTCCCCTTGGACAAACGCCAGAAGTAGATGACATATCCGGACAGGCCGTAGAGCACAAACAAGCCGAACAGAACCTTTGGAGGATCACTCGACACCAGGACAAATGCCAGCACAATGAGAAAGATTGCGATGAATGGAACCGATTTGCGGAAGTTGATTTCCTTGAAGCTATAGAACGGTACGTTGGTCACCATGGTGAGACCCGCGTACAGCGTAATGGTCCACGAGAACCAGCTCAGCTCCGTGCCAACATAGCGCAGATCATCCATCAGCCAGACAAAGCCTGTGACGAGCGCGGCCGCAGCGGGGCTGGGCAGTCCTTGAAAGTAACGCTTGTCGACCACGCCAATATTGGTATTGAAACGCGCCAGGCGCAGAGCCGCTCCAGCACAATATACGAATGCCGCCAGCCAGCCGAGCTTGCCCATGCCGCGCAGCGACCATTCATACACCACGAGGGCAGGTGCGGCGCCGAAAGACAGCATGTCTGACAAGCTGTCGTATTGCGCTCCGAATTCGCTCTGGGTATTGGTGAGCCGAGCCACACGACCGTCCACGCTGTCGAGCAGCATTGCGGCGAAAATCGCTACCGAGGCGAAATCGAACTTCAGGTTCATCGCCATGACGATCGCAAAAAAGCCGCAAAACAGGTTGGCCGTCGTAAAGGCATTCGGCAACAGATAGATGCCCCGGCTCCGCACTTTCGGCGCCTCCAGATGCACATCCTCATCAAGCGGCACATGCGGTAATGCTCGTTTGTTCAGCCGCGCGACCTTGGGAAATACGCCAACGTTACTTTTCGCTTTACGTCGATTGAAGGTTGCCATGCTGATTCCGTTTTAAATTGGTGCAAATATGATCACAACGCGGCATGAATCGTTTCAGTTGCCGACATGTTGTCGATCTCAGTCGCCCTCGATCTCGCAACAAGCGGTCGGCAGGCAATCATGCGGGCAAGGATGGCATGAGATTGTTCAACGCCGCTCCGCCTAATAACAAAAAGTAAAAAAGCGTCGCTATTCTAGACGAGCGGGCAAGAAATGTAACCCGGCGAAACTATTCCTTCCAAGCAATATCCGAAATAGCGCATGATGCTTTGCCCACGTACAAGCTTTCGTCGACGTTTTTTCCCGCTCTCATCCAAGCTTATTTAAAGCGAACTTTGCCGACCACATGCATGCTTAACGTGGTTTCACCCGGTTCAAAGCTTGGCTCTTCTACTGGAGCCGACTCCGCAGGTGCTGCACGCATCGTCGTGAGAACGCGGGAATCACGCTGAGGCACATATGCACCCGATCCTTCAAAATCCAGCGTATCAAGGACCGCATCGGATGCGCTTTTCCCCAACGCCTTGGCAATCGCGGCGATTCGGTCTGTCAGGTTCTGATAAGCGGCGGCAATCCTCTGCTCCTCCAGTTTTTTGGTAGTTGCTTCAGTCAAACCGAAATACAGGCCATTCAGCGCAAGCACTTTCTGCGCAGCGGCCACTGTCTTTGGCAGGCCATTGATGTTTTGGGTTGTCACGTCCAGATACTGGCCGACACGCCAGCCGACAGGCTGCCTTACCTTGGTTCCTTGGCGTGGTTGCGGAGGCTCGTCTCCATAAATGGGATAGGTGTAATAGCCGCGCGTCTTCAGCAAGGCCTGCGGGTCTTCTCGCTTGACGATCTCCATGCCCTGCTTCATCTTCAGATTGGCACGGGATGCTGCAGTTGCCTTGTCTTTATCCTGCTCTTCGATCATGAGCGTCGCGCGCGCCTCGTCGTTCGCATGCTTCACTTCACCCGATGCCGCAACGACGACCAATGTTCCTGCTGTCTGTACGGAGGCTTGCGTCTGCGCCTGCGCAGAAGTCAGGCAGCTGAACAGGATCAGTGCCGCGATGCGGACGGAAAGTCTGGGCATTGTTTTCTCCAAGTGAAAAGAGGTGGCACGATAATGTGCATCCATTTTATTTTACTCAACCACTCAATATTGTCCGATCAATTGCTCAATTCGCACAAATCGGTTCATGTGATCGGCCTGCCATTTTTCTGATTAGAGATCGATGAAGTCGACAAATAAGAAAAGCCGTGGCTAAGCACGGCTTTTAATTCGACCTGCAATATCCGCTTGCATGCGGACATTGCACGATGCTTTTTGGCAATCGCAGATTAGTTCTTCGATTGATCGACCAGCTTGTTCTTCTTGATCCAAGGCATCATCGCACGCAGCTTCTCACCGACCTGCTCGATCTGATGTTCGGCAGTCAGGCGACGACGCGAAATGAGCGTCGGAGCACCGGCCTTGTTTTCCAGAATGAAGCTCTTGGCGTATTCGCCAGTCTGGATATCCTTCAGGCATTGACGCATTGCATTCTTGGTGTCTTCGGTAACGACGCGCGGGCCGGTAACATACTCGCCATACTCGGCGTTGTTCGAGATCGAGTAGTTCATGTTGCCGATGCCGCCTTCGTAGATCAGGTCGACGATCAGCTTCAACTCGTGCAAGCACTCGAAATACGCCATTTCCGGTGCATAGCCGGCTTCGACTAGCGTTTCGAAACCAGCCTTGATCAGTTCAACCGTGCCGCCGCACAACACGGCTTGCTCGCCAAACAGATCGGTTTCGGTTTCTTCACGGAAGTTGGTCTCGATGATGCCGGCACGGCCGCCGCCGTTGGCCATTGCATAGGACAGCGCGATGTCACGAGCACTGCCGGACTTGTCCTGATAGACAGCGACCAGGTGCGGGACGCCGCCACCTTGCGAGTAGGTGCTGCGCACGGTATGGCCGGGAGCCTTCGGCGCGATCATGATGACGTCGAGGTCGGCGCGCGGCATTACCTGGCCGTAGTGGACATTGAAGCCGTGAGCGAAAGCCAGCACAGCGCCCTGCTTTGCGTTCGGGGCAACGTTTTCGTTGTAGACCTGCGCGATATTTTCATCCGGCAGCAGGATCATAATGACATCAGCTGCTTTGACGGCTTCGTTGACTTCGGCAACGTTCAATCCGGCGTTCTTCGCCTTTTCCCAGGAAGCGCCGCCCTTGCGCAGACCGACGGTGACCTTGACGCCAGAGTCGTTCAGGTTTTGCGCGTGCGCGTGGCCTTGGGAGCCGTAGCCGATGATAGTGACATTCTTGCCTTTGATCAGGGACAGGTCACAGTCTTTATCGTAGAAAACTTTCATTGATCTTCCTAACTTTTATAGTGTTGTTGATACTGGATTTAAACTTTGAGAATGCGCTCACCGCGCCCGATGCCCGAACCGCCGGTACGCACGGTTTCGAGAATCGCAGTGCGATCGATCGATTCGATGAAGGCATCGAGCTTGGATTTGTTGCCCGTCAGCTCGATCGTGTAAGTCTTCTCGGTGACGTCGATAATACGACCGCGGAAGATGTCTGCGGTGCGCTTCATTTCCTCGCGCTCCTTGCCGACGGCACGTACCTTGATCAGCATGAGCTCGCGTTCAATATGCGCGCCTTCCGTCAGATCGACCACTTTGACGACTTCAATCAGGCGATTCAGATGCTTGGTGATCTGTTCGATCACGTCGTCCGAACCCGTGGTGACGATCGTCATGCGTGACAGTGTTGCGTCTTCGGTTGGCGCCACGGTCAGGGTTTCGATGTTGTAACCACGCGCAGAAAACAGGCCTACCACGCGCGACAATGCCCCTGCTTCATTCTCAAGCAAAACAGAAATAATGTGTCGCATCACAGATCCTCCGAACCCAGCAGCATTTCAGTCAAGCCTTTACCAGCTTTCACCATCGGCCAGACGTTTTCGGTTTGATCCGTAATGAAATTCATGAACACCAGCTTGTCTTTCATGCCGAACGCTTCTTTCAATGCGCCTTCGACATCGCCCGGCTTCTCGATCTTCATACCGACATGGCCAAAGGATTCTGCCAGCATGTTGAAGTCGGGCAGTGAATCCATGTACGACTCGGAATAGCGTGAGCCGTAATCGATCTGCTGCCACTGGCGCACCATGCCCAGGAAGCGGTTGTTCAACAGGATGATCTTCGGAGTCAGGTGATACTGCTTGCAGGTCGCCAGCTCCTGGATGCACATCTGAATCGACGCTTCACCGGTAATGCACGCAACAGTCGCACCCGGATTGGCCATCTGCACGCCCATTGCGTACGGCAGGCCGACGCCCATGGTGCCAAGACCGCCGGAATTGATCCAGCGACGAGGCTTGTCGAAGTTGTAGTACTGTGCGGCCCACATCTGGTGCTGACCAACGTCCGAGGTGATGTAGGCGTCGCCCTTGGTCACTTCCCACAGCTTGCGAACAACTTCCTGCGGCTTGATGACATCGCTGGAAGTAGCGAACTTCAGGCAGTCACGGCCGCGCCACTCGTTGATCTGGCGCCACCATGCTGCCAGAGCCTGGGAGTTCGGCTTGGGTTCGGCAGCGTCGAGCTGGGAAAGGAGCTCGAGAAGCACGTCTTTCACATTGCCGACGATCGGAATATCGACCTTCACACGCTTCGAAATCGACGACGGGTCGATATCGATATGAATGATCTTGCGCGGATGCGTGGAGAAATGCTTCGGATTGCCGATCACGCGGTCGTCGAAGCGGGCACCGACGGCGATCAGCACGTCGCAGTGGTGCATGGCCATGTTGGCTTCATACGTGCCGTGCATGCCCGGCATGCCGACGAACTTGTCGCTCGACGCCTTATACCCGCCCAAGCCCATCAGGGTGTTGGTACACGGATAGCCGAGCTTGTCGACCAGCTTGTTCAGCTCGCCCGCCGCGTTCGCGAGAATCACGCCGCCGCCGGTATAGATCATCGGACGCTCGGCGGTCAGCAGCAATTGAACCGCTTTGCGGATCTGGCCGGAGTGGCCTTTGTCGACCGGCTTGTACGAGCGCATGTCGAGTTCCTTCGGATACTCGAATGCGCATTTCTGGATTGAGATGTCTTTCGGAATATCGACCAGCACCGGGCCCGGACGGCCGGTAGTGGCAATAAAGAATGCTTTCTTGATCGTCGACGCGAGATCCTTGACGTCCTTGACAAGGAAGTTGTGCTTGACGCAGGGGCGCGTGATGCCCACCGTATCGCATTCCTGGAACGCATCCTGTCCGATCGCATGCGTCGGAACCTGACCGGTGATGACCACCATCGGGATCGAGTCCATGTATGCCGTTGCGAGCCCGGTCACTGCATTCGTTACACCGGGACCGGAGGTCACGAGGGCGACGCCGACTTTGTTCGAGCTGCGCGAATAGGCATCGGCTGCGTGAACGGCGGCTTGCTCGTGGCGTACCAGGATGTGCTGGAATTTGTCTTGCTTGAAGATTGCGTCGTAGATGTAGAGCACTGCGCCGCCGGGATAACCGAACACGTGTTCGACGCCCTCTTCGGCCAGGCAGCGCACGACTATTTCTGCGCCTGTCAATTCGTTACTCATTGCTTGGTTCCTTTCAAGGTCCATTGGAAATTGATCGGATGCTCTCTCCTTGCGAAATCGCGCGGAACGACAGTGCAATGGCTTCCCTTCCTTGTGCGGTCACGCCGATTCGTTGCACACCCGTAGATGCGGTTCAAAGTGGCGCTAAACGCAACTCGTTCAGCCAGAATACCTGAAGTGCCAATGCGGATTTCTCACGCTTGTGGCATGGGTTAGAGCAAACAGCTTTTAAAAGTTAAAGCGCGCCTGTTCGGAGGGCGGCATTATGCGCCGCGCGAAAAGACATTCCCTTCTAGGGTAGGAAGGGACTGATAAGTTAATGCGTCGCATCATTTTGGTCAAGCTAAATTCTTGTAAAAGCCTTAGAAATCAAGCATTTTCCGTAAAATCCATGCACAAGGACGAGCTTTTTTGCTAGCATGCGCACAGTTCGCGAAACAAGTACTCAAGAGCACGATTTCTCCTCGATCCACAATTCCCCTGGCGGCCCGGATACAAGCTGCCGTATCGCATGGCCACTGACAAAGAACTGTCCGACTTTCTGGAAAGCGTTGAGCGACGAGCCTTCAAGCAGGCCGCCTATGCCGTTCGGAAGGACGAGGCGGCGCTCGATATTGTGCAGGACGCAATGATCAAGCTCGCGGAAAAGTATGGTGACAAGCCTGCGGCCGAGCTGCCCCTTCTGTTTCAGCGGATTTTGCAGAACACGATCCATGATTACTTCCGGCGCGAAAAGGTGCGCGGGACATGGGTAAGCCTCTTTTCCGGCCTGGGGAGCGACCAGGGGGACATGGAGAACTTCGATTTGCTGGAAACCTATGAGGCCGAAGAAGGCACTGAAGCTGCCGAATCCAGCGCAGACAAGGTCGAACGCGACCAGGTGCTCGCCGTCATAGAGCAAGAGATACAAAAACTGCCGGCGCGTCAACGGGAAGCCTTCCTCATGCGTTATTGGCAGGATATGGATGTAGCCGAAACGGCTGCAGCGATGGGATGCTCCGAGGGAAGCGTGAAAACGCACTGCTCCCGTGCCACGCATACGCTGGCCCAAGCGCTGAGAGCCAAAGGAATCACATTATGAATTCGAACCAATTGAATTTCGCTTACAAAGTGCGTCATGCGCTGAACGAAAATCTGGATAATTTACCGCCCTCTGCCGCAGAAAAGCTGGCTTCTGCTCGCAAAATTGCGCTATCTCGCAAAAAAAAGGAATCCCGGCTGCGCGTTTTTGTGCCGCAACGATTTTTTGCCGGACAAACTGGTCATTTTTTCAGCGAACCCCTTTCCTGGCTGACGCGCATGGGACTGGCCGTTCCGCTGGTCGTCCTTGTCATCGGACTGAGCAGCATTTTCCGATATGAACAGCAACGTCACATCAATGACACCGCGGATATCGATGCGGAGGTACTGGCGGATGAGCTTCCGCTGTCGGCATACCTCGATCACGGCTTCAATGCCTACCTCGCCAAGCGAGGCGAATGACATGACGGTATTTTCTTCCCTGCTCAACGCCCGCCCCGCGCGGGCGGTGTTCATTTTGGGCTTTTCGCTTGTCACAACGTTAAGCGGATTCGCCCTTGGCGTACATGCACAAACCGCCCCAGCACCCGCCTCAACCCCTTCGCCAACGCCATCAAGCACGCGTGCCGCGACTGCGACAAAATCGCAGACAACGGGACGGCCGCTGTGGGTCGAGTTGACGCCGGCGCAGCAACAAGCCCTTGCACCTCTCGCGCCGGAATGGGACAAGATGGATGCCTTCCGCAAGAAGAAATGGCTTGCCATCGGCAACAAGTACGCGTCCATGAAACCCGACGAGCAGCAGCGCTTGCAGGCGCGGATGCGTGACTGGATCAAGTTGACGCCGGAGCAACGGAGAATCGCGCGCGAGAACTACGCTCGCGCCAAGAAACTCAATCGGGACCAGAAGTCGGCCCATTGGGAGGAATACAAGCAGTTGCCCGACGAGCAGAAGAAAAAGCTGGCAGCAGATGCGGCGTCCAGAAAGCGCGTCGCAACACTTCCCTCACCCGCGTCGCAAGGCAAGAACAGCAAGACACTGCCGCCGATCAAATCAGCTCCGAAGCCTGTATTGGAACAATCCGTCACGCCCAAGGCAGCAAGCAGATCCGCGATTCAATCATCCGCACAACCCGCCAAACCATAAGTTCTTCAGTTGGACATTACCTCGACACCCCCACTCAAGCGTCGCCTCGCCAGCATGCTCTATGAAGCAATGCTGATGTTCGGCGTACTGTTCATTTCAGGCTGGATCTTTTCAACCTTGCTGCAGCAGCGGCATGCTTTGTATTTGAGGGATGCGTTGCAGGATTGGCTTTTTCTGGTCATCGGCATCTACTTCGTCTGGTTCTGGACGCATGGCGGCCAAACTCTGGCGATGAAAACCTGGCGCATTCGTCTGGTAACCGTCGATGGCCACCATATCGGTGTGAAACGAGCGGTCGGACGGTATTTGCTTGCCTGGCTCTGGGTCTTGCCCGGCTTGGCCGCCGCATGGGCCATGGGTGCCAAGAACTGGATGCTGGTAATGATTCCCGCGGCGAATGTGTTTCTTTGGGCGCTGACGGCATACTTCGATCCGCAACGACAGTTTCTCCATGACCGCATCGCCGGTACGCGCATTGTTACCGTCCTGGACATGCCTGAGAATAAACCCGCAAAGAAATAGTGGCCGGGCCTTACGCGTTCGCAATGGACGCGTGATCGACAGGGGCAGGCGTCGCGAACGGATTTTTTTTCCCCGCATACATCGCGTCCATGATCGCCCGTTCACGCTGAATGATCGTCGTCACGAAATCGTATGGACGTTTCATTCCCTTGAAAGCCTTGAAGCCGCGCTCAAGAAAACTGTGCAGCTCGGTGAGCTTCGCCAGCCTGGAAGGGCCGCGCATCATCGCCAGCGTACTGCCGACCAAGGGTATGCGCACCAACTCGCACAAGGCCGCTCCCACTGACTCGACATGCGCCAACTGGCGTTCACGGTCGGTGCGCTTGCCCACCTTTCGGTAGGCATCGATATAGTCGACCTCCGTAAATGATTCACCCAGACGACAGGCCATTCCCGCATCGAGCTTTTCGGACAGCGCATCCAATGCCACGGCCTCTGCAACGGTTTCGAGCGCCGCTGCCGGCAGCAAGCGTTCCATGGACGGAATGATGCGCTCCAGATTGGCATCCCGCTCGGTCAAATCGTAGGGACCGTACAAATCGCTGAGAAAAAAACGCGCCGCCGGCCCCGTTTCCGTTTTCGCCAGCAAATCCGCATGGGTTCGCGCCATCCGCTGCGACTGGAATTGCCTAAGTGCAGTGCGCGCCGCGTTCATGGCGGGATTTTCCTTGGCGACGCGGCGCTCTGCCACGACAGTTTCCAGCTCGCGCCGAAGAACGGCGATGATTTCCGACTTTTCCATGATCTGTGTCGCAATTCTCATATTGCAAGCAATAGGGACTGCCTTCCTTGCCTGAACTGCCAATGACCTCTATTTTGTACGAACATCGAGAAGAGATATTGTGCAAATCCATTCTAGAGCTAGAACTCTATTTTGCTAAGGCAGGCAAAGTTTTCGCCGGAGTACACTAGGCGAAAACTATTACAACGAGGAGATATGGCAACTACCCTATCCCGCCGCTCCTTTTTAAAGGCCGGCTTGATCGGTACGATTGCGCTGGTGGCGGCCGGCGGTATTTATCGTGCGACACAGCGGACAGTGCCGTCCGGCAGGTTCGTTCTGGACGAGGCGGCGCGAGCCGTGCTCGGGGCAATCGTCCCGGTCGTTCTGAAAGATGCAATTGATCCGGCGCCATCAACAGTTCAAGCCGCAGTGACACGGGTGGGCGTCGCAATCAGCGGTTTGACGCTCGCGACGCAAAAAGAAATTCAGGACTTGTTCGGCCTTCTGACGCTTGGTCCTACGAGGCGCTTTCTCGCAGGCGTTCCGGATGACTGGCCGGCGGCCAGGCCGGAAGATATCGCCGCCTTCCTGCAAAGCTGGCGCCTGAGCCGTTTCGCCTTGCTGCAGAGCGCTTACCATGCACTGCATGACCTGATCATGGGAGCGTGGTACGGCGACGAGTCGACCTGGGCCGCTATCGGCTACCCGGGCCCGATCAAGGAATTGAGCTAAGTGACGCCATGACCAATACTTCAACGAGCCCCATCGCAGATCCGATTCAGGCAGGACTGGCATCCGGCTGGAAAGTCATCGACGCCTCCACGCTCACCGACAACCGCACGATCGAAGCCGATGTGGTTGTCGTCGGCACTGGCGCAGGTGGTGGTGTGACAGCGGAAATTCTTTCGCTGGCGGGATTGAATGTCCTCCTGATTGAGGAAGGCCCGCTCAAATCCTCGAAAGATTTCAAGATGCGCGAGGCGCAAGCCTATCCCGCGCTTTACCAGGAATCGGCAGCGCGCAAGACCAGCGACAAGGCCATCAACATTCTGCAGGGCCGTGCAGTCGGCGGGTCAACCACTGTCAACTGGACGTCCAGCTTTCGCACTCCCAAGACCACATTGAATTATTGGCAGAAGACGTTTGCGCTGAATGATTATTCGACTGATGTGCTGGCGCCATGGTTTTCGATGATGGAGAAGCGGCTGAATATCGATACCTGGCTGATCGCACCAAACCGGAACAACGAACTGCTCAAGCAAGGCGCAACCAAACTCGGCATTCCTGTTGCCGCAATACGGCGCAATGTGAAGGGCTGCTGGAACCTTGGCTACTGCGGGATGGGCTGCCCGACCAATGCCAAGCAGTCGATGCTGGTTACCACAATCCCCTCCGCGCTGACCCATGGCGCGACCCTGTTGACGCGCACCCGAGCCGACAAATTTTCATTCAAGGGAGACAAGGTTGACGGGCTTGCCTGCGTTGCACTCGACGCAAGCGGACTTGCCCCTTCCGGCAAACTGATCAATGTGCGCGCCAAACATTATGTCGTGTCCGGAGGCGCAATCAATTCGCCGGCGCTGTTGATGCGTTCTCAAGCCCCCGACCCCAATGGCTTGCTGGGCAAGCGCACCTTCCTGCATCCGACGATCATTTCTTCGGCATTGTTTGAGGATAAGGTCGAAGGCTTTTCGGGAGCGCCGCAAACGGTATATTCCGACCATTTTCTCGAAACCCAGCCGATCGACGGTCCCATCGGCTACAAACTGGAAGCGCCACCACTCCATCCCCTGCTGTTCGCCTCCACCATGCAAGGCTTCGGCGCACCGCATGCCGCCACCATGAAGCAGTTCGCGCATGCGCATGCCTTGCTGGCGCTACTGCGTGACGGCTTCAACGAACAGTCGCCCGGCGGCACCGTGCAATTGAGGAGCGATGGCTCGCCGGTGCTCGATTACCCGCTCACGGATTTCATCTGGGACGGCGTCAGGCGTGCACTGCTGACCATGGCGGAGATTCAGTTTGCCGCCGGTGCAAAAACCGTCTATCCGGTCCACGAAATGGCAGAGTCCTATACCGATTGGCCATCGGCAAAGAAGGCGATTGAATCCTTGCCCTACAAGCCGCGCATTGCGCGCGTGGTGTCCGCGCATGTCATGGGCGGGTGTACCATGTCGGATGACACGAAACTCGGCGTCGTCAGCTCCAGCGGGCGCTATCACGGTGTCAGTAATTTATCGGTGCACGACGGTTCGCTGTTCCCGACATCCATCGGGGCCAATCCGCAACTCTCGATCTATGGCATCACCGCGCGCCTGGCAAGTACGCTGGCGGCCCAACTGACCGGCAAACCGGCGCCGACGCCCAGCGCCGCATGAAACATGATCGTACGCATTACGCGACTGCTGCTATTGATTCAACTTCTGGCCGGCATCGGGATCTATCTCCTGGTGAGAAGCGCTTTGCATGTCGATCCTCCGGCACTTGCGGGAGCACTGAGTCTCGCAGTCATTCTTCTGGTGCGCCTGATCATCACGGCCAACAATTTCGCGCTTGCGTGGCGGTATCGCAGTGAGACACCAGTGCACTATCGTATCGGCTGGTGGCAGGCATGCAAGTTGTTCCTCGGAGAATACCGGGCAACCATGACGGCGTCCTCATGGACCATGCCGTTTCGCACATTTTCCCGCTACGACGCGACACATCCGTCCGGACTGCCCGTGTTGCTGATTCACGGCTATGGCTGCAACAGCGGCTACTGGCATCCGATGAGCAAGGCGCTGCGCGCAGCGGACATCACCCATCACGCGATTGACATGGAACCTGTGATCGGCAGCATCGATGACTACGTTCCCTTGATTCACCGTGCTGTTGAGCGGCTATGCCAGGAGGCGCGGCAAGACAGAATCGTGATCGTTGCTCACAGCATGGGCGGATTGGCAGCACGTGCCTACTTGCGCGACCACGGGTGCCGCCGCATAGCCAAACTCATCACCCTCGGCACGCCGCATCATGGAACCGCGCTGGCCCACTTCGGCGTCGGTGTGAACACCCATCAGATGCGCTGGACGGCGACTGAGCAGGAAGGGCTCGCCAGCGAGTGGTTGCGTAAGCTCGCAGCCAGCGAGGATCCTTCCTGCTATCGCCTGTTCGTGTCCATCTACTCGCACCAGGACAATATCATCTCACCGCAAAGATCCTCGCATTTGGAGGGAGCCAAAAATATCGAGTTCCATGCGGTCGGTCATGTCGCCTTGGGGATTGATCCGCGCGTCCAGGCCCAGGTCGTGCAGGAAATCCGCAGCGCGGCGACACCCGTTTCGCTTGCCGCCGCAAGCGCCTGATTCAGAGCCATCCTGATTTTCTGAAACGCCGGTACAGATATCCGCATACGAGCGCTACCACAAGAATCGCCGCCGGATAGCCATATCGCCATTTCAACTCCGGCATGACTTCGAAGTTCATGCCCCAGATACCGAAGAACGCGGTGGCAACGGCAAAGATGGCAGCCCATGCAGCCAGTCGCTTGTTCACTTCGCTTTCATCAATGGTAACCATCGACAGATTCACCTGGATCGCCGTGCTGATGGTGTCGCGGATGTTATCGATCGAGGTGTTGATGCGATAAAGATGGTCATACACGTCTCGAAAATATTCCTGCGTACTCATGCAGATGCGCGGAACGCGTCCTCCGTACAGTTTGGAGACGGCCTCCATCAAGGGAAACACGGCATGTTTCAAGACCATCACTTTGCGCTTGAGCTGGTACAGGCGCTCGATGTTGGCGCGCTCGGAGCCCTTGGCGAATATCTGCTCCTCCACCATTTCAAGTTCGGATTCGAGTGCATCGATGACCGGAAAATAACGATCCACCACTGCATCGAGCAGCGCATAGAACACGAAGGCAGCACCTTGCTTCAGCATGTGCGGCTCGCGCTCGCATCGCGCGCGCACATCCAGCAAGCCATGCTCGCTTTTGTTCCGGATCGACAGGACGTAGTTTTCCTCGACGAAGATGTCGAGCTCGCCGACACGCAATTCGCCATCGTTCATTTCAATCGTGTGAACCACGCCGAACAGGGAGTCGCCGTATTCCTCGATCTTGGGGCGTTGATGGCCATGCAGCGCGTCCTCGACCGCCAGTTCATGCAGCTTGAATTGATCCTGCATCTGCTTGACCTCGTCCGGCTCCGCATCCTTCAGCGCCACCCAGACGAAACAACCAGGTCGGTGAAGAAATTCGCCGATTCTCGGTACAGGAACCTCGGCCAACCGCTTTCCGTCCTGATACGCAACGCAATTGATGAGCATGAATAACATCTCCGAATAGCCGTGTCGCAACAAGCATAGCGCGATTTGAACTTTTCCGGCCTGATAACAACTGACATCAGTTATGCTGGCGCGCGAGGCCTGTCTCGGCGTCACTATTACCGCAATACAAAACCATTCGTATTCTCCGAAGACAAGGAGTGTGTAATGAAGCATCCCTTCGTTGCAATTGTGTCGGCTATTGCATTGACGCTGAATGCCTCTCAAGTTCTCGCCGCGGACCTGGTTGATACGGCCGCGACGTCGGGCACATTCAAGACTTTTCTTGCCGCAGCCAAAAAGGCTGGCGTGATCGATACGCTCAAAAATTCAGGGCCGTACACTGTATTTGCGCCGAGCGATTCGGCTTTCAAGAAATTACCGCCGGAAACCTTGAATTCGCTGATGAAAGACAAGACCAGGTTGGCCGAGGTTCTCAATCATCATGTTATCCAGGGCAAGGTGGCGATCGCCGACGTCAAGCCGGGAAAGGTTGAAACAATTCAGGGTGACATGCTGACTTTGACGTCGGATAACGGCAAAGTGACTGTCGACAACGCCAATGTGATTCAAAGCGATCTGATGGCGGATAACGGTGTGATTCATGAAATCGACACTGTCGTCATCCCGGCGGAATTGCGGTGATTCCCTCGAGACGTATTCGAATGGCGGGCCCGTTGCAGGCCCGCCTTCGCCGTCAAAAATGCACGCCGCGCAGCAACTGCTGCAGCGCGATCTGATCCGCACTCATCTGCACAGCCTTCTTGTCGCCATTCGCTGCTGCCGCATTGGAATCCGGGAACATGCGGAAGCTCGTGTTCATGATAATCTGCGCGATGCGCGGCACCAGTGCGTGCATCACTTCGCCCAGAATACCCAGCCGAGTGGCAATACGGACGGGCTTGTCCACGATCGCCTGAGCGATCATGTCGGCGGCATCGTCCGGCGACAAGGTCGGGACATTTTGATAAATCCTGGTTGGCGCGATCATCGGCGTGCGCACCAGCGGCATGTTGATCGTCGTGAACTTGATGTTCAGGTCGGCAAACTCGGACGCAGCGCAACGTGTCCACGCATCCAGCGCCGCTTTCGACGCGACATAGGCTGAAAAGCGGGGCGCATTCGTCAGCACGCCAATCGACGAGATGTTGATTACATGTCCGCGCTTTTGCGCCACCATCTTCGGCAACAAGCCCATCGTCAGACGCAGCGCGCCGAAATAGTTCAGTTGCATGGTGCGCTCGAAATCATGGAACCTGTCAAAGCTCGACTCGATGCCGCGCCGAATGGAGCGGCCTGCGTTGTTGATCAGGACATCGACACCGCCGTGGTTCTCGATCAAGCGCTCGACAAAGCGATCGCATTCGGTCATGTCAGCGACATCGACTGCATAGGTAATCACTTCAAAGCC
Organism: Noviherbaspirillum sp.; assembly: GCF_035254865.1. GTDB lineage: Bacteria > Pseudomonadota > Gammaproteobacteria > Burkholderiales > Burkholderiaceae_D > Noviherbaspirillum. Next base: position 88,252 of record NZ_DATFAF010000079.1, read on the forward strand.
ACGTTCCTTGATTTCCTTCTTCGCCGCTGCAAGCTTGTCTTCATCGCGACCGCAGATGATGGTGACCGCCCCCGCCTCCGCCAACTTATGGGCGGCTGCGAGCCCGATGCCCGATGAGCCGCCGGTCACGAGCACCACCTTGCCGGCCACCTGCCCGCGCAGTGTGCGGTCGATGAACAGATCCGGATCGAGGTTGCGTTCCCAGTAGTCCCAGATGCGATAGGCGTAATCCTCCAGGCGCGGACACTTGATGCCGCTGCCCTTGAGCGCAGCGGCCGCATCGCGATTATCGAAACGCGTGGGGTAATTGATGAATTGCAGCAGATCATCCGGCAGGCCCAGATCCTTCATGACGGCATTTCTCAGGCGGCGCACCGGCGTCAATGCCATCAAGCCATTCTTGATCGAACGCGGGATGAAACCCAGCAGCGCAGCATTGATTCGCAAGCTCATGGTAGGCGCATGTGCTGCACGAGCGAAGGTATTGAGCACGTCGCCGACACGCATGGGGTCGGGATCAGTCAGATGGAAGCACTTGCGCTCCAGGTCTGGCTGGTGCGCAATGAAGTCCATCGCGTCAACCACATAGTCGACCGGCACGATGTTGATGCGGCCGCCTTCGAGACCGATGGTCGGCATCCATGGTGGAAGCATCTGGCGAATGCGCTGGATCAGCTTGAAGAAATAATACGGTCCGTCGATCTTGTCCATCTCGCCGGTGCGAGAATCGCCCACCACCATGCCCGGCCGGTAGATACGATAGTCGCGCTTGTATTCATCGCGGACGATCTTTTCAGATTCATGCTTGGATGCGAAATACGGATGCTCAAGGTTCTCTGCCTCCTCAAACATGTCCTCGCGGAAAATTCCTTCGAACAGGCCGGCCGCGGCGATCGAGCTGACATGATGCAGGCAACCGGCGCGGATCGCACTGGCGAAAGCGATGGTGTTGCGCGTGCCTTCGATGTTGACCGCCATCTGTTCTTCGGCATCGGCTTTCAGGTCGTAAATGGCCGCGAGGTGGAAGAAGTGGTCGATGTTCCCCGCCAGGTTCGTGATATCTTCCTTCGGTACGCCGAGTCTGGCTGCGCGCAGATCACCGTATACCGGGATAGCGCGCGTCTTCGCGACGCCCCAGTATTCGAGCAGAGCAGGCACCTTTTCCATGCTCTCTTCGCGCATCAGAAAATAGACGACGCTGCCTTTGCGGGCGAGTAGTTTTTTGACGAGCCGCTTGCCGATAAACCCTGTGGCACCTGTGACGAAATACTGCATCTTCATCCCCTTTTTTTGCTGAATTTACAAGGGGTCAATCATTGCAGGCCCGGCGGTCATTAGCAAGCCGCCCGGCACCAAAGGGCCGTCATTTAGAACAGGCGCTCTACCGGTTTAGAATGCCATCTCGACTTTTTCATCTTAAACTGCATTCATCAAAAAGCGCGTCGGGCACACCGGCGACCGAGTTACTCACGAACGGAGAGCACAATGGTAAAGAAGCTGAAAGCACTGGCGAATTCTGACGACAAACAACTGGCCGATGCAGTGCGCACCTCTGCGCAGCAGATCTGGCAAGCCGGGTTGGGCGCATTCGCCAAGGCGCAGGAAGAAGGCGGCCGCGTGTTTGCGAAGCTGGTCAAGGAAGGCACCGAACTGCAGAAACGCACCCAGAAACTCGCCAACGGAAAAGTCGGCGAAGTCACCGACACCGTCGCAAAGATGGCCGACAGCGTCAGCAAGCAAGCAGCCGGTTCCTGGGACAAGCTGGAAAAGGTTTTTGAAGATCGCGTCTCCCGTTCGCTGAAGACGCTTGGCGTTCCGACCCAGAAGGATATCCAGACGCTGACCAAGCGCGTGGAAGAGTTGAGCAAGGCAGTCGCCACACTGTCCGGCAAGAAACCTGCCGCGTCGCGCGCTGCAGCCAAACCGGCGGCAAAGAAAGTCGCTGCAAAACCGGTCGCGAAGAAAGCTGTCAAAACAGCTGCGAGAAAAGCCGCTGCCAAGTAAGCAGGCAGCGTTGCTGCGCTCCTTGCGCAAACCAAAGGGCTTGTGCTTGCACAGGCCCTTTTTAACGCCCGCTGGGTGCATCTCAGGTTGAGAAAACAGTTTATCAACGCCGGTTCCAAAGGCTTATGACATCCAAGCAAACTTCCCGGTCCGTTTCCCTTACCCCTGTTTCCCGGCGCAAGGTCCGGGGTACATCGCCGCGCGTTGGCCTGGCACTGGCTGGCGGCGGCCCGCTTGGCGCCGTTTATGAAATCGGCGCCCTGGCCGCATTCGAGGAATCGATCGAGGGCCTCGACCTGAACGATGCCGCGATCTATGTCGGCATCAGCGCCGGCGGGATCATCGCGGCCGGTCTCGCCAATGGCATCACGCCGCATGACATGTGCCGCTTGTTTGTCGAAAGCGATGCCGGAGATAATGAAGAAGAACTGTTCAAGCCGGAAATTCTGCTCAGGCCCGCATGGGAAGAGTTCAGCATCCGCGCAGCAGCATTTCCCGTCCTGCTTGTCGGCGGCCTTTACCACTACCTGCGGCGTGGCGGCAGATCCAGCATCGCCAGTTCGCTGGAACGCCTGAAGGCTGCCCTGCCGACCGGGATATTCTCCGGCGAAGGCATCCATGAATTCATGCAGCAGACATTTTCCAGCCAGGGGCGCACCAACGATTTTCGTAAGCTCAGGCAAAGGCTGGTCATCGTCGCGACGGACCTCGATTCCGGCGAGCCGGTTCGATTCGGCCATCGGGATTATGAGCATGTGCCGATCTCCAAGGCCGCGCAAGCCAGCGCGGCGGTTCCCGGATTGTTCCCTCCGGTCGAAATCGACGGAAGGTATTACGTCGACGGCGCATTGCGCAAGACCATGCACGCCTCCATTGCACTGGAAGAAGATGTCGATCTGCTGCTCTGCCTGAACCCCATCGTGCCCTACAACGCCCGCTCACTGCACCCGGCAGGAAAACTCGCCCAAGGCGGATTGCTGTCAGTACTGTCGCAATCGCTGCGCGCCATCATTCATTCCAGGGTGGAAATCGGACTGGCGAATTACTCGGTGACCTATCCCACGTCGGACATCCTCCTGATCGAACCCAGCACCGAAGACGCCGACATGTTCTTCACCAACCTGTTCAGCTACAACAGCAGGCGGCGCATGTGCGAAAACGCATACCAGAACACCCGCATGATGCTCTGGCAGCGACGCAAGGAAATCGGGCCGATGCTTGAACGCCACGGGTTGCGGCTGAAATTGTCAGTACTGCGCGATACCAGTTTGACGCTGGTCAAGAAGCCAACAAGCGACAAGGAAGATCGTTTCGGATTGAATCGTCTGAACGAGACTTTGGACGGCCTGGAAAGGCATCTGAAAATCGTTGCCGGCTAGTGATGGATCGCATTTGTGGAACGTTTCATCGGTGTTATGCTAGTGCAAAACCAAAACAGACTTGGGAGGCAACTAGCATGCAACACAAAGCCCCTCGGCGCACACGCGAGCGCATCCTCGAACTGTCACTCCGACTGTTCAACGAGTTTGGCGAACCCAACATCACCACCACCGTCATCGCCGAAGAAATGAACATCTCGCCCGGCAACCTGTACTACCACTTCCGAAACAAGGACGACATCGTCAACTCGCTGTTCGCGCAGTTCGAGGCCGAGATTGGCCGCATGCTGTCGATCCCGGAAGGCCGTCGTCCGAACATGGAGGACGTGTGGCTGTATTTGCACCTGAGCTTTGAACTGGTGTGGCGATACCGCTTCTTTTACCGCGATCTGAGCGACCTGCTGTCCCGCAATCGCAAGCTGGAATTGCATTTCAAGCAAATCCTCGCGCACAAGATCAAGGTGGCGAAGGAACTCTGCCTTGGCATGCGGGAAGACAAGGCAATGGAAGCGACGGATCAGGAAATCGAAGCGCTGGCGACCAACATTGTGGTTGTCGCGACCTACTGGCTGTCCTACGAATATGTGCGCAATCCGCGCAAATATACCGAGCAGGAAGCCATGGCTGAAGCACTCGCGCGCGGATGCTATCAGGTGCTCTCGCTGATCGGTCCCTATCTGCGTGGCGAGACACAGTTGCTGTTTGAAAAACTCGCGGAAGAATATCTAAAAAAACTTAAATAAGGACAATACCATGGCATGGAGCAAATTCCCCTATTCCGACGACGCATACAACTACACTGCGGCCAGCCTCAAGAAGGCTTGGGCGCGCTTGCATGCGGGGGACGCCGAACCGTTTCCGAAAGATGCGGCGCTGGTAGAAGCTTGGATCGCATTCCATGCCGGGGAATTTGAAAAGGCCGCCAAGCTCGGTCTGGAGCAAGGCATGGACGGTTATGCGGTTGCCAACAAGGCGACCGGCATCTATGCCAACTACCTGGAAAAATCCGAGAAGAAGAAACTGGCGCTCTTCGAAGAAGTCGCGCAGCGCTGTGAAGAGCAGCAGAAGGAACAGCCGAAGAATCCCGCAGCCTGGTATTGGCACGCCTATGCGCTGGGTCGCTATGCGCAAGGCATATCGATCGTGAAGGCGCTGTCGCAAGGCATCGGCAACAAGGTCAAGCACAGCCTCGACATGACCATCAAGCTCGCTCCGAAGCACGCCGACGCGCACATCGGACTGGGCACCTATCATGCGGAAATCATCGACAAGGTCGGGGCGATGATCGGCGGCCTGACCTACGGCGCCAAGAAAGAAGAAGGCATCAAGTATTTCAAGGCCGCTCTCAAGCTCAATCCCGACTCGGCAATCGGCAGGATCGAATACGCCAATGGCCTCGTCATGCTGGAAGGCAAAAAGAAAATGGACGAGGCGGTCAAGTTGTATGAAGAAGCTGCTGCATGCGAGGCGAAAGACGCCATGGAGCGGCTGGATGTGGAACTGGCGAAAGAAGAGCTGGAAGATTAATCTGTCCGGCAGCTTTGCCTGGGGCTCTTCGCCCCATTCAATTAGCGAACAAGCCCAGAGAGCGTCCGATAAGATGCGTCGCACAACAACATTTTATCGGGCGCTTTTATAATTGCCGAATGCGATCGCCTCGCGCTCCCTGCACGCCGGCTACACCGGGTGTCCTGTCATTCTTGCCATTGGAGTCTCATGAAATCACTCTGCGTCTATTGCGGCTCATCCGTCGGCGCCTCGCCGGATTATGCCGATGCTGCGCGCCTGCTCGCCAAAGCCATGGTCAACGACAATATCGGACTGGTATATGGCGGCGGAAATGTCGGCCTCATGAGCGTGATCGCCGACGAGGTGATGCGTCTGGGCGGCGAAGCGACGGGCGTGATTCCCAAGGCCCTGATGGACAAGGAAGTCGGTCATATCGGCCTGACGCGCCTGCATATCGTCAAGGACATGCATGAACGGAAAGCGTTGATGGCAGACTTGTCCGATGGGTTCGTCGCAATGCCCGGCGGCATCGGAACGCTCGAAGAGCTATTCGAAGTATTTACCTGGTCGCAACTCGGATTTCACGACAAGCCGATCGCATTGCTCAACGTGAATGGTTTTTACGATGGCTTGATCTCGTTTTTGCGGCACGTCGTCAGCGAGCGCTTTCTGAAGGCCGAACAGGCCTCGCTACTGATTCACGAAGCGACACCATCGGCATTGGTTGAGCGGATCAAGACGTTCAGGCCGCAGTACTGCAATAAGTTGCTTGATCCCGCCACTGCTGGAAAAGTGATCTGATGCCGCAGGGTTATCCCCCTGTGCCGCGATGTCCGCAAGCCCATGGTGTGCGTACTGTCAGTGCTTGAGCTGACTTAACCGTCCGTCGACGAAGGCCTCCAGTTCCGGCGTCAGGCTATTGCTTGCCTTGGCGCGCTTGAATGCTTCCTGCGCGTCCGCAAAACGCTGTTCGGCTTGCAGGGAAATGCCCAAGCCCATCCACCAGACGCCATTTCGCGGTGACCTTTGTACTGCCTGCAAATAGTGCTCCACTGCTTGCTTGTGCCGCTCATCACGCTGCAAGAGTGCCGCCAGAAATGCCTGATAGTCGCCATGATCGGCAGCAAAGGGCAGTGTGCGTTCAAGGGTTTCAATGGCAGGCCGTAGCGCTCCCTTTTCCAGTTGCAGGCGTGCGGCAATCATTGCCAGCCCCGCCTGTGCCGGATCCAGCGCGAGTCCTTCCCGCGCCTTGTTCAATGCGTCGTCCTGCCGCTTGCTCTCCAGGTATACGCCAATCAAAGCCTGGCGCGCGGCGACGTGTTGCGCATCAAGCTGCAGCGCCTGTTCCAGACCGGCGATCGCGTCGGCCGTTTTCCCTTGCTGAACCGCGGTGATCGCTTTGCGGTATTCATTCTCCGCGCGCTGTTGCGGTGTGAGTTCCTTGAACTGCTTGCTGATGGCGATCGGCGCCTCTGGTCCCGTCGGTTTGGCCACCGAGGTTTCGGCCATTTTTTTTGCAGCGGGCACCACCTTGGCCAGGTCGGGAACGACGTTCGCCGAGGTCGATTTGCCTGATTCAGATGGAGCAGCAGGTTTTATGGCGGGGGCCTGCTTTTCCACTGGCGACGAGACAGGGAGTACCGCCGCCGGCAGCCTTGCTGGCTCCTTCGGCGGTTCCACCCGCCCGTTTGGCTCACTGGAACTCTGTTCGGCCGTCACGGCCTGAATCGCTTGGTTGGTAATTTGACCGGCAGACGGGCTTTGAGCGCTCACGGATACCGTATCCAGGTCACTGTCCAGCTTGAGCGGCAGGGCTACGGCCCGGGCCGGAGTCGCGGCCGGGGGCTGCAGGAATACCCACGCCAGAACGCCGCTCAATACGCCTGCGAGCGCCAGTGCGACCCACCAGGCCGGATGTATGCCGCGTTGCTCGGGAACCGCCCGAACCTGCTGACCGAACGGACTGGAGCCCGTCGTTTCGGAGCGGCGCGCGTCCAGCTCCTGCAACATCTGATTGATCAGGCTCATCGGAAAAACGCCCATCCCGCGCCGGTACTGGCGACAAGCAAGATGACTCCGCCAAGCCAGGCCCACGGCCGGATCCCTCTTCGGGCTGCGCCGGTGTCGGTCGCCGCCGCCTTGATATGCCGAGTGCCGACCTGCTGCTTGCCCTCGCCAAAGGTCAGCATCAAGGCTTTGTGCGAAAGGATGTTCACCAGACGTGGAATGCCGCCACTGGTCGCAAAAAGCGCTCTGATCGCGCCGCGATTGAACAGGCGACTGCCGGAATAGCCGGCCACGCTCAGGCGGTGAGAGATATAAAACTCCATATCGTCTTTTGTGAGCGGCCCGAGATGATAATGAAAAGTAATGCGTTGATTCAACTGGCGAATCGCTTCCTGCTCCAGCTTCCTGTTCAGTTCCGGCTGGCCGAACATCACGATCTGCAACAGCTTGCGCTTCTCGGTCTCGAGATTGGTCAGCAGCCGCAATGCCTCCAAGGTTTCGATCGGCATGGCCTGCGCTTCGTCAAGGCACAATACCGCGTGCTTTCCTTCACGTGCCAGCACCAGCAAGCGATGGTTGATCGCTTTCAGCAGTTGATGTTGATCGACATCTTTTTGCTGCGGAATTTCCAGTTCATCCGCGAGCGCAAGCATCAAGGTGCGTGGCTCGAGGAAGGGGTTGGGAATGTAGGCGGTGACAAAACTCTTGTCGAGAGTCGCCATGAATTTGCGGCACAAAAGCGTCTTGCCGACCCCGACTTCGCCTGTGATCTTGATAAAGCCTTCGCCATTCTTCGCAGCGACCAGCAGCGTATTCAGCGCTTCCTGGTAATTGGAGCAGGCGAAGAAAAAACTGGTATCGGGTGTGATGCCAAAGGGCAGTTCACGCAGGCCGAAATGGGCTTTATACATGACTACCTTAGTTCCATCGCGTTACGCGGCTCCAGCGCATGAATGCGCTGCTGGCTTTCCGTCATGTCGTGCGCCCAGGTGCTGCTCCCCTGGACAATTGTCGGTTTCAACAGAATAACCAGTTCACGTTTCTGGGTCAGCTGATTGGTGTTGCGGAACAGGCCGCCGACAACCGGAAGGTCGCCCGCACCGGGAACTTGCGATCTGTCGGAAGTCGATGCTTGCCGCATCAGGCCGCCGATTGCAACGATTTGCCCGTCCTGGCCGCGCACGACGCTGTCCGTCTCGGACACCGTGCTCGATGCGAGCGGCAGGCTGAACGATCCCGCCGTTCCCAGGTTCAAGGGCTTGTCGACCGTCGTGACGTTGCTGACCGATGGATGGATGTGCAGGATGATATTGCCGTCCTCGTCGATTTGCGGCGTGACGTCCAGAGCAACGCCGGAGAAGAACGGCTGCACCGTTACGCTCGGACTGGTTGTCGTGGTGGAGCCGGTGGCAACGGTGCTCGAACTGATGTTGGTCACGAAGAATTCGTCCTTGCCGACCTTGAGCACGGCCTTTTGATTATTCAGCGTGGCGATGCGCGGACTCGACAACACATGCACCGATCCCTGCGTCTCCAGGAACGAAATCAGCGCAGCGAAATTGGCAGTCTGGAATGCGAGGCCAAACAGCGAACCTGCTGCTGCGCCGGCAACGCCCATGTCGAGGCTGGTATTCGCAGTGATGGTTGCGTTGCCGCCAGCGCCGGTGGTCGGATTCGTGCTCGCTACACTGGTTGTCAACGTATTGGACCGTGCAGCAGACGACAAGGTAGTGCCCGGTGCCATGAATCCGGCGACAGTGCGATTATTGCCAATGCCGGTAAAGGAAGCAAACGAAGCCCAGTTGATCCCGCTCTGGAAGCTGTCGTTCAGCTGCACTTCGAGGATTTTTGCTTCAAGAATCACCTGACGGTCGACTGCGAGTTGTGCCGCCTTCAGATAGGCGTTGACGTTCTTCAGCTCGTCCCACATGGCGCGAACCAGAATCACGCCGGACTGCGGGCTGACAACCACGCTGCGCCCTTCCTTGTTGCCCACGATGGCTTCCAGCGATGCCTTGAGTTCGCCCCAAAAGTCGCTGCTGGACGTGGTACTGATCTTGCTGCTGTTAAGCGTCGTGGACGAGGTATTCGAACCTCCCGCCGGTACGCTGCCCTGCTGCCCGCTTTGGGACGGCGCGGCACCCGAGCTTGATGTATCGCTCACGGATCCGGACGTCACGCGGATGTCCGACGTCCCGCGGCGATTGGCCGTCAGGTAGTTCACCGTGAATACGCGCGTTTGCAGCGTCAAGGGCTTGATGTAGATGCGCGTGCCGTCTACCTGGTAGTCATAGCCATACAATTCACGAATCGCATCCAGTGCTTCAAACAGCGTCACATCCTTGAGATTCGCCGACAACGTGCCAGTCACTTCAGGATGAACCAGCATGCTGTAGCGCGTTCCGGATGCGATCGCCATGAAGAACTGGCTCGCCGGCACGTTGTTGAGCGCCAGGCTGAAACGTTCTTCCAAAGCCTGCTTCGGCTTCGGTATTTCAATGTTGATAGGCGGGAGCAAGGCTGCCGATACCGCGTCAGGCTGCGATTGCGCATGCTTGGCCGCCGCCTCCGTTGCTTTTTGCATCTCGGTCGAGATCAGGTCGTAGGTCTCGCGCTTGGATGAAGAAGCGCATCCCAGCAGGCTTAAAGCAATAGCAATTGATGTAATTCTTTTCATTCTAGGGTTTGCCCTTGATGCCGCCGTTGGTCCGCGCTATTCGTCCGCTTTGGCGCCGAGGCGCCGCGGGTCGAGTTTTTTTCGATATTCGGGAAAAGCTTCAATGCCTGCAAATCCTTGCCACTGCGCAGAAAAACCTCGCTCTCCGTGATCCTGACGACCTTCGCCTCGCCGACTTTGTCTCCTACCTTGACGGTCTGCCCATTGATGATGGCTTCTGCCCGATGCGGCGAAATCAAGATCGACTGCAGAATCGGCCCCGCCGCTGCCTGACCCGATGCAAGCTCGCTACTGGCGGCAACTGGCGGGCGGGTCGGATCACTCAAGACTTGCGTCATGGCAATAAAATGCACACCGAAGGCGAGACACGCTGTTGCAGATCGAATTATTACTTGCTTCGCGGTCATATTCAAATATTGAGCCATTTCTTGTCCAAGCTCAACGTATACAGCGTCAAAGTCAGTTTCGCTTTTGGATAATCCTCCGAGTCAAGCTTCGCCTTTCCCCAAAACAGCTGCCACGGCATCGCCTCAAGCTGGCTCAGGTAATCCAGCAAGTCCAGATATCCGCCTTGCACGACTATTTCCACGCCGTGGCGATAGATTGCATCGGCAACCGGCTTGTCTGGGGAAGCAGCGGGCTTGCCATCGGCCTTGTCCCGGGACTGCGTCGCGCTCGCTTCCGGAGTAGCGGTCGGCGTATCGTTGATGCTCGTGACAGGCAAGGTCTTGAGCGATAACAAGCGCAGCCTGCCGTTTCTTTTCAAGATGTCTTCCAGCAGGGATGACATCCTGTCGGGAGAAACCAGTCCTTTCTGCATTCCTCGCAAGGACGTTTGCATTTGCCGGAACTGTTCCTTCAATTGCTGCAGCCGGATCTTGGTCGTACTGTCGGGATCCACGGTTTGCGCCGCAATCTTGCGTTGAATTTCGGCCTGCGCGGAGGCGATTTGCGATTGCTCCTGCTTGATGCGGTCGGACAATTCTTTTTGTCTGGCGTATTGCGGGTCCAGCAGTATGGTATTGACCAGCACGATCAGAATCAGCGCAGCCATCGTAAAAATAATGGCACGCTCGCGTAGCGTCAGGGCATCGATTTTCAGCGCCAGCCGTTGCCAATATCGTTTCATTTATTCTTTGCTCCCGACGCTTCGGCGCGATCCTTCACCATGCCGGATGATCGCAGGCTGAATTCAATGTAAGCCGGCACCGCCGGTTTCGTCATATGGCCCGCTGAATCCGTGGTGCCTTGGTCGGATGCCGGCGTGCGCATCTCGAGCGCTGCGAATGACTTCCCTTGCAGGACGGGCTCACGCTTCAGACGGGTGATATAGGCGGGCACCAGCTCCGGCTGCAAGGCACGCCCGCGGAGCTCAATCTCATTTCCCGCGCCTTCGATAGTGAAGCCGGTCAGCCAGACCCCGTTCACAATCTCCCGAGCGAAGGCGCGCAGATAATCCGCGTAGCCCTTCGTATTGCCGAAATCGCCTTGCTGCAAGGTGTCAAAAACATGCTGTAGCGCACTCACCTCCACCTCGGCCTGATGCAATTCGTCCTCAAGCGATTTTGATTTTTGCCTTGGTCCGTACGTCGCATTCACCTTGCCCAGCTCGGCTTGCGTCACCGCCAATTGCGCAGTCGTCGCCGCCGCTTCTTTCCCATATGCTGTCACCTGATATTGTGCGTATCCGGCGAGGAGGAGGCAGCCGACCAGAATCAGGCCAAGTGCCTGCGCCATGGTCACGGCGGAAAAATATTTTTTCTGGGTGAGAAAAATCGGATTGAACAGATTGATCTGTTGGGTCATAGCGTCTTTTCCTCGAGACGCAATGCCGCGCCAAGCGCCAGGAAGTAACGCTGTTGTGCCTGGAGCGACTGAAGTTCCGGTACCTTTGACAAATCCAATACAGTTTCCAGATTCAACATTTCCACCGGAATATACAAATTGGTCGCCAGATGCTCTTGCAAACCCGAACCCAGTTCCGACAATGAAATTACCAGCTTTGATACGGTAATGAAATGGTACTGCCTGTCGAAATGATCCAGCGAACGCTGCAGCTCCAATGTGATTCGCTCGAAAACCGCGTCCTTTTGCTCGGCATTCTGTTGTGCGAGCTGATCCGGTGTAACGTCAATGCGCCGTGAGAGATAAAGCTCGCCGGAAAAGGTGACCGTCAACAAGCCGCCCGTCGAATCAAATGACAATAACGCCAGGCCGCGCCCCTCCTGTTCAAGCAGTGCGGCGATATTACGCTGCGCCATTTCGGGGATATCGATCACGCTCAATGGAATTTTTGCGTTATTGAACAGCTCTTGCCGTTGCGCAATTATTTGATTGCGAGCAGCAATCGCAAACATGGAATGATTACGCGCAGGAGCATTTTTGTCGACCGGAACATCCGCCACATCAATGGTCGCGTCATCAATATGGAAGTCCAGCATGTCCTTCAAGCGCCAGCGGATTGCTGTTTTCATCTCGTCGGGCGGTACATTAGGTGCGTCGACCGCCAACAACTGATACTCGCCGCTATTGAGCAACGTCATGCAGTAATAGCGGCCAATGTGCAATTCCTTCCCCAGCTTTTCAAGCAATTCTGGCAATGGCGAGCTATCGGACGGGTAAAACGCTGCCCGCTCAATGACAGGCTTGGCGAGCGGGGTGCGTGAAGCGTGAACCGCACATACCCCCTCCGGGTATAAGTTGACGGCCATCCATCCCGAAATTTTTTTACTTCTCGCGAAGAAATGCATGACAACAACTTTTCGAAGAAACCACCTGAAATTATGGGATTAACATATTGTTGTCAATCAATTTTTGGCCGGATTGGAACTTCATGCTATATGGAAGCGACATAGTTTCCGCACGGCATTAAATGCGCGTGAATTAGTACATTTCTCTGAAGTAAATCACTGGCCCACCCCGATAGACACCAAAGGTGGCACGCATGAAAGGATCAATAGTGTAAGTGGTTGCTGTACCCCACCGCCCTTGCAGCCAAGGCATGCCAGCTGTAATGCCCGCTTGACACTGCAGGTTCGGGTCAGGATTGTTATCAGGACCGGCCAGGTCGACGCACAACGTGACACTGCCCTTCACGCCGCCGGTCCCGCCCGCCGGCCTTGTCAGGTTTAAAGTCCCGATCCCCGCAGTAAACGAACCGACATTAATGTTAGTCAGCGGCATATTCGTTGAATTAATCGAACCATCATAAGCCTTGAGCAACATGTTGCTCCGGCCTAGTGCCGTGCAACTATCCAGTGTATTGGTCGTGAAGGCTGTGCCGTTCCAAGACTCGGTACGCATGGTGATCGGAAGATTAAGCCGGTCGGAACCGAAGGCATTGGCAAGCCGCAAGCGGCCGAACCGTAATTGGGTTGGCGTTCCCAGCAATGCGTGATCATTGCCGACCGCCCCGTCCATATCGGTGTTAAGTGCGGTAGCGAGTAGTTTGACGCCATCCCCATCCTGCGGCGCTATGCCGATTCTCAACTCGTCATACGGGCCGTCGGGATTAGTGACGCGCCCCAGCACCGCATCTGCCGCAAAGGTTCCCACGCCGAGATTCCAGGTCATGGCCGGAGCAGGGGAAGCATTTACCGAAACCCGAGCGCTACCAGTTCCATCAATCGACGGGGGAGTAACGACACCGCTAGTGCAGTTATCAAAAATCGTATTCCATGGACTGGCTTGGTCAAAACGTACCCGGCAGGTGCCCGGAGCTACCGGCTGATTGGTTGCCGCCATCCAAAGCCCAAGGCTATCGTTTGCCCCTGCATTGGTCCAGCTTGCAGCGCTGTTGGAAAAACGAGCGTAATTCCCGGCATAGTTTTGGGTTGTCGCCCCGGATGCATTCACTGCCATCAGCGAAAAATTCACCCGCATGGGCTCGCCCAAATAGGTAAACGTCGATGCTGGGGAACACCCGGCGCCACTCCCTACATCGCTGCGGTTGACCATTGATGAACCGGTCAATACAAAACGAGCAGGTTTAAAGCGTCCGACCAATGCGTTTCTCTGACTCGTGTCTGCCGGCGTGGAATATATCGCGGTTCGCAGATTCAGATCGACGCCGGCAGTATTCAAATAGGCGGAAGACGCCGTTGCGCTCAATGAAAAAGTGCCGACTTCCGAATAATTCAAGCCGGTCGCAACCGTACTGCCCGAACTGACCGATACCGTATTCCCATATAGGGTGCCGGCGACACCGCTTCCCGGAGGCGAATCCGCCGCGGTTGCCGGGTAAAACGGCGTGCTGGTGCCCAAGGTCACCAAATCGGCATAATGGGACGCGACACCTCCGCTTGCAAGCTGGGACAAGCTCACCGCATCCGGTAGTCCATCGCCATTGGCATCGCTACCCGCGTTCCAGAGAAGCGCGCTCACCGTCGCCTGAAACAGTGTGCCGGCGCTGGTGAACACGCTGCCTTGAGCACTGCTGTCGCCCGGATTATCACGCTCTCCCGTCACGCCCGAAACGGTCACGGCGAATGGCCTGGCAGTGAGAGTGCCGGATGCTCCGCGCACGACCGGTGAAACCGTATCGTCGCGCAGGCTTAGCGAGTACTTGCCGACGTCACTGGTCGCAAGACAGAAGTAAGCGGCCCCGTTCGAAAAGTTCAACGCGGGCATGAAGTTGCTGGTGGAATCGATCGTTGGCTCGGCGATCGACAGCGTCTGACAGGATCCGATCGGAAAACAGGTAGTGCCCGCATTGGCGGCACACAGTTGGGGCGCATTGGCGCCGGTTGGATGATCACCGGATGCAGGCGAATACCAGCCATCCAGATTCTTGGCCCCACTATAGGACGTGTCGACACCGCACCCGGCATTCGTACGCTTCACCATGAACCGATGAGGGCGCCCGGCCACCACCCCGCCGCCGGGCGCAGGAGCACCGCCAGGTAAAGTCGCGAGGGTATCGACATTTTCGATGTCAAACGATGCCGCGCCGCTGAACTGCACCGCCGAGCCGAAAGAGGAAGAAATCGTGCCGCCGTTTTCTTCGATCGTCAGATAGACATTTTGCGCGCTGGTGTCGGTCAGATAGAACTGCGCTACGCCGTTATCCGTTGGTGTGAACGTATATTGGGTAATGTTGAAAGCGGTGCCGACCTTGCGCCAGGTCGCATTGGAAGCACCTCCGCCAGACAGGCTTGCCTTCAAATTGATCGTCTTGTTGTACGTAGTCACGACGTTGCCGTTGGTGTCGAGCGCCGTGATCGTGACGATCGGCGAGGATGGCGTTTGTCCCGGTCCTCCACAAATACTAGGGGTGACGTTATCCACCTGGATGCGATACCCAGCCGGCGGGGTAATCGTTTGCGCACAGATCTTGAGCCCCTGGATCTCGTGGATATTCACCTGAGATCCTGTCGACCCGGTGAAAGACAGCTTCCAGTTCGCCGGCACATTCGCCTGTCCGGGGTTGATCGTGTAGGCGTCGAAGCTGATTAACTGATTACCCGACGTAAAATTGCCTGCCCCGGTCGTATCGCGGTTTACAGTGACCTGTGCCCTTTTCGCGAGCGACGGGTTATTGCAGGTGATATCGCCACTGCTGGTGTTTCTTTCATAGCAGCGTGCGTCGACCGTGATGCGGTACGCTTTCCCCGGTTGAACCGGCGAGGGGGCCGTCGGATCGTCCACACCGGGATTGAGCGAGGAGGTTCCGGCCATGAAGGGATAGCCGGTCGTGCCGCTCCCCGAGCCACGCACAGCGATCGAGTCGGGAATCAGGCTGTTCCCGCCTCCTACCCGGCCTTCCTGCGCCGTCGAGTAGTTGCCGTACTCATCAATACCGACGCCGACCCAGCCGCCGGTGAAACCGTTGATCCCCGTCTTTTGTGCATAACCGAGGGAACCACCGAAAGCGCCCGGTTGCGGCGAAACTGCCGAGTCTGACAAAGTCAAAGCGACGCCATCCGCACCTGCCGGCCCATCAGGACCGCTTCCGACATAGGCGAAATGCTTGAATTCGACCGTAATCAGGTTTCCGGCCGCCGGAAAGGTGCCGGGCATGGTGGCTGCCGTCGAAACGTTTGTGCTGTTGTCAGTCAGGCGCAAGTATCCGGAATTGACAATCTGCGGAACACCAAACGTTCCACTGGTGGTACTTAAAGACCAATTCCCGCCGTATATAGTCGAGGGATTGAGTCGGGAGCGACCAAAGTTATCGCAAACGCAGGTCATCGTACTTGGCAGGCCCGACGGAACCGAACAGACGAAAGCCGTTTCGCCGGCGGCAAAACTGGCATTGTTCAATGGGCCGGCTACCACGCTGCTGCCGGTGGTAGCGGCGCTCCTTGTATCCACCGGCGTGGGCAGGCTCCAAGACGTCCCGTCGTAGCGGCCAAGAACAAAGCTCCCGGTCGATGCACTGGTGTCCACGTCTCCCGGAACAAAGGTCACGGTCACGCCATAGTTGCTGGAATTGATCGTATCTCCCGTCAGTGACCAATAGCGGTTGACGTCCTTGGTGGCATCAATACTTGAACCCGCGATTTGAGGATGCTCGCTGCCGGTGGTGCTACCGGTCAGCGTACCTCCGCCGAAGGTAAGTGGCTTGGACACCGTAATCGGCGCATATGCCGTGCCGCTACCGACAGGGAATGTGCAGGTTGCAGCAGTAGATGGGAAAGTGAGCGTCAAGCTGCCATTCACGTATCCGCCGTTGGCAGGACGCGAAATGCTCGCGGCGCAGGATGAGGTCGATGTCAGCGTAAAGGCATTCGTCGTGATCGCGCCGCTCGTCAGCGTCAGAATATTTCCAACGCTGAGGTTGCTGCTTAACGTAATGCCGTTCGCATTGTTCACGGTCAGATTCCTGAGCGTCGTGACGCTGGCTGGAATGATGACATCAGACGATGATCCGCCAAAAACAAGGCTTGAAGCTGCAGTTGCCGACAGGTTGTTTCCGACGACCGAAGGGCCATCCAGGATGAGTGTGTTGCCCCCGACATTAAGCGCGCCACTTGTCACGGTCAAGAGTCCGGAGACGGTTGTCGTGCCCACCATCGATGCCCCGCTCGCATCGCTCACTGTGAGGCCGCCATAGGTCAACGCCGAAACGATTTGCGCCGCGGTACCGGCATAATCCACGGTCAAATTGGTCAATGAATTCGTCGCGAATTTGTACTGACTGGCGAAATCAGCGGTTGCTGCTGTTCGCGTCACCTTCACCGTGCCGGAACCGGTAAGTGTGCCTGCCGCACCGGCATTGTTGATCACCGCAGTGGGTTCCGCCGCCAGAACGGCGCCTGCATTGACATTGAGCACACCGGTAACCCTGACGTTGGTGCCGCTTGGCGACACCGTGCCGCCCGTGTTTGCCACTGTCAGATTGTTAAAAGTCAGTGTGTTGGTGCTGCTTATTGTCTGCGTGCCGCTGCCATTGAATATGAATGTGCTGGAGGATGCGCTAAAGCTTGCGCCATTGTTGACGAAGTTCCCGACTACGCTATGTGTGAAGGAACCCGCATTGAAGGTGACGCCCGTATTCAAGCTGACATTTCCGCCGATAGTGAGCGCTCCTGTCGCAGTCGTGCTCAAGGTGCCCGAGGTCGTTGCAGTGAAATCGCCGGCAATGGTCAACCCTGGAGGCAAATTCTTGGTACCGGTACCCGCCAGCGTGAGGTTGTAGTAGGTGCTGCCAGAAGGCACTTCAATTGTTTGATTGTTGGCCCGACCATATATCACGGTATTGCCGCTGGCGCTGGCGACAAGCGTTCCGGTCTCCATTGGCGCCCGATTGGATCCACTACTCACATAATTGAGCGTCGAACCTGACCCATTTACCCAAGTCGAGCCGGTTACGTTTCCATTGAGTCTACCGTTAATGGTGACAACATCGCTGTTATTGTTCGTTACGGTGATCGCACCGCTTATCGCGACGGTATCAAAGGTGATCGGACTGGCACCATCGATGATTTGGCTGTTGGTTTCGAAAGTTTGAGTACTGGTACCGGCACCGTTAATCCACGTGCCGTTATTGGTGATTCCACCACGGAAATTGATTGACTCACTGACGCTGTTATTCCAGGTTCCACCACTGTTGACATTCACGCGTCCAACGAAAAATGCCGAGCCTCCGGTATTTGTATGAGCAAGGGTGCCGGAAATGCTGACGATGCCGTTGGAGGTCCAGTTCGAGCTGCTGATATTGAGCGTACCGCCGCTGTCGATCGTTACTGCACCTACAGTTACGGTGACGTTTGCATTAATCGTGTGGCCATTCAAAATGGTCACCGAATCGCCTGAACCTGGCGTTCCGTTGCAGTTTGTCCAGGAAAGGGGATCACTCCAGTTAGTACGGATCCCCGTGGAAGTACAGTTTGCGGCTTGAGCAGGCAAGCTCACTAGCACAGCGCATACCGCGGCCGCGAGCTGCGCTGCGAACGGTTTACGCATTTTCCCCTGCCATACCTGATAAAGACGTTTTATGCCAATCAAGAGGCGCATTTTGTTCCTGCTCCCAATCTGAACTTGTTCTTTTCGTGCGGCCTGTTCTTGTGCTTTCCGGCAGACCGCAGCCGTCGCCCACCGTCACGGCGGAGGCGGATACTCGACCGTCACTTGAAGCTGCCGCTCCACGCGGGCAACACTTCCCTCCGCGCCGATGACAGCAGTCGATGTAATCCGGAATACCTGGCTGGAGGTGCCGTTTTCGTTGAACGCTCCTGAGGCGGGGAATACGGCGCATTCCACCGTCACGGCGAAGCCGCTCAATGTCCCTCCCAAGGTCAACGGCGTACTGGCATTGCATACCGGCGGCGTCGGGCTCCCCCGCAATACCTGGAACACGCCCCATTCGATTCCGGCACGCGCCGCCTGATAAGCCCGGCTTCCCTGGATATCCTGGGCCGAAGTTGCATGCTGCGCGGTTGAAAACGTCACCATGGCAGCACCCAGCGCTGCGAGCACAATCAACAGGAATATCGCGGACACGATCGAGAATCCACGTTGAAGCCCGGGGGCCGCCCATTTTTTTATCGGATCACGGCACATTGTTGACATGCACCTCGTGATATAGGGTGATGGTCTCGCCTGACTGCGCGATCGACAAACGCATGGTCACCAGCCCGTTACGCTCGGTAAGCGGGGTATAGATGAACGCGCAAGCGCTGACCTTTTTCGCCAGCAGCGCGTGATACGTGGTGGATGGCGGAACCGACTGCGTGGAGCTGATGACATAACCCCAATAGCGAGTCAAGGTTCCGGCCGAGAGGTCGCAGATATAACTGACGGGCGTGTCGACGACCTGGAAGCGGTGTGCCGGAGAATCGAAAGGAAACGGGTTGCTCGACGTGATGACGACCGTACTCACCGAACCCGTCGCCCCGTTATAGGGACGACGGTTATGCGTCGCAGCCGTATTTCCCGCATAGGCATCCGCCCCCGTGATGCCGAGGTTGTAAATCACGATTTCATTCTGATTCTCGGGCGAGGTCGCCTGAAACGGAATGGACGGGCCGAAGATTTCGAAGGAGGTGTCGCTGGCATTGTTGAAGTTCAGCGCATCGCCCGGACCACCGACACGATACCGGCCGCCGGTTCGGGTCGACAGGAATTCCAGCGCCAGATTATCGGGACTGACGCGCACACTGTTCGGCAAGGCCAGGTGCAGGTCGCGGGAAATCCGGCGCAAGGCCGTATCCGCCGTGTCCGTCATTTCTGCGCGGCGCGCGGAATCAACGTAGCCTTGCACGGGCTTGACGATAAATACCGCCACGACCGCTGCGATAATGCCGGTAATCGCGATCACGATGATCGCCTCGAGCAGCGTGAAACCTTGATGCGGTTTCTTCACGAGGGTAGTCATAGGCCGCTTCATACCGACCATGGCGCATAGCGCAGGCGATAACCCGTCAGGGTGACATCCGTGCCGGCCGGCCCTGTCACCCTGACATCGATCCGCAGCGATTCCGTCGCGGCGACTGCGCCCGCTCCGGACCCGACTGATTCCTGGGTGATGGTGACGGTTGCGCTATAGGCGCTCAATCCGGCAATCGCCGTGTTGTCGCTGACGTCGACAATCGCGATCGCTTTGGGTACGCCGTTAGCGTCGACGTAGTCGTTGACGTTATCAAACGGCAGCACAGAATCAGTGCGTGTTTCGCCCCCTTCCGGACCGAAGCCTTCCGGTATAGCGCAGTCGCCAGGTTGGGTAACTGCGGGAGACGCGGCGCTGGGATCATCCGGATCGCAGTAGCTGAAAGGCTGCATCTCGATTTCTTCGAGCAGCGACTCCGCGATGGCAATCGCCTGTTTGCGCACCAATGGATCGGAACTGTGTGCTGTCGTCAGATTCATCACCGACAGAATCCCCACGATCCCGACGCTGACGATCACGATAAACATGATGAGTTCGACGAACGAGATCCCGCTCTGCAATGCACGATAGTTGACCGGGAAACTACGTATGGACATAGCCGGTCTCCCTCTCTACCGTGATGCTGTCAGGGGCTCCTAACACCTGTATGGTTTGCGTGACGCTTGCCTGACCCAACGATGTGAAATAAAAGGTGGCCGGCGTCGCTGAAAAACTGATATTCGATTTGGCCGTGATCTGATAGGGGTTTTCACCTCCGGGCCCCAACAGCGGAGGATTCGCGCCGCAGGTGTTCGTCCCTGCGGCTGCGGCGATGGTAAGCGAGACGGTGGTGGAGGTGAAAGTGACACAAACCGTTCGGCGCTGCGCAATCGCGGCTTTTTGCGCATAGCGCAGGATAGCCAGAGTTTGATCAGAAAAAGCCCGCGCCTCAAACGTGGAGCGATCGAAAAAGCGCGGCAGCGCGACCACGGCAAGGATGCCGATGATGATCATGATGCTGATCAGTTCGACGAGTGTGAAGCCGGTTGTTCTTGTATGCATCATCAGCGATCGACGTTTCTGAATATCCAAGAAGCGGCCGCGGCGATACCGATATGGCACCTGTCACCGACCTGGATTAAATCCGCTGGCCCGCCGACAACCACGCATGGAGCCAGCTGCGAACCTATTATGCCTCACGGAAACCCCAACCAACTTTCAGGAAGCCAGTTCCAATTCCTTTTATTGGTTGAGCGACGCGGGGAAACACGATTTCCTGTCGCCCTCCACCCTGCCTGACTCCACTGTCGCTGAATAGGCAAGCGCCCAAAGGTCATAGGATGGTCCGCGCTCCACCACCGTCGCCTCAAAGCCGCTTTCGCGAAGTACGCGGTCAAGGCTTCGTGCGGTAAATCCGGTCTTGTGCGCCATGAAGAGGTTGCCCCTTGCCATCGCAGGCCGGTGGCCGTACAGGATGTCGATCGGCGCAATCGGCCCGGCGGGAGCGACATAGGCAGGTTCTTCGAGCTTGTCATCGGCGACCAGCGCGCACACTGATTGCAGATCCGGACAAGTCAGCACCAGGAGTCCGTCGGGTTTCAGCACACGCCTGAACTCCTTCAGCGCCACCTCGACTTCATGCGGATACAAGTGTTCGATGTTGTGGGACGAGTAAACAGCATCCACGCTGCCACTCTCGACCGCGGCCATGTCGAGCATGCTTGCAACGACATCCGGATTGACGCCCGGATCGATGTCGAGGCGGATTTCCTGCCAGCGGCTTTGAAAATGGACGGGTAACGAGCGCTTGTCGGCAGGACCGCAGCCGACATGCAGAACCTTTTTTCTTGCAACAGGTGTACCCGGTACAATCTCCGCGCCAAGCTTCTCGTCGCGCAGCCAGGCTTGCCACATGCGGCGGTACAGCGTCTCCAGATCATGGGTGAACTGCTCCGGCTGGCACAGCGGACTGTTTGCCATGCGGCGTCGGATCTGTTGCCTCATTCCGGAAAGACGCTCGACCTTGTGTGCGAGCGAGATCGCGCCTTCAACATACATGTCAAGGTCGTCGAAGATGAGTTCGGTCAGCCCGATATTGGTCAGTGCAGAGGCAGATTGCCGCGAAACCACGCTGTTGCCAGCCAGTGTCACGACCGGCACTCCCATCCAGAGCGCCTCCAGTGTCGTCATGCCGCCATTAAAAGGAAACGGGTCGAGGGCGATGTCAACTTCGCCATACTGCTCCAGCATTTCCGGATGTTGCGATGGCCCGCGCAATTCCAGCCGGTCGCCTTTCAGCCCCAGCTCGGCAAAGCGGCGACGCAGGGACTCGCGCACGCTTTCATTCTCCAGCACGCCGGCCTTCAGCAGCAGCCGGCTGCCCGGAACCGCATCAAGAATCCTGACCCAGGCAGAGATTACCGGATCAACCAGCTTTTCGACGCGATTGAATGAGCCGAAGGTGATATAGCCGACATCGAGGACCGGCGACGGCGCAACATCTGGCGCGTACTCGGGCGGCGAGTAGCAAAAACGGGAGTGCGGCAGCCACACCGGCGTCTCGGAAAACAGCTGTCCCGCATTGGCGGGTGTCGTCACCGGGTCGGTGATGAAGTAATCGATGTTCTTCAACCCGGTCGAATGGAAGTAGCCGATCCAGGTTGCCTGGACCGGCGCAGGCCTGCGCACGAATGCGGGCAAGCGGTTGTAGGCGGTATGCCCGGAAAGGTCCACCAGGATGTCAATCTGGTCCTGATGAATCTGCTCCGCCAGTTCATCATCGGTCATCAACAGCGCATCGATCCATGCAACCGCATTGGAGCGGATGGCATCGGTGACATCGTCGCTGGCGCGCATCATGGAATAGCAATAAATTTCGACCTGCTGCCGGTCGTGGTTGCGCATCACGTCCCTCAGCAGGAAACCCACAGGATGCCTGCCAAAGTCTCCGGACACGTAACCTATCCTTAACGGACGATCCGCATCCCGGGATTGGTCGTAGCCGAATGGTTTCTTGTCGTTGACTTTCTCGAATCGATCCGCCCATTCCCGATGGTAGGCAAATACTTCATCGGCGGAGATATCCGGCAGATAGGTGGCGTCAAAGGCGATGTTCGAATAGATCGCCGGCATGTCCGGATTTTCCGCCAATGCCCTTTCATGCAGGCGGATCGCGCCCTGATGATCGCCTTTCACACTCAGGCATCCTGCAAGCGTGATCAGGACCGAAATGTTATTGGGCTGCATCCGAAGCACTTTCAGGCACGTCGCCTCCGCCTCGGACAAATTACCCTTTGCCTGCTGGGCCAATGCCAGCGAAGCGAGACGCTGGACACTCTCCCCTTTAACTTCAATCTCATGCTCGAAGTATTCGAGCGTCTCCGCAAGGCGCCGGGTCTCGCCCAGCAAGGTCGAGAGCGCGAGGTGGGCTTCCGGACATGATGGATCGTATTCGAGAGCCTTGCGAAATGCCTTCACTGCCGGACGTGCTTTTCCTGAATGCAGCAAAACATTGCCCAGGTTGACGTGCAAGGCCGCTTCATTCGGATGCAACTCGATCGCTTCGCGAGCGGCAGACTCTGCGTCCGTGAACTTCGCCAATTCGTACAGCGCCGCAACGCGATTGTTCAATGCCTGCAGCAATCGCGGCTCGATTTTCAGCGCGCGCTCGATCTTTTCCAGTGCCGCAGGAGTCTCGCCTTTGACCAACCACCACTCACCCAAATTGCTCCATGCCTGTGCATAATCTGGATCGAGTTCAATCGCCTTTTCATAGGCCTCACGTGATGCGTCCATCCGGGCAAGGCGTCGTTGTGCGGCGCCCAAGGCACACCAGGCCTTTGCATACGCCGGATCAGCGCGCAGCGCCTCCTGGCATGCATCGACCGCTTCCTGGTTGAGATCCCTGGCCATGAGCCGCTGGCTCAATTGAAATCCTGCTTC
>NZ_DATFAF010000080.1:0-4121 GCF_035254865.1 Noviherbaspirillum sp.
CCGATCAATGGCCTGAAGCACATCGACGTCATGAAGATGTTCAACGACGACCCCGACACCGATGCCGTCATCATGATCGGTGAAATCGGTGGTCCGGATGAAGCGAATGCTTCGTACTGGATCAAGGACAACATGAAGAAACCGGTGATCGGCTTTATCGCTGGCGTCACGGCCCCTCCTGGCAAGCGCATGGGCCATGCCGGCGCATTGATTTCCGGTGGCGCAGACACTGCGCAAGCAAAACTGGAAATCATGGAAGCGTGCGGCATCAAGGTCACCAAGAACCCGTCGGAAATGGGGCGTTTGCTGAAGGCGGCGTTGTAATCATCGCCGTGTCAGAAAGCCAGCCGATGTAACAAACAGGGAGCTATGTGCTCCCTGTTTTGTTTTCGGCAGCGGCAAGCATGCGGGCAGGAACACCTTGTGCTTCAATTCAAGGCACCACGTATAATCGTCCCATGAACAACGCAGGGCTGGAATTCGCTGCAAAAACCGACACCGGGCTCGTGCGATCGCAAAATGAAGATGCGGTTGCAGTTAGCCCAGGGTACGGCTTTGCCATTCTTGCTGATGGGATGGGCGGCTATAGTGCGGGGGAGATTGCAAGTCGAATCGCAGTTTCCGTCGTCGGCCAGGTACTGGAAGACGGCCTCCAGAGAATGCGGGATCAACAGGGCGATTCACGTACGTCGCGCCATCGCCTAATACAGCAGTTGCTCACTGAAGCGATTCAAAAGTCCAACGCCGCCATTCTTGATGCGGCACGCGTCGAACCGCAATATAGTGGAATGGGAACAACGGTCGTTGCGGCGGTTTTCCACCACGATAAAATGATCGTGGCGCATGTTGGCGACTCGCGTGCCTACCGATTGCGCCAGGGAGAATTTGCCCAGCTAACGCGAGATCATTCCCTGTTGCAGGAGCAAATCGATGCCGGGCTCGTCAGCCCCGAATGGGCGCGTTTTTCGCAAAACAAGAATCTCGTGACCAGGGCGGTCGGCGTTGGTCCGGAATTGAGTGTGGAAGTTCATGAGCATATCGTGGAGCTTGGCGATATTTACCTTCTTTGTTCGGATGGCTTGTCCGACATGCTTCTCCCGGAGGAAATAGGCGGGCTATTGGCCAATTCGCAAGAGACACTGGAGCATGTTTGCGATGACCTTGTGCAAAGGGCGAACGACAACGGAGGACACGACAATATTTCGGCAATTCTCATCCGAATTCAATCAATCAATGCCGAGGAACCTGGTCTGCTGGAACGTATCCTGGGGTGGGTTAAATGACTCGGCCAAAGAAAAAATAGTCGGAGAACGACGTGGCAAAGATCATCCTTTCCAAGGGCGATAAGGTATTGCGGGAAGTGAAGCTCTGCAAAGAGCGTGTCACCATCGGACGCCGGCCGCACAACGACATTGTGATAGATGACCTCGCGATCAGTGCGGAACACGCGGTCATCGTCACGCGAGATGTCGACTCGTATCTGGAAGATCTGAACAGTACCAACGGCACACAGGTCAATGGACAGCCGGTCAAGAAACATTTCTTGCAGGACGAGGATATTGTCGAGTTGGCGCAGTATCGGATCACGTATGCGAGGGATGAGGGCACCGATTTTCCCGGCCCTTCGAATGAGGTAATCAGGCATTCCGGCCATGATCTAGGCGCAAATCATATCGCCAGAATCAAAGTGCTGAATGGAGCCACCGCAGGACGCGAAACTCCGTTAAACAGGGCAATTACTACGATAGGCAGGCCGGGAGTACAAGTTGCCGCCATCATGGTGCAGACGGACGGTTACTCGATTGCCCATATTGAAGGAGTAAATTGCCCTTTGATCAATGGAAAGCCCATTGGGACGGAAACCTGCCGGTTGACGCACGGGGACGTCATTGATTTATCCGGCGCACATATGCAGTTCTTGCTGAATTGATAATACCCCCGAAATTTGCCGGTCTGAATGACATTCTCTAAATATCACCGATTTTTAAAAACGAGACTTGTCACGAGCCTGACAAATATCGTCAGTTACCTAACAAAAATTGTTGGGACACACCTAAAACGGCGCGAATTGTAAAGAATTCCCGCTGGCACGCTCGTTGCAGTATGGAAAGCGGGGCGACCGTTCCGCCTACTTTCCAAATGGGAGAAACAACATGAAATCGATGAAAATGGTGCAACGTGTACAGCGCGGCTTCACGCTGATTGAATTGATGATCGTGGTTGCGATCATTGGTATTCTGGCAGCAGTGGCGATCCCGCAATATCAGGATTATGTGTTGAAGTCGAAATGGGGCGCTGCCGTAACCGGCATTGACGGCGTGAAACAAGCCATTTTCCAATGCATGCAAAACAACAACAATGACGGCACCAACTGCGTGACCGTCGCCGAACTTAACGCCTTTGGCTTTGCCGGAAGCGTGCTGCCTACACCGCAAAATTCATCCACTATTGTCGGTCTGACTGGCGGTGCTGGCAAGGTCACGATTAAGTTCACTGGCGCTACAACCATTGGCGGATACATCTATGAAGCCGACTGCGCGCCGGACACCGGTGGAAATATTTCCTGCCTGTCGACGGCCAGCGATACGATGGAAAACAAGACAGGCTTTGTGAAAGGTGCTGGCAACAAGCGCTGACATGCAGGTGTAGGGAAAATCGCCGAGCGTATTTCACCCTATCAACGAAACTCCCCGAGCTGAAGACAGGCCGGGGAGTTTTTATTTTTCAACTATACTATTAATGAGGTCACCACGAATCATGCCGCGTTGGCTACGACGCCGACACTACCCAATCCCCTGATTTTCCACCATGCTTTTCGCGTACTTTGACATCGGAGATGGCCATTCCACGATCCACCGCTTTGCACATATCGTAAATCGTCAGCAATCCAATCTGCACGGCAGTCAGCGCTTCCATCTCCACCCCCGTTTTTCCAAACGTCTCCACTCGTGCAGTGCATGTCACACTTGACTGTGCCACATCAATATCGAAATCTACCGCCACCCTCGTCAGCGCCAATGGATGACAAAGCGGGATCAAATCGCTCGTACGCTTCGCCGCCATGATCGCAGCAACCCTAGCAATTCCCAACACGTCGCCTTTTTTCGCTGTCCCGGACTGGATGATGGCAAGCGTCTCCGGTTTCATGTGAATGATTCCAGTCGCCACGGCGATGCGATGCGTTTCATTTTTGGCACCGACATCAACCATATGTGCCTGGCCGGCCTCGTCGAAATGGGTAAGCCCACCGTTCTCGGCAACGGCATTTTTTTCGTCTTTCTTGATATTCATGGAGAATGGATCGTGAGGATTCTTGAACGAACTACTAGTGGGGGTATCATAGCACCGTAAAATTAACACATTCTCTCTTTCATTTTCATACAACGATGCGTCTTTTGAGTGTCATCGGTATTGCCTTGATGTGCTTGCTGCCCGCGGTTGCGGCGCCATCACTGACAACCGCGCAAACCCTCCCCAGCCTCGGCGACACCGAGCGCGGCGAATTGTCTCCGCTGATGGAGCGCAAGCTTGGCGAACAAATCATGCGCGACATTCGTCGTGATCGCGATTACCTGGATGATGCGCCGCTGTTGGAATATCTCAACAACTTCGGCTCTGGCCTGGTTGCGGCGCGGCCGGAGGCGCGTGGGGAGGCTGGTTATGACTTCTTCTTCTTTGCGGTACGCGATCCGATGCTGAATGCCTTCGCTCTGCCGGGGGGATTCATCGGTGTGCATTCGGCGCTCATTCTGGCTGCGCAGAATGAGTCCGAACTGGCCTCGGTTGTCGCGCATGAAATCGGTCACGTTGCGCAACGCCATATTGCGCGCATGCTGGGCAAGCAGCGTCAGGATGCCTTGATTCCACTGGCCTCGGCGGTGCTGGCCGCGCTGGCGGCGCGCTCCAATCCGGATGCCTCGGCTGCCTTGCTCATGGGCGGACAGGGAATGGCCTTGCAGCGCCAGCTCAATTTCAGCCGCGACGCCGAGCGCGAAGCCGATCGGATCGGTCTTCAGATCTTGCGCGAGGCGCAGTACGATACCTCCGGCATGATTGCTTTCTTCGGGCGCATGCAAAATGCGACGCGCTCATACACCGATGCCGCGCCGGCGTATCTGCGC
>NZ_DATFAF010000081.1:0-9082 GCF_035254865.1 Noviherbaspirillum sp.
GTCGAGGGCTGGAATTCCTGCGTCACCCACTTCTCCGCCGCCGTCATGTCCGCCCACGACGCCCCCGAGGCCAGCATCGCAGCCGCCGCCAGCGCTGTCAGTTTCAGTCTCATATCTCCACCTTTTCTTGTTGCCTTCCCTTTACGTTTGCGCACCGCGGAGGGAAGAATGCCGCTGTACGATGACCAGCAATGCGGGGTCAATACGTGATTTCGTAGTCGAATATTGGCGGCAGGCTTTCAAGGCATCGTGCTTGCCCTGCAAGCATGCTTGCCGCGGATTTTCAGTCAATTCGTTCAGGGTTTCGGTCGATGCACGCGTATGCGGCTCGGCTTCTAAGCATCGAGCCGTTTCATTAAACAACAAAAAACAACAAAAAACAACAGAAAAATCAACAAAGGAAATTAAGGAGATTCGACCGATTTTGGGCAGCGGACGGCCCGGCGCATTGCGGTGTCAATGCGGCCGATCGCGCGCTGTTGCGCGACCTTGGCGGGAATTGAAGGAGGAAGCAGGCCGGTGCTTCGGCGGTCGATGAAACGGGGACCACCGAAGCAAGGGGCTTGCAGCAGGCGCTAACGCGGTTGCGTGGCCTGCGGTGCCTGCGCGCTGGCCTGCGGTTCGGCGACGAAGATTTCGACGCGGCGATTGCGTGCGCGATTGGCTTCCGTGTCGTTCGACGCTACCGGCTCATGCGAGCCGCGACCTTCGATGGCGATGCGGTTGGACGCCACTCCGCGCGAAGTCAGATAGTCGCGCGTATGCGCGGCGCGGTTGACCGACAGCGGGTCATTGATCGCGTCGCCGCCGGTGCTGTCGGTGTGGCCGATGATGTTGATCCTCGTATCCGGGTTTTCCACCAGCGTGGAAGCGAACTTGTCGAGGATGGGCCGGAAGTTGGGCTTGATGTCGGCGCGGTTGGTGTCGAAGGAGATATCGGAAGGAATATCGAGCTTGAGCCGGTTATCCGCGGTCTGCGACACTTGCACGCCGGTGCCCTGGGTCGCCTGCTCCATGGTGCGCTTCTGCTGTTCCATGCGCTTGGACCAGATATTGCCGGCCACCGCGCCCGCCGCACCGCCCAGCACCGCGCCGGTCGCCGCGCGTTTTCCCCCGCCGCCGCCGGTGCTGGCTCCCAGCACCGCGCCAAGGCCTGCGCCGATTCCCGCGCCGGTCGCCGTGCGGCGCTGCTCCTCGGTCATGTTGGCACAACCGCCGAGTGCGATGAGCGCTGCCAGCGCAGTAATAATGAGTTGATTTCGCATCATGCATATCCTTATCTGTGTCAAAACCACGAGTTGGACATACCGAAGTGATGCAAGTTCGACAAGTTACATTCGAAAAAAATTTCGGGCTTATTCCGGCCCGACGAAATCCATGTCGGCAGCGGTATGTCCCGCCTTTTTCTTCTTCACAACGAGTGCCACCACACCGGCAATGGCGCCGGCAAGCAGCACGGGTTTCAGCAGATGCTTGCGTTTTGCCAGGGCAGAAACGCCGGTGATCACGAGCGGCAGCGCCGTTGGCAGGTTGCCGCCCGCCAAGCCTGCGAGACCTGTCAGATTCTGTCGCCGGAAAATGGCAAGCGCGCCCCGCACGATCTGATGCAGCGCGCTTTTCGCCAGCGAGTCCGGCTGCAGACTGGCATGCGCCGTCTCTTTGGCGAGCAGGAGTTCGGCCCGGTAGAGCGCGCCCTGCGCGATAAGCTGTTTCTTGCGATCGGCTCGATTCATGCCATCCCGATTCATACCATCCTCTTACAACAACGCGTCGCGGTCATTGCGCAATTCATTCAGGGTCGCGGGCATGCTCAACTGGTCGCCGTCGAGCATCGAACGCGCGTACAGCAGGATGCCGAGCGCCAGCAGCGAATACGCGGCGGCGACGATGAGCAGGATTTTCCAGCCCATCGCGTCCCATGCCAGCACGATGATGAGCGCGGTCCAGCAGCCGAGCGCGAACCACAGCGCAACGATGCCGAGCACGCCGACCAGCAGCAGCCGCGCGATATTGTTGCGCACCTCGCCCAGCTCCAGCGAAGCCAGCTCGATCCGGCTCACCAGCAGGGCGAATCCGTTCTTCGCCAGGCCGGCCAAGCCGGCAATGAGGCCGGGGCCGGTTTCCGCGGAATGCGTTTGTCGCTGCTCCATCATGCAGCCACTAGCGGCGCGAAATCAGCATGCCGACGATCAGGCCGACGCCAGCCGCGATGCCGACCGCCTTCCATGGATGATCGTGCACGAACTCGTCGGTCGTATGTGCGGCGGCCTTGCCCTTTTGCACCGCAATGGCCTGCACTTCCTGCGCCTTTTCCATCGCGGCATCCAGCATCACCAGGCCTCTGGAGCGCAGCTCCTCCGCCTTTTCGCCGGTTGCATGGCTTGCTTCGCGAAACAGTTCTTGTGCATCCTTGACCAGGGTCTTCATGTCGTTCCTCACGGTTTTGATGTTTGAATTCAGCATGGCGATACTCCACAAAAAGATCGAAAGCAAAAAAGGTCGCCCGCGGGTTGCCGGGCGACCATTAACAGAAATCACATATCGGAAATGATATCGGATGCGGCGATCCGCATGTCGATCATTGGTCGCGTCAAGCAACAAGCCATCTCTATTTATGTCAGGTAATTTACGAAATGTAAAGCTCCGAGCCTTGCGCCAGAGCGAACTTTCTCCTCCGCATGCCGGTTCTTTGATGCGGATCAGATGAGGGAGCCGGACCGGGTGGCCGCGGTTTGAAAGACCTGGCGCAGAGTGTGAATTTTCGCTCAGGAAGTGTAGTCCGGCGGCAGGGCTTGCTCGGCCAGCGCGAGAATGGCCTTCGACTGGTAGGCATTGGCCAGCGCGCGCAACTTCTCCGCAAAACCTTCATAGCGCGCATCAAGCTCTACGAGATGATCGGCGTAGTCGCGCAGGTCGCGCATGTTGCCGATCTGCGCGAGCTCGCGGAGCCTGGCCATCTGCTCCGGCGGCGGCGTCACGAATTCTTCGTCGTCCTTCGCGGGAAGGCAATGCTCGTCGCGCTTGCACGACAGCACATGACCGTCGGCCGGCTCGTCGTCGGCGACCGGAACGACCAGTTCGAAGCTGAACACGCTGCCGGCGCCAGGACGGCTGGCAACGTGGATTTCACTGTTCATCATGCGCACGAGCTGGCGGCTGATCGACAGACCCAGTCCGGTGCCGCCGAAACGATGCCGGGCTTCGCCGGCCTGCTCGAAAGGCTGGAAGATGCGTTCGAGTTCGCTCTCGGGCACACCGACGCCGGTATCGCTCACCTCGAACAGCAGACGCGCATGATCGGCTTCGTTATGCGCAAGGCGGGTGACACGCAGGCTGACCTCGCCTTCGTCGGTAAACCTGACCGCATTGCCGAGCAGGTTGAGCAGTACCTGGCGCACGCGCTTTTCGTCGCACACGACGACGCGCGGCAAATCCGGCGCCGCGCTATATCTGAAGAGCAGGCCCTTCTGTTCGGCGCGCACCCGGATGATGTCGGCGATCACTTGCAAACAGCTCTGCATGTCGACCTTGTGTTCGACCAGCTCGAACTTGCCGGACTCAATCTTGGACAGGTCGAGCAGATCGGTAATCAAGGTCAGCAGGTGTTCACCGCTTTGCTGAATGGTATTGAGGCTGGCGATCTGGTGCGCATCCAGATTGGGACCGCGCTTGAGCACCTGCGCGTAGCCGAGCACCGCATTGAGCGGCGTGCGCAATTCATGACTCATGCTGGCGAGAAAAGTGCTCTTCGCCTGGCTGGCGACTTCGGCGCGCTCCTTGGCCAGCATTAGCTCGGCGGTGCGCTCCTTCACCAGTTCTTCGAGATGCTCGCGATGGCGCTGCAGTTCCTGTTCGACCTGCACGCGGCGCCGGATGTCTTCTTCCAGTGCGCGGTTCTTGGACTCGATTTCATCGAACAACGACTGCAGGGACTGGCGCGTGCTTTCCAGGCTGCTGCCGAGGCTGCCGAGCTCATCCTTCTGCCGCCACATGAATGGTGCGGTCAACTCGCGCCGCGCGAGACGCTGCGATTCCTTCATCAGGCGACGGATCGGCGCCAGCACGCGGTATTGCAGCAGGGACACGATCAGCAGCAGACTCAACAGCAATTGCGCCAGCACGGTCAGGGCAATCGTCATGCGATTGCGGCGAATCTCGGCGTCGAGCTGGCCGCTGTCCATTTCAATCGTCACGAAGCCGATCACTTCGTCGTTGTACAAGACATCGCGGCTGATCATGAATTGCCGCCCCCGGCGTCGTTGCGGAATTTCCTGGAACAGGAAGACACCGAATTTCTGGTCGCGCACGACGATCTTCGATATCCGCTCGTCGCTCAGCATCGCCGCAAACAAGGGACGGCCGGAACGCGGATTCAGGTTCCACAAAGGCTCCTGCATGCCCAGCGTCAGGATTTCCGCGAGCCGCTCTTGATCCGCTTGCAGGCGCTGTCTCAACGCCTGTTCATCCTGGCGAAGCACGATCAGCGTGATGATCGTGACCGGAATCAGCAGTCCGATCACGACCGCCAGCACGATGGACGCGCGCAGCTTCAGTCGCATGCGGCCTCCG
Source organism: Noviherbaspirillum sp. (assembly GCF_035254865.1). Lineage (GTDB taxonomy): Bacteria > Pseudomonadota > Gammaproteobacteria > Burkholderiales > Burkholderiaceae_D > Noviherbaspirillum. Next base: position 4,570 of record NZ_DATFAF010000081.1, read on the forward strand.
TCCGTACGGCCGGCATCTGTCGGATGAGTAACATGCCCGTCCCGCCTCCTTGCCTGTGCCCAAACCCGGGAACAAGTTGGAGTGCAAAACCGGAAGGAAAAATTCCTGGAATGCGCTATTAAGAGCCGCGCGTTGCATTCAGCCTGCGCCGCCGTCCCTGTCGCGCAGTTCCGCGATGCCTTCGATGTTGCCGATGCGGATCGTGACCGGATTGCAACTCAGCATGCGTTGCGTCGGGCGCCAGGCGAACAGCCACTCTTTTTCCGGCGCATGCTGGCGCGCCTTAGAAAACGCGGCTCCCAGCGGACTGGGCATGCCGTAGGAAATCGCGGCATCGATGCCGGCCCAGCTCGGTAGGAGACGCTGCGCGGCGCGATGGATGCGTTCTCCGAATTCTTCGGCGTCATGGATTACCAGGCAGCAGTCGGCGCCGGCAAAGGCGTCGAACAGCTTTTCATCCCACGCGTTTGCCAGACTCAGCGTGAGAAAGGTGGACGATGCTTCGGCGGATGCGCGCGGACCGAACGGCAGGATCTGATCTATGGCCGGCGGCGCTTTTTCTTCGGCGAGCGGCGGATGCAGCTGGAACTCGCCGAATTGCAGCGAACGTTCCAGCAAGGACCGCTGCGAATAGCGGTACAGCTTTTGCGGTCGCTTGTAGGCGGCGGCGAGCAAGGGGGATGGAGCAGTTTTCATGGTAGCGTCGTGCTGAGAGGGCATCACCCATTTAAACAGAATACGCGGGCGGCGACAAACGCGGCGTGCCGCCAGTGGCCGCAGACGCAACACGAGGCTTGCCTGAGGTGCCGGTCCCGTTTAGGATGGCAGACATGAGCGCCGACCGGCGCGTCCCCTCTTTGCATCCAGGAGAATCATGCGCAGCACATTCTTGACCATCGCCACCTTGGCCCTGCTGCAGTTCGCAGCCGTCGCGCACGCATCGGACGTCAACGTCGGCGTGAGCGTCGCCGGCCAGGTCTCGCCCGGCGTCTACGGCCGCATCGATATCGGCAATGCGCCGCCACCGCCGGTCGTGTATGCGCAGCCCATCATCATCGCGCGTCCGGCACGCCCGGTTCGGATGGCGCCGATCTATCTGAATGTCCCGCCCGGCCATGCAAAACACTGGGCGAAGCACTGCCACAAATACAATGCCTGCGGCCAGCCGGTGTACTTCGTCAGGTCGGCCGAATATGAGAATGGACGGCGCGGCGGAAAACACGGCAAGGAGAATCACGGGCATGGCAACGGTCACGGGCGCGGCCACTGAACCGGCGTTTCCCCTGCCATGAAAAAAGCGGCTCGAGAGCCGCTTTTTTTTGGGGCAGCGTGATGGGCAAGTGCTTACTTGCTGGGCGAGGAAGTATCGGAGCTTGAACCTGCTCCGGTATCGGAGGAAGAGGAGGCACCCGACGGGCCGGAAGACTTGGCCTTGCTGGATTTCTTGGCCTTCTTGTGCTTCTTCTTCGTTGCTTTCTTAGGGGTGGTATCCGAAGTGGCGTCGCTCGAAGCGGCCGGGCTGCTGCTCGTTGCGCCAGTCGACTCGGTGCCGGATGCGCCGGAGCTGGGGGCGCCCATGCTGCTCGAGCCGGAGGAACCGGACGTGCCGCTGGTGCCCGACGCTCCGGAGCTGGGGCTGCCCATGCTGCTGGAGCCGGACGATCCGGTAGTGCCGCTGGTGCCGGAGCTGCCGGAACTCATACCGCTGCTGCTCTTGCTGCTGTCAGTCGACGAACCGGAAGCACCGGTGCCGCTGGTGCCCGAACTGCCCGAGGTGTCGCTGGAACCGGACGAGGACATGCCGCTGGTGCCGCTGCTGCCGGACGTGCCGCCGTAAGTGCTGCTGCTGCCGCTGGTCGAAGGCGATGCCGAAGAGGAACCGCTGCTCGACTTGCTTGGATCGCTGGTTGCGGAGGACGACGGCAGAGTCGAAGACGGCGAGCTTGCGCTACTGCCGCTACTTGTGCCGGCCCCGGATGATTGCGCCAATGCAAATGACGACACCGACGCGATCATGACAAACGATAGTGATCGGATAATAGGTTTTAGCCTCATGAGGAAACTCCTTAAGTTAAAAGAAAGGCATCATCGATGCAGCAGCTTGGATGCAAGCCCTGTGTGCGCGTTCAGCAGAACACGCCGGGGGTCTCAAGGAGGGCGCTCAGGATTTTTTCAAGTGCTTGAATTTTAAGCACTTATGACAATGTAAAAATGTGTAACGCGGAATCGGACGGTGAGGAATTTACAATGCGGCGCCTGCATCCTGGCAGGCGCAATCATGCTTTACTGGTCCATTTGCGGCTGCGCAATCGTGCGCAACTGGAAGCGGCCGTCGTTATTGAAGAGCCAGGTCTCGGAAATTTCGAGCTTGCCGTGACGCACGAGATGCGAGGCGGGCCGCGGGAACGGCGCCGCGTTGCGCAGTGACGCCAGCGCGATCGATTCGGTTTCGCGGTCATGGTTGGAGCGCATGATTTCGCTGCGCACCAGATTGCCATGCGCATCCACCGCATAACGCAGCACCACTACCGAGCGCAACAAGGCCTGCGGACGCCCGGGGTAGACCTTGCCGGAATTCACGTCGGAAATACGAAGTGCGAGATCGCGTTTATAGGCATCCACGGAACTGGCACTGGATGCCTCCGCGCGCGACTCGGCCCTTCGCTCGGCACGCGCGGCTTTTTCACTCGGGCGGTCGGTGGATCGGTCACCGGTGGACGTGGCGCAGCCAGCGAGCACGGCTGCAGCAAGAAGAAATGCGTTGCGGATGTTCATGCCAGTGCCTGCTCGATGCGTGAAAAAAGTGACCCGGTTCGCTGCTTGGCCGACATTTCATCCGTCAGCAATCAATGCTTTGACGAAATGCCTTGCAGAAGAAAGTAATGTAGAGATATTCGTGGCAGGAAGCAATCTTACGCGTCGTTACAAATATCACGCCGTCCCTGCATCTTCACTTGCATATCGAGCCACGTCTTCTACGCTGAGATGATGCTTGACCTTGTCGTATTGCTCATTGCCCTGGGGAGCTCGTCCATGCACGCACAAGAACGCTACGGCCACTCGGCGGTGCATGCCGATGCGCATCGCATCCATCGCAACGGCGAGGCCATGTTCGAAGTCGAAGCCAGCGGTTTCGTGCACGCTACTCCGCAGCATGCCTGGCGCGTGCTGACCGACTATGAGCGGCTGCCGATGTTCGTTCCCGACCTGGTGGAATCCAAACTGATATCGCGCAAGGGAAATGAAGCGATCATTGAACAGCGCAGCCAGACCGGCTTTATGTTTTTCACGCTGCCGGTGCACATGAAGCTGCGCATCGAGGAGCGGCCCATGGCGACCATTACGGTCGCGCTGCTGTCGGGCGACATGAAGCACTACGCGGCGCACTGGGAACTGGAACCGTTTTCGCAGGATGGCGTCGAGGGCACGCGCATTCATTTCGACAGCACGCTGGAACCGAATTTCTTTCTTCCGCCGCTCATCGGCACGGCAGCAGTGCAGATGAATGTGCGCAAGATGGTAGAGGCCGTGACGTCGGAGATCGAGCGCAGCAGCGCGCATTGAGCGCGACAGCCCTGCCGGCTCAGTCGAAACTGCCCTTCGTCCTGAACTGCTCGGTCGCTCCCACCAGGAGGCGCGTGATGCCCGGCTCGTATCCCGAATGTCCCGCATCGTCGACCACGTGCAGCTTCGCTTCCGGCCAGGCAGCATGCAGGCGAAACGCCGCCGACGGCGGACAAACCACGTCGTAGCGTCCCTGCACCAGGACCGCCGGCAAATGGCGGATGCGATCGACGTTGCGTATCAGTTGATCGTCGCCGAAGAAACCGTCGTGCAGGAAGTAATGCGCTTCGAGCCGCCCGATGCCCAGGCTCACCACATCCGAGCTGAAGTCGGCGATCGCACCCGGATCGGGACGCAGGAACAGGCAGCTCCCCTCGTAGCGGCTCCAGCTGCGCGCGGCCGGCATGTAGACATTCGGATCCTCGCTGAACAAGCGCTTCGCGAACGCCTGCAGCAAATCGCCGCGTTCCTCCGGCGGAATCGATGCCACGAACTGCGCATGCACATCCGGATAAAACCATCGTATCCCGTTGAGAAACCAGTCGATCTCCTCGCGCGTGCACAGAAAGATGCCGCGCAACACGAAGCCGAGACAACGTTCCGGATGCGCCTGCCCGTAGGCCAGCGCCAGTGTCGAACCCCAGGAGCCGCCGAACAGCAGCCATTGCTCGATGCCGAGCATATCGCGTATGCGTTCGATATCGTCGATCAGCAATGGCGTGGTGTTGTTGCGGTATTCGCCCAGCGGCGTCGATTTGCCGGCGCCGCGCTGGTCGAACAGCACGATGCGGTAATGATCGGGATCGAAAAAGCAGCGATGCCGCGGCGACAAGCCGCCGCCGGGTCCGCCATGCAGGAACAGAACCGGCTGGCCGTCGGGATTGCCGCACTCCTCCCAATACAAGGTGTGGATGTCATCCACCGGCAGCATGCCGCGGCGGTAGGGTTC